>JAIBAU010000032.1 GCA_019695035.1 Caulobacteraceae bacterium | reverse complement strand
TGGGACTGTGCGGCTGGGTGCGCAACCTGACGGACGGGAGCGTCGAAATCCTCGCCATCGGCGACCCGGCCGCCATCGACCGCCTCGTGCAGGCCTGCCGCACCGGCCCGACCGGGGCCCGCGTCGAGGACGTCGAACGCTGTCCGGCGGACGATGACGGCTCCAGAGACTTCCGGGAGCGCGAAACCGCCAGGCCGGCCTAGCCGTTTCGGGTCGCCCTACCGGCGCCTGCGTGAAGCCTCAGGCCTCGCGCACCACGCGTTCGATGCGCGGATCGGGCAGCAACCAGATCAGCGCGACCGCGACGTAAAAGGCCTGGCCGACGCGGGGCTCCACGAAGCTCAGGCCGATGCCGGCCAAGTATAGCAGGGGCGAGACAAGCCCCTTCCAATCCCCGCCGATCGCGCGCTTCAGGACGTGCTCCTGTCCGTGCAGCCGGATCAGCAGCGTCTGCAGCACGTAGTAGGCCAGCGCCGGCGCAAGCAAGGAAAGGCCATAGACGACCGTCGGCCACATGGCGCCCTCGGTCTCCCCCAGCCAGTTCGTGGTGAAAGGCACCAGGGACAGGAAGAACAGCAGGGCCATGTTGGCCCACAGCACGGCCCCGTTCACCTGCTTCACCACATACATCATGTGGTGGTGGTTCACCCAGTAGATGGCCACGTAGAGAAAGCTGAGGATATAGCTCAGCAGGGTCGGCAGGGCCGCGTGCAGGGCCGACAGGCTGGCGTCTTCGGGCGCATGCAGTTCCAGCACCATGATGGTGATGATGACCGCCAGCACCCCGTCGCTGAAAGCCAGCAGGCGTTCCTTGTTCATGGACCCATCCCCCCTCGCGCGCCTGCAAAGGTGAGCATGATTCCCGGGCCTCGGCGCAGTGTCGCGTGGGAAACACACAAGGTTCCCGCGTGTCGCATCACGGGAACGCGAGCGAGTCCTGCGCATTGGCCTAGATGTGGAGCGGCCACGGCGCCGCCAGCAGGGAAACGGATATGCCTCCCCAGTCCAAGCGTACGCCCCATCACCTCACGATCGTCCCCGACCTGCCCCATCCGGTGGGCGACAGCGAGGTCTACAACCTGATGCGCCGCCCAGAGACCAACGCCGAGCGGATCAAGCGCCTGCAGCAGGAGGCCCGCCTGCTGGCCCGAGAGCAGGTCGACGCCCTCGAAACGGCCCTGCTCGCCGTCGCCCGCCAAGCCGAAGAGATCGCCAACGGCGGCGATGCCTATCCGGTCGGCGCACGCGAACTGTGCCGCAGCCTCATCGAGGACCTCAACGCGCGCGCCATGACGCTGGGCGCCATCTCGCAGAGGGTCTAGAGGCCGCCGGGGCTCGCCTGAAGGAGCGCCGACGCCAGGAGCATCAGGCCCGAGCCGATGAAGCTGGAATGGGTCATGAGCGTGCCGAGCGCCTTCAGCGGCACGGAGCCCGCCCACATGCCGAAGGCGTGGAGCAGGCGACCGCCCACCAGCAGGCCGCCTACCACCCAGACATTCAGCGCATCCCAGCCGCCGGCCTCCACCAGCCCCACCGCGAGGAGGCCGAGCGGCGCATACTCGGTGAAATTGCCGTGCGCCCGGATCAGGTTGCCCAACTGGGAGTCCCCGGCGTCTCCGCGCGCCACCTTCAGCTTCCGCCGTCGCAGGCTCACCGGCAGGCTGAGCAGCACCGAAAGCAGGGCGCAGACGCCCACGAGGATCGAGGTGATCGGCAGGCTGGGCATGGGTCCCTCCCCGGACTCAGTTGGGAGAGCCTAGCCCCAACCCGCAGCCCGGGGCCAGCATCGGTTCTCTGCGCCTTCAGCTTGCGTTAGAAGGCAGGCCCAATGACCCGACCCGCCCACACCCTGTCCGTCGCGCCGATGATGGACTGGACCGATCGGCACTGCAGGGCGCTGCACCGCACGCTTACGCGGCAGGCGCTGCTGTACACCGAGATGGTCACGACCGGAGCCGTGCTGCACGGCGACCGGGACCGGCTGCTGGCCTACGATCCGGTGGAGCATCCGGTGGCGCTGCAGTTGGGCGGATCCGAGCCCGCGGATCTGGCCGCCAGTGCGCGCATCGCGGCGGACCTTGGCTATGACGAGGTAAACCTCAATGTCGGCTGCCCGTCGGACCGGGTCCAGTCGGGGCGCTTCGGCGCCTGCCTGATGCGTGAACCGCACCTGGTCGCCGCCTGCGTCGGCGCGATGCTGGACGCCGTCGACGTCCCGATCACCGTGAAGTGTCGCATTGGCGTGGACGACCAGGAGCCGGAGACAGCCCTTTTCGACCTCGTCGACCGGTGCGCGGCGGCCGGCGTGACAAACTTCGTCGTCCATGCCCGCAAGGCGTGGTTGAAGGGCTTGTCACCCAAGGAGAACCGGGACGTTCCACCCCTGGATTATTCCCTCGTCCACCGCCTCAAGCGCGAGCGGCCCCAGTTGCGAGTGATCCTGAACGGTGGCTTGACCGGCCTCGACCAGGCCGAAGCCGAGAGGCGTGGGCTGGACGGCGTGATGCTGGGTCGCGCCGCCTATCACGAGCCTGCGATGCTGGGGATGGTCGATCGGCGCTTCTTCGGGGCCGATACAGCCGATGTCGACCCCTTCCAGGCGATCGAGGCCTACCGGCCGTATATGCAGGCCCAGCTGGACGACGGCGTGCATCTGGCCGCCATGAGTCGCCATATGCTGGGCCTCATGCACGGCAGGCCCGGCGCCCGCGCCTTCCGTCGCATCCTTACCGTGGAGTCGATCGAACCCGGCGCCGGTCTCGAGGTCGTGGACCGCGCCGTTGCAGCAGTTCGGGAAGCTGAAGCGGCGCGGGACGCTCGCCGCGAACAAGCGGCCTAGGGACGCAGGATCAGCGCCGTCGGCGTGGCTTCGAAGCGTGACAGACGGCCGAGGTAACTCATGCCCAGCAGAGAGGCCGACAGTCCCTCCTTCAGGACCAGCGCCTGAACCCTGTCCACCTTGGCGCCGGCCACCGAGATGTAGTCAAGCTCGACGAGCGCGGCCTTGGCTTCGCCGGCGGCGGTCATCACAGGCCGATCGAAGTCGAGCCGGTCAAGATCGAGGCCGAGCCGCTGCGCGTCCGCCGAGGTCAGGGCGACGGTCGTGGCTCCGGTATCTACCAGGAACCGCACGCGCTTCCCGTTGACGGTCGCTTCGGCCCAGAAATGCCCGTCGGCCGCCTTCACCAGCGAGGCTGCGTCTCCGCTGGCCGCCGACGCATGGACCGGCGCGGGAGCGGCCGATCGAGCTTCAAGGGCGTTGGTCCGCTGGTCCAGAACGCTGACCGCGTGGGCCGCGGCCAGGGACGAGGCGACGGCGATGACGATGATGGCGGCGGACTTCAGCATGACACTCGTCGAACACACGCCGCTTCTCGACGCCATGTCACTATGACCGCAATGGGTTTGCATTGCGTGAACGCCGGGCGGGCGCGCCTAGGCGGGCCCCAGTTTTGAAGGATCGATGCGTGAACGACGGCCTGGCAGCTCGGCCATGATTTCACGGCGTTGATCTTCTTCGAGCCGCCCCCAGCCCGCCACTTCCTCAAGCGTCCGATAGCAACCCAGGCACAGCCCGCTTTCCCCGTCGACGATGCACACCTTGACGCAAGGCGTGGCGATCGGTGCAGGCGGCCTGTCCGGCGGCGAAATCATGGCGAATAGATAACCGAGCTGTGAATTGATTACAAACATTTCATTACATTACACCGCAGTAATTCTAAAGAATCTTTCTAGTATTTAACTTGAGTACGAGAGGCCGAAAGCTGATGGTCCGGCCGTTCCCTGCCGGGGAGCCAACAACACTCAGGAGTACCCCATGCGTGCCTTGACCCTCTCGATCGCCGCCGTCGCCACCCTCGCCTCCGCCGGATTCGCCAGCGCTGGCGATCGAATTTCGGACAGCCAGTTCCTCGCGGCCGCGCGCTGCACCGGGCTCGCCGAAGGGGCGGGCCAGGGAGCCGAAGGGTTCCAGGCCTATCTGAAGGCGCAGAGCAAGGGCCGCACGGGCAACATATACGACCGCGCCGACAAGCTGCGCAGTCAGGCCCGTCATTCCGCCAAGATCGCCGACTCGACGCAGAGGGGCGTCTACGCCCAGGAGCTCAGCAGCGCCTGTGCGGCCTACGCCCAAGGCTAATTCCGGGCCAACCTCCGCCCGGATCCGGAAACCGCCCGCCAGAAGGCGTTCTCCTCCCTCAGGTCTGCCTAAGCCCCGGCCCCCCGGCCGGGGCTATTTTGTTGTCGGGTCGAGGACGGGCGCTTACCAGGCCGCCCCCCGCACTTAACCTCACGTCGTTTCCGGCCTACTCAGGGAGGCTGCGGAGGGCGCGATGGCGGATAATTTTCTTCGGTTCGAACGACGGGGCGCGCTCGGTCTCATCACCCTGAACCGCCCCGACAAGCTGAACGCCCTTCCGGAAATCCAGGACGGAGAGGCCTTCCGCGACCTCTGCGAGCGCATCAACGACGACCGCGACATCCGCTGCGCGGTCATCACAGGCGCCGGACGGGCCTTCTCCGCCGGCGGCGACGTGAAGGCCATGCAGGCCCGCAGCGAGTTGTTCGAGGGCGGCGGCATGGCCATTCGCGAGCGCTATCGCAAGATTGTCCACCGGATCGTCCGCTCGGTGTGGGAGTTGCAGGTCCCGCTGGTAGCCGCGGTCAACGGACCGGCCGTGGGTCTGGGCTGCGATCTCGTGGCCCTGGCCGACATTCGCATCGCCTCCGAGCGGGCGCGGTTCGGAGTGCCCTTCCTGAGGCTGGGAATCATCCCCGGGGATGGCGGATCCTGGCTGCTCCCCCGTACCATTGGCTACGCCCGCGCCGCCGAATTGCTGTTCACGGGCGATCTCATCGACGCCGGGACCGCGGCCGCGTGGGGCCTCGTGAACCGGGTGGTCGACCATGACGCGCTCATGGACGAGGCCCTGGCCACGGCCAGCCGGATCGCCGCGCAACCGCCGCAGGCGTTGCGGCTGGCGAAATCGCTGCTGCGTCAGGGGCGCGAGAGCAGCTACGAGGCGATCCTTGAGATGTCGGCCTCCGCCCAGGCGCTGGCGCACCTGACGGACGACCACCTCGAGGGGGTGAGCGCCCACCTCGAGAAGCGGACCCCCGATTTCAAGGGACGTTGAGCGCCTACTTGGTCGGCGCGGCCGCCGGCGAAGCAGGCCGCCGGACCCCTGCGCGCTGGCCCGGTTTCATGAATTTCACCAGCACCCTCTGCCCGATGAGCAGCGGCGCGCCGTCGGCGGAAACCACGACCTCGACCACGCGCTCGTCGCTGCGCTCGGACGGGTCGTCCGACTGCAGCTTGCGGGCCCCGAACATGGCGGCGCGGCGCAGCACGCGGCCGGTGTAGACCTTGGTCTCGTCCGCCTCGGGCACGATCTCGACTTCCTGCCCCACGCTGACCGACGGAATGGAAGCTTCGACGATCTCGGCACGCACGATCCGGGCCGTATCCGGCTCCAGTTCAAACATGTTCGAGACGTTCAGGGTCGAGGCGCCGGCGCCGGGGTTGGCGTAGCGGCGCACGATCCGACCGGCCATAGGCGCGCGGATGATCGTCAGTTCGAGGTTGTACTGTGCCTCCCGCAGGCGGGCCTGGGCGGTCGCGACCGCGGCGCGCTGCGCCGTCAGGGTGGCCTGCGCCGTGGCGATCGCATCGCGGGCCTGGTCAAGCCGTTGCCCCGCCACGAAGTTGGTCGCGGCCAGTTGCTGCAGGCGATCGTACTCACGCTGGGCGGTGCGGATCTGGACCTGGGTCGCCTCGATGGCCGCGGAAGTCTGCCGGACCTCGGCGGCGGCCCGCTGCACCTGCAGGCGCTGCTGGTCATCCTCCTGGCGGGCGAGGATCTGGCCCGCGGTGACCATGTCGCCTTCCTGGACATAGACGGTGCGGACGATGCCGGCGGAACGGGCCGCGATCGCCACGATGCCGCCCTCAACGTCGGCCTTGCCATTGGCGACCGCGGCGTAGGGGCTGGGCGGCGCCGCCTTCGCCGCTGCCGCGGCCTTTTCCTTGTCCGCCTTGGCCTTGGCGCCCATGAACATCACGCCGCCGCCGCCCACGACGACGAGGGCGATCAGGATCCAGAACCAGGGACGGCGCAGAAATCCGAGCATTGGTCTTCCCCTTAGTGGCTCGCCGGCGCGCCGGGCGCCGCGTGGCCAGAGTCCTTGTGCGTGCGGACGTCATCGAGGATGCGCCCGTCTTCGATATGGATGATTCGATCGGCGAAGGGTTCGAGGCGTGGATCGTGGGTGACGATCACGACCGCCGCGCCATGCTCCTTGGCCGCCCGCTGCAACAGCCCCACCACGACCATGCCGTTTTCGGTGTCGAGCGCCGAGGTCGGCTCGTCGGCAAACAGCAGGCGCGGCTGCTTGGCCAGGCACCGGGCGATAGCGACTCGCTGCTTCTCGCCGCCGGAGAGTTCGGACGGGCGCTGATGCATGCGAGGCCCCATGCCGACTTCGTCGAGCGCGATCTTGGCGCGAGCCCGCGCCTCGGACTTCGTCAGGCCCTGGTAGCCGAGGACCACCGACACCTGCTCGAGCGCGGTCAGGGCCGGGAAGAGGTTGAAGCCCTGGAAAATGAAGCCACAGTTGTCGAGACGGAACCGGTCGATCTTGCCGGCCGATTTCCTCCAGAGGTCCTCGCCCAGCGCCATGACGGTTCCCTCGTCGGGGCGCAGCAGGCCGGACAGGGCCGCGACCAGGGTCGACTTGCCCGAGCCGGAGGGACCCATGACCATGGTCACCTCGCCGTGGTCGCAGTCGAAGTCCAGATGCTTGAGCACCTCGATATGGGTTCGACCGGTGCGGAAGCGCTTGGTCAGCCCCCGCGCCTCGATCGCCTTGCCGGGTTTCGACAACGGTCCGCTCATCGCAGCAGATCCGCCGGCTGGCTCTGCTTGAGCACGCCCAGGGAGAGCATGCCGGACAGGATGGCGACGACGATCAACAGCACCGCGACCGTGATCACCGACCAGGTAGGGAAGGACATCGGCAATCCGCCTAGCCCGGCCAGGATGGCCACGCCCCAGGTCAGGGCGGCGCAAAGGCCAAGGCCCGCGATGCCGACCCAGAAGCTCAGCTCCATGACCACGCGCCGCAAGGAGCCCATGGAGACCCCGAGCGCACGGAGGCTCGCGAACTCCTTGATGTTGGCGAAGATCGCGCCCCTCAGGGTCTGCCAGGTGATCACGATGCCGACGAGGCTGCCGATGATCAGGGCGAACCCCAGAATAATGACGATGAAGCTTTCCTTGAGCAGGGACTGTTCGTTGGCGCGGCCCAACTCCTCGCGAGTCCAGGCCCGGTAGAGTCCGCCGGAAACCGCATTCAGCTGATCGCGGACCTCCTCAGCGCGAGCGGGGTTCCGGATCTTGACCATCAGCGGTCCGACGCGCGGGCCTTCGTCCGTCAGGCCGATGATCTTGGCGGTCTGGCGGGAGAGTATGACCATCGGCTGCATCATGTTCGGATAGCCGCGAATGACCGCCTTCACCTTCACGGTCTGGCCGTTCAGGCTCGCCTTGTCGCCGAGCTTCACCCCCAGACGCCCGAGCGAGGTCACATCCATGGCCACGGCGTAGGGCTCAGCGAGCGCCAGGCGCGTTTGCTCGTCGAAGTCGACCGGCAGGGTGACGGCCCCGACATCGGGATCGACCACCATGGTCTGCACGAACTCGCGCTTCACCTTCTGGCCCTTCTCGGGATGGTTCATCCAGAGCGCGCCGTTGCCGTCGAGGTTGGAGACCTCCAGCACCTCGGGGTGCATGTAGATTTGGGGCATGATCCGACGCGGCACGCCGGCTCCGCCGTTGAAGAGCGCCTCGGCCTTGGGCCCCAGGATCATGATCTGGGCCGGCGAGCGGTCGATCGTGGCGGTGAACGCCTTGCCGATGCCCATGAACAGTCCGACGAACGCCAGCACCAGCAGCCCTGCGAAGGCCAGGGCCACGATCGCCGCCATGTAGCGGCGCCATTCGTAGATCAGCGTCGATAGCGCGAGTGACATCGCTGTTCCGGGCCCCCTGAACGCAGCTTATCTGCGTTTCCCCCACCCCCGTCCAAGTTAAATCGAGGTAAGCCGTGCAAGGCGCCCGGCCTGTGCTCGCAGTCCCACGCGCAGGACGATTCTTACGCTCTGCTCAGTTCTCGTGCGGAATGGCTCGCCGAGCGGCGCGCACGTAGTCCCATCCCGTCCAGAGAGTCACCGCGGCCGCCAGCCAGATCAGCGCCACCGCCGTCTGGCGGGTCGGGTCCATGACATTGGGATCGACTTCCAGTCCAAGCGCCGCCCAGGCCTCGACCAGCATGAGCAGGCCAAGGCCGACCAGTTGCAGGGTGGTCTTCCACTTGGCCAGCCAGGTGACCTGGAGTTTCACGCCCCGGGAAGCCGCGCTTTCGCGCAGCGCGGAGACGGCGAATTCCCGGAACAGGATGAGGGCCGCGGGCACGGCGACCTCGGGGATCGGCCGCAGGGCGAAGAGTCCGAGGATGGTGCCGCACACCAGAATCTTGTCGGCGATCGGGTCCAGCGTCGCGCCCCAGGCGGTCTCGGCGTGCAGCTTCCTGGCCAGGAAGCCATCGAAGAAGTCCGTGATCGCTCCCAACACGAACGCGTAGAAGGCCCAGCGCATGAGCTCGAACTGCGCATCCACCACCAACTGGTCGGACAGGAAGGGAATGCCCCCCGCCGCCCCGGCCAGCAGGGTGAACATGACCAGACCGGCGATCAGGCGGATCCAGGTCAGGATGTTGGGCAGCGGATTGACGGCGGTCATGGGGCGAATCCTTGCGGCGACACGGCTACTCTAGTGGGTGAATCGGGGCGCTGTCGCGGCCGTAATCCCGTTTCGCCCTTCAACGGACCGGTCGGAAGAAGGCATAGATCTTCTGGGCCATCGCCTCGTTCACTCCCTCGACCTTTGCCAGGTCGGCGACTGAGGCGCGGCCGACGCCCTTGGCCGATCCGAAGGCGTGCAGGAGGGCCGCTTTCCGGCGGGGCCCAATACCCTCGATTTCGTCCAGCGGACTTCTCTTGATGTCCATCGAGCGGCGGGTGCGATGGCTGCCGATGGCGAACCTGTGCGCCTCGTCGCGCAGCCGCTGCAGATAGTAGAGGACCGGGTCCTTCTTCTCGAGCATGAAGAGCGGGCGGCCGGGGATGTAGAAGCGCTCCAGCCCCGCATCGCGGTCAGGACCCTTGGCCACCCCCACCACAGCCACGCCGTCGACGCCGAGCTCGGCCAGCGCCTCGAGGACCGCATGCACCTGACCCTGGCCGCCGTCGATCAGCACGAGGTCGGGCCGCACCGGATTCTCGCCGGCCTCCTCTTCCTTGACCAGCCGAGCGAAGCGCCGTCCAAGCACCTCCTTCATCATGCCGAAGTCGTCGCCGGGCGAGAGGTCCTGAGAGCGGATGTTGAACTTCCGGTACTGGTTTTTCTGGAAACCTTCCGGGCCGGCGACGATCATCCCGCCCACGGCGTTGGCGCCCTGCACGTGGCTGTTGTCGTAGACCTCGATGCGCTCAGGCCGGCCGTCGAGTCCAAAAGCTTCGCACACCCCGTCCAGCAGCTTCCCGACCGCCGAGCTCTCCGCCATCTTCCGGCCCAGCGCCTCCCTGGCGTTGGTCAGGGCGTGCGCCACCAGTTCGCGACGCTCACCCCGCTGCGGCTTGAGAATCTCAACCTTGCGGTCGGCTTTCAGCGCCAGGGCGTCAGCCAGCAGCGCCCGCTCGGCGGGCTCATGGCTGACCATTACGAGCTTTGGAACCGGCCGGTCCTGGTAGAACTGGCCCAGGAACGCCTCCATGATGTCTGCGTCCCCGTCGCTGCGGTCGACCCGGGGGAAGTAGGCGCGATTGCCCCAGTTCTGGCCGGCGCGGAAGAAGAACACCTGCACGCAGGCCTGACCTCCCTCGGCGTGGAGAGCGAAGACATCGGCCTCGTCCACCCCACGCGGGTTGATCGACTGCTCCATGGACAACGCGGAAAGCGCGCGGATGCGATCGCGGTATCGGGCCGCCCGTTCGAAATCGAGGTCGTCCGAAGCGGCCTGCATGTCCCTCGACAGCCGCGCCAGCACCGCCCGGCTCCGGCCGGTGAGGAAGGCCTCGGCCTCGGCGACCAGCCCCATGTAGGCGTCAGGCTCGATCAGGCCGACGCAGGGGGCGCTGCAACGCTTGATCTGGTGCAGCATGCAGGGACGGGTCCGGCTGTCATAGACGCTGTCCGAGCACGAGCGCAGCAGGAACGCCTTCTGCAGGGTGTTCAGGGTGCGATTCACCGCCCACGTCGAGGCGAAGGGACCGAAGTAGTCGCCCTTGATGGTGCGCGCGCCGCGATGTTTGCGCAGCTGCGGCGCCGCGTGGTCGCGGCGGATGACAATCTCGGCGAAGGACTTGTCGTCGCGCAGCAGCACGTTGAAGCGCGGCTTCAGCGACTTGATAAGGTTGCACTCGAGGAGCAGCGCCTGGGTCTCGGTATCCGTCGAGACGAATTCCATGGCCCGGGTCTGGGCCACCATCATGGCGATGCGCTGGGTGTGGAAGCGGCCCTGGGCGTACTGGGTCACCCGCTTGCGGATGTCCCGCGCCTTGCCGACGTACAGCACCTCGCCGTCGGCGCCGTACATCCGGTAGACCCCCGGCCCCGTGGGGGCGCGTTTCGCCTCGTCGCGGATCAGGTCCGCGCCGGAGAGCGCATTGCGGGGGGGCGAGTCGTCCATTGGCCCGACAATATAGGCTGTCGTACGCGGTTGGTTAGCGGACCGACCGGAGCGATGCGCGATCGGCGGCCCCGGCGACGGATAGGTGCATCCGTGTATTCATTACACTTCCCTAAGGTGACGGCCGGCCCGGCGTCGCTCAAATGCCCTCCGGCCAAGCTTCGGAGATCACCTATGTTCCGCACCGCCCTGACGTTCGCACTTTGCGCGGCCACGGCCTTCTCCGTACCCGCCGCCGCCCAGATCGAGCCGGCCCGGCCGCAGGCCGCCATTCATTGGCGCGCCTTGGCCGAAGCGGATCTCGAGGCCGCCTACGCCCTGTTGCGGGACAATCATCCTGCAGCGGCGCCCGAGGCGGGCGACGACGCCTTCCGCAGCAACCTTGAGCGCGCCTTGGCCGAAGGTCGCGCGCGGGTCGCCCGGGTCGACAGCTACGCCGGCTACGCCGCGACCCTGAACGCTTTCGCCGTCGCCATGGGTGACAAGCACATCTGGTCGCGCCAGGCCGTGCGGCCGGCGACCTATTTCTGGACCGGCCTCTCGATCGCCCGCCGGGGGGATGGCTGGTGGGTCGCGGAGGACGCCCGGGATGGCGCCCAGGAGGCCCTCGCCGGCGCCCGCCTCATCGGCTGCGACGGGCGCAGCGCCGACGACCTCGGCCGCGAGCGAATCGGAACCTACCGCGCGGTCTGGTCGGTAGAGGCCCAACGCGTCCAGAACGCGCCATGGCTGCTGATCGACGACGGCAACCCTTTCCTCACCCGGCCCAGCGCCTGCGAATTCGAACAGGGCGACGAGCGCACGACCTTGACGCTGGCATGGAGCCGCATCGGACCCGTTGGGCTCAGCCCGCACATCACCAAGGCGGTCAACGTCGGCGAGGCAGGGTTCGGCGTGCGGCGCTTCGCGGGCGGATACTGGATCGCCCTGGAGAGCCTCAACCCGCGCGCGCGCGCGGTGGTCGACGCCGTGAAGGCCCAGGCGGACGACATGCGCGACGCCCCCATGGTCGTGCTCGACCTGCGGGGCAACGGCGGCGGCGACTCCGATTTTGGCGAGGAGATCGCCGTTGCCCTGATGGGCCAGCCGTACGTGCGCCGCGCCCTGTCAAGCGGCCCCGACTGCGAACCGCAGTGGCGCGCCTCCCCAGGGAACCTGGAGGGATTGCAGACTTTTCTCGCCGCCAACAGCGGATCGATGGACCCCCAGAGCCGCGCCTACTGGCAGGGCGTGGCACGCGACCTGGAGGCGGCCGTGAGGGCGGGTCGCCCCTTCGGCGGAACCCTGGCTGCCTGTCCGGGCGCCGACACCTCCGAGCCTCCGCCCCTGGACGGTCGGGGTTCGCTGCTCAAGGGACGCATGGTGATCCTCACCGACGCGGAATGTTTCAGCTCGTGCCTTCTGGTGACCCCGCTCTTTCGCCGCCTGGGCGCCCTTCATGTCGGCGGGGCGACTGACGCGGCCACGCGCTACATGGAAGTACGCGAAGTCGTTCTGCCGTCGGGGATCAGCTACGCTTCGACACTCCAGAAGATCTCGCCTGGAGCGCCGCGGCAGATCGGCCCGTTCATTCCTTCCCGCCTGTTCCAGGGCTCCATGTCCGACACGCCGGCGCTGGAGGCGTGGGTTGGCTCGCTCTAGCGGCGAGGCTTGCCGCGAGCCGTCGGCTTGGGGGCGACGCCCGGCCTCAGCAGGGTGACGACCGACGTGAACATGGTGGTATTGGGCACCACGATGGTCTGTCCGTCGTCGGTGGCCAGCCAGGTGTGGCCGAGCGAGAAGCTTGCGACCCGCACGGTCTGGAGGTCGCGCCCTGGCGGGTTGAACTGGATGCGGTCTCCGACGGCGAACGGCCGGTACATGATCATGGCCAGTCCGGCGATCAGGTTGCCGAGCGTGGCCTGGGCGGCGATTCCCACAACCAGGCTGAAGATACTGGCGCTGGCCAGCAGCGCATTGGCCAGCTTGTGCAGAGCCGGCACCATGTGGGCGTAGATCACCAGGCCGAAAACGAAGATCGACGCCTGGAGCGTCTGCACCACGAAGCCGCGCGTCGAGGCGCCGATCTCCAGGCCGTCGCCCTTCAAGGCGCGGCGGGCCGCCGCCCCCACCAATCGGGCGCAAATCACCGCCGCCAGCAGAATCAGAACACCCCAGACAACCGCGCCCTCTGGCGTGCGCGGGTCGATAAGATCGAGCCAGGCGATTTCCAGCAGCCGTTCGATCACCCTGTCCCCCAAGCTTGACCGTGCGCCAGTCTAGCCCTTCGGCCGGGGAACGCCACCGCCGCTAGAAGGGCCCCCGCGCAGACCTGCTCCGCACGCGAAGGCGGCGTCGGGCGTGGTCGAACGTTACGATCGCCAACAGCACGCCCGTGGCCAGCAGCGGCGTGTAGAGCAGGGTCACGAAGCTTTCCTCCGAGCCCTCGAGCTGGAACGGGCGCCGTTGGGGATCCAGGCTGCCGACGAAATGGAACACTCCGTTGAGGACGGCGTACAGAGCGCCGGCTAGGGCCAACGCCGCCCCGGCCGCGGCCGGACCCACGGCAAGCCAGAAGGGAACCCGCCGGCCCCCGATCCAGGGCGCGAAACGGGGGAAGGCCAGTCCCCAGGGCTCGACCAGCCCGACCGTCAGGAACGCGGCCGCAAGGGAGCCCAGCGACAAGGTCAGGACCCAGGCCGTATCCTCGCGGATGGCCTGGGTTAATGGATGGCTTTCGCCATAGACGCCCATCAGCGCCGCAATCCGCCAAAGGCTCGAAGGCGCCACTGTCAGCGGGGTGGCGAACGCCATCAGCCTCACCGCCGCGGACGCTTGGGGGACGGGAGCCGGGATTCCCTTCATGGCCGGGACAGGTCCTGCCCGATGCCGACCTCGGCGAGCAACCGCGGCGCCGCGGCGTTGAAAGCCCTCGCCGCCTCGAACGGCAGGTTGTGGGCGGCGTCGAACCAGGCCAGGCGCTTGGCCGGAGCCTCGAGCCGCTCGAGGTAGGCCGCCGCGAGGGCTGCTTCGACGTGGCGATCGTGGCGGCCAAGCATGAAAACGACCGGACGCTCGACCGACTGCACCGACCGCCGCAGGTCGAGGCGGAGCAGTTCGTCGTTCATGGCCCGCAGCGAGGCGGTATTGGCTGCGATCATCGACTTCAATTCCCAGGGACTGAGAAGGCCCTCGCCGACGCCGCGCGCCACAAGCGTCAGCGGATTGGGCGCGTGGCGCCAGAATCCGCCAAAGCGGTCGACGAGCCCTTGCATCGCGCGCTCACGCTCGACCGAGTACGGCGGAGTGCCGATCCGCCGGAGTTGCGCCAGGGCCTTGCGGTCCCGGCGCCTGAGGGCTTCGCCCGAAACAAAGCTGAACTGGGCGCGCTGGCGATCCAGTTCGGCCACCAGGGGAGCGACCCCCACAACACCGGCCACTTTTTCCGGCCGCCGCTGGAGATACAGCATCCCGAGAGCCGCGCCCCAGGAATGCCCCATGAGCACGACCCGGTCCTGTTCGAGGCTCTCGCGCAGGACATCGACGACAACATCGAGGTCGTCGAGGTGGCGGCCGATGGTGAGATGGCTCGGATCCGCCTCGGGATCGTAGGACTTTCCCGCCCCGCGCTGGTCCAGGTAGCCCACGACGAACTGATCCTCCAGCGTCCGGTTGTACAGGCGGAACAAGGGCCGCTCGCACCCCCCCGGACCCCCGTGCAGCCAGAGCAGCGCCTGCCCGCGAGGCCTCCGCCCGTGGATTTCGAGGTAGAGTCGCGCGCCGGGGACGCGGACCCGCAGGCGGCCGACCAGTCCGTCCGCCGCGACGTCGGTCGGACTGCACCCCGTCGCCGCGAGGGCGGTGACGATGAACATGCGCCGGTCCATTCTCAGGCCCATTGGCTGTTCAGAATCATCACCAATGCGACTTCGGTGAAATTGCCCACGCCGTGGGCCACGATGGGCGCCGCCAGGCTGCGCGATCGCTCCATCAGCCAGACGTAGATCAGTCCCCAGACGAAGGCGTAGAGTTGTTGCCCGACCGCCTGCGCGAGCGGGTCGTGCAGGAAGCTGTCGTAGTGCGCCGCGCTGAACAGCAGCGCCACCAGGACGCCCGCCACCGGTATCTCGAAGCCGCCGACGCGGACACGGCCGGGGCACAGCACGACGAGCATCCCGACCAGCAGCCCGCGGAAGATGGTCTCTTCCCCCAGCCCTGTCGTGATCATCGCCAACAGCCATCCAGCCGCGATGGCGGGATCATGCGAGTATCCGCCGGGCGCCTGTCGCGCCACGATGGACCCGCCGTAGTCCACAACCAGCATGATCAAGCCCATGGCGAGGCCGATGAGGGCCGCCTGCCCCAGCCAGGCCGCGCGGACGGGGCGTCTCAGGTGAGCGTCCGCGGCCGGGAGCAGCCTGCGCATGAGGACGATCCCCAGCAGGCCGCTGGCGCCCTGCAGGACGATGGCGAGGAATACGAACAGGCCGACGTGGTCGTGCAGAGACTCCGGTCCGGACCGGAAGAGCCAGCGCGCCGCTTCCCGTGCAGGCACGAGGCAGGCCTGCATGGCGAGGGCGGCCACGACAAGTGGCCACAGCCGCAGGCGCACGCCGTGGGCTTCGAAGAACGGGCGGTCGGACGCCAGATGGCTCGGGGTCATGCCCCATCTCAGATCATCCGGGCCGGCCCCGTATTGAAGGAATGTTGCGCCACGCGCCGCCAGTGTCCGGGAGTCCGCCCGGTTAGCGATCGGAGCGCGCGATTCATGTGCGCCTGGTCCGAAAACCCTTCCTCAACGGCGATGACCGCCAGCGGCTGCGCGCTGGTCACGATCCGCACCCAGGCCCGGCGGGCCCTCGCCTCGGTGCGGAACCGGGCCGGGCCGACACCGTAGAGCCGTTGGAACCGCCGGTAGACCGACTGACGCGAGCAACCCAGTTGCTCCGCGCATTCGGCGACCCCCACGTGCGGCCGCTCGACGAACTGCATCGCCAGCCGATCAACCGGATCATCCGGCTCTGGAGCAAGCAGGCGCGCGCTTTCCGTCAGTGCGCCCGCGGCCTCCCGGGGATCCTTCAGGGCCGTACGGACCAGCACGTCGAGGTCACGCACGCGCAGGCGGGCCGTCGATCCCGCCAGGTAGTCCGGCAGGTCGATGTTGAGGATGACGCAGGGGCGCTCGATCCGGTCGCAATGGCTGCTGAAGGCGCCGTGGGCGATGACATCGCCGGCCGCCACAGTGAATCGTCCCGCCTCCCCCGCCTCCTCGAAGCAGCCCTCCAGGACCACCGCGGCATAGGGACGCCGATGCCGGTGGCGTCCTAGGGAGGCGCTGAGAGTCTGGAACGCGGACACGAGCGCATTGTCGGCTCACGCCCCTGGAACGGCCAACGAAACGCGACGAACAGCCGAGGTCCCGCGATCGACAGGTGGCGCCGCCGGGGTCGACCGTTAAGCTGGGCGGGTGATCCACGTCCCTACCCATCCCGCTCTGCATACGTTGTTCGACCTGCTCGCCTGGTCCACGGGGGCCTTCGTTGGCTGGGGACTCTATCGGTGGCGACTGAAGGGAGCCGTGGCCTGGACGGCCTCCACGGTCGGCGCCGCCTGGTTCGCCGCAGTGGCGGCTGGCGCTGTATTGGGCGCTTGGCTGGCCGGTTCGCTGAACACCCTGCGCGACGCCCACCCCTCCCTGTCCCATTCCATCGTCGGCGCGTTGGTCGGATCGATTGTGGCGGTGGAGGTCTATAAGGGACTTCGCGGCATCAGGGGGTCGACCGGGGCGGCGTTCACAGGGTCCTTCGCCGCCGGAGCCGCTGTGGGACGACTGGGCTGTTTCTTCGCCGGCCTCCCTGATCGCACCTATGGCGAGCCCACCGCCCTGCCTTGGGCCGTGGATCTGGGGGATGGCGTCGGCCGGCACCCCGTGCAGCTCTACGAGAGCGGCGTGATGGTGCTTTTCCTGCTGGCCTACGGCGCCGGTCTGGCGCGGCGCGCGCCGTGGGCGATGCAGCGGGGCTTCTACGTGCTTTGCATAGTCTACGGCGCCCAGCGTTTCGCGTGGGAGTTCCTGAAACCCTATCCAACCGTCTTCGGACCGTTCAATCTGTTCCACGGACTCAGCCTGGCGCTGGTCCTCTATGGGGTGGTTTTCTATGGACGGGACCTTGCCCGCGCCCGACACGGCCCAGACGCCGCGTAAGGTCGCGCCCTACCTGTTCTTCGGCCAGACCACGAGCCTGTGCGAAACCTGTCTCGAACTGGTGCCCGCCAAGATCCTCGTCGAAGGCGAGAAGGTCTTCTACCAGAAGCGCTGCCGCGAGCATGGGGTGCAGAAGACCCTGATCAGCGATGACCTGGCCTACTGGAAGTCGCAGAAGGAGTGGCTGAAGCCCGGCGATCGCCCGCACGCCTTCCAGTCCCGCACCGACGCCGGTTGCCCTTGGGATTGCGGCCTGTGCCCCGACCACGAACAGCACTCCTGCCTCGCGATCGTCGAGGTCAACGAGGCTTGCAACCTGACCTGCCCGGTCTGTTTCGCCGACAGCTCGGTGAAGCGGGAAGCGCATCGTCCCCTGGCCGAGATCGAACGCATGTTCGACATCCTGGTGGCGTCGGAGGGGGAGCCGGACCTGGTCCAGCTTTCCGGCGGCGAACCGACCATCCATCCGCAGTTCTTCGACATCCTCGACGCCGCCAAGCGCCGGCCCATCCGGCACCTGATGATCAACACCAACGGCGTGCGGATTGCGCGGGAGGACGGCTTCGTCGAACGGCTGGCCGCCTACATGCCGCGCTTCGAGGTCTACCTTCAGTTCGACAGCCTGCGCCGCGACGCCCTGATGGAGCTGCGGGGCGCAGACCTGACGTCGGTACGGCTCCAGGCGCTCGAAAAGCTCGAGGCCCTCGGTCTGTCCACCACCCTCGTGGTGACGCTGAAGAAGGGGGTCAACGACCGGGACATCGCCGACATCGTGCGGTTCGCCCTGAAGTGGCGTTGCGTGCGTGGGGTGACCTTCCAGCCGATCCAGGCAGCCGGCCGCAATGAAGGCTTCGACCCCGACCGACACCGCATCGTGCTGTCCGAGGTGCGACGCGAGATCGCCAGGGCTGGCGTGTTCACCCTGGAGGACCTGATCCCCCTCCCCTGCAATCCCGACCAGATCTGCATCGGCTACGGCCTGCGGCAAGGCGAGCGGGTGACGCCGATCACCGCCCTGTTCCCGCGCGAGCTCCTCGTCGCCGAGGTCCCCAACACGGTCACCTTCGAAAGCCACCCCGAGCTACAGAAGCGCATCTTCGACCTGATGAGCCTGTCGACGGCTCAGGTGGACACGTCTGAGAAGCTGGCGTCCCTGCTCTGCTGCCTGCCTCAGGCGGCCGTGCCCGACCAGGTGTCCTACGAGAACACGTTCCGCGTGGTGATCAGCCAGTTCCTGGACCGCTATAATTTCGATCTCGCGACGGTGAAGCGCTCCTGCGTCCATTTCGTCGAGCCGACAGGGCAGATCATCCCCTTCGACACCTACAATACCTTCTACCGACCCGGCGCGCCCGGCGAAGCGGTGTTGCAGGCCAGGCGCGCAGGGCGACGCGCCACCGTCTTTGCATAGGAGGAATGCATGAGTCCCCTCGGCAAGATTCTGGTTCGCATCCTGGCTACCGTGACTGGCCTCGCCGGCGCCGTTCTGGCCGGTTTCGCGGGCCTCTGCTCCTACGCCTTCGCGAGCGGGACGAGCTGGACCAAAGGTGGCGGGGCGATGGTCCTCGTCTTCGGCGGGGTTCCCATCGTTCTCGGCCTGGCCATGATCGTCGCCTGCATCTTCCTGTGGCGCATTACGCTCAAGGGCGAGCCGTGAGCGGCCCTGGCGCCCTGAGGCGCTTCTTCGGCGGCCTCCTGATGGTGGCCGGCGGCCTGATCGCAGGCCTGGCCGGAGTCTGCACCCTCGTGTTCGGCGGCGGCAGCGCCATGGACCTCGCCAACGGCCATGGCTACGGGCTCGGGGGCGACCTAGGCGGTCTGCTGGCGCTGGTAGGGATCTTCGGAGGCGTACCGATCGCCGTCGGCCTCTTGCTGTTCTTCCTGGGACGATGGGTCCGCCGCCAAGGGTAAGCCCCTCACCTGCCCGTTGTAGACCTACCAGTCCGAAGAAGCTTCCGCTCCCGCGAGGACTTCCCGGATCCGTTCGCGGGAAGAGCGGGTCACGTCAGGCGGCAGGGCCTCGGGTGAAAAGAACTCCGCGCGCAGGATTTCGCCTTCGGCGTCCGAGGCCACCCGGGTCCAGCGGTCCACGCGATAGACAAGCACATGGTCGCCCTTGAACAGCTTCTCAGCCGAGTGGATGGAGATCAGGCGCGGTCGACCCTGCACCGCCACGCCCACTTCCTCGCGCAGCTCGCGCACCAGCGCCGCCTCGCAGGTCTCGCCCGCGTCCACCCCGCCTCCAGGAAGGTACCAACCCTTCAGGTAGGTGTGCTCGACCAGCAGCACGCGGCCTGCCTCGTCGGTGACCACACCCCGCACGCCCAACGTCTTCCCCCGGGTGAGGCGGGACCAGAGGAAGAACAGCGGACGGGTGAAGGGCTCCACGGCCCTGCGCCAGGACATGCGCCTCCCATAGACCTGTCCGGCGTCGCGGGGAACGCCGGCGCGCATCGGCGGATCGACCGGCCCTCCCGGTCCTTGCCCCGCCCGGCGAGGCCCGGTAATCCCGGAGTCGCAAAGCTTCGGAGAGCCGCATGTCCGCCGTCTACATGGTCCTCGTCTTCCTCGTCGTGTTCGGGGCCCTCAACATCGTCGAGTTCAAGCGGCTCGACTAGCGCCCGGCGATGCAAGCCGCGGGGGCGCTGTTCGGTCTGGTCGTTGGCATCCTGCTGGCCTTCGCCGGCGGCGAGTCGCTGACGCGCGGGACCCGATCCCTGCTGGCGCCGGCCGCGCTCGGCCTGGCCGCCTTCGTAGCGGTCCTGTGCTCGGCTCTGCCCGAGTTTCTCTTCGCCATGCGGGCGTCGCAGATCGGCCTGCCCGGCGCCGCGCTCGGCGCGGTCGCGGGCTCCTTCGTCGCCAACGCCTTCATCGCCGCCACTGTCGCGCTGCACGGCGCCCATGACCAGGCTCGCGGCGGGCGGACCTTTGCGGTTGCGTCGGCGGTGGCCGCCGGAGCCCTGCTGTTTGTGGCGTTCGATGGTGAGATCAGCCGCACCGAAGGCGGTTTCATGCTGGCCGGGGCGCTGCTTGTGGCGATCCGCGCCGCCCGCCTCGATGTCAGCGGCGCCGATCCGGACGGCCCTCGCCAGGCGCACGGCCTGAGCCTGGTCCTGATCGCCGTCGGAACCGGGCTGGCGTTGGGCGGAACCTGGCTGGCGCTGCGCTCCCTCGACGCCTGGGCGCAGGGCCGGCCCGACGGCGACCTCCTCGCCGGCCTGACCATGCTGGGCGCCGGCGCCGCATTGCCCGAGATCGTCGCAGCCTGGGCGGCGGCTCGTCAGAACTGCGGCCAGCGCGCCTTCGTCAACGTCGCTGCCGGAACGTCCCTCACGCTGTTCGGCGCGATCGGCGCGGCGGCCCTGGTTCGACCCTTGCCGGTATCGGACGCCTTCCTGGGGGCGCCCGCCATTTGCGTCGCGGCCGCGGCCATCGTGCTGATGGCGATTGCGGCGGTCCAGCGCCGCCTGCCGACGGCCTTTGTAGTCGTGGGCTTCCTGGCCTGGATCGGCGCCCTCGCGGCCTTCGCCTGGAGCGCGGGATGAGCATGCCGCGAACCGCCGGACGGCTGGCGCTCGTCACCGGTGGAGCCCGCCGCATCGGCCGGACCCTGGTCCTGGCGCTGGCCCAGACCGGCCTGGATGTGGCGGTCCATTACCGGACCTCCAAGTCTGACGCCGAAGCGGTCTGCGCGGAGGCCGAAGTCTTCGGCGTGCGGGCCCAGTGCTTCCAGGCCGACCTTGCGGTGGAAGGCAAGGCCGCCGCCCTGCTGGAGCGGGCGCGCGACGCCATGGGTCCGGTTTCCGTCCTCATCAACAACGCCTCCGTGTTCCAGGAGGACAGCGTTCGATCGATGACCCGCGCGAGCTGGGACGCCCACATGGAGACCAACCTGCGCAGTCCTCTAGCGCTGGCCCAGGCCTTCGCCGCACAGGCTCCCGACGGAAGCGTGATCATCAACCTGCTCGACCAGCGGGTGTGGAAGCCGAACCCGCAGTTCTTCACCTACGCCCTTTCCAAGGCTGCGTTGTGGGCCGCGACGCGCACCCTGGCGCAGGCCCTGGCCCCCCGGATCCGGGTGAACGCCGTGGGACCGGGCCCGACCTTGCCCTCGATCCACCAGGCGCCCGAGGACTTCGCGGCCGAGGCGGCCAACGTGCCGCTCGGCCGGCGGGCGACGCCGGAGGAGATCGCGCGCGCGGTCCTCTACCTCGTTGACGCGCCGTCGGTGACGGGTCAGATGATCGCCGTCGACGGAGGCCAGCATCTGGCCTGGCGCACGCCCGACATCGCGCCTGAGACTCTTGGAGAGTCCTGAGTGACCATCCCTTCACCCACGCCGCTGCCGCGCACCGCACGCCGTCAGGCCATGACGGTTTTCGTGCGCGGCCTGGAAATAGCCGCCCGGATCGGCGTAAGGGCGGATGAACGGGGGCGGAGCCAGCCGCTGATCGTGGATGTCGAACTCGTGCTGCGGGATCCGCAGGTGAACGCGCTCGCCGACACCGTGAACTACGACGACATCGTCGCCTGCGCCCGCCGCAACGCCGACATCGGGCATGTCGAGCTGGTCGAGGAATACGTCGAGCGGCTGGCGCACGATCTGCTCGACGATCACCGGGTGCAGAGCGTGCGGGTTCGCGCCGAAAAGCCCGAGGCGATCCGGGGCGCCCAGGCGGCAGGCTGTGAGCTCACCCTGACGCGGGACTAGGTTTGGCCACCGTTACGGTCTAGTCGGTTGCGAAACCGCGCCCAAGCGCACACGTTGCGACCGATGACCGAACCGAAGAGCACTGCCGACGACTTCCCCGAAGAGGAAGCGCCCGCG
>JAIBAU010000057.1 GCA_019695035.1 Caulobacteraceae bacterium | reverse complement strand
GCGGCGATCTCGTCCTTGGAAGCGTCGTCGGCGACCTTGAAGACGACCTTGTTCTGCTCCGAGAGCAGGGTCGACTTCTCGGTGATCACCGGCGACAGGATGGTGTCGTAATGACGGGCGGTGGGCGTAGCCATTACGCGGCCTCCCCTTCGAAGCGAGCCTGGATGGCTTCAACCGCCGAACGCGTCAGCACCAGCTTCTCGCGGCGCAGCACGTCGTAGACGTTCAGGCCGGCGTTGGGCAGCACGTCCACGTGCGGGATGTTGCGGGCGGCCAGGCCGAAGTTCTTGTCGACTTCCGGGCCGGCGATGACCAGGGCGTTCGACCAGCCGAGCTTGTCGAACTTGGCGCGCAGCTCCGACGTCTTCGGAGCCTTCACCGCCACGTCGTCGACGATGACCAGCGAGCCGGACTTGGCCTTGGAGGACAGCGCGTGGCGCAGGGCCAGGGCGCGGACCTTCTTGGGCAGGCCGATCTCGTGGCTGCGGACCACCGGGCCGAAGGCGCGGGCGCCGCCGACGAACTGGGCCGCACGGCGCGAACCGTGACGGGCGCCGCCGGTGCCCTTCTGCTTGTACATCTTCTTGGACGTACGGCTGACCTCGTTGCGGACCTGCACCTTGTGGGTGCCGGCGCGGCGCTTGGCCAGTTGCCACACCACGCAGCGCTGCAGGATGTCGGCGCGGATCTCTTCGATCCCGAAGACGGCGTCCGACAGGTCGATCTGACCGGCCTTGGACGCGTCGAGCTTGATCACATCGACTTTCATTACTGCTCGCCCTCTTCCTTCGACGCTTCCGGAGCAGCGTCTTCAGCGGGGGTCTCCTGAGCGGCGGCTTCGGTCGCCTCCGGGGCGGCGGCCTCGACGGCCGGAGCTTCCGGAGCGGCGGCCTCGACCGGCGTCTCGATGACGGTTTCTTCGGCTTCGGCCGGAGCGGCTTCTTCCTTCACCGGCTTGGCTTCGCCCGCCTTGCGGAAGGCGCCCGGGGTCGGCACGTCGGCGGGAGCGGCGCGCTTGATGGCGTCCGACACCTTGACGTAGCTGCCCTCGGCGCCCGGGACGGCGCCCTTGACCAGGATCAGGCCGCGGTCGGCGTCGACGCGGAAGATGGTCAGGTTCTGGGTGGTGACGGTCTCGACGCCGAGGTGGCCGGCCATCTTCTTGCCCTTGAACACCTTGCCGGGGTCCTGGCGCTGGCCGGTCGAGCCGTGCGCGCGGTGCGACACGGACACGCCGTGGGTGGCGCGCATGCCGCCGAAGTTCCAGCGCTTCATGGCGCCGGCGAAGCCCTTGCCGATGGTGGTGCCCTGGATGTCGACCTTCTGGCCTTCGACGAAGTGGTCGGCGGTGAACTCCGCGCCCACGTCGATCAGGGCATCCTCGGACACGCGGAACTCGGTGACGATCCGCTTGGGTTCGACTTCCGACTTCGCGAACGCGCCGCGTTCAGCCTTGGTGGTGTTTTTGGCCTTCTTGGAGCCGGCGCCGAGGCGGAGGGCGACGTAGCCGTCCTTGTCCTTGGTGCGCTGGCCGACGACCTGGCAGCCGTCGAGCGAAAGCACGGTGACGGGCACGTGTTGACCCTGTTCATCGAACAGACGGGTCATGCCCAGCTTCTTGGCGATCAAACCGGTACGCATCTCTCTTCGCGCCCCTTACAGCTTGATCTCGACGTCCACGCCGGCGGACAGGTCGAGCTTCATCAGCGCGTCCACGGTCTGCGGGGTGGGGTCGACGATATCGAGCACGCGCTTGTGCGTGCGGATCTCGAACTGCTCACGCGACTTCTTGTCGACGTGCGGCGAGCGGTTCACCGTGAAGCGTTCGATTTGAGTGGGCAGCGGGATCGGCCCGCGCACTTGGGCGCCCGTCCTCTTGGCCGTGTTCACGATCTCGCGGGCTGAATGGTCCAGCACGCGGTGATCGAAGGCCTTGAGCCGGATGCGGATGTTCTGACGATCCATATCGCTCGTGTTTCCTAGTGGGCGGACGCCCGCGTACCCTGAACCATTTCAAAGACCGACCCGGGTTTCCCCGGACGCGGATGTCCGCAAAAACGACAGGCCCGCGCCGGTGAAGCGAGGGCCCAAAACCATTTCCGCGAACCGCGTCTAGCCCCACGGGAGCTACGGCCGGCTCAGCAAGAGGCGCGTTACTACTGGCGGGAATCGCCCCGGTCAACCCCGCAGGCGCTGATTTTTTCGGCGTTTGCGGAACAAAAGGCCGCGCAGGCGTCCGGCTTCGTCACGCCTTCTCGAACCGTCGCGCCGACCAGTACTTGAACCCCTTGTCGCGGGTGCAGCGCCAGCCGCGCCGAGCCAGCTCCACCCCGACCATGCCGTTGAAGAAGCCGTGGGCCAGCACCAGGACGTCCCGGCCCTGGGCCGCCTCCGCCTCGAGCTTGTCGGCGGCGCGGGCGGCGCGGACCTCGGCCTCGGCCTTGGTCTCCTGCCCCTCGTTGTGATCGAAGAACCACCACCAGGCCCGAGCCACAACGCCCCACCAGCGCGGGGACAGCCTGAACCAGTCCGGCGCATTGGGCGGCGGCAGGGGCGCCTCGATGAAGACGTCGTCCGGCACCGCCCGCCCGTCGGGATCCAGCGCGGCGGCGGTTTCCCGCGCGCGCTGGCGCGTGGAGCAATAGATGGCGCCCACCTGCGCGGCGTGCTCGACCAGGCAGGGCGGCGGAACCTGGCCCTCCAGCAGCCCGCCCAGCTCGTAACGGGCCCACCACTCGCGGTAGCCCTGGGCGGTCAGCAGGATCTTGCGTGACAGGGCCGGCTCGCCGTGGCGGGTGAGGGTGATCGACCCCGGGCGCACGGCGACGACCGCCCCCGCGGCCGTGGTCTGCGCCGGCGTCCGGTTCGAACGCACCTCTGGAAGGGAGTCGGTCGTCATTGCCCCTGCGGCCCCGGAGGACCTCACGCCGCCTGCAGGGCGCGGACGTGCGCCACCGCCGAACGGCCCAATGCTTCAAGGTCGTAACCGCCCTCGAGCGACGAAACAACCCGCCCGCGCGCCGAACGACCGGCCGCCTCCACCACTGCGCGGGTCGCCCAGCCGTAGTCCGCCTCCTCCAGCGACTGGTGCGCCAGGGGGTCGCGGCGGTGCGCGTCGAAGCCGGCCGAGATCAGCACCAGGTCCGGCGCGAAGGCGTCCAGCGCCGGCATCAGCACCCCCTCGAAGCGTTGCCGCCACTGGCTGGAGGCGGCGTGGGGCGCGACCGTGGCGTTGACGATGTTGCCGACCCCGGTCTCCTCCTCCATTCCGGTGCCGGGATAGAGCGGCGACTGGTGGATCGAGGCCAGGAACAGGCCGCCGTCGGTCTCGAAGGCGGCCTGCGTGCCGTTGCCGTGGTGGACGTCGAAGTCCACCACCGCGACCCGGGCGAGCCCCAGCCTCTGGGCCTCCCGCGCGGCGATGGCGACATTGGAGAACAGACAGAACCCCATAGGGCGCCCCGGCTCGGCGTGGTGGCCCGGCGGCCGCACGGCGCAGAAGGCGCGGTCGAACTCCCCCGCCGCAACCCCCCGCACCGCGTCCAGCACCGCCCCCGCCGCCAGGCGCGCGGCGCGAACCGACCCCGGCGACAGCACCGTGTCGGCGTCGATCTGCACAAGGCCCTCGCGCGGCGCGGCCTCGAACAGCCGGTCGACAAGGTCGCGGGGGTGCACCGTCGCGATCGCCTCGGCCGAGGCCTCGCCGGCCTCGCGGCGGTCCAGCCTCAGGTCGGCCGCATCCTCGAGCGCAGCGGTCACCGCGGCCAGCCGCTCGGGGCGTTCGGGGTGGCCGGCGCCGGGGCGATGCTCCAGCATGTCGGCGTGGGTGAAGAAGGCGACGGACATTGGGCCTCTCGGAGGGGGCTCACACTATTAGAGAGGATTCGCTATGTCCGCAGCGATGCATACGATCCGCCCCGCCGAGCCCCGCGACGTCGCCGCCCTCTCCGCCCTCGGCGGCCAGACCTTCGTCGACACCTTCGTCCACGGCTACGGCATTCCCTACCCCAAGGCCGACCTCGACGCCTTCCTGGAGGACTCCTTCGGGGAGTTCGCCACCGCCCGGGCCCTTACCGATCCTGAGCAGCGCTGGTGGGTCGCCGAGGACCTGGGCGGCCGCCTGGGCGGCTTCGCCCAGACCGGCCCGTGTTCCCTGCCCCACGCCGAGGCCAGCAAGGCCAACGGCGAACTGAAGCGCCTCTACATCGGCAAGCACGCCCAGGGTCACGGGCTGGGCACGAAACTGCTGGAGCTCGCGCTGGCCGACATCGCCGAGCGCTTCACCGGCCCGGAGTGGATCGGCGTCTGGAGCGGCAACGACAAGGCCATCCG
>JAIBAU010000011.1 GCA_019695035.1 Caulobacteraceae bacterium | reverse complement strand
CACGCCGCCCCGGGCGGCGCCGGCGCGGCCCGCGCCCTCCCGCAACCGCTTCGTGGAACAGCCGCAGGACACCGGCCCCGCCCAGCGCACCCGCCCGACGATCGAGGACGAGACCTTCAGCAAGGCCAAATCGGGCGGCGAGGACGTCGTCCTGGACAAGACCCGGCGCTAGGCGGCGATGCTCAAGGTCCTGTTCGCGGCGATCACGATCCTGTCGCCGGTGGTCATGATCGCGGCGGCCCTCCGGGCCTACCGCTTGCGCTACACGGCACGCTGGCTGTGGGTGCTGCTGGCCTTCGCCGGCGTCGCCACGGTCGAGATGGACTGGGCCAGCGGCGTCGTCACGACCCAGTGGACGACCCTCAACCTCATCGGCTTTTCCATCAGCCAGACTCCGCCCGGCTCGGGCCCCTGGGTCTGGGCCTTCACCATCCCGGTCGGGGCGGTGCTGGTGTTCCTGAACCGGCCCCGGCCGACGCCCCAGGCCGCTCAACCGGGAACCGGAGCTCCGCCTCAGTAGAAGTCGACGTGGATGTGGTCGTCGTGTCGCGCGGCCGAGCAGCCGGCGAAGCGCACCTTGCTTTCATGGGCCAGACCCAGCCGCGCCTTGAGATGCGGCTCGATGAAGACGCGGCGGACGCGGGGATCGGCGACGAAGGCGCGGACCATGGCGGTCGTGCGCGCCTCGTCCAGCTTCCAGCGCCGGGTCCGGGGGGGATCCGGGGCATCGTTCAGGAGCGATCGCTGACCGACGCAGACGCGCTCCGCCTCGCGCCGCGGCGGCTCGTAGGCGTGATAGCCGGAAGGATTCGGCAACCGGGCCAGGGGCCGGCCTTCGAGGTCGGTCCAGAACAGGGCCAGATCGATCTCGCGACCGTCGCCATGCGAGAGATGCGGCGGCATCGGCCGCTCGCCCCGCGGCCAGGAGGCTTCCATGAACAGAATGCGCGAACCGGGAAACTGCGCCGCGACCCGCGCCGCCGCCGTCTCGAGGGCCTCGCGCGCCGGACGGGTGACGTAGTGGCGCAGGCGCACGCAGTAGCCCCGGCGGACGGGCTGCAGGGCGCCGGGGGAGTCGCAGTCGAGGGGGACCAGGCCCGGCGCCACCCGGGCGGGGGTGGGGATCGGACTGGCGGCCCGCGCCGCCCGGCGGATCGCGGCCGGCGCCTCCTGACAGGCGGCCAGGCCCGCCAGCACGGCGGCCAGCCCCGGGATCAGCGCTTTCACAGCTGCGCCAGGGCCTCTTCCAGCCGAAGCATGTCCTCGGGGGGCAGGGTTTCGAAGCGCATCGTCTCTCCCGTCACTGGGTGGACGAAGCCGAGCACGGCGGCGTGCAGCGCCTGCCGATGAAGCTGTGCAGATTCGATGGCGTCGCGGACCGGGCGGGCCGGGGCGCCCGAGCCGTAGACCGGGTCGCCGAGGCAGGGCGCGCCCAGGGAGGCGAGGTGCACGCGGATCTGGTGGGTGCGGCCGGTGTGCAGCCGGCAGCGCACCCGCGCCGCCAACGGCCGGCCTCCGCCGCCTCCCTCGGGGCCGAACACCCGCTCCACCGCATAATCGGTGACGGCCTCGCGACCGCCCGACTTCAGCACCGCCATCTTCTTGCGGTCGTGCGGCGAGCGGCCGATGCGCGTTTCGATCCGGCCCTTGCGCGGCTCCGGCGCGGAGCGGGTCAGGGCGATGTAGCTCCGCTCCAGGTCATGACGGGAGAAAAGGGTCGAAAGCCCCTGGTGGGCCCGGTCGGTCTTGGCCGCGACCATGACCCCCGAGGTGTCCTTGTCCAGCCGATGGACGATGCCGGGACGAGCCACCCCCCCGATCCCGGAGAGCTGGCCGGCGCAGTGGTGCAGCAGGGCCGCAACCAGGGTGCCCCGTTCGCTGCCGGGCCCGGGATGCACGGCCATTCCGGCCGGCTTGTCGAGGACGATGAGGTCAGCGTCCTCGTGGAGCACGATGAGGGGAATGTTTTCCGGCTCCGGGACATCGGCGACCGGTGCGGGAATCTCGATCCGATAAAGGCCGGGGCGCGCCTTGGCCGAACCGGAGGCCACGGGGCGACCGTCCAGACGGACCGCACCCGCCTCGATCAGCGCCTGCAGCCGGGCGCGCGACAGGTCCGGAGCCCGTTGCGCCAGCGCCTTGTCGAGCCGCTGACCCGCGTCGGCCGCGGCGAGCGCGACTTCCAGGGTCTCGCCGGCGGGTTCGGCCAGGTCCTCGTCCGTCCCGTCCGCCACCTCAGCGCCGGCTTTCCAGGGCCAGGCGCAGGCCGAACGCCAGGAAGACGCCGCCCGTCAGCCGGTCGAGCCATCGAACCACGGCGGCGCGGCGCAACGCCTGGGTCAGCGGGCGGGTGGCGGCGATCAGACAGATGAACCAGGCCATGCCCACCAACGCATGCACCAGGCCGAGCAGGGCCGTCCAGCCGGCCACCGGGGCGCCATCGGGAATAAACTGGGGCAGGAAGGAGACATAGAAGACCCCTACCTTGGGATTCAGAAGATTGGTCATCAGGCCGCGCAGGAAGGAGCCTCCGGCGCCGGAGTGCCCCGGCCGGCCGGCTTCGCCGGGGTCGAAGCTCTGGCGAGGTTGCAGCAGCAGGCGTCCGCCCAGCCAGAACAGATAGGCCGCGCCCGCCCACTTCAGCACCGTATAGGCCGCCTCCGAGGCCGCCAGCAGGGCGCTGAGGCCAAGCGCGGTCAGCCCCGCCCATCCCAGGCATCCAAGGGAAATTCCGAGGGCGGCGGCGAACGCCGGGCGAGGCCCTTCTGCGGCGGCGGTGCGCAGCATCAGGGCGTTGTCCGGACCGGGCGTGACGGTCAACAGGGCGGCGGCGGCCGCAAAGGCCGCCAGCGAGGTCAGCGCGGTATCCATCACGGCGACAGTTCCAGCTTCGCCCTGCATGTGCAATGCTGCAGGCAGTAGCCGCCTTGCGTCGGGGAAGCGGACTATTCAGGGCCAGCAGGGGAGGCCCGTCTCCAAACTGTCGCGGGGCGGCGACATAAACAGAGGGCCTTGGCCCGGGGTTTGGGGAAACACGCATGCAACGTTCGCTGAAGGCTCGCCTGTGGGCCGCTTCCGGGGCCGCCGCCCTGTTGTTCGCCGCTGCGCCGGCATTCGCGCAGGACACCACCGAGGTCGACGAGGTCATCGTTACGGTCCAGCTGCGCGAGCAGTCGGCCCAGGACGTTCCGGCCGCCGTCAGCGCCCTGTCCGGCGACTTCATGGAAGACCTGGGTCTGCAGGACTTCGCCGAGGTGTCCCAGTTCGTGCCCGGCTTCGAGGTGCAGAACCAGTCGGCCAACAACCCCGGCTTCGTGATCCGGGGCATCACCTCGGACTCGCTGGAGTCCTTCAACGAACCCCGCATTTCGGTCTTCCAGGACGGCGTCTCGGTCTCCAAGGCGGCGGGTTCCTTCGTCGAGCTGTTCGACGTCGACCGGGTGGAAATCGCCAAGGGTCCGCAGTCGACCCTGTTCGGTCGCGGCGCGCTCATCGGGGCGGTCAACATCATCCAGTCGCGCCCTGACCTGGGCGGCTTCGACGCCAGCGCGCGCGCCGAGATGGGCAGCGACGAGTACGCCATGTTTGAGGGCATGCTGAACGTGCCCCTCTCCGACACCGTGGGCTTCCGCTTCGCCACCCGCCTGAAGGAGCGGGACGGCTACGTGGACAACCTGCTGCACGGCGAGAACTACAACTCTCAGGACACGATGGCCTTCCGCGGAACGCTGAGCTTCGTGCCCAACGACCACTTCCGCTACGACATCATCGCCAACTACCAGGAAGACAACACCGCCGGCACGGCGTTCAAGTCGATCAACTTCCTGCAGACCGATCCCAACACGGGCGCGGTGCTCGCCGACACCTCGATCGGCTCGGGCGCAGCGCTGAACGCGCCGTCCAACTTCCCCTACGGCCCGATGGGCCTGCACCGCGAGGTCTGGGGCATCAGCGGCATCGGCGCCTGGGAGATCTCGGACTCCCTGAAGCTGACGTCGATCACCGCCTACCGGGAGTTCGACGCCCAGGAAGTGGGCGACGCCGACGGCATCTCCCTGCCGGTGATCACCTTCCTCAACGACGCCCAGGGCGACCAGTTCAGCCAGGAACTGCGCCTGAACTGGGACAACGGCGGCCGCGTGTCGTGGTTCGCCGGCGTCAACTACTTCTCGGAGGACGGTTCGGACTCGACGCCGGCCATGTTCGATGAGCGCATCGCCCTGGCCCAGCTCACCGGCAACCTGAGCATGACGCCGCTGACGGGCAACCCGTCCAACCAGCCGGCGGCCCTGCCGTTCTACGGCGTGGCGGGCTTCAACACCCTGCTCATCCAGGGGCTGGTGACCAACCTGACGGGCGGCGCCTACAACCTGTCGGGCGTGCAGGCCCTGGGCATCGCCAACAACCTCAAGTCCAACCACCTCGAAACCGCGACCAACGGTCAGGACCTGACCAGCTGGGATGTGTTCGGCGACGTGACCTTCCGGCCCACCGACCAGTGGGAGTTCTCGGCGGGCCTGCGCTACACCACCGACGACAAGACCGTCAGCTTCTCGAGCCACGTCGACAACGGACGTTCGATCCTGGGCGGCCTGCTCGGCACGCTGCAGGCCTACGGCAACGGCCAGATCACCGCCGGCCAGCTGTTCGCCATCCTCGGCAACCCGTTCACTCCGGGCACGCCGGGCGCCCTGGGTACGCCGGGCGCGGTTCTCTTCCCGCCGGCCCTGCTGCCGCTGTTCGGCCTGACCTTCCAGCCGACCGCCAACAATGGCGACACGATCCGCGCCGACCTCTCGGATGACGGCTTCACCTGGCGTCTGACCGCGCTCTACCGCGCCACGGACGACGTCAACCTCTACGCCAACTATGCCCGCGGCCGCCGTCCGGAAGTGCTTTCCGCCGCCGCCCCGGCCTCGCCGCAGGGCGCGCCGCGCTTCACGCGCGTCGAGGCGGAGACGGTCGACAGCTACGAGGTGGGCGCCAAGGCCGAGCTGATGGGCCGCGCCCTGCGGCTCGACGGCGCGATCTACTACTACACCTACGACAACTTCCAGACGATCGAGCAGCAAGGCACGCTGTTCGTGACCACCAACGCGGGCGAGGCCACCGCCTACGGCTTCGAGGGCCAGTTCTTCTGGCGGCCGAGCGCGAACATCGACGTCTTCGGCAACTACGCCTACAACCACGCGCGCTTCGACAGCGGGGCCTACGAGGGCAACCGCTTCCGCCTGTCGCCGGATCACTCCCTGTCGTTCGGGGCCGACTTCCGCTTCCCCACCGGGGGCGGGGTGTTCGACGTGCGGCCGACCTGGACCTGGCAGTCCAAGGTGTTCTTCGAGAACAACAACGACGACCCGGCGCTGCAGACCATCGCGGCCGGGGCGATCGTGGCCGATACGATCCGCGACGAGTACCAGGACAGCTACGGCCTGCTGAACCTGCGCGCCGGCTATGAGCCGGACGACGGTCACTGGCGCTTCGAGGTGTTCGCCGACAACCTGCTCGATGAGGAATACATCATCGACGCGGGCAACACGGGCGACGGCCTGGGTCTGCCGACCTACATTCCGGGCGAGCCGCGGACCTGGGGCTTCAGCTTCACCATCCGCCACTAGACGAAACCGGCCGGGAGGGCGACCTCCCGGCCGACCTGTCCTGAGTACGGTCGGGAGGCCGGCATGAAACTCGACCGACGCGCGGCGCTGGGCCTGATCAGCGGCGCGTTTCCCGGCGTGGCGGCCGCCAGGAGCGGCTCCGCCTCCGCGCTGAGCTTCGCCCACGGGGTGGCCTCGGGTGATCCCCAGAGCGACCGCGTCATTCTCTGGACGCGAGTTTCCGGCGCCACCGGGCCGACGGCCCTGACCTGGGAGGTTTCCGACAAGCCGGGGTTCCGCCGCATCGTGGCGCGCGGACCGGTGGTGGCCTCGGAGGACCGCGACTACACCGCCAAGGCTGAGGCCCGCGGCCTGCGGCCCGGGCGCCGCTACTACTATCGCTTCCGCGCCGGATCGCTGATCTCGCCGGTGGGCCGCACGCGCACCCTGCCCGAGCGCGACAGCACCGATCCCCTGCGCTTCGCCGTCACCTCCTGCGCCCTGCACACCGCGGGCCTGTTCAACGTTTACGCGGCGATCGCCCAGTCGCAGCCGCTCGACGCGGTGATCCACCTGGGCGACTACATCTACGAATACGGCGGCGCGCCGAACGACTACGGCGTCAGTCAGGGCGCGGGCCTGAACCGCCTGGCCGACCCGCCCCACGAATGCGTCACCCTGGCCGACTACCGGCGCCGCCACGCCCAGTACAAGTCGGACCCGGACCTGCAGGCCGCCCACGCCGCCGCCCCCTGGATCGCCGTCTTCGACGACCACGAGATCGCCAACGACCCCTGGGCCGATGGGGCCGAGAACCACAACCCCGGCGAAGGAAACTGGGCGGACCGCAAGGCCGCGGCGCTTCGCGCCTATTACGAGTGGATGCCGATCCGCGACCATGCCCCGCGCGAGGCCATCAACCGCAGCTTCCGCTTCGGCGAGGTGGCCAGCCTGCACATGGTCGAGACCCGCCTGCTGGCCCGCTCCCGGCCCCTCGACTACGAGACCGATCTCGCGGGCCCGGACGGCCGTCCCGACGTGGCGGGTTTCGCAGCCAAGCTGGCCGACCCTTCCCGACGGATGATGGGCGAGGCGCAGATGGCGCAGTTGTCCGCCGACCTGAAGGCGGCGGTCGGGCAGGGGGTGGCCTGGCAGCTGATCGGCAACCAGGTGGTGATGGCCAAGGTGCTGGGTCCCGACGTGGTCAAGGCCCTGGGCGCACAGGTGGTGCAGCAGGCGCTGGGGCGGGTCGAGGGGCGCGCCAAGATGCGGCTCGAACAGATGGCCGGCCTGTTCTCCTACGGCGTGCCGCTGAACCTCGACGCCTGGGACGGCTATCCGGTCGAGCGCGAACGGCTCTACGCCCTGTTCGCAGAGGCCCGGGCCCGCGCGGTAGTGCTTTCGGGCGACAGCCACACGGCCTGGGTCAACGAATTGCACGACGCCGGCGGCCGCCGCGCCGCGGTCGAGTTCGGGGTGACGGCCATCTCCAGTCCCGCGCCCAGCTTCGACGCCGTCCCCGGCATCGACGTGAAGCCGGTGATCGTGGCGCAGAACCCGGACGTCCTCTACATGGAGACCGAAAAGGGCTTCACCCTGCTCACCCTGACGCGCGAGGAGGCCGTGGCCGAGCTGGTGCGGGTCTCCACGATCCGCGAGAAGCCGTTCCAGGTCATCCCTGGCAAGCGCTTCAGGGTCCGGCCGGAAGCGGGCGGGGTCAGCGGCGTCGAGGCGCTCTAGGCCGCATCAGGTCCTCGGGAGCAAATGAAAACGCCGCCCCGGTTTCCCGGAGCGGCGCTTCGAAAGTCGCTGGGCCGTCAGACCTAGCTGATGTCTTCGCCGATCAGGCCGACCTGGAAGTAGCCGTTATCCTGCAGCTCGTTCATGACTTCCATGAACTGGCCGTAGAGCACGTCGGCGTCGGCGCGGATGAAGATGCGTTCGGCCGTCGGGTCGGACCCGCCGATGGCGGCGCCGAGATCGGCGGCCAGGGTCTCGGGCCGGGTCTGCTTGTCGCCGATGAAGATCGAGCCGGTCTTCTGGATCGAGATGAAGGTCGGCTCTTCCAGCTTCTGGTTCGGCGGGGGCGGAACCGCCGGCGGGAAGTCGAGACGGATGGACACCGTCGCCAGGGGCGCGGAGACCATGAAGATGATGAGCAGCACCAGCATCACGTCCACGAACGGCGTGACGTTGATGTCCGCGTTCTGTTCAACCGTGTATCTGCCGCCGCCGCCGCCGCCGAGCTTTGCACCCACTGGCCGTGTCTCCTTCTAGTCGCGTCCGCGCATAGGCCTGCCGGCCGCGAAATTCGCAAGCCCGTCTGTCAAAGTAAAGCTGCCAAAACGCAAGTCGGTTCCCCTATTGCGCGTAGCCGCCGTACCCTAACCCCGTTGCGTCAGGCGAAGGAAACGGTCCTGCAGGGCCGCGTCCGTCTTGAACACCCCGGAAAAGCGGGTGGTTATGGTCGAGACGTGCCGGTGGTGCACGCCGCGGGTCGTCATGCACTGGTGCTCGGCGTCGATCAAGACGGCGACGCCCTTCGGCGACAGATTCGCGTCGATGGCTTCGGCGACCTGGTTGGTCAGGGTCTCCTGGTTCTGCAGGCGGCGCGAAAAGATCTCGACCACGCGCGCCAGCTTGGAGATGCCGACCACCTTTTCCGCGGGCACGTAAGCCACGTAGGCGCGGCCCAGGAAGGGGGCCATGTGGTGCTCGCAGTGGCTTTCGACCTCCACGTCGCGCAGCATGACCATGTCCTCATAGCCCTGCACGTCCTCGAAGGTGCGGGCGAGTTCGGCGGCCGGGTCGGCGTCGTAGCCCGAGAACCATTCGCCGAAGGCGTCAGCCACCCGCTTGGGGGTGTCCTGCAGACCCGGGCGGCGCGGATCGTCTCCGGCCCAGGCGATGAGGGTGCGCACGGCTTCCAGCGCCTGGTCGCGCGTCGGACGCTCGAGGCGAGAGCCGTCGATGCCGACCAGGGTGGGCTTCTTGAAATTGGCGTCCATGCGTACTCGGTTTCCCCGCGTGCTGCTTCGCTATATGGGACGGTCCCCATATCCCGCAACCGGACAGCCCGATGCCCCTGAGCGTCTACGACACCCTGAAGCGCGAGAAGCGCGTCTTCGAACCGCAGGATCCTGCGCGGGTGACGCTCTACGTCTGCGGCCCGACCGTCTACGACTACGCCCACATCGGCAACGCCCGTCCGCCGGCGGTTTTCGACGTGCTGTTCCGGCTGCTGCGCCGCCGCTATGGCGCCGACCACGTGATCTACGCCCGCAACGTCACGGACGTGGACGACAAGATCAACAAGCGCGCGGCCGAGGCGGGCGTGCCCATCGGAGAGATCACGGCCCGTTACGAGAAGGCCTATCTCGAGGACATGGGCCGGCTGAACGTCATCGCGCCTACCGTCGCTCCCCATGTCACCGACCACATCGACGGGATCGTGCGCCAGATCGGCGACATCATGGCGCGCGGCCACGCCTATGCGGCGGAAGGTCACGTGCTGTTCGACGTCGACAGCTTCACCGATTACGGCCAGCTCTCTGGCCGCTCGCTGGACGACATGATCGCCGGGGCCCGGGTCGAGGTCGCGCCCTACAAGAAGAATCCCGCCGATTTCGTGCTGTGGAAGCCGTCCAAGGAGAACGAGCCCGAGTGGCCATCGCCCTGGGGTCCCGGCCGGCCCGGCTGGCACATCGAGTGCTCGGCCATGATCGAGGACGTGCTGGGTCTGCCGATCGACATCCACGGGGGCGGCCAGGACCTGATCTTCCCCCACCACGAGAACGAGGTCGCCCAGGGCCGCTGCGCCCACGGCGGCGACACCTACGCCCGCTACTGGATGCACAACGGCTTCCTCAACATGGGGGAGGAGAAGATGTCCAAGAGCCTGGGCAACGTGGCCCTGGTTCACGACCTGGTCGAGCAGTGGCCGGGCGAGGTCATCCGCTGGGCGCTGATGAGCGCCCACTACCGCGCCCCGCTGGCGTGGACGTCGGATCTGCTGGAGCAGTCCAAGGCCAGTCTCGACCGGCTGTACGGCGCGCTGCGACGGGCCAAGGCCGTGGAGGCGGAGCCAGTCGATCCGCCGCACGCCTTCCTGGAAGCGCTGGAGGATGACCTGAACACCCCCCGCGCCATGGCGGAGCTGTTCGCCCTGGCGAAGGCGCTGGAGACAGCCGAGTCAGGGGGCGCCCGCCGCCAGGCCAAGGCCGAGCTGATGGCCGCGGCCGATCTGATGGGGGTGCTGACGCAGGACCCGGACGCCTGGTTCGAGGCAGGGATCGATCCAGCCATGAAGGCCCGGGTCGATGCGCTGATCGAGGCGCGCGGCGCCGCCCGCGCCGAAAAGAACTGGCCCGAGGCCGACCGCATCCGCGACGAACTGAACGCGCTCAACGTCGAGGTCATGGACGGTCCCGCGGGCGCCACCTGGCGGTTCAGGTCCTAGCCTCGGCCCTCCCAATCCGTCGGGCGCGCCGGAGTCTCCCTCTCCACAAGGGGGAGGGGGCGGGGTAAGAGCGTCGCATGGCTCTCAAGATCGAACACCGCCTGGGCGTGCGCGCCTCGTCCGACCGCCTTTGGGAGCTGGTCAGCGAACTGCAGAACTGGGAGCACTGGAACCCCGTCCACCCCGGCGCCTCCGGCCGGATCGGATACGGCGAGACGCTGAGGATCTGCGAGGCCTACCCGCACGAAGAGCGGCGTACGATCGAGGTCAAGGTCCACGACTGGGCTCCACGCGAGCAGCTGGTCTGGGCCCAGAAGGGCTTCCTCTGGTCGAGCCTGCGCTATCTCGAGATCGAGGAGCTCGGACCGGAGAGCTGCATCTTCTCCAACGGCGTCCTCTACGAGGGCTATTTCGCCAAGTCCGAACTGAAGAAGCGCGGACGCGCCTTCAAGCTGGGGTTCGGCATCCTGGGAGAGGCGATCAAGGAGAAGGCCGAGCGTACGGTTTGAAACCGGGTCCGCTTGGCTTACCTTACGGGGCAATGATCGACGACCTGTACAGCGCGAAGATCCTCAAGCTGGCCGCGAACCTGCCGCGCTCCGGGCGTCTGCCCGCGCCCGACGCCTCGGCCGAGCGGGTGTCGAAGCTGTGCGGCAGCCGCGCGGTGGTCGACGTGGTGGTCAAGGACGGCGTCGTCGTCGACTACGCCCAGGACGTGAAAGCCTGCGCGCTCGGCCAGGCTGTCGCCGGCATCGTCGGCGAACACATCGTCGGCGCCACGGTCGAGGAGGTCGTACAAGCCCGCGATCAGTTGCGGGCCATGCTGAAAGCGGGTGGCCCGCACCCGACGGGTCGCTTCGCCGACCTCGGCCTGCTGGAGCAGGTAAGGGACTATCCCGCCCGCCACGCCTCGACCCTGGTGGCTGTCGAGGCCGCGGCAGAGGCCGCTCGCAAGGCGCTTGATCGAACTAGCACCGCCGACGCGGCTTGATCGCGGCTTTTCGCAGGTGCGATAAGCGCGCGACCCGTTCGGGGCCGCTCGGCATGACTCTCTACGAACGAACCGTCAGAGGGGCGCTTCGCGCCTACAAGCTGACCCTCTCGCCCCTGATCGGGCAGCAGTGCCGTTTTGCGCCGACCTGTTCGGAGTATGCGGCCGACGCCCTGATCGAGCACGGGTTCTGGCGCGGTTCCTGGATGGCCGCCCGGCGCGTGTGCCGATGCAATCCCTGGGGGGGATCGGGCTATGACCCGGTGCCTCCACGCAAGTGTGAAACATGATCGAACTGCAATTCCCCGACGGCGCCCGACGCGAGTACCCCGAGGGGGCCTCGGGCTACGATGTCGCCGCCTCCATCTCGCCCTCCCTCGCCAAGCGCTCGGCGCTGGTGAAGCTGAACGGCGAACTCCGCGACCTGAAGCGGCCCCTCGAGAGCGGGACCTTCGAACTGGTGATGCGCGACGCGCCCGAGGCGCTGGAAACCATCCGGCACGACACCGCCCACGTTCTGGCCGAGGCCGTCCAGGAGTTGTTCCCCGGCACGCAGGTCACCATCGGTCCCTCGATCGAGGACGGCTTCTATTACGACTTCGCCCGCGACGAACCCTTCTCCATCGAGGACTTCGCGAAGATCGAAGCCAAGATGAGGGAGATCGTCGACCGTGACGCGCCCATCGTCCGTGAGGTGTGGGACCGCGACCTGGCCATCGCCCACTTCAAGGCCATCGGCGAGGACTACAAGGCCGAGATCATTTCGGACCTGCCGGAGGGCGAGGAGATCACGCTCTACCGGCAGGGGGATTGGCTGGATCTCTGCCGCGGTCCCCACTTTCCCTCGACGAAGTTCGTCGGCAAGGCGTTCAAGCTGACCAAGCTGGCCGGCGCCTACTGGCGCGGCGACCATCGCAACGCCCAGCTGCAACGCATGTACGGCACGGCCTGGGCGACGCAGGAGGAGCTCGACGCCTACCTCAAGCGGATCGAGGAGGCCGAGAAACGCGACCACCGCAAGCTGGGCCGCCAGCTCGACCTCTTCCACATGCAGGAAGAGGCCCAGGGGTCGGTGTTCTGGCACCCGAAGGGAGCTACCATCTACCGGACGCTGGAAGCCTACATCCGCCGTCGGCTGGACCCCGCCGGCTACGTCGAGGTGCGCTCGCCGCAGCTCATGGACCGCGGCCTGTGGGAGCGCTCGGGGCACTGGGCCAAGTACAAGGCCAACATGTTCGTCTGCGAGGTCGCCGACGTCGGCGAGCAGCTGGCGGTCAAGCCGATGAACTGCCCCGGCCACGTGCAGATTTTCAACGTCGGCCAGAAATCCTACCGCGACCTGCCGCTGCGCATGGCCGAGTTCGGCTCGTGCCACCGATACGAGCCGTCGGGCGCCCTGCACGGCCTGATGCGGGTGCGCGCCTTTGTCCAGGATGACGCCCACATCTTCTGCACGCCCGAACAGCTGCCCCAGGAAGCGGCCGACGCGGGCAACATGATCTTCGAGACCTACAAGGATTTCGGGTTCACGGACGTCGAGGTGAAGCTGGCCACCCGCCCGGAAGAGCGCATCGGCTCCGACGAAATCTGGGACCAGGCCGAGGCCGAACTGGCTCGCTCATGCGAAATGATGGGCGTCCCCTTTGAACTGAAGCCGGGCGAGGGCGCCTTCTACGGCCCCAAGCTGGAATTCACCCTGTACGACGCCATCGGCCGCGCCTGGCAGTGCGGCACCGTGCAGGTCGACTTCAACCTGCCTGAGCGATTCGAGGCCGAGTACGTGGCCGAGGACGGCTCCAAGAAGCGGCCGGCGATGCTGCACCGTGCGGTGCTGGGCTCGCTGGAGCGCTTCATCGGCATCCTGATCGAGCACTACGCCGGCGCCTTCCCGCTGTGGCTGGCGCCGGTGCAGGGCGTGGTGGCGACCATCACCTCGGACGCCGACGCCTATGCCGGGGAATGCAAGGCGGCCTTCAAGAAGGCCGGCCTGCGCTTCGAGACCGACCTGCGCAATGAGAAGGTCGGCTACAAGGTGCGCGAGCATTCCCTGCAGAAGGTTCCGGTGATCGCCGTCGTCGGCCGCCAGGAAGCCGAGAACCGCACCGTGGCGCTGCGGCGCCTGGGCTCGCAGGAGCAGACGGTCGTGCCGCTCGACGAGGCAGTCCGGATGCTGACCGAGGAAGCCCTGGCGCCCGACCAGCGGGGTTAGGATGCGCGCGGCCCGGGCGGCCCGGTTCGTCTAGCCCGCGATGACGGGAAACCCGCCCGCGCGACTGAGCGCCGAGAGCCGCGCCTTGCCCAGCTTGCCGCCGATCCAGTGGGCGGTCTCGATCAGGGCGCCGAGATCGTAGCCGGTGTCGAAGCCGCCGCGGTCCAGCATGTAGACCAGATCCTCGGTGGCGATGTTGCCCGTGGCGTTCGGGGCGAAGGGGCAGCCGCCGATGCCGCCGCAACTGGCGTCCAGGACCGTGATCCCCGCCTCGATCCCGGCGTAGGCGTTGGCCAGGCCGGTGTTGCGGGTGTCGTGGAAATGCAGGCGAAGCGTCGCGTCCGGCGCGGCCTTCTTCGCGGCCTCCACGCGACGGCGGACGGTCCAGGGGTCGGCGACTCCGATGGTGTCGGCGAGCGCGATCTCCCGGATGCCGAGGGAGGCGATCTGTCTGACCATGGCGGTCACCTGGCCTTCGTCCACCTCGCCGTCGAAGGGGCAGCCCCAGACGACGGAAATGGTCGCCGAAAGCGAGGGCATTCCCTGACCTGCGCCTTCGGAGTTGTGCGCCCGCTCCGCGATCTGGCCCAGCATGTCCAGTTGCTGGGCGACGGTGAGGCCCTGATTGCGCGTCCCGAAGCCGTCGGTGGCGGCCAGCGCCACATTGGCCTCGTCGACGCCCGCCTCGACGGCGCGATCCCAGCCCCGCAGGTTCAGCACCAGGCCGATCCGGGCTCGGCCGGCCCGGCGCGGCAGCGCGGCCGACACCTCTTCGGCGCCCGCCATCTGGGGCACCCGGGCCGGATTGACGAAGCTGACGGTCTCGATCCGCCGGGCTCCGGCTCGCTCGAGGCGCTCGATGAAGTCGACCTTGTCCTCGACCGACAGCACCGCCTTCTCGTTCTGCAGCCCGTCGCGCGGACCGACTTCGACGATCTCGATGAAGGGTCGGGACACGGGGGCTCCTTCAGGGACGGGCGCCGGCGGGTCGGCCGGGCCGGTAGATGGTGAGGGATATGGGCTGCCCGCGGGTGAAGTCATAGGCCTTCACGGCGCCCGCCGGCGTGGCCTTGGCGCCCCGGCGTGAGAGCGCGGCGTTGAAGGCGTCGCGAACCCGGTCCTCGACCACCGCGGGGCGTCCTTCGGCGATGGCGCGGGCCGCGGCCGCGGCGTCGCCGAGTTCCGTTTCGGTGCCGAGCAGGAACACCGCGCTGGGAGCCGACAGCCCGGCCACGGCGACGGGACCGGCGGCCAGGCCCTGGCGGGGGTCCAGCCCCACCCGGTTCAGCGTGCGCACCAGGGTCCGGGTCGGCCAAAGCGCCTTCAGGTGGGGGACAAGTCCGGCCGAAAGCGCCGCGTGGGCCAGGACGCCGAGCGCGCAGGTGATCATCAGGGCGGTCAGCACCTCACGGTTCCACATGAACCAGCCGCCGATGAAGACGGCCGCCAGCAGGCAGACCACCGCCACGCTGACGTAGATCTGGTCCGAGGGATCGCCGTAGGCGCTGAGCAGCCAGATGGAGACGCCGCTCCAGGTCAGGGCCGCCAGGCTGGACAGGGCTACGCCCCCGATCAGCGAGCGCCGCGACAGGTTGCGAGACAGCGCCGCCGCCACCAGCCAGGCGAGAGCCGGGTAGAGGGGAAGCACGTAGTGCGGCAGCTTGCCGGGGGTCAGCTCGAACATCAGCCAGGCCGGCAGCAGCCAGGCCAGGGCGAACCGAGGTCCCGTCTCGGCGCGCTGACGCCACCCGGCGACGATGCCAGCGATCAGCAGCAGAGTGCCGGGAAAGAAGAACAGCGGCGAGAACGCCGCGTGGAAGCCCGGCAGCGCCAGATGCCGACCGGCTCCGCCCAGCGATCGCCACAGCTGCGTTGACGCGCCCCGCCAGAACTCGCCGTCGGTGGCCACCGTCACGGCCACGGCCCAGGGTCCGATCGCCGCCAGGATCAGGATCAGCCCCCACACCCAGCCCAGCCGCGCCATCCAGGCCGCCTTGCGATCCCAGATCGCCAGGGTGGCCAGGGTGAGGCCCACGATGACGGGGCCCACCACCCCCTTGACCAGGACTGTGGCGGCGAGCGCGGCCCAGAACACCAGTTTCCAGCGCTTCTCCAGCCGCTCTCCGTCCCGTCCCTGCTCGTACAGCCGGGACAGGGCGACCATGGCGAGGGTGACGAAGGCGCAGAGCAGGGCGTCCGGCTTGGCCATGAAGCCTTCGGTCGAAAGCACGAGGCTTGAGGCCAGGACGATCCCTGCGGCCACGCCCCGGCGGTCGCCCCAGAACCGGCGCGCGCCGATCACACAGGCGGCCGCAGCCAGCATTGCGCCGAGCAGCGAGGGGATGCGGTAGGCCCAGATCGCCCGGTCCTCTTCCGAAGAAGCCGCCGCCACGCTCAGGCCCTGCAGCCAATGCACGGCGGGGCTCAGGTCGCGCGTCGGACGTTGCTGGAAGCGGGGTTCGGTCCAGTCGCCGCTCTCCAGCATCTGGGCCGTGGCCTGGGCGAAGCGCGCTTCGGTCCGGTCCAGGGGGGGCATGGCGATCAGGCCGGGCAGGGCGGCGAGCAGGGCCACCAGCGCGGCGAGCGCGGGGCCGCGCCAGCCGGCGATCAGCCGATCGAGGTCCAGACTCGTCATCGCCCTCGTCTTAGCACAGGGGCGGCGAGGTCAACCGTTCCAATGGCTTCCCCGAAACGGCGAGGACAGTTGAACCCCGACGGCTGCTGGCGCATTCAGCCTAACGACGGTATTAACCGTAGAGCTTCCAAGGCTGGGCTTCAGGGAGATACGCCGATGTTCACCGCGCTGCCGCTGCTGGCGATTCCGGTCGTGCTCTACAACCTCATCGCCGCCGCGAAGATGATGGGCGGTGCGGCGGCCTCGACCAACGCCGAACTGACCAAGACCCTGTTCACCCTGCCGATGGCGTCGGGTGCGACCTGGACGCTGACGGCCGGGGATCTGCTGATCCTGCTGTCGCTGTTCATGCTGTTCTTCGAGCTACTCAAGGCCACGACCAGCCGGCGGGTGGCGATCGTGAACCACTCGCTGTCGATGATCGTGTTCATTGTCTGCCTGGTGGAGTTCCTGTTGGTGCCGGCGTTCGCGACGTCGGTCTTCTTCCTCATCACCATGATGACGCTGCTGGACGTCCTGGCGGGCTTCATCGTGACGATCATCACCGCCCGCAAGGACTTCGACTTCGGCGCGGCGGAATAGATTTCCCGGTCAGGGAATACCGAGACGGCCGGGCCTGCCGCCCGGCCGTTTTTGTTTGCCTAGCTGAAGGCCGTGAAGATCAGAGCCACGACAACGATGTCGAAGGTGCGAACGGCGATGGTGGCGAGGCTCGGCATGGACGCGGTCCCGGACTGAACATGGTTGCCGACTCCTTAAGCAAGGGTCGGGCCACTCCGGACCGGCGCGCCGGCTAGGGCGTTTCCTTCGCCCGTTCGCGGCGCTTGTCCTCGACCAGCTTTCGACCCCGCCGGTCGGCGTCGAAGCTCTGGGCCTCGATGAAGATGCGGGTGACGTCGGGATGCTCGGCCTTGATGGCCTGCTCCAGTCGGGTGACGGTGTCCTCGACCTCCTTCGCGCTCAGGGTGTCCTTGAAGTCCAGGCTGAGGGCCACCAGCACGTCGTTGGGTCCGAAGTGCATGGTCAGAGCCTGGTTCAGACCCTCGACCCCCGGTTCCGCGCGCGCGATGCGGTTGATGCCCACCCGCGTGTCATGGCTGGCCGCTTCGCCGGTCAGCAGGCTCTGGCTCTCAAAAGCCAGGAAGAAGGCCGTGATGGCCAGGATGACGCCGATGACGATCGAGGCGTAGCCGTCGATCACGGGCATATCCAGGCTCTCGCTGAGGAACACGCCCAGCAGGGCGACGATCAGGCCCAGCAGGGCGGCGGTGTCCTCGAAAAGGACGGTGAATACCGTGGGATCCTTGGAATTGCGCACCGCCGACCAGATCGACTTTCGCCCGCGCTCCTTGTTGAAGGCCTTGAAGGCCACGATCCACACCGCACCCTCGAACACGACCCCGAGGCCCAGCACGATGTAATTGACCCAGGCGTGCTCGATCGAATGCGGATGCTGGATCTTTTCCCACCCGTGCAGGATCGAGATCATGGCGCCGACGCCGAAGATCAGGACGGCCACCACGAAGGTGTAGAAATAGAGCTGCAGGCCGTAGCCGAACGGGTGCTTGGCGCTGGGCGGCTTGGCGGCGCGGCGCAGGCCGAACAGCAGGAGCAGCTGGTTGCCCGTATCCACGCAGGAGTGGATCGCTTCGGAGAGCATGGCCGCCGAGCCGGTGAAGAAGGCGGCGGCGAACTTGGTCGCCGCGATGGCCGTGTTCCCGGCCAGGGCGGAGTAGATGACGGTGCGTGACGTGTGCGAGGCCATGCCCTCGCATAGCGGCAAAGCCTGATGCAGCCTAGGCGGCGGCCGTCAGATTTCGGTCTTCTTGATCAGGCCCGGCGGCGGACGCCGGTCGGCCTCCCCGGAATATTCGGCCCCGAGATAGGCGCCGCGCGCCTTGTTGAGCACCTCCGGCCCGCCCTTCAGTCCCTTCTTCTGGCCGCCCTGGCCCAGCACCTGGGCGGCGAAGGCCGAATCGCTGGGCGGCGGCGTCGGCTCGGGATCGTGGCGTTCGGGCGCGGGTACGGGAAAGGCCATGTCGGGTCTGGCATCGCCCTGACCCTCGCGGCGTCGATCCTCGCCCCGTCGGCGCGTCGGCCTCGAAGCGACGGAACGGCGGACCGGGTCTATCGGATCGGTCATGCGATGCCTCAGCGCCCGGTGGCCAGCTTTTCGATCTGGCGCTGCATCTCCTCCATCTGCTTGCGCAGGGCGGTGATGGTGGCGTCCTCGCCGGCGGGGCGGGCCTCGGGAGCCGGCTTGGGCTCGTCCGGCTTGCCGAAGGCGAAGGGGGTGAACATCTTCATGGCGCGATCGAACATGGCCAGATTCTGCCGGACCTGCTCTTCGTAGAGCCCGGCGCCGGGCGCCGCGCCGAAGGCCTTGGCGAACTGGCCGCGGAACTGCTCCTGCTGGCGGGTGAAGGCGTCCATCGACATCTCGAGGTAGGTCGGGACGAGCGCCTGCATGTTGTTGCCGTAGAAGCTGATCAGCTGGCGGAGGAACTGGATGGGCAGCAGGTTCTCGCCGCGGTTCTCCTCCTCGAAGATGATCTGGGTCAGGACCGACCGGGTGATGTCCTCGTTGGTCTTGGCGTCGTACACGACGAAATCGACGCCCTCGCGAACCATCTCGGCCAGGTGGTCGAGGGTGACGTAAGAGCTGGACGCCGTGTTGTAGAGGCGGCGGTTGGCGTACTTCTTGATGACGACGCGCTCGCCTTCCGGCTTGGCGGCGCTGTCTCCCTGAGGGTCGGTCAACGGTTGCTCCCGTCGTGTTGCGATGCGGGATTATCGCGCGTGCGAGAGAGTCGCGCCAGCGTCCTGACGGCGCAGGCCCGATCGGGTCAGGTCGCGGCGCCCACCAGCACCACGCCCGTCAGCACCGCCACGTAGTGAGCCGCCGCGCCGGCCACGACGAATCCATGCCAGATGGCCCGTCGAAACGGCAGGCGTCGCCAGAGGAAAAGCGGCACGCCAAGGGTGTAGAGCAGGCCGCCCGTCGCCAGCAGGGCGAGCGCCACGGCCGACACGCCCATCAGCAACGGCTTCAGCATCAGCACCGCCAGCCAGCCGAAGGCCACGTAGAGCAGGGTCCAGGCCCATTCGGGCACTCGGGGGAAGAAGAGCTTGCCGATCACGCCGCCCGCAGCAACCGACCAGACGAGGGCGGTCATGGCGATATCCCAGGGATGCTCGAAGCGTTGGGTGGTGAAAGGCGTGTAGGAGCCCGCGATCAACAGGAAGATGGCCGCCTCGTCGAGGCGACGAAGGATGCGGCGCTCGGGGCAGGGCCGACGCAGGTTATAGATGTTAGAGGCCACCAGCATGGCCATAAGGCAGATGGCGTAGATAAGGGTCGAGGACGCCAGGCTCACGCCGCCGCGCAGCAGAGCCATGACCACCAGAAAAAGCCCGCCCACCGCCGCGGCCCCGATCGCCACCGCGTGGACGATCATGTCCGCCGTCCGCTCGGCGCGGTTCGGATAGTGCTCGCAGAGCTCATCCTCGCTCGGCTGTAGCAGGTGCTTCATTCTGAAAAACCTATGGGGCCGTTGAGCCGAGGATAAGCCCGCAACCGTTCAAGAGTTCCTACGACGTGTTGCGGAATCGCCGCTCGGTTCGCCTGAGTGGCGATTTTTCGCGGTTGCAGCACGTGACGAACGGCGTTCCTTCAGGCATATGGCGCCGCAAAATCGCGTCCTCCCCCCGACGCCGCCCCCGAAATCCAGGATTCCGCCATGACCGAAGTCGTCATCGTCTCCGCCGCCCGCACGCCCGTCGGATCGTTTCTGGGCGCCCTGTCCGGCCTTCCGGCCCACGAACTGGGCAAGGCCGCCATCTCCGCCGCCGTCGAGCGCGCCGGTCTGAAGCCCGCCGAGGTGGACGAGGTGATCATGGGGCAGGTGCTTCAGGCCGGCGCCGGCCAGGGCCCGGCCCGCCAGGCGGCCGTCGCCGCCGGCGTCCCGGTCGAGAGCCCGGCCTGGTCGCTGAACCAGCTGTGCGGTTCGGGCCTGCGGGCGGTCGCCCTGGGGATGCAGCAGATCACCTCGGGCGACGCGAAGGTCGTCGTTGCGGGCGGGCAGGAGAGCATGAGCCAGGCGCCGCACGCCGCGAACCTGCGCAACGGCCAGAAGATGGGCGACCTCGGGTTTGTCGACACCATGATCAAGGACGGCCTGTGGGACGCCTTCCACGGCTACCATATGGGCCAGACGGCCGAGAACATCGCCAATCGCTGGCAGATCACCCGCGAGGACCAGGATCGCTTCGCCGTGGCCTCGCAGAACAAGGCTGAGGCCGCCCAGAAGGCCGGCAAGTTCAAGGACGAGATCGTTCCCGTGACGATCAAGGGCCGTAAGGGCGACACCGTCGTCGAGAACGACGAGTACATCCGCCACGGCGCGACCTACGAAGCCATGGCCGGCCTGCGCCCGGCCTTCAACAAGGAAGGCTCAGTCACCGCCGCCAACGCCTCGGGCCTGAACGACGGCGCCGCCGCGGTGGTGCTGATGAGCGCCGATGAGGCGAAGGCGCGGGGTCTGGAGCCCCTGGCCCGCATCGTCAGCTGGGCCAACGCCGGGGTCGAGCCCGAGGTGATGGGCACGGGTCCGATCCCCGCCTCGCGGAAGGCTCTGGAGAAGGCCGGCTGGACCGTCGCCGACCTCGATCTGGTCGAGAGCAACGAGGCCTTCGCGGCGCAGTCGCTGTGCGTGGTCAAGGAGCTGGGCCTGGACGCCGCGAAGGTGAATGTGAACGGCGGCGCCATCGCCATCGGCCACCCCATCGGCGCCTCCGGCGCGCGCGTGCTGACCACCCTGCTGCACGAGATGAAGCGTTCGGGGGCGAAGAAGGGACTCGCGACCCTGTGCATCGGCGGCGGCATGGGCGTGGCCATGTGCGTCGAGCGGGCCTAACCGCCTTTTGCAATTGAACTTCTGGCGCGGTTCGCCGGGCCCGGTTAACACTGTTTGTTGAACACGTTCGCTCCGAAGAGAGCGACGCAATGGGACACGAGGAAACGTCAAAATGCAGAGAGTTGCTCTCGTCACCGGCGGCACGCGCGGCATCGGCAAGGCCATCGTCGAACGCCTCAAGGCCGACGGGCTGAAGGTCGCGGCCGGCTATTCCGGCAACGAGGAAGCCGCGCAGGCCACGGCCAAGGAGTTCGGCGTCATGGTCGTGAAGGGCAACGTCGGCAGCTTCGAGGACTGCCAGAAGGCGGTCGCCGCCGTCGAGGCCGAGCTCGGCCCGGTCGACGTGCTGGTGAACAACGCCGGCATTACGCGCGACGGCTTCTTTCACAAGATGACGCCGGACCAGTGGCGTCAGGTCATCTCAGTGAACATGGACTCCATCTTCAACATGACCCGCCAGGTCATCGAGGGGATGCGCGAGCGCAACTTCGGCCGCATCGTCAACATCAGCTCGATCAATGGCCAGAAGGGCCAGATGGGCCAGACGAACTATTCGGCGGCCAAGGCCGGGATGATCGGCTTCACCAAGGCCCTGGCGCTCGAGAACGCCCGCAAGGGCATCACCGTGAACTGCATCGCGCCCGGCTACATCGACACCGAGATGGTGGGCGCCATGGACCAGAAGGTGCTGGACTCGATCATCGCCGGCATTCCCGTCGGGCGCCTCGGCCGCGGCGAGGAAATTGCAGACATGGTCTCATGGCTCTCTGGGGACCGTGCCGGATTCGTCACAGGCTGCACGCTTTCGCTCAACGGCGGCCAGTACATGGTGGGCTAGGCCCCGCCAACGCCCCAAAACCGCCGCTGTCGGCAGCCTATCGTACAGCCATGCTTTCATGGGTCTCGGTCAGGACGGCGCTGTTCTATGCGCTCGTGGCGATCGCCTTGGTGCGGAGCGACCTCGCCTCCGCCCAGTCGGCGCCGCCGCGCAACCTGCGCGAGGCCATGGTCGGATCCGTGGCCGAGGACGGACGCGCCCAGGGCCGCGCGCCTCTCGTCGGCCGCTACCTGTCGGAGAAGGGCGCGAGCTTCGTGTTCGACCGCACGGGCAACACCGCCCTGCTGCAGTTCGACCGCGGCCTCGAGATCTGGGCGCTGCACCCGACCCAGGGTCCGCGCGGCGACATCATCTACAAGAATGACCTGGAGCAGCCCGTCCTGCGCATCACGCGCCTGGGCGGGCTGACCCTGTTCACCCAGGAGAATCCGGACGGCATGCCGGCGGCGCTCGTGTCGCAGGCCCGGCCGTTCCATCCGCCCAGCCTGTCGCCCCAGCAGGTATTGCAGATCCTGGCCCAGTCCTCGCAGCGCGCCAGCCGTTCGGCCCGGCGCGTCATCACCTTCGAGGCGGGCGTCCGCGGCCAGGAGGTCACCCCGCAGAGCGCCTATCTGGTGGCCGACGCGGCCGGCATCGCCGCAGAGGCCATCTACCGGCTGTCGCTGATGCAGCGGGGGCGTGCGGCGCTGACCCGAGTGACCAAGGTGAAGGTCCTTTATGGGCCCCGACCGGCCGCCCGCCTCAGGGAAGGCGTGCTCGAAGTCATCATCACGCCGCGCCTTGGCATGGCGGGACGTCCCTCGTCGGGCGTCATCATGCGCACCATCGCGGCGCGCTGACCCTAGCCTTTGAAGCTGTCCTTGGCCGCCCTGAGGCGTGCGAAGGCCGCCGCGTCCGTTTCGCCGGGCAGGGCCAGGGCGGGCGCGCGCAGGAAGGGGTTTGCGGCCCGTTCGGCGGCGATCGTCGTGGGCACGGTCCAGTCGCCGCGGCGGCGGGCTTCGAAGACCTGCTCCGCCCGTTCGGCCGTCAGCGGCGCGGCATCCACGCTCAGCGCGAACCGGGCGTTGCTCTCGGTGTATTCGTGGGCGCAGTAGACACGGGTCTGGGGCGGCAGGGCCGCCAGGGTCTGCAGGCTGGCCCACATCTGTTCGGCCGTTCCCTCGAAGAGGCGTCCGCAGCCGAGGGCGAACAGGGTGTCGCCGACGAAGGCCATGCCGTCCGAATCGGAGACGTAGGCGATGTGGCCCAGGGTGTGGCCCGGGGTGGCCAGAACGCGAAAGGCGGTCTCGCCCAGCATGACCGTCTCGCCGCCGGCCAGGACGCGATCCAGCGGCGCCTCGATGCGCCGGACCTCTTCGGGCCCGAGCACGGTGCAGCCGGTTTCCGCCTTCAGCCGGGCGTTGCCTCCCGCGTGGTCAGGATGCCAGTGGGTGTTCAGCACGTAGTCCAGCCGGCCCCAGCCGCTGTCGGACAGCTCCGACAGGATCCGCTCGGCGTCAGGGGTGTCTACCGTGGCCACGGCGCCGCTGGCCTCGTCGCGCAGCAGAAAGCCGTAGTTGTCCGACAGGCAGGGAAACTGGCGCACGGTGAGCGGCATCGCGGGGTCCTCTGGAGGCAACACGCCAATTAGGCGGTATAGGGGGGAGGAGCCTTCGAGGGAACGATGCGCCGCGACGTGGTCGAGCTTCGCGAATTCTACGCCCAGCCCCTGGGCGAGGCGGTGCGCGAGACCCTGACCCGCAAGGTGTTCGAAACCTGGGGTGATGCGCCCGGTGTCGACATGCTGGGCCTGGGATACGCCACACCCTTCCTGGAGCCCTTTCTCAGCGCGCGGCGGGTGACCGCGGCCATGCCCATGCGGCAGGGGGTCGAGCCTTGGCCAGCGCATGGCCGGCGCCGGTCATGCCTCGTCGACGAAGCCGGTCTGCCCTTCCCGACGGCCATGTTCGATCGGGTGCTGGTGGTGCACGGCCTGGAGGAAGCGGACAGCCCGGCCGCCATGCTGGCCGAGATCGGCCGGGTGCTGTCCGGATCGGGGCGGGTGATCATCGCCGCCGCGGCGCGGGGCGGGCTCTGGGCCCACGCGGAGAAGACCCCCTTCGGTCACGGCCGGCCGTTCACACGCGGGCAGCTGGAACGGCTGGTGCGGGCCGCCGACCTCGAACCGACGGCCTGGTCGCAGGCGCTGTACGTGCCCCCGTGGCGCCAGCTCGCCGACTGGGCCGAAAACTTCGAGCAGGTGGGCTCGCGCATTTGGCCGGGGGCGGCCGGCCTCATTCTGATGGAGGCCTGCAAGCGCCAGTTCGCTGCGCGCGCCGAGCCCGCGGCCAACCTGCTGGAGAGCCTTATCCCCGAAATACTGCACCCCGCGCCCGCGCCGACGCGCCGGGCGGTAGAGCGTGACGCCGAACCCGCCTAGAACGGCGGCCATGCGCAGACTGATCCTGATGCGGCACGCCAGGGCGGAGACCAGGGCGGCTTCCGGCGAAGACCACGATCGAGCGTTGACTCCGGCCGGCCTTGAGGATGCGCGCCTGATGGGGCGCGTCCTGGCTGCGGCTGGACTGGTCCCGGACGTTGCGCTGGTGTCGAGCGCCGAACGCACCAGGCAGACCTGGGCCGGGCTGGCCGAGAACTTCCCCGGCGCGGACGCCCGTTTCGATCACAGGCTTTACAACGCGGGGTCCGCCGCGATCCGCGACGCCATCGAGCGGGTGGAAGGCGCGGCCCAAACGGTCATGCTGGTGGGTCACAATCCCGGGGTCCCGATGGCCATGCTCGAGCTGATCATCGAGGCCGCCGAGCCGGCCTCGGTGCTGGACAAGGCGAAGGCGTCGTTCCCCACCGCTTCGGCGGTGGCTTTCGAGTTCGACGAGGCGATGCGGCCGCGGTTCTGGAACATCTGGCACGCCCGCGATCACGGCGGGGGAGGCGGCGAGTGACCCTGCACGACCTCGGAGCCAGGACCCTTCGCCTGTTCGATCCGGAAACGGCTCACGGGGTCAGCCTGGCGGCCATGAGCCTGGGACTGGGTCCGCGCCACAGCCAGCGCGATCCCACGCTGTCGGTGACCATCGCCGGCCTGACCTTCCCCAACTGCGTGGGCCTGGCGGCAGGCTACGACAAGAACGCCGAAGTCCCCGACGCCATGCTCGCCGCCGGCTTCGGGTTCGTGGAATGCGGTTCCGTGACGCCGCGGCCGCAGGACGGGAACCCGCGGCCGCGCTTGTTCCGGCTGACCGAGGATCGGGCGGTGATCAACCGTATGGGTTTCAACAACCAGGGCCTGGACGCCTTCGAAGAGCGGCTGAAGCGGCGTCGGGGAATGCCAGGCGTGGTCGGGGCCAACATCGGCGCCAACAAGGACAGCGCGGACCGAACCGCCGACTACGTGGAAGGATTGCGTCGGCTCTGGCCCTGGGCCAGCTACTTCACCGCCAACATTTCCTCGCCCAATACGCCCGGCCTTCGGGCGTTGCAGACCCGGGCCGCGCTCGACGACCTGCTGGGGCGTCTGAGGGAGGCGCGGGCCGGGCTGACGGCGGCCCACGGCCCCAGGCCGGTCTTCCTCAAGGTTGCGCCCGATCTCGATGAGGGAGAGATCGCCCAGATCGCCGAGGCTTGCCTGGCCGGGGGGATAGACGCCCTGGTCGTCTCCAACACCACCGTCGATCGGCCCGGCGGCCTGAGGTCGCGCCAGGCCGCCGAGACGGGCGGCCTCTCCGGCAAGCCGCTGTTCCAGCCTTCAACTCAGGTGCTGGCCGACTTCTATGCGGCGACGCAGGGACGGCTGCCGTTGATCGGCGTGGGCGGCGTGGGATCGGCGCAGGAAGCCTGGGCCAAGATTCGCGCCGGCGCCTCGGCCGTGCAGCTCTACTCGGCCCTGGTGTTCGAGGGGCCGGGCCTCGTCGGTCGGATCCGCGACGGCTTGCGCGCGCGCCTGGCTGCGGAGGGCTTCGGCCACCTCTCGGAGGCCGTGGGGCGGTCCTGAGGTCCTAGCCCGCCATCGTGGCGATCAGACGCGCGTAGAATTCGGACCCCCGCTTCACGTTCGCGACTGAAATCCGTTCGTTCACCCCGTGGATGGTCTCCAGTTCGGACGGGGTGATGAGGAAGGGCAGGAAGCGGTAGACGCTGTCGGTCAGGATGGTCATTGAGCGCCCGTCCGTGGCGCCCGATGTCAGGCCCGGGACGGCAGGCGCGTTGGTGGCGGACCGGGCCAGCGCGGCCAGCTGGAACCACTGAGGCGTGTCCGTGGGCGCGGGCGGGTGGGGATCGCTGGCGGTGGGCAGCCACGTCAGGGTGACGTTCAGGCCCTTCACGTCGCGCCGCGCGCGCTCCATCACTGAAGCCCGGCTGTCCCGTGGATGGATGCGATAGTTGATCAGGGCGGTCGCCCGTTCCGGCAGCACGTTCTCCTTGGGGGAGCCTTCCAGCATCGTCGGTGCGATCGTGGTGTGCAGCAGGGCGGCGCCGGTCGGCGTCGACGCGGCCTGCGAGGCGATGAGCGGTCCGAACAGCCAGTCGTTGCCGATCACCATCCGCTGCAGCAGCGACGCCTTGCCCGAAAGCGCCCTGATCGTCTCTGCGCCGGGACCGTCAAAGAGCAGCGGGAAGGGGTCCGACGCGATGCGGTCGATGGCCCGAGCGAGGATGTGCACCGCCGTCTCGCCCGGGGGGGCCGAGGAATGACCCCCCGGAGCGCGCGCTTCGACCTTGAGGGTGGCGTAGGCCTTCTCGGCGGTGGCGATGAAGGCGATCGGCTGTCCTGTGATGGGATCTTCGGTTAGGGCGAGGCCGCCTTCATCGAGCACAAAGGCGGGGCGGACCCCGCGTGATTTCAGCAGGGCGGCGGCTGCGGCGGCCCCTCGCCCGCCGGCCTCCTCGTCGTGACCGCAGACGATGTAGACGGTCCGTCGCGGCCTGAAGCCCTTCGCGGCCAGAGCCTCGACGCCCTCGAACAGGGAAACCAGCGATCCCTTGTCGTCGAGAGCTCCGCGCCCCCAGACCACGCCGTCGACGATGCGGCCTTCGAAAGGCGGATGCGTCCAGTCGCCCGCGGTCTCCGGAACGATCGGCACCACGTCCTGGTGAGCCATCAACACGATCGGGGGCATGCCGGCGTCCGATCCGGTCCAGGTGTAAACCAGGGTGTGTCCGGCCACGATCTCCCGCCCCATGGCGGCATGGGCGGCGGGGTAGGTGGTCTGCAGCCAGGACTGGAGCGCGTCCCACTGGTCCCAGCGGTTCAGGCGCTCGTCCTGGTTCGAGACGGTCTGGAAGCCGATGGCCCGGGCCAGGCGCTGCGCCGCCCGCTCACCGTCGACGGGCGTCGGCGCCGCAAGTTGCGTCGGTCGCTCGTACGCCGGAGCCTTCCAGGTCAGGCCTCGCGCGACGACGACGGCCAGCAGGCCGAGCACGAGGAATCCCAGGGCCGCGAGCCCGCGTTTGGCGACCTTCAAGATGAGCAAGATTTCATCCCCCCGGGTTCGCACCCAGCATAGGCTGAGCGTCCACCGATTGACGAGGGGACGCCGCATGGACCGCAGACAACTCCTGTACGGCCTCGCCGCCGGTCTGGCGACGCCGACGGCCGCGCGCGCGGCGGATCCGGCTCCGCCAGCCGACCTGGTGGCGGGCGTGCTCAGGGAGACGCGTGCGCCGGCGCTGGCCGGGCTGGTGGTGTCCAAGGATCGGCGCCTGTTTCTCGACGCGAAGGGATTGCGGCGGATTGGCGGACCCGACCCGGTCACTCCTGATGACCGTTGGCATCTCGGATCGAACACCAAGGCGATGACGGCGGCGGTTTACGGACGACTGGTGGAGAAGGGGCGCGCCCGCTGGGGGGCGACCCTCCCGGAGCTCTTCCCCGACCTGACCCTGGACCCGGCGTGGAGACAGACGACCATCGAGGCGATCCTGGGCCACCGCGCCGGCCTATTCGACGAAGGTCTGACCGGGCCAGAATGGGGGGCGATGCTGGCTACGCCGAAGCCGGTGCGCACGGAGCGCACCGAGTTGATCGCCAAGGCCCTGTCCACGGCGCCTAAGGGACCGGCCGGCGCCTTTCATTACGCCAACGCCGACTACATTCTCGCCGGCGCCGCGATCGAGCGGATCGCCGACAAGCCGTGGGAAGACGTCATCCGGGCCGAGCTGTGGGAGCCCCTGGGCATCACCAGCGCCGGCTTCGGCGCGCCAAAGGGGGCGCAGCCCTGGGGCCACGCGCCGGCGTTCTTTGGATCGACCAGCGGACCCCGCCCGATCAGTCCGGAAAGCCCTGAGTCTGACAATCCCCCGGCGCTGGGGCCCGCAGGAACCGGCCACATGACCCTGGCCGACTACGGCAAGTGGCTGCAGCTCTTCCTCAACGATGGCGCAGGGGTGCTCAGGCCGGAAACCGTGACCCGCCTCATCACGCCCGTGCCGGGCTCCGGAGAGGCGCAATACGCCCTCGGATGGGGCGTCCTCGCCGGGGCGCGGGGGAGAGGTCTCGCCCACGCAGGTTCCAACACCCTCTGGTACCTGAACGCCCTGGTGCTGCCGGACCGTGGCCTGGCCTTCGCTGTCGCTTCCAACGATGCGTCCGCCGACGGCGGAGCAAAGGCCTGTCAGCTCCTGGGAAAGAAGCTGACCGACCTGTTCGCGCCCGTCTGAGGCGAGGCTTGAGGCGCGGCCTGCGGCGTGCGAGCGTCGGGCGTGCGATCGCTGCTCATTCGTTTCGGATTTCTTGCCGCCCTGGGCGTGATTGCCGTCCTCCTGGTCAACGCCTGGGTGCCTTCACGCCACCTGCCCTGGCGGCCGGCCGACCTGAGCCAGCCGCCCGGCCTGGCGACAGGGATGCAGCTCGACCAGCTGGCGGCCGACCGCGACGCCTGCATCGCGGCGCTCGCGGCCGTGGGGGTCGTGGCGGCGCCCGCTCCGGACATCGACGGCGCCGAGCCCTTCTGCAGGGTGCGCTACGGCGTCCGCATCCAGTCCGGGGCCACGCCCCTGACCCCCCGGGATCTCGTGATGAGTTGCCCCGTTGCGGCGGCCTACGTGGTCTGGGACCGGCAGTATGTCCAGCCGATCGCGCAGGGGACGCTCGGCTCACGGCTGACGGGCATGGTCAGCTACGGCACCTACTCCTGCCGGGCCAAGAACGGCGGGCGGGCCGCCAGCCCCAGTGAACACGCGGTCGCCAACGCCCTGGACATCGGGGAATTCCTGCTTGCGGACGGCCGTCGCGTCACGGTCAAGGACGGTTGGAACGGCGACGACCCGACGGCGGAATTCCTGCGCCACGTCCGCGACGGAGGGTGCGAGGTCTTCCGCACGGTTCTGGGGCCCGACTACAACCTCGCCCACGCAGACCACCTGCACCTGGACATGGGCCATTCGGACTTCTGCCCTCACCAGCCGGATCCGACCGATCTCCTGCCGGGCACGGCTCCCCAGGGCTACCAGACGCCGCCGCCGCAACCCTCCACGCCGGGCGCGGAGAATTCAACTTCCGCTAGCCCTGAATCGATTTGACCACCGTTATTTGGGCGGGCAAAAGTTTCGCCCGCGATCTACAGCTGGCTGCCGACGACCGGAATTCGGCCTCAATGCGCCGTCTCCCTAAGCCGCTTCCCGGACTGGATTGCATGGACCAAGGGGGTCGCCCGCGGTCCGGGAACGGCTAACGTGGAGACGCCGAATGTCGACTGGCACGGTCAAATGGTTCAACACCACCAAAGGTTATGGCTTCATCCAGCCCGAGGATGGCGGCAAGGACGTGTTCGTCCACATCTCGGCGGTTCAACGCGCCGGACTCCAGGGTCTCAATGAGGGCCAGCGGGTCAGCTTCGATCTGGAGAACGAACGGGGCAAGACCGCAGCCGTGAACCTGCAGCCGCTCTAGGCGAAGGCGAGACAGTGTTTCGGGCGGGCCCGGGGGCGACCCCGGGCCCGTTTCACGTCTGGTTCGCAGTCGCGGAGCGATCCCATTGGGCCCGGGTCCGGCCAGGTCCGCGCTTGGACGGCGGGCTGCAGACCCCCATCTGAGGCTGCTTGGCGAGGAGTCCCCCATGAAAGCGATCAGGGTCAGCCGCACAGGAGGTCCGGAAGTCCTGGAATTGGTCGACATGCCTGTGCCCGAGCCTGGCCCGGGCGAGATTCTCGTCCGGCAGGAGGCGGTGGGGCTGAACTATATCGAGACCTATCAGCGCTCCGGACTGTACCGGATGGAATTGCCTTTCGTACCCGGGGCGAGGGGGCGGGTGTGGTGGAGAAGGTCGGCTCCGGCGTCACCCGTTTCGCGGTCGGCGATCGGGCCGCCTACGCAGGCGGGACGGGCAGCTACGCCCAATTCAGGGTGCTGTCCGAAGGCCGCGCCGTGAGGCTTCCGAGCGCGATAGGGAGCGAGACTGCAGCCGGAGCCATGCTGAAGGGCATGACCGCCGAATACCTGGTGCGGCGCACCTTTCCGCTGGGGCGCGGCGACGTCGCCCTGGTGTACGCGGCCGCAGGGGGCGTGGGCTCGATCCTGACCCAGTGGGCCAAGGCGCTTGGAGCGACGGTCATCGCCGTGGTCGGGGGAGCGCAGAAGGCCGCCGTCGCCTCGGCCCTCGGGGCTGACCACGTGATCGACCACCAGCGCGAAGACATCGCGGCGCGGGCGCGGGAACTCACCGGCGGGGAGGGCGTCCACGTCGCCTACGACGGGGTGGGTCGGGCGACCTGGGAAGCTTCGCTCCGCAGTCTGCGCCGGCGGGGGATGCTGGTCAGCTTCGGGAACGCCTCCGGCGCCGTCCCGCCTTTTGATCCCCTGGAGCTCAGCCGGAACGGCTCGCTCTACCTGAGCCGACCTACGCTGATCGACTACACCGCCACCACCGCAGACCTCGACGAGAGCGCGCAGGCCCTGTTCGACGTAATCCGCTCCGGGCAGGTGACGATCACCATCAACCAGCGGTTTCCGCTGACCGAAGCGGTGGCCGCGCAACGCGCGCTGGAAGCGAGCGAGACGACCGGATCGACCTTGCTGATCCCTTAGAACCTCCGGCAGGGCAGGAGCAGGGATTCAGGCCGTCGCGGCGCCGGTTTCGGCGGAGGTGGTCCTTCTGGCCGCGGCCCTTTGCGCCACAGCCACGCCGATCAGGGCGATGGCTCCGCCGAGGCCCTGGATGACTCCGATCGGCTCGTGGAAAAACAGCCATCCCAGGCCGGCCGCCACGACCGGCTGCACGAACACAACCACCGAGGCGAGGGCTGTCGGCAGGCGGCCAAGCGCCCATGCAATCGCGCCCTGGCCGACGACGTGGACAATTCCCAGCGCGGCGCAGGCGGCCCAGCCCGCCGCGCTGTCGGGCCACAGGTCCTCCCGCAGGGCCAGTGCGGCGACAAGCAGCAACGGCGCTCCGATCGCGGTGGAAACCAGCATCACCCGGGTGGCGTCGGCGTCCCGCCGGGCCCGGCCCATGGCGATGAAGTAGCCGCCGTACCAGAAGGCCGTCACCATGGAGAGCAGGTCTCCCAACGGTGGGTTCAGGCCCTGCGCCCCCGATTTCGAGAAAGCCATGGTCATCGCGCCGGCCAGGGCCAGGGCGAGACCCGCGAGGAAAAGCGCCCGGGGCCGCTCCCGGAAGAAGACCCAGGCCGCCAGGGTCACCACGACCGGCGTCAGGTTCGTGAGCACCGTGGCGTTGGTGACCGAGGTGTAGTGCACCCCGTAGTGCCAGCAGAGCAGGTCGGCGGCGAAGAACACTCCCGCGAGCCCCGTCCACCGCCACGGAATGGCTCCTTCCGTTTGGCGCCCGGGCCGGAAAGCCAGCATTAGCAACCACGGCAGGGCGAACAGGAGACGCCAGAAGCCGGCTGCGCCCGGCCCGGTCTCGGTCAGGCGCACGAAGATGGGTGCAAAGCCGATGGCGGCCGCGCCGATGGTAAGGACGAGGAGCGCGCGAAGGTCTGTCTTCTGGCCGGTCGGAGTTGGCGACATCAGCGGGCTCCAAAACCGAGGTCGGCCCTCAGCTGCTCCGCCGTCACGCCTGAATCGCGCAACTCGCGCAAGGTCTGCGAGTGATCCCGCTTGGCGAACCGCCTACCGTCTGGTCCGGTCAGGAGGGCGTGGTGGCGGTAAAGCGGCGTCGGCAGGTCCAGCAGGGCCTGGAGCAGCCGCTGGATGTGGGTGGCCTCGTAAAGGTCCAGCCCGCGGATGACGTGGGTCACACCCTGCAACGCGTCGTCGAACACCACAGCCAGATGGTAGGCGACGCCGACATCCTTCCGCGCCAGGACCACGTCCCCGGCGCTTTCGGGGCGCGCCTGCACCTCGCCTTGGCCAACCTCCGTGAAACGCAGGCGGTCCCAAGCGGCGCCCAGTCGTCGCCGGGCGGCGGCCAGCGACAGGCGCCAAGCGAAGGGCTTGCCCCGGTCGAGCAGGACCTGTTCCTCGGCGAGCGGCAGCGGACCCCCGGTGAAGACCGCGCCGTCGGGCCCTTCGCCGGGGTGGTGCGGCGCACGGCCGATCTCATCCAGCACCTCCTTGCGGGTGCGGAAGCAGCGGTAGAGAAGACCCAGGTCGCGCAGCCGCTCGAGCGCCGCCTGATAGTCGGCAAGGTGTTCGGACTGGCGGCGGACCGGGGTCTCCCAGTTGAGGCCGAGCCAGGTGAGGTCCTCTTCGATGGCGGCGTCGAACTCGGGCCTGCAGCGGGTCGCGTCGATATCCTCAATGCGCAGCAGGAGCCGTCCCTCGGCCTCGCGCGCGGCTCGCCACGCGGTCAGGGCCGAAAAGGCGTGGCCCTTGTGCAGGTATCCGGTCGGCGAGGGCGCGAAGCGGGTGACGAAGGCCATGGCTTGCGCCTACACCGTTTGGCGTCCGCTTGGGAGTTCCTGCCTGTCCCGTCCCCATCCAACTGAAACCCAGATCACCGTCTGGCGCGCCGAACTGGCCGCCATGGACCCGGCGCTGGCGCGGGTGAACGATCTCGTAGGGCCGATTCCCTGGCGCAGCGAGACGGGCGGTTTCGAGGGGCTGGTGTCGATGATTGTCGGCCAGCAGGTCTCCACGGCCTCGGCCTCAGCGATCTGGGCGCGGGTCAAGGCAGGGCTGGGCGAGATCACGCCGGGCAATGCGGTGGCCGCCGGCCAGGAGACCTTGCTGACCCTGGGGCTGTCCCGACCCAAGGCGCGCTACGTCATCGGAATCGCCGAGGCGTTCCTTGAGCGCCGACACGGCGTCGATGACCTCGACGCGCTGGAGGACGAGGCGGCCCTAGCGGCCCTCACCGCCCTGGTCGGGATCGGCCAGTGGTCGGCCGAGGTTTTTCTGATGTTCTGCGAGGGACGCACCGACTTCTTCCCCGTCGGCGACGTGGCGCTGCGAGAAGCCCTGCGGTGGCTGGACGGGCTGGAGGTACGCCCGACCGAGAAGCAGGCGGCGACGCGGGCCGCGGCCTGGGCGCCACATCGCTCGACCGCCGCGCATCTGCTGTGGGCCTGGTATGGCGCGGTGCGCCGCGGCGCGTTACCTCGGCCGCAATGATCGCCCCGGACCCCATCGCGCTGGCTCCCCTTCTTGTCGGCCTCGACTACGCCGGCGTCGCCGTGTTTGCGGCGACGGGCGCTCTGGCGGCGGCCCGAAAGCAGCACGACCTTGTCACCTTCGCCTTCTTCGGCGCCGCGACCGGGGTAGGGGGCGGCACGCTGCGCGACCTGCTGATAGGGGCGCCGGTCTTCTGGGTGCGCGAGCCGACCTATGTCGCCGTCTGCATTGCGGCGGCGTGCGCCATCTGGGTGATGGGGACCCGCGCCTGGCGCTTCAACGCCCTGCTCTGGCTCGACGCCCTGGGGCTGGCGGCCTACGGGGTGATCGGGGCGGCGAAGGCGGCCGCCTACGGCGTTCCGCCTCTGGTCTGCATCGTCATGGGCGCCCTGACCGCCTGCTTCGGCGGGGTGGTGCGTGACGTCCTCGCTGGCGAGCCTTCCATCCTGCTGCGCCGTGAAATCACCGTGTCGGCCGCCCTGCTGGCCGCGGCGACATTTGTGGTTCTGCGATGGCTGGGGCTGCCAGAACTGGTGGCCATGAGCTCTGGCTTCGGGGCTGGCTTTGCGCTGCGGGCCGGCGCCATCGCCTGGGGCTGGCAGCTTCCGGGGTTCAGCGGCATGGCCCCGGAGGACGAGGCGCCCCCGGGGCCGCCGACCTGATCCGTTTCCTCCAGCGGGAACAATCCGTCGTCTTGCCGGGTCCTCGAACGGGGATGAGTCCGGCGCGCAACAGGCTCGGACTTCCTTCCGGGCCGTCGTGGACCACCGCGAATTCTGGCCTATAGTCCAGCTGTCGGGAAGCCGTGTGATTCTCGGCGCTTCGAACGGGAAGGAGGCGTGTCTTCAGTCCTGACGATGTAATCGCCGCGCGGGTTCGTGACCGCAGGTCGGTCCGCTCCGGAATGGACGGAGGCGGATCCTGATGCAGGTCCTGACGCACCCGCCATCCGGCTGGCCGGCCCTTGTTCTCAACGCAGACTTCCGGCCACTGTCCTACTATCCGCTGTCCCTCTGGCCCTGGCAGGAGGTCGTCAAGGCTGTGTTCCAGGACCGGGTCGACGTGGTGTCGACCTACGACAAGGTGATCCGTTCACCGTCCTGCGAGTTCGTTCTGCCCAGCGTCGTTTCGCTGAAGGCATTCATCGACCAGGACAGGCCGCCCGCCTTCACCCGCTTCAATCTGTTCCTGCGTGACGGGTTCGCCTGCCAGTACTGCGGCGCGAGGCAGGAACTCACCTTCGATCACATCATCCCGCGCTCGCGGGGCGGGCGCACGACCTGGGAGAACATCGTCACCGCCTGTGCGCCCTGCAACCTGCGCAAGGGGGGGCGCACGCCCCACGAGGCCGGCATGCACCCGGGCAAGCACGCCCGCCGGCCGTCCATGTACGAGTTGCAGGATCTCGGCCGGCGATTTCCGCCGCACTACCTGCACCAGAGCTGGCTGGACTACCTGTACTGGGACATCGAGCTCGAACCCTGACGCCACCGCAACGAGTGGGAAAACATCGATATTCCTATTTCATTGCGGTCGGTAAGGGTGTCTACTCATCGCTTCGAAACCACCCGGAGGGGAGAGACGTCATGCGTAAAACGGTGCTCAAGATCTTTGCGGCGGGCCTAGCGGCCGCTTCCATGACCGCCTTCGCGGCGCCGACCTACGCGGCGGCGGCCCAGGACACCACGTCTGCGGATCAGGCCGGCTGGTGCGAGGTCCTTCCCAGCTTCTGCTGCAACAACAACTATACGGCCCGCTGCCGTTGCAAGCCGGGCGTGATGATCACCGCGGATCGCCGCGTGGTCGAAGTGAACGGCTGCGCCCCGATCAAGGAAGACTAGGACTTACCGGGCCTGGGGAAAGCCGCGCCGGCGCGGCTTTCCCTCGCCGCCTGTCTGATGCCGAACGGCGCTCCTTCGAGCGGGCTGCTTCAACCAAAGGATACATCCATGAAAGACACCGTGCGCAAGTTTCTCCTCGCCGGCCTGGCGATCGCCTCGCTGACCGCTTTCGGCGGTTCGACCCAGGCCTCGACCAACGGCCAGACCACCGCCTCGGAGCAGGCCGGTTGGTGCGATGTCGTGCCGACGTTCTGTGAAAAGCACTGCCGGGGCGGGCCGACCGAGCAGAAGTGCAAGTAAGCAAGCCCGATCAACGGGCCGGTTGAAAGGGCGCGGCGCTGGCCGCGCCCTTTTTTCGTTGGCCGTGCTGCCCGTTAGACGTGGGCGATGCGGATCATGTTGGTTGAGCCGGCCTTTCCGAAGGGCACCCCGGCGACGATCACGATGGCCTCGCCTGCCTTGGCGATGCCGAGCTTCCGGATTTCGTCGATCGCCTCGTCGACCATCTCCTCGACATTGGCGGGATCAGCCGCCACCCGCGGCTCCACACCCCAGGCCAGAGCCAGCTTGCGGGCCGTCTGGATCGAGGGCGTCAGCATGAGGATCTGCTGCAGCGGCCGTTCGCGCGACAGGCGCCGACCGGTGGTGCCGCCGGCCGTGAAGGCCACCAGGCAGGCGGCGTCCGAGGCCGCGGCCGCGCGGGTGGCGGCGGCGGCGATGGCGTTCAGGTCGCCCCCGGCCGTGTCGGCATGCTCCGCCGCCATCAGCTGGGGCCAGCGGGGATCCTGCTCCACGCGGCTGATGATGCGGTCCATGATGGCCACCGCCTCGACCGGGAACTCGCCCGAGGCGCTTTCCGCCGATAACATCATCGCGTCGGCGCCCTCATAGACCGTGTTGGCCACGTCTGAAGCCTCGGCTCGGGTGGGCGTCGGCGAGTGGACCATGGAATCCAGCATCTGGGTCGCGACGATGACCGGCGCGCCGCGCAGCTTGGCCTGACGGATGATCTGCTTCTGGGCGACCGGCACGTCTTCCGGCGGCAGTTCGACGCCCAGGTCGCCGCGCGCCACCATGACGCCGTCGCAGAGGTCGAGGATCTCGTCCAGCCGGTCGAGCGCCTGTGGCTTCTCGATCTTGGCCAGGCAGGCGGCGCGTCCGCCGACCAGCATGCGCAGCTCGGCCATGTCCTCGGGCTTTTGCACGAAGGACAGCGCCACCCAGTCCACGCCCAGCTCCAGCGCATAGGCCAGGTCTGCGCGATCCTTGTCGGTGAGCGCCGACAGCGGCAGGATCACGCCGGGCAGGTTGACGCCCTTGCGGTCCGAGACGGTCCCGCCCTGGATCACCGTCGTGTCGGCGAAATCCGGACCGCACCGCTCCACCCGCAGGCGAAGCTTGCCGTCGTCGATAAGGATGGTGACGCCGGGCTTGAGGGCCTGGAATATCTCGGGGTGCGACATGGGAGCGCCGCGCGAGGTTCCCGTCGCGCCGTTGAGTTCTAGGCGGAAAGGCTGGCCCGCCTCGATCTCGGCCTTCCCGCCTTCGAACTGACCCAGCCTGAGCTTGGGACCCTGCAGGTCGGCCAGCACGGCCAGCGGCCGATCGATCGCATCTTCGGCCGCCCGCACGGCCTCGAGCGCTGCGCGGTGGTCTTCCGGCGCGCCGTGGCTGAAGTTCAGGCGAAACACGTCGGCTCCGGCCTCAGCAAGCGCCTTGACCATTTCGGGCGACCGGCTGGCGGGACCGAGGGTGGCGACGATGCGCGCGCGACGGGCGCGGATCATGGGCAGGCTCCGGATCGGGGGAGTGAATCTCTAAGACCCGCACACAGTGGCAGGCGTTCCCTGCGGACGCAAAGCGCCTCAGATTTTTTCGCTGATCCTGATGGCGGCCCGACACCCGATGCGGATGACCGTGGACAGCAGGTCGTAACCCGGCGCCTCGTGCGCGCCCTCTGCGACGGCCTTGTCCCTGTGCGCGAGTTCCTCGTCCCTGAACCGGGCCAGCTCGGAGGCGAGTTCAGGGTCACGATCAGCCAACTCCGCGATCTGGCCCGCGTAGTGATCCTCGATCACCGTCTCTACGGCCTCGGTGCAGGCGTGCGCCGCCTTCTCGCCCATCAGGGCCGTGCCGACCCCCAGGCCGAAGCCCGCCAGGCGCCAGAGCGGGGCCATGGCGGTCGGGCGCACCCGGTGCGCGTTCAGCAGCGAGTCGAAACGCGACAGGTGGGCCTGCTCGTGGCCCTCCATTTCGCCGAGGTCATCGCTGATCTTCTCCCGCCCGGGCGCGGCATCGAACACCGCCTTCTGGCCCCGGTAGATCCAGACCGCGCCGAGTTCGCCCGCGTGGTCCACGCGCAGGATTTCGTGCAGCCGGCGCTTGAGCGCGCCCGAGCCCGGCCGGAGGTTTGCGTCAGCGGAGGACATTGTCGTGCCAACCCTTGTCCGACTTCACGCGCATCGATGCGACGAGACTGAAGAGGGAAAGGATCGTGGAGATGACAGCGTTCCAACCGGCCATCGACAGGCCCCACATCTTCCAGGCGGCCACGTCGCAGGCCGGCACGCGGCTGTTGCCGGCCCAGGAGCGGATCAGGTCGTCGGCGGTCACCTCGCCGAGCGAACCGCCGCAGGTCGGCGGCAGCTGCCACCAGTGCAGTTCTCCGCCGGCGTGGAACACGGCCGCCGCGGCTCCGGCCCCGAAGATCGCGAACAACAGGAAGGCGGCCAGCCGGGGCGTGCCCTTGGACCGGCTCAACAGCGCCCACAGCGTCGCCGGCAAGGCGATGGCGATCGCGAACCAGTAGGCGTCGCGTTGCTTGAGGCACATGGGGCAGGGAGCCAGCCCGCCAAAGGTTTCGAACGCGTGGGCCGCGCCCAGCATCGCAATGGCGAAGACGAGGGCGAAGGCGGTCCACCAACGGGCTATGAAGCGCAGCAGGTTCATCGGGTGCGAGACTTAGCTTGAGCCATGGCCGCCGTCGAGGCGGCTTAGCGGAACAGATCGACGACGAGGTTGCCGTACCGCGCCATCAGAAGGCCCAGCACGATCAGCCCGACCAGGGTGACGGCGACCGTCACCAGCCGCTTCTCGATGATCTCGAGCATTTTCGGGCCGAACCGCTTGAGCACGATGGCGGTCAGGAAGAAGCGGGCTCCCCGCGTGATCACGGACAGCACGATGAACATGCCGAAGGCGTAATGGGCGATGCCCGAGGCGATGGTCACCAGCTTGTAGGGAATGGGCGTCACGCCCTTGGCGAGGATCACCCAGGCCCCCCATTCGGCATACCATTTCTGATACTCGGCCAATCCTTCTGCGTGGCCCGTCAGGGCGAGCAGCCAGCGTCCGAGATCCTCCAGGTAGTAGCCGATCGCATAGCCCAGCATCCCGCCCAGCACCGAGGCCAGGGTGCACACCGCCGCGTAGAAGTAGGCCTTCTGCGGCTTCTTGAGGATCATGGGGGCCAGCACGACGTCGGGCGGCACGGGGAAGAACGAGCTCTCCGCAAACGAGACGGCGAACATGGCCCACAAGGCATGGCGGCTGTCGGCCAGGCGCATGGTCCAGTTGTAAAGGGCGCGGATCACGCGGCCGAGCAGGCCGATGGTCCAGTAGTGAATCTGCTTCAGCACGGGCGACCTGGCGAGGCGGAAAGCCCCCGTTAGCAGGCTTGAGCGCGCGCGTCTTGTGCTGCTTTGGCGAGGTCGGGGCGCCGCCGGCGTGCAGGCCCCCTCCGTAGATCACCGGCCTTGGCGAACCCGACCGTCGGCACTAGGTTCCGGCCAGTTTTCCGCCATCCCCTTAGAAGGAGCTGCCATGACCGGCGCCATCCTCACCGACGGCTTCGAGTTCGTCGAATTCACCAGCCCCGATCCGGAGGGCATGGCGGCTACCTTCGAACTCCTCGGCTTCACCGCCGTGTCCCGGCATCCGACGCGCGACATCGTCCGCTTCAAGCAGAACGGCATCTCGTTCCTGCTCAATCGCGAGCCGACCGGCCACGCCGCTGATTTCCGCAAGGCTCACGGCGGTTCGGCCGCGGGAATGGGTTTCCGCGTGGGCGACGCCGAGGCCGCCTACGCCGAGGCCGTCAGACGAGGCGCAATCCCCATTGATCCTGCGCCGACGGCCCTGGAGACCGGCCGCACGCTCGAGGGCATCGGGGGTTCGGCCCTCTACCTTGTCGAGCGGGACCAGGCCTGGGCGGGCTGGACTCCTTTGCCGGGCGCCGAACGGGAGTCCGAGAACCAGGTCGGCCTGCTCGAGCTGGACCACCTGACCCACAACGTGCGGCGCGGCCAGATGCGCACCTGGTCCGGCTTCTACGGCAAGGTCTTCGATTTCACCGAGCAGAAGTACTTCGACATCAACGGCTCGGCGACCGGGCTCGTCAGCCAGGCCATGGTGGCCCCGGACCGGAAAATCCGCATTCCGCTCAATGAGTCCAAGGACGACCAGTCCCAGATCGAGGAGTTCCTGCGCGACTACAATGGCGAGGGCATCCAGCACCTTGCCCTGAGCGTCCGCGACATCTTCGAGACCGTCGAGCTGCTGAAAGCTCGAGGCGTCAAATTCCAGGACACCATCGACACCTACTTCGACCTGATCGACAAGCGCATCCCCGGCCATGGCCACGACGTCGCGCGCATGCGCAAGAACCGCATCCTGATCGACGGTTCGGAGGCGGAGGGTCTGCTGCTGCAGATCTTCACGCAGAACCTGTTCGGCCCGATCTTCTTCGAGATCATCCAGCGCAAGGGAAATGAGGCCTTCGGCGAAGGCAACTTCCAGGCCCTGTTCGATTCCATCGAGCTCGATCAGATCCGTCGCGGCGTGATCAAGGTGGATGCCTGATGCCGGTCCGCCGCCGCCTCCTGATCCTGGCGGCGGCAGCCGCCCTGCTAGGTCCGATCGCAGCCGCGCGGGCCGATCCGGCGCCGCCCGCTCGCTGGGCCATCGCGGTTCATGGCGGGGCCGGGGTGATCGAGCGCGCCGACCTGACGCCCGAGCAGGACGCCGCCTACCGGGCCGCCATGCAGCACGCGGTCGACAAGGGCTCGGCCATCCTGAAGGCCGGCGGCTCCTCGCTGGACGCCATCGAGGCGGTGGTCCGGGACCTCGAGGATGATCCCCTGTTCAACGCCGGCCGCGGGGCGGTCTTCACCGCTGCCGGTCGCAACGAACTCGACGCCGCCATCATGGACGGGACCGACATGCGTGCGGGCTCCGTGGCGGGGGTGACCACCGTCAGGCACCCGATTTCCCTGGCCCGCGCCGTGATGGAACGGTCGCCCCACGTCATGATGATCGGGGAAGGGGCCGAGGCCTTCGCCCGCTCGCTTGGCCTCGAGATGGTTTCCCCGGGCTTCTTCTTCACCGAGCGCCGCTGGCAACAACTCGTCGAAGCCCTGAAGGAGAAAAACTTCCCCGTTCCCCCACGGCCGGAGGGCGCGCCCCCGCCCCCTCCCGCGGGCGCCATGGCCGCCCTCGCGGGCCGGCCGGGCATGGACGACCATCGTTTCGGCACGGTGGGCGTCGTGGCCCTGGATCAGGCAGGGCGCGTCGCCGCCGGAACCTCTACCGGGGGACTGACAGCAAAGCAGTGGGGCCGTGTGGGAGACGCGCCAGTGATCGGGGCGGGGACCTGGGCCGGGCGAGGCTGCGCGGTTTCGGCGACCGGAACGGGCGAGTACTTCATCCGCCTGTCGGTGGCGCGCGACGTCTGTGGCCTGGTCCACTCCGGCCGCATGACCTTGCAGCAGGCGGCCGACGCCAAGATCGCCGAAGTCGGCTCCATCGGCGGCGACGGGGGCCTGATCGCGCTCGCCGAAGACGGCTCGATCGCGTTCGCCCTGAACACCTCGGGCATGTACCGCGCCTCGGCGTCCTCGACCCAGGCGCCCCGCGTGGCGATCTACAGCGACGAGAGGTAGCTCCAGCCAGCCTCGCTGTGTCAGGACGGCGGCAGCTTCCCGCGCACCGCCACCCACGGCATCACGAAGTCGCGATCGACGGCGTGGCTGACGCCCCGGATCAGCCGTCCATCGACGTACTCGCCGGAGTGGTTGTAGGTCCCCCCGCCCTGATCGTGGGTGACGAAGGCGAAACGCACGGTTCCCCAGCTCCGGTTGATCCGTCCATGCTCGATCCGGCTGCCGTAAAACGTCCCGGTGATGCGATCACCCTCCACGCTCTCGACGTGCATGTCGGCATAGTATGGCCCGTCGCCCGGCTTCCCCGTGAGGTCGACCAGCCAGTCTCCGACAAGCGGTTCGGCCGCTGGGCGCACCGCTTCCGCCGCCGCCGGCCCCGTCGTCTGGGCCATCGCGGGCGTGCTCAGGGCAATTACGAGGATGGCGCCCACGACCAGATTTCGCATCTATAAGTCCCCCAAAGCCGCGCGCGAGACTCGCCTCGGGCGCCTCCTGATTTCGGAAGCTCTACGATGTCGAAGCGTAACTGGATCCCCGTGAAGGGCGCCGAGGGCGTCTACTCCCGCCAGGCCCACGCGGACCTGCCCGAGGGCGCCTACGAGCGGGAGATGTCCAAGGAAGGCTTCTTTGGCCCGGCCGCCTTCCTCTACCACCGCAATCCCCCCACGGGTTGGGTCAGCTTCGAGGGCCCGCTTCGCCCCCGCGCCTTCGATCTCAACGGGCTGAACGAAGCGCAGGCTTCGCCCTGGACGGCGCCGGTCGTGCTGCACAACAGGTCCACCGAGGTGCGGTTCTGGAAGCTGGCCAACGCGATGCCGGAGCTTGCGCGCAACGCCGACGGGGACCAGCTGCTGTTCATCCACGAGGGCGAGGGCGAGCTGCTCTGCGACTTCGGGCGCCTCGTCTACCGCAAGGGCGACTACCTTTACCTCCCGCGCGGGACGATGTGGCGCCTGCGCCCCGCCTCGGCCACGGCGGTCCTGATGATCGAGGCGACCAACACGCACTACACCCTGCCGGACAAGGGTCTGCTTGGGCCGCACGCGATCTTCGACCCGGCCATCCTCGACACCCCTCGCTTCGATGACGCCTTCAAGGCGCACCAGGCCGAGGAAGGCCTGTTCCGGGTCCAGATCAAGAAGCGCGGCGAAGTTTCCGTTGTGGCCTATCCCTACAACCCGCTGGACGCCGTCGGCTGGCACGGGGAGCTGGCCCCGGTGCGCCTGAACGTAAAGGACATCCGGCCCCTGATCAGCGCGCGCTATCACCTGCCGCCGTCGGTCCACACCACCTTCCTGTCGGACCGTTTCGTGGTCTGCACCTTTACGCCCCGTCCCTTCGAGACGGATCCGGGCGCGATCAAGATCCCGTTCTTCCACAACAACGACGACTTCGACGAGGTGCTGTTCTACCACGCCGGCGACTTCTTCAGCCGGGACAACATCGACGCCGGCATGATGACCTTCCACCCGTCCGGCTTCACCCACGGTCCGCACCCCAAGGCGCTGAAGAACATGCTGGTGCAGACCAAGGATGCGACCGACGAATACGCCGTCATGATCGACACCCGCGATCCCCTCGACGTGGGGGACGGGGCGGCGAGCGTCGAGAACCACGCCTACGTAGACAGCTGGAAGGCCCAGGGTTGAGCCCCGCCGGGCGGTTCCTGCGCCGGCTCGCGATCAACCTGATCGTCTTCACCGTGTTCCTCGGCCTGCTCTGGCCCCTGGCCGGCTTCGGCTGGATCTGGGAGCCGCGCTCGGCGGTGTTCGTGGGCGTGTCGGCGGCGACCGCCTCGATCCTGTTCGCGCTGTTCAGCGGCAAGGAGGCGGCTCCGCAGCGCGTGCGGCCCGGATGGAGTCGCCTCGCGCGCTTCCTCATCGAGTTCCTGAAGGCGACGGCGGTCCTTTCTCTCTGCGCGGCCTGGGCCTTTTCGCTCTTCGTCTGGAAGTTCGGCCTAGATCGCGTCCTCGCCGTGGACGCCGGACGGGAGGTCGTCGCGGCCCTGCTCGGCTGCTTTCTGCTCAGCGTCTGGTACGGGCTGGATCGCGCCTACCTTCCGGGCGGCCCCACGGAGGATGAGGATTAACCCTCGTCGACAACTGATCCTTATCCCTGCGCAACTAAATTGGCTCCTGCGCGGCGCCGAATCGGCGATCGTGCGTTCTAGCCGCGCGGTCCGCAGGGATCGCGACAGGAGCAAGACATGAGCGGGGTTCGAGGGGCGAGCTTTGCACTGGCGGCCATCATGGCGGCCGAGCTCGCATTTGCAGGCCTGGCGTCGGCGCAGTCCACCGCGCCGCGCCCGGATTACCTCTTCCAGCTGCCCGAGCGTCAATGGGCGGTGGGCCAGACCTTGGCGGCCGGCCGCGCCCGCTGCGAGCCACACGCCTGCGAGGCCGGGTATCATTCGGGCGACCTGGTGCTGTCCGTGCGCCGCACCGATAGCGAGCTGAGGGCGCTGGCGGCGGTGCGGGGTTGCGGGCGCATGACCGCCCGGGTGGTCAAGCCCGCTGATCTCGAGGGCCTGTCGCCGGCGAACCAGTGGACCGTGATCAGTCGCGCCGCCCTGGGAGCCGCCAACGCCGCCCGTTCGAGCTGCGGCTCGGGGGTGACCGACCTGATCGACACCACCGCCCTGGTCAGCATCGTCCCCGGATACGGCTGGCCCAACGCCGACTGAGCCCGCGCCGCTTGACTCGCCGCGACGGTCCAGCACCCTGCGCCGGTTCGAGCGGGAGAGTGGGCGTATGCGCGGGTTCCTCCAGGCAGGTCTCAGCCTGACGGCTCTGCTGGCGGCCACGGCCAGTCAGGCCCAGCCGACGGCGACTCCGGCTCCATCGGCAACCATCGCGGTTCGCTGCACCGTGGGCGCAGGCGCGACCCTGACGGACTGCGAAATCGTCAACCCGGCTCCCCTGTCGCCCGCGGATCGCGCCCGGGTCCTGGAGCGAGCCGCGCGGACCGGGGCCGACCCGGCCCTGCGTGCGGGCGAGCAGCGAGTTTTCGGAATCGCCGAGGCGCTCCGCGATTTCGGCGCCGTCGCGCCGCCGCGCCTCGCCCGGTTGCGCGAGGACGCGCTGATAGGTGTCGGCCAGTGCGTGTGGGAGAACATCGGTCTGCACGGCCAGCAGGTCGTGGCGGCGACCCTGCGCATCGGCGCGTCAATGCAGGTCACGCGCCAGAACATGCAGTCGGAGCCCACCTATGCGGCCGCGCTGGCCAAGTGCGATCCCGACCACGCAGCCCATGCATCCGTCGCCGACACCATCATCCCCGCCTGGGCCATGCGGGTCGCGGCGCGGGACCATCTGGCGCTGAACCAGATTTCCGAAACGTCCATGCGCCAGGCCATGGCCGCCCTGCCGGCGACGCGCGCGGCGCTCGAGACCCGAACCATTGCGGTGCTGCGCAATGCTACGGACGCGGCCCCGGTCGACTGGACCCCCTACCTGACCCGGTTGCACATGCTGAGCGGCGATCCCAGGGCGCGCTACGCGCAGCTCTATTTCCAGGCGGAAGCCATTCACAACGTCCTGATCTACCAGCAGATCGACGCCTGGTGAGGCGGCGGTAACCGTGCTCGCGGCGCCGCAGTCGATGAGGCATTCACCGATTTGGGCGCCCCGAGCGCACTGTAAGCCCATCTGACGCTTGCACGCGGCGCGAGCAGGGCGTCTCTATCTGGCGTTGCAATACCGGGGTGGGGACGTGCGGACTTTGATTTTGGCGGCGGGCGCGATCGCCGCCGCGGCGTTGACCGACGCCCAGCCCTCCCGGGCCGCCGATGCGCCCGCGGCGCCGCCCGCCCAGTTCTTCGGCCGCTGGGCCGCGCCCGGAGCCCGCTGCTTCGGCCGGGGCGTGGATGTGATCGAGGTTGGGGCCGACCACCTCTCGCTGCCGGACGCGTCCGGTCCAATCACCGAGGTGAGGGCGCTCGGCGACCGCGATGTCGAGATTGTCGTGCGAACCAGCCCCGGCGGTGGAGCCGCGGTGGTGACGCGCCCGGTGCGTCTCAGTCTGTCCGCCGATGGTTCCAGCCTGACCGAGGGCGCTTCAGGGGTGACGCGCAAGCGTTGCGACGCGCCGACGCCCTCCGCCCCGCCGCCGCCGCCGAAGCCCGAGGCGGCCCCGACCACGAGCCGGCCCGCCGCACCGAACCCGCCCATTCCGGCGGCGCGCGTGTCCCCCTACGCAGACGTCGGGGACTGCATGTGGCGCGAGATCGGCGAGGGTGCGCGCAACAAGGTCCGCGACGTGCTGGCGATCCGCGTCCGCATCGACGAGGTGGTCGATACCTACAAGCGGCAAGGCACCTACGAACGGGCCCTGGCCAAGTGCGATCCGGAGCACCGCAGCCACATCGAGTTCACGGAGAGCCTCTACGCCGCTCACGCCATCCGCGTCGTCGCGCTCGACTATTTCGCCGGATCCGGCGTCGATGAGGCCGCGCTGCTGGGCGCGCTTCGAGCCTCGCCCGCCACCCGCAGGCAGCTGTGGCAATGGATGCAGGCCGCCTTCGACGACATCGACGACAACATTCCGGAGGTGGACTACGGCCCGGTCACCCGCCGGCTGCAGCTGGACGCCGAAGCGACGGACGTGGCGGAAACCTTCTACCAGTTCGACGCGCTGGAGAACTTCCTGCTCTACGACGAGATTTCGCCGCCCGGCGGGCCGATCACCCCCAACTGGCTGCACCGCCCGACATCGGCCGAAATCGACGCTGCCTATCCGGCCGGGGTCGGCCGCATGTCCGAGCAGCCGCGCGTGACCATGACCTGCACCGTGGGCAAGGAAGGCCGCTTCGCCGCTTGCGAGATCGAGTCCGAGCAACCCGCGGGCTACGGCTTCGGCCGCGCCGCCCAGCAGGTCGCCAAGCTGTACCGTCTGGACCCCTGGTCGCGGGAGGGCGAGCCCCTCGAGGACACCAGCATCCGCATAACCATCACCTTCGGCGACCCGCCCCGGCCTCGCCCGGCGCCGCCGTCGGCCGGAGCGCCTCCGCCGCTGGTCATCCAGACAGTGCCGAGGGAGGAGCGGCGGGAGTACGGGGGGCCGCCGATCGTCGTCCCCGCACCGCCGGCGCCCGTGCAGGGCGGCTCCGACGCGCGCGCTCGGATCACCAACCCCGTCTGGGTCCAACGCCCCACCGGCGCAGAACTGGAGCAGTACTATCCGGCCCGGGCGCGAGACCAGGAACTGAACGGTCAGGCCATGGTCCAGTGCCAGGTGACCCGCGAGGGGACGCTGACGCGCTGCGTCGTGGTCAGCGAAAGCCCGGCCGGCGCGGGCTTCGGCGAGGCCACTATCGCCATCATGCAATTCTTCCGCATGCAGGCGACCGTCGACGGCCGTTCGGTCGAGGGAGCGCAGGTGCGGGTGCCGGTGAACTGGCGCCTGGGGTGACGTCGGCGGGGCGGGGCCCTATCTGTGCGGCATGCCCGCGACCGACCAGGACCTGACCGACCTCGCCGCCGACGAACTGGCCCAGGCCCTGACGCTGAGCTGGCGCGAGCTGGTCCAGGTCACGCCCTGGGGCGACACCTACCAGGCGCTGGCGCCCGGAGGCGACGAGGTCGAGGTCGAACGCAACTACTTGTGGTTCAAGGATCCGGGCGGCGACGTCCTGTGCGAGGTGACCGCCCGCCTGGGCGAACGCGAGGCCCAGGCGTTCGGATTGGTCCGCCAACCCGGATGATCCCGACGGGCGCCGCCGCCTTGCCCGGTGGACGGCAGACGGGCTAGGCAGCGGCGATGACCCAGTCGGCGCCCATCCTCATCGCCATCACCGGCGGATCCGGCTCGGGCAAGACCACGCTTGCGATGGCCCTGGCCAACCGCCTCGGTCAGGCCAACTGCCTGATCGTCTCGGACGACGACTATTACGTCGGCCGGCCCAAGGACGCGCCGTTCGATCCGGACCGCTTCAATTTCGACGACCCGGCGTCGAAGGACCTGGCCATGCTGGGTCAGCATCTGGGACGGTTGGGCCGGGGCGAGGTGGTGGACCGGCCCAAGTATGACATGCGCACCCATTCGCGCCTGGACCAGACCGTGGCCGTGGCGCCGCGTCCCTACATCATCGTGGAAGGCATCCACGTGCTGGCCGGGCCCTTCGCCGACCAGTTCGACCTGACCATCTTCGTCGAGACGCCGGCGGACGTGCGCCTGGCCCGGCGGGTGCTGCGCGATATCGCCAGCAGGGGCCGGCCGGTCGAGGAAGTCGTTCACCGCTATATCGAGTTCGTGCGGCCCTCTCACCTGGCCCACACCGAACCGTGCCGGGACCGCGCCCATCTCGTCATCCGCGACGACAGCTGCGCCATCGCCCCAAACGAGGTCGAGGCCCTGTCCATCATGGACGCCCTGCTCGAGCCGGTCATGGCCGGCATCGCGGCTCTGAAGCGTTAAGCAGCAAGGTTAACCCGGCGCGGTCTGTTAACCTTTTCCCGTTGGCCGGGGCGGCAAGCGGCGCCATGATCGTGGATTGAGCGCTCCGCCGAGTGCAGCGTGGGGAGGCGGCCATGGAACCAGGCGACTTTCAGGACGGCATGGCTCCGGCCGCCGACTACGCGCCGGTATCGCTGACCACGCCCTGGGTCCTGATCGTGGGCGTGCTGCTGGCCTTCCTTATCCTGTACCTGGGCTATTACTTCGGGCGTCGTCGGACCGAGGAGCTGGTCTGGCGGCGGCGCGCCGACGCCTGCAAGTCGATCCACAAGGCGATCCTGGACAAGGCGCGGACGGCGGCCGCGGCGACGCGCCCCAATGTCATGTCCACGGCGCAGAAGCTGTTCGACGAGATCACCCTGCGCCTGGGCCCCGTCGCGATCTTCGGCGGACCGTTGGGGCGCCTCACCAAGGAACTGGGAGAGGCGCTGAGGGGTCCCGTCAAGCCGTCCAAACCCGCCCCCAAACCGGTCCATGCGGCGTCGGTCGAGCACGCGGGGGCGACGCCCCAAGATGCTGCGACGACCGCGGGCGCGGGTCCGACCCAGGTCAACATCACCGTTTCAACGGCGGCGAACGCCTCATCCTCGGCGGGGGCGAGTTGCTCGGTCTGCGGCCACGCGCCCTGCGCCTGCGGCAAGGGGGACGCTCCGTCGATCGACCAGGTCGACGCCATCCGTAAGGCGGTGCTCGACTTCTGTGATTTCTGGAACCGGCCCCACACGGTCGAGGAAATGATGGCGGCCCAGAAGGCCCTGCTTACGCCCGCGCCGGACGGCCACAAGGGCCATGGCGGCGGTCACGGCGGGGGAGGCCACGCGTAGCGGGCTCCCATCGGCCGAAAAATGCTCTAAGCGAGGCCTATGAAACTCGCATCGCTCAAGTCCGGCCGGGACGGCCACCTCGTCGTCGTCTCCGATGACCTCGCCTGGTACACCGACGCCGATCTGATCGCGCCCACCCTGCAGGCGGCGCTGGACGACTGGGAGACTGTGGAGCCCCAGCTGCGCGGCCTGGCGGCGAGCCTTGAACACGGCGCCGTGCCGCGGGAGCGCTTCCACGAGCGCGAGGCGGCCTCGCCCTTGCCGCGCGCCTACCAGTGGGCCGATGGCTCCGCCTACGTGAACCACGTCGCCCTGGTCCGCCAGGCGCGCGGCGCGGAGATGCCGGAGAGCTTCTGGACCGATCCCCTGATGTACCAGGGCGCGTCCGACCAATTCCTCGCGCCCCGTGATCCCATTCCCCTGGGCGACGAGGCGTGGGGCTGCGATCTCGAGGCCGAGGTCGCGGTGATCGTCGGCGACGTGCCGCAGGGCGCGACGCGCGAGGAGGCGCTGCAGGCCATCCGCCTGGTCTGCCTGGTCAATGACGTCAGCCTGCGAAACCTGATCCCGGCCGAGCTGGCCAAGGGTTTCGGCTTCGTCCAGTCGAAGCCCCATTCCGCCCTGTCGCCCGTGGCCGTGACCCCCGACGCCCTCGGTGGCCGTTGGCGAGATGGCAAGCTGCACGGGCCGCTGCAGGTGTCCTTGAACGGCAAGCTGTTCGGCCAGGCTGACGCCGGTCAGGACATGACCTTCGACTTCGGAACCCTGGTGGCCCACGCCGCCAGGACGCGAGACCTGGCGGCCGGGTCGGTCATCGGCTCCGGCACTGTGTCGAACCGTGACACGGACGGAGGGCCCGGCAAGCCGGTCAGCGAGGGCGGCCTCGGCTACAGTTGCATAGCCGAAGTGCGCACGGTCGAGACCATCCTTCGCGGAAAGCCTGAAACCGAATTCCTTCGCGGCGGCGATACAGTGCGCATCGAGATGCTGGACGACCGGCATCACACCATTTTCGGGGCCATCGAGCAGACGGTGGCTCTCAGGGGAGCCTAGCCATGCAGACGGACGTCCAGCATCTGACGCCGCTCATCGGGATCGCCGTGGCCGCGGTCATCATCCTGTTGCGGAATCGCCAGGCGCGGCCGCTGAATCCAGACCTGATGTGGATCGGCCCTGTCATCCTGTTGGCCCTGCTGGCCTTCGGAATCTGGGGCGTCAGCATGCAGTTCCATCCGGTCTTCGGGCCGATGGTCCTTGCCGGGCTGGGCGCGACCGCGCTGGCGGGCGCGGCCATCGGCTGGTGGCGGGGCAAGACCATCGACATCCACCGCGACCCCGACTCCGACCGCCTGATGGCCCAGGCCTCGCCCTTGGGGCTCGTGTTCATCTTCGTGCTGTTCGGCCTGCGGTACGCCTTCCGGGGCTATCTGGAGGGGCACGAGCAGCAGTTCGGTATCCCGCACGGGGTCACGGACATCGGCTTCATGCTGTTCGCGGGCGGCCTGCTCGTCGTCAGCCGTATCGAGATGTGGATCCGCGCCCGCGGCATTCTGCAGACAGGCCGCGATCCCGCGGCGGCCTAGGCGGGTCGTGACCGCCAGACGTTCGGGCTGGCCCCGGTCAGCCGGCTGACGGCCCGCGACATGTGCGGCTGATTGCAGTAGCCGGTGTCCGCGGCGATGCGCGCCAGGGGGTCCCGCGAGCCGGTGATCCTGAGCCATGCCCGTCGCGCCTGGAGCTCGGCCCGGAAACGACCGGGGGTGACGCCGAAGGCGCGCGCGAATCCGCGCGAAACAGTTTCGGCCCGGAGCCCGCGGGTCTCCGCCCAGGCTCTCAACTCCTGGACACTGCAGATGTCCGCGGCCAGGAGATCGGGCCAGTCGTTGGCCGACGGTCCGCGCGCGGCCGCGGCGATCTCGGCCGCCAGCCGCAGGCCCGCCTCCTGGGCGTCGCGCTCGGCCAGGCGGACCACCTCGTCCAGGTCAGCGAGGCGGTAGCATCCCCCAAGGTCCTCTACGCGGCCCCACGGCAGGCGAAGGATGTCCACGCCGGCGCTCTGCAGCGCATTGGCGTGGCAGTCCAGGGTCGGCTGCAGGAGGACGTCGCCGGACCGGGCCACCACCCGCCCCGCGTAGCTCGCCTGGGCGACGGCGCCCCGCACGACAACGAGGGCGTAGGCGCGGAGATGCCGGTGGCGCGGTGCGTCATGGCCCGGTGGAATAGACTCCCGACCGGCCCGCACGTTCCGCAGGATCTGGGGCTTTGAAGCCATGAGGGAAGCATCCGCCCCAGGTCAATTCCGTGCAAGACGCGTTGCATTACAAGAGATTCATTGGCGCGCAGCCGGATCAGCCCGCCTACTGGCCGGGCTGGGAGCCTCGCCATGACCACTTCGAACCGCCGCACCTTCCTCTCTGCCGCCGCCGCCATGGGGGCCAGCCTTGCCTGGGGTCGCGCCGAGGCCCGTCCATCCAGGGTGCGGTGGACCGAGCGCCGCGACCTCTATCCGCAGGGAGTGGCCTCGGGGGATCCTCTGCCGGACAGCGTGATCCTCTGGACGCGACGCCCGGCCACGCCCGGCCAGCCGGCGCCGGTGCTGACCGTGGAAATCGCCGAGGATGAAGCCTTCCAGAGGGTGATCGCGGTCAGTCGCGCCGAACCCAAGGCGGAGAGCGACTGGACCAGCCGGGTGCTGGCCGCCGGCCTGAAGCCGTCCAGCGTCTACTTCTACCGCTTCACCGACCAGACCGGTTCCGGCTCCCGCATCGGCCGGACGCTGACGGCTCCGGCTCCAAACGACGGCAGGCCGGTGCGCTTTACCTTCGTCTCGTGCCAGAGCCCGAACGAGGGCGCTCAGAACGCCTACCGGCGAATGATTTTCGAGGATGAGCGGCGTCCGGCGGACCAGCGGCTCGACTTCGTCCTTCACCTCGGAGATTTCATCTACGAGGTGACCGTCTACCCCGAGGACCAGCCCGACGGGCGGTATGGCCGCCGTATCCGCGACTTTGTGCGCTATCCCGACGGAGAGGCCATCGGCAAGTTCCACATCCCCGGCTCGCTCGGCGACTATCGACTGGTCTACCAGGCGGCGCTGAGCGACCCCGACATCCAGGACGCGCGCGCCCGCTGGCCCTTCGTCTGCATGTGGGACAACCACGAATTCTCGTGGCAGGGCTACCAGTCGGTGCAGGTTTTCGGCGGCAAGGCCCGCCCGGGCGCCAAGCTGAAGGTCGCGGCCAACCAGGCCTGGTTCGAGCACATCCCGTCGCGGGGCGTGCGCCTTCCGGACGCCGGCCGGGACGTGTTCGTCGGACCGGCTGTCGAGAACGTCCTGCCCACGACCTATGACGAGCACGGCCTGGGCCAGGAGCCCTCGAACCTCGCCGCCATCTCGTCGCTCAAGCTGTGGCGCGCGTTCAACTACGGGCGGCACCTCGAACTCATGCTGACCGACAACCACTCGTTCATGGGCCCCAACCCGGTCAACGACGACCGCAACGTCTTCGGCGTCGAAGGCTATCCTTTCGCCCCCGATGAGGTCGTCCGGATCATCGACGCCGGGCGCACCTATGAGGGGGGCAATCCCCCGGACAAGATCCGCTTCGGAAACGATGAGGCGCCCAACTGGCGCAAGAACGAGCCGCCGGCTTCCATCCTGGGCGCCGAACAGAAGGCCTGGTTCCTCGATCGCCTCGGAAAAAGCCGGGCAACCTGGAAGGTCTGGGGCAATTCCATGGGCGCGCTCGACTGGCGGGCCGATCCCCAGAATACGCCCAAGGCTCCCGGTCGCCCGGAATGGCCCGCAGACGGCGGCTACGGCATGTACATGGTCGCCGACTGGGCCGGTCACCGGGCCGAGCGGGGCGAAATCCTCGACTTCGTCCGCAAGCGCGGAATCACCGGCTTCGGTACGGTGGCCGGCGACCGCCACGCCTTCTTCGCGGGCGTTCTGGCCCCGAGCCTGCCGCCGCACCCGTTCGAGCCCGTCGGTTTCGAGTTCGTCACGGGATCGATCTCGTCGGTCGGGGGCGGCGAGGTGCTGCCTCGCGTGACGAAGCCGGACGACCCCTTGCGCGCGCTCGCGGTCTACGATCCGCCCAACGGGGCGCCAACGGTCGCGGCGATGGACTTCACCTGCCTGCATGGCGTGCGCGCGTCCTTCGAGCTGCAGGCCACGCATGACGTGGCCCGCGCCAAGGCCCTGCACAACCCCGACTGCTCGCCGCACCTGAAGTTCCTGGACAGCGGCGGTCACGGCTACGGTCTCGTCACCTGCACTGCGGACACCCTGACGTGCGAGTTCGTCGGCCTGCCTCACCCCTACGAACGCGCGCCCGGCGAAGACGGCGGTCCGTTGACCTATCGGGTGCTGCACACGGTGCCGCTCTGGCGCCCGGGCGAAGCCCCCGTGCTTCAGCAGGCTGTCCTGGAGGGCGACGTCTCGCTGCATACCTGACCGGCCGCAACCGGCGTTGACCCGTGAGGCGCCATCGCTAGATTGCGCCGCCTCGCACTGTGCCCCAGTGGCGAAATGGTAGACGCGGCAGACTCAAAATCTGCTTTCTGCAAGGAAGTGCTGGTTCGAGTCCGGCCTGGGGCACCAACGCGCTGCGCGCATCGCCCTCCTTAACCAACCTTTCCGCGAGCCGGTTTGCATCTCCGCATGCATGGTTGTGGTTCAGGCTGAAATCGTTGCGCTTTTTGAGAGCGTTACACGGGTGCAATTCTCTCAAGCCGCGAAACTTGAACCAATCGTGGTTTCTCGTGCGACTTTCGCTTGTTAGGTGACCGCCGTTCTGTTTCAGTCGCCGGAAGTGCGCCGCGACAGGACCGGCGCAAGGGGCTTCCGGACATGACCACCTTCTCTGTTTCCGCAGCGACCGCCGGCGTCAATTTCAATATCTTCGATATCGATCCCTGGGACACCGCGACGGTTGTGACCCAGACCTCGACGCAGTGGTCCATCACGCCGGCCGGACAGCCCACCTGGGTCTTCAATGGGACCGGCCTGACCTATGACGCCAGCGGGTTCCCCACGGCAGGGACCATCACCTCGATCACCGTGAATACCGGTTCCGGCACGATGGTCTTCAACGTCACGTCGGTGAGTGCGGCGACCATCGTCGCGGCGATCGCGGCCAACGATGAGGCGGCTCTGTTCGGCGCCATCTTCGCCGGCAACGACACCCTCGTCGGCACCAGCTTCGCCGACATCCTGAACGGCTACGCCGGCAGCGACAACATGCGGGGCGGCCTGGGCGCCGACACCCTGTATGGCGGCGTCGGCGACGACGTGATGGCCGGCGGCGTGAACACGAACACCAATCACGGCGACGGGGACGGCAACGACCAGGTCAACGGCGAGGACGGCAACGACGTCCTGCGTGGCGGCGACGGCGACGACGTCCTCAACGGCGGCAATGACAACGACAACCTTCGCGGCGACTACGGCAACGACACGCTGAACGGCGGTTCCGGCATCGACTTCGCCGGGTTCCGCTTCGACCAGATCGGCGCCACGTCCGGCGTGACCTTCAGCGCCGCCGCGGTGACGGGCGGCCTGAACGGCAACGCGACGATTTCGGATGGCCTCGGCGGCACCGACACCCTGATCAGCATCGAGCGGGTGATCATCACCGGCACCGACTTCGCCGACAACCTGACCGGCAGCGGCGGGACGACCAGATCACCGGCTTCAACGGCAGCAACGTCATCCACGGCGGTGGCGGCAACGACGTCATTTTTGACAACGCCAACGGCAATTCGACCTTGTTCGGCGACGCCGGCGACGACCGCATCACCCTGTACGACAACGATCACACCTACCTGGCCCTGGGCCACGCGCCCTACTATGCGGTCGGCGTCAGCCACGACACCGTCTACGGCGGCTCGGGCCTGGACACGGTGGTGGTGCGGTGGAGCATCTACAACACCTCGGCCGTGACGGTTTCGTTCTCGGGCGACGTGCTGAACGCTTCGACGGCCGACGGCAACCTGACCGTGACCGGCATCTCGATCGAACGGGTCGAGGCGATGGGCGGCGCCGGCGCCGACAACCTGTCGGGCGGGTCGGGCGACGACGAACTCTACGGCAACGGCAACAACGACAACCTGTCCGGGGGCGCGGGCAACGACATCCTCAGCGGCGGAGCCGGCGACGACACGATGGACGGCGGCGCGGGCAATGACCGCTACGAGTTCTTTGTCGCGGGCGCGAGCGGGGCGAACGTCATCGACCTCTCGACCTTCGATGTCTCCGGCTCGACCCACACTGTCAGCGACGGCCTGGGCGGCACGGACACCATCACCTCCATCGAGGGCGTGTTCGTCAACGGCGGCGGCGGCGATGACAACATCACCGGCAGCGCGGGCCACGACACCATCCTCGCCGGCCTGGGCTCGGATATCGTCAACGCCGGCGACGGCGACGACCTGGTCATCGGAACCGCGCCAACGCCAGGCAATTTCAGCGCCGACGGCAACGACAACTTCAATGGCGGCGCGGGGATCGACACCCTGTCCTTCGCGGGCGTCAGCACCAACATGACCATCAACCTGACCACCGGTCTGGTGACGGGCGTGTCCAACGGCACTGACACCATCTCGAATTTCGAGAACGTGATCGGCGGCGCCGGCGCCGACACCATCACGGGCGACGCCCAGAACAACCGCCTGGAGGGCGGCTCGGCCAACGACACCCTGGTCGGCAATGACGGCGACGACGTCCTGATCGGCGGCGACGGCGGAGACAACCTGAACGGCGGCGAGGGCAATGACCGCATCGAGGGCGGTCTTGGCGCGGACACCCTGACCGGCGGCAATGGCATCGACACCATCGTCTACGACTTCTCGGTCCTCGGCCTGACCACCGGCATCGGCATCAACCTCAACTTCGCCAACACGACCGGCACCTTCACGGTCAACAGCTTCCTCGGCCCGGACACCGTTTCGGGCTTCGAGCAGGGCGACGTCACCGGCACCAACTTCAACGACGCCATCACCGGCACCAAGGGCGCCGATGTGATCCGCGGCCTCGGCGGCAACGACAACCTCCGGGGCAATCTCGGAGCCGACAACATCCAGGGCGGCGACGGCGACGACACCATCGCCGGCACCACCAACACCAACACCAACCACGGCGACGGCGACGGCGCCGACGTGATCGACGGCGGGACCGGCAACGACGTCCTGCGCGGGGGCGACAGCGACGACACCCTCACCGGCGGCGTCGGCTCGGACAACCTGCGCGGCGACTACGGCAACGACAGCCTGGACGGCGGCGCGGGCCTCGACTTCGCGGCCTGGCGCTTCGACCAGATCGGGCTCACCTCGGGCGTCACCTTCAGCGCCGCGACCATCAACGGCGGCGCGACGGTCAACATCTCCGACGGCCTTGGCGGCACCGACACCCTGATTTCGATCGAACGGGCGGTCATCACCGGGACGGAATTCAACGACAACCTGACCGGCTCCTCGGGCGACGACCAGATCACGACCAACGACGGCAACAACTTCGCCGACGGCGGCGCCGGCTCGGACCGCATCATCGACTTCGCCGGGGACTCGACGCTGAACGGCGGTTCCGGCAACGACGTCATCTCGATCTCGAGCTTCAGCCACGCCAGCTTCGACCCGTCGGGCGGGGGCGTTCAGCCCTACGTCTACTACACGTTCGCGGGCGGCCACGACACCGTGAACGGCGGTGCGGGCGTCGACCAGGTCGAGCTGAAATGGGGCTCCTACACCTCGTCGGGCATGACGGTCATCCTGAACGCCGACGGCACCCTCAGCGCCTCGACGGCGGACGGCACGCTCGGCGTGACCGGCATTTCCATCGAGCGGATCGTGGTCTTCTCCGGCTCAGGCGATGACACCCTGAACGGCGGAACCCTGGACGACGGGCTGATTGCGGGCGCGGGCGTCGACACGGTGAACGGCAACGGCGGCGACGACGTCCTGTGGGGCGGCGCGGGCGTTGGCGACATCGTCAACGGGGGCGCCGGCAACGACCGCTACTACATCAAGGTCGATAACTCGAACACCAACAACGTCCTCGACCTGTCGCTGTTCAACGTCACGGGCGCCACCCAGACCATCGACGACGGCGCCGGCGGCACCGACATCATCTCGTCGATCGAAGGCGTGTTCATCGACGCCGAGGGCGGCAACGACACCATCACCGGCAGCGCCGGCCACGACACCATTCTGGACGGCACCGGCGTCGACGTCGTCCACGCCGGCGACGGCGACGACATCCTGCGGCACAACAGCGGCGAGATCAGCGTCGGCGACCTGCTGGACGGCGGAGCGGGCATCGACACCCTGGCGATGGAATCCGAGCGCGAGTGGACCATCAACCTTGCGCTGGGCGTCGCCTTCAGCGTCGGCGGCGTGAACGACACCATCCAGAACATCGAGAACGTCGTGGGCGGCGCCCAGGCGGACACCATCACCGGCAACGACCAGGACAACCGCCTGGACGGCTCCGGCGGCGATGACAACATCAGCGGCGGTCTCGGCAACGACACGCTCATTGGCGGGGACGGCGCCGACACCCTCGATGGCGGCGACGGCAATGACCGGATCCAGGGCGACGCCGGGCTGGACACCCTGATCGGCGGCGCCGGCGTCGACACGCTGGTCTTCGACTTCTCCGACGCCGGCCTGACCTCGGGAGCGGTCGTCAACCTGTCGGCCCTCACCAACGCCGGCAACATCGCCATCACCAATCCGCTGGGCACAGACACCGTCAACGGATTCGAGAAGGCCGAGGTCACCGGCAGCGCCTTCAACGACAATGTCACCGGCAGCGCCGGCGACGACCTCATGCGCGGACTGGCGGGCCGCGACACCCTCAGGGGCGGCCAGGGCGCCGACACCCTGGACGGCGGGGCCGACAACGACAGCCTGTTCGGCGGCGGCGGGGCGGACAACCTCACCGGCGGCGCCGGCGACGACGTGCTGATCGGCGGCGAGACCAATGGCTCGAACCAGGCCGGCGGCGTCAACGACGGCGCCGACACCCTGGACGGCGGCGAAGGCGCCGACGTCCTGCGCGGCGGCGACGGCAACGACATGCTTCTGGGCGGCGCCGACTTCGACAATCTGCGCGGCGATCTGGGCAACGACACCCTGAACGGCGGCTCGGGCTTCGACATGGCCTCCTTCCGCTTCGACGATATCGGAGCGGTCGCCGGGGTGACCTTCGACGCCTCGGCGTTCGGCGGGTCCGGCACATTCAACTTCTCTGACGGCCGCGGCGGCACCGACACCATCATCTCGGTGGAGCGGGTGATCTTCACCGGCACGGCGTTCGGCGACACGGTGACGGGCGGCACGGGCGACGACCAGCTGAGCGGCGGCGACGGCGCCAACGCCATCCACGGCGGCCTCGGCAACGACCTGATCATCGACGCCTCTGGCTCGTCGGAGCTGTGGGGCGACGAGGGCGACGATCAGTTCAACATGATCGGCTACCACAATGTGGGCGGCGTCTATTCGGAATCGACGGGCGTGGACCAGGTCCACGGCGGCGCTGGCGACGACACCGTCCTGCTGAAGTGGGATTACTACGTCGTCGACAACGTCAACATCGTGCTGAGCGGCGACATCCTGACCGCGGTCGGCTCGTCAGGCCTCGAAGTCCATGGCGACGGCGTCGAGCACCTGGTCTTCTACGGCGGCTATCAGCAGTCGGCCTACGTGTCCGGGGGCGACGCCAACGATATCATCTTCGACGGGTCCGGCGCCGACACCCTGTTGGGCAACGACGGCAACGACATCCTCGGCGGCGGCGCAGGCAGCGACCAGATCGACGGCGGCGCGGGCGAGGACCGCCTGCGGATCTACGTCGCCAACGCCACCAGCGCCAACGTCGTGAACATGTCCGATTTCGACATCTCGGGTGTGACGCACACGATTGATGACGGACGGGGCGGGACCGACACCATCACCAGCATCGAAGGCGTGTTCGTCGACGGCGGCGCGGGCGACGACCAGATCACCGGCAGCGGCGGCGGCGACACCCTCAAGGGCGGCGCGGGGTCCGACATCGTTTCCGGCGGCGCGGGCGACGACGTCATCCAGGAGACCTATGTCAACCAGAACGGCGCGTCGGGACAGAACGACGGCAACGACGTCCTCGACGGCGGCTCGGGCATCGACACCCTGTCGTTCGATGGCGTCCAGCGCGAGCTGACGGTCAATCTCGCCCTCGGCACGGCGTTCAGCTCCGGCACGGGCTCCGACACCATCTCCGGCTTTGAGAACGTGATCGGCGGCGGCCAGTCGGACAGCCTCACCGGCGACGGCGGCGACAACGTGCTTGAGGGCCGCAGCGGCAACGACGTCCTCAACGGCGCGGCGGGCCTCGACCTGCTGATCGGGGGCGACGACAACGACGCCCTCAACGGCGGCGACGGCGACGACACGCTGCTGGGCGGCAATGGAACCGATACGCTGGACGGCGGGCTGGACAATGACTCCCTCGACGGCGGGTCGGGCAACGACAGCCTGCTGGGGGGCGACGGCAACGACCAGCTCGCCGGCGGCCTCGGCAACGACATCCTCAACGGCGGCGATGGAACCGACAGCGTCCACTACGGGGATGCGTCCGGCGCCATCACCCTCGACATGCGGATCGGCACCGCCCAGAACACGGGCGGCGCCGGTCTCGACACCCTGATCGGGATCGAGAACTTCTTCGGATCCGCCTTCAACGACAACGTCATCGGCTCCGCCGGCAACAACGAACTCTACGGCAACGCCGGGGCCGACACCCTCGACGGCTACCAGGGCGACGACAGCCTCTACGGCGGCGACGGCGCCGACACGCTCAAGGGGAACCTCGGCAACGACTACCTCGACGGCGGCGACGGCAACGACATCCTGCGCGGCTTCGACGGGACCGACACGCTCTACGGCGGCGCCGGCGATGACGACGCGCGCGGCGAGAATGGCGACGACCAGGTGTTCGGCGACCTCGGCAACGACCTGCTGATGGGCGGCGAAGGCAACGACGTGGTCGACGGCGGCGACGGCAACGACGACGTGCGCGGCGACAACGGCGACGACATCCTGTCGGGCGGCGCCGGCGTCGACATCCTGCGCGGCGGGGCGGGCGCCGACGAGGAAGACGGCGGCGACGGCAACGACACCCTCTACGGCGACGCCGGCAACGACGAACAGCACGGCGGCGCGGGTGACGACGTCATCCGGGGCGGTCTCGACAACGACACCCAGTATGGCGACGCCGGGGCCGACCAACTGCTCGGCGAAGCGGGCGACGATTTCCTCTATGGCGGCGACGACAACGACACGCTCAAGGGCGGCGATGGCGGCGACTACCTGGATGGGGGCGCGGGCGCCGACAACCTCAACGGCGAGCTCGGCGACGACACCCTCTACGGCGGCGCCGGCAACGACACCGTGCGCGGCGGCGATGGCACGGACGTCATCTTCGGCGGCGACGGCGCCGACACCATCGTCGGCGAGGCCGGCGACGACACCGTCTCGGGCGACGCCGGGGCGGACAACATCCACGGCAACGACGGCGCCGACATCATCAACGGCGGCGCCGACAACGACCTGCTGTACGGCGACGCCGGCGACGACGTCCTCAACGGCAACGACGGCGACGACCAGATCATCGGCGGCGCGGGGGCGGACACCGTGGACGGCGGAGCCGGCTCCGACCTGGTCGATTACCGTTCGGCCATCTCGGCCGTCGGTGTCGATCGCCTGAACGCGCTGTTCGGCGTCGGCGACGCGCTGGGCGACACCTTCGTGTCGATCGAACGCTTCATCCTGTCCAACTTCGGCGACACCTTCGTGGGCAACGCCGAGAACGAGCGGGTCGACGGTCAGAACGGCGCGGACACCCTCAATGGCGGCGACGGCAACGACGACCTGCGCGGGGATGCGGGGAACGACATCCTGATCGGCGGCGCCGGCAACGACCTGCTGACCGGCGGGGCCGACATCGACACGGCCGACTACTCGTCGGCCGGAAGCCTGGTGAAGGTCAGCCTGGCGACCTCCGCCGCCCAGAATACCCTGGGCGCGGGCACCGACACCCTGTCGGCGATCGAGAACCTCACGGGCTCCAACTTCGACGACCAGCTGACGGGTTCGTCCGGCGCCAACGTGCTGAGCGGCGGAATCGGCAACGACACCCTCACGGGCGCGGCCGGCGACGACACCCTGAACGGCGGCGACGGCGACGACCTGCTCATCGGGGGAGCGGGCGCGGACGCCTTCAATGGCGGCGCGGGCACGGACGTCGCCGACTATCGCACCGCGACGGGGGGCCTCTCGCTGAACCTCCTGACCAACGTGCACACCGGCGACGCCCTGGGCGACACCTTCTCGTCGATCGAGCGCTATCTCCTGACCAACTTCGACGACACCTTCGTCGGCAGCGCGGCCAACGAGATCGTCGACGGCTATGACGGCAACGACAACCTCCAGGGCGGCGGCGGCGTCGACAGCCTGCGCGGCCTTAACGGCAACGACACCCTGGATGGCGGCGACGGCAACGATACGCTGCAGGGCGGCGCGGGAACGGACACCCTGTCGGGCGGTCTGGGGAACGACAAGCTGTATGGCGACGCCGGCAGCGACTCCCTGAGCGGTGGAGCGGGGACCGACCAGTTCATCTGGAGTGGCAACTCGAACCTCGGTTCGGATCACATCACCGATTTCGAGAACGGTATCGACAAGATCCGTCTGATCGGGACAGGCGCGACCCAGTTCTCGGACCTGGTCATTGGCCACGACATCAACGGCTGGGCGACCATCACCCTGGCGAACGGAACCGTCATTACCCTAGACGGCGTGCTGGAGTCGGCCGTCGACGCCTCCGACTTCCTCTGGATCTGATCCAGGGAGACACTCAAACCAGATGGGCGGCGCTGCAAGGCGCCGCCCTTATTCTTTGCCCTTTGGAAACCGCGCCTACCGCGCCGGGGGCGCGTCCCGGTAGGCATCGTGGCAATTCGAGCAGGCCTGGCGCACGGCGGTCCACTGGGTGGCGAAGGCCGCCTTGTCGTTGGCCTGGGCCAGTTCCGCCAGCCGATCGGCGGCGGCGGCGTATTCTGCGGCGCGGCGCTCGAACCCGGCGCGGTCGCTCCAGATTTCGTCCTTCGCCTTGGTGGGCACGCCCGACGCCTTGCCGGTTCCGGCCGGGAAAAGCGAGGGCAGGGTGTGCGCCCATCGCGCCAGGGCCTTGGCGGCGAAGGCCTGGCCCGATACGTCGCCACCCGAATCGATTGCGCCCTTCATGGAGCCGAAGGCGACCGCCGAAAGCATCAGCGCCGACTGGCGCGCCGGGATGAGCGTGGCCGCATCAGGGGCGTTGTCGGCGGCGTTCGCGGGCCACTGGGCCAAGGCCAGCGCTGCGACTGCACAAAATCCGGCTGTGGCGAGCAGTTTGTTCGACATGACTATTCCCCCGTGGCGCGAAAGATGCGGGCCACCGGGCGCCGCACCTGCGAACGAATCCAGTCTGTTCAACCGGTTCGTCTCACAGAACAGCAATTTTTTCGCTGTTCCAAGCCTTGCCAAAAGGTTAACCTTAACGGCGGTGGCAAGGGGAGATTGCATGCGGCGCTCGGGGAAGGGCATCGCTGCTTTGGCGGCCAGCGCAGTCCTCGGCGGACTGTGCGGCGCGAGCCTGTTCATGGCGTGGACCAGCGCCACGGCCGACGCCATCCCTGACGATCTCGACGAGGCCATCCGCACCGCGCCGGAAACCAACCCGGACTTCTCGGCGGTGCCGATCCAGCCGGAGGCGGCCCAGACCGTCGCCATCGCCGCGCCGCGCCCGCCTGCTGCGATCGAGTACGCCCAGGCCAGCAGCGTCGCGGTGAACGCCTTCGCCCAGGCGAGCTTCCGCCAGGCCGGCCAGACCATGCGCGAATACGAGCCGCGCGTGCAGTTCGCCAGCACTAGGGGCGATAACGGCTCCGTTCGCAACGAGATCAGCCTGGGCCTGACCAAGTCTGCCCGAGCGAGGCGACCGGCCGCGCCCGCAGGGTCGAACGGACTGAACCAGCTGCGCAACAGCCTCGAACCGAGCCGCGACATCGAGCGCCGCGGGCGCTGGATCCTGTTTGCGTCGGACGACCAGCAGGCCGTCGGATTGAACCTGCTGCGCTCCCGCGACGGAGAACTGCGCCGCATGAGCTGGACAACCGATCGCGTGGCCACGGTCGGCGATGCGCAGGTCGGCGTGGGCTGGCGTCGGGGCGCCTTCCAGGCGTCCCTGGCGCTGGTGGACCGCGAAATCTCGATCTACGGCAAGTCGCGCGACGAGCGCTTCCTGGCCTTCACCATCTCCATCAAGCCGCGCAATGCGGCGGCGGATCGCCGCCGCGATCGGATGCAGCCCGAAGCCTACGCCCCGCGGGCGAACCCGCACTAGGCCGCCGTCGGGCGCCGGAATTCTCATTACCCGAAAGCTTCGGCTTGACCGCGCCCGCGCGACTGGGGTGAGTGCGTTCGCGTTGGTGTAACGGGAGCGCGTCATGCACCGCAGGCTTTTTCTTCTCGGGGGCGCCGCCGGCGCCGCCCTGCTGGCGACCCAGGCGGCGGCCGTCTCTCCCCCGACGCGGGTCGACCTCATCATCCATGGCGGCCCGATCTACACGGCCGACGACACCAATCCCCGGGTCGAGGCCGTCGCGGTCGCCGGGGATCGCATCGTCGCCGCCGGCCGGTTGGCCGACGTCGAAAGCTGGGGCGGGGCCGATACGCGTCGCATCGACCTGAGGGGCGCGGCGATGTTCCCCGGCTTCACGGACGCCCACGCGCACCTGCTGGGCATCGGTCAGCGGGAGCTCACGCTCAACCTTGAGGGCTCGGCCTCGCTGGAAGCCATGCTGGCCGCCGTGCGGGCCTGGGCGGCCGCCCATCCTGAAGAACGCGTGCTGACCGGTCGGGGCTGGATCGAGACCCACTGGCCGGAACGACGCTTCCCGTCGCGGCAGGACATCGACGCCGTGGTCGCAGACCGGCCTGTGATCCTCCGCCGCGCGGATGGCCACGCGCTGGTGGCCAACAGCGCCGCCCTTCGGGCAGCCGGGGTGACCGCGGCGACCCGGCCTCCATCGGGGGGAGAAATCCTCAAGGATTCCGGGGGCGAACCCACGGGCATGCTGATCGACGCCGCCCAGGAGCTGGTCGGCCGGATCGTGCCCAACGACGATCCGGCCGGGATGGATCGCGCGCTGGACGCCGCCTTCCGGGTCTACGCCGCATACGGTTGGACAGGCCTTCACAACATGAGCGTCAGCGAGGCCGAGCGCAGGGCCCTCGAGGCGCGGGACAGGCGTCGGGCAGTTCCGCTGCGGGTCTACAACGCCGTCGATCCCGAGGCGGCGCCACGCCTGCTATCCGAGGGTCCGAGCCTCGGCCGCGACGGTTACCTGATCACCCGCTGCATCAAGGTCTATGCCGACGGCGCGCTGGGCTCACGCGGCGCCGCCCTGTTCGAACCCTACGCCGACCGTCCGGAGACCCGCGGCCTGATGCAGACCTCGGCGGCAGAGATCACCCCCTTGTACGAGAAGGCGCTGCGCGCCGGGGTGCAGATGACCACCCACGCCATCGGCGATCGGGGCAACGCCTCGGTGCTGGAATGGTACGAGGCGGCCTTCAGGGCGGTGCCGCCCTCCGTGAGGCCGGTGAAGGAGCCGCGCTTCCGGATCGAGCATGCGCAGGTGCTGCGGCTGCAGGACATTCCCCGCTTCGCCCGGCTGGGCGTCATTCCGTCGATGCAGGCCAGCCACGCCATCGGCGACCTGTATTTTGCTCCGGCTCGGCTGGGTGACGCGCGGCTTGACGGCGCCTACGCGTGGAAGCGCCTGATCGACGCGGGCGCAATCATTCCTGGCGGGACCGACGCGCCGGTGGAGCGCGGCGACCCCTTGATCGAGTTCTACGCCGCCGTTGCGCGCCGGTCGCTTGACGGTTTCCAGGGACCCGACTGGCGCCCCGACCAGGCGGTCGACCGGTCCACCGCCCTGAAGATGTTCACCGTCTGGCCGGCCTACGCCTCCTTCCGCGAGAGCGAGCTTGGCCAAATCCGGCCCGGTTACCGGGCGGACTTCACGGTCTTCTCCGTCGACCTGATGACGGCTCCGGCCGCGGACATTCCCAAGGCTCACGCCCTGCTGACCATGGTGGGCGGCCAGGCGGTCTATCGCAGGGACGGGTGGTAGGCTTCAGGCTTCGACGAGATCGAACGACGAGGCCGGCTTGAGCGAAAGGCTGATGCGCACCTCGCGGCCCCGGCGGGCGAATTCGCTGGGAATCTGAGGAATCTCGAACTCGTCGTCATCCTCGACGTAGGCGAACGAACGCGGCTGCTCCGCCACGAACGCGAGGGGTTCCACGCTGCGCTGGATCTGGACGGTTCTGGCAGCCGTCTTGCGCGGCTTCTTTGCACGGGAGGCCATGGGAATACGCTCCACCGACGGGCCGCCTCCGGCCCGGAAACGACCGCCAGCTAAGGCGCCTTCCCGGCCAGATTGGGGCGAACAGCGGATTCCGAAGCGTCGCCTGTGGATCGTTCAGGCGGCGGGCGGCTTCGGCCAGGCCCACGTCCAGTCTGAAGCGCGGACGCGGCAACCGCCGTCCGGCCAGCCGGTCCAGGCCCGCCCGCGAACGACCCGCCCCGACGGTGCTCCGGTCGGTTCGCCGTCCTTCAGCGCCTGCACGCCGTTGACGAAGACCTGGGATACGCCGGTGGCGAACTGTTGCGGCCGCTCGAACGTGGCGTGGTCCTGCACCGTGGCCGGGTCGAACACCACCACATCGGCGAAATTGCCCACCTTCAGGAAGCCGCGGTCGTGCAGGGCCAGGTTCATGGCCGGCTGCCCGGACAGCTTGCGCACCGCTTCGGCCAGGGACAGACGACCCTCGTCGCGCACGTACCTCGCCAACAGACGCGCGACGTTGCCATAGGCGCGCGGGTGGGCGCTGGACAACAGGAAAACGCCCTCCGGCGCGGTCGCCCCCTCGTCGGATCCGAAGCTCATCCAGGGCAGGGTGGTCTGGCGGGCCACATTGGCCTCGTCCATCAGGAAGTAGACCGTGTCCACGCGGCTGCCGTCCTCGATCACCAGGTCGATCGCAGCGTCCTCGGGGCTGACGCCGCGCATGGCGGCGACCTCGGCCAGGGTCTTGCCGATCAGGGGCTTCAGCTTCGGGTTCTTGAAGCCGATGAACAGCACCCGGTCGGCGGATCCGGCGGCGTGGTAGAGGTTCTCCCAGCCGTCGCCGGCGGTGCGCATCTCGGCGATCACGCGGGCGCGGATCGACGGATCCTTCATGCGGTTGATCCAGGCCTCGTTGCCGCCTGCCTGGACCCAGGTGGGCATGGCCGCGTCGAGGCCCGTCGCTCCAGCGGTGTAGGTGTACATGTTGGCGCTGATCCGAAGACCCTGGGCGCGCGCCGCCTCGACCCGGTCGATCACCGCCTGCAGCTTGCCCCAGTTGTCCCGGCCCGCCTGTTTGAGGTGGTAGATCTCGGCCGGGCCGCCCGACTGGCGTGCGATCTCGATCAGCTCGTCGACCGCCGGCAGCAGCCGGTCCGCCTCGGACCGCATGTGGCTGATGTACATCCCGCCGCAGCGAGCGCTTTCGCTGGCCAAGGCGATCAGTTCGGGAGTCTCGGCGTAGCTGGCCGGCGCATAGATGATCGAGGAGCCCAGGCCCACGGCTCCGTCCTCCATCGCCTGGCGGACCAGGGTCTTCATGCGCGCCAGCTGCGCCGCGTCGGGGTCAACGTCGCCTTCGCCCAGTTCGTGTACGCGCACGGTCGTGGCGCCGACGAAGGACGCGACGTTCATCGACACGCCCTTGTGCTCCAGGAAGTTCAGGTACTCGGCCAGAGTCGTCCACTGGATGGGATACCGGATGTCCCCCTGCTCCTTCACCGCCGTGGCCTTCATGGCGTCGTTGAGCGGGCCGCCGGACCATCCCTCGCCGAACACTTCCAGGGTCACGCCCTGGCGCAGGTCGGACTGGCCGCGTCCGTCGGCGATCAGCGAGTCGGTCGCCCAGCTCAGCATGTTGATGAAGCCGGGCGAGACCGCCTTTCCGGCCGCCTCCACCGTACGCTCGCCGCGCACCTGGCCGGCGGGGCCGACATAGGCGATGCGGTCGCCCTCGATGGCGACATCCCCGACGAAGGGCCGCCCGCCCGTGCCGTCATAGATGGTCCCGCCATGGATCAGGACGTCGTAGACCGGCTGGTCCGCGCGCGCTCCCGCCAACCCCAGACCCGCAGCCGCCAGCAAGACGGCCGCCGCCGCGCCTGTCATCCACCTGCCCATGACCGACTCCCCCTTGGACCTGGGGTGCAAGCCTAGCCGGGAAAACGACGGCGGACCACGCCGCAGGATTCGCTCAGGGCCGGGCGGGCTCGACAACCCGTCGCGGACCCATGTCCGCTCCGACATAGGTCCCGGCGCATCCGGCCAGGCTGATCAGGACGAAGGCGGCGAGAACGAGCTTGCGCATCGGGAACTCCGGGACGGGGCCGCGGCGCGGCCGGTTGCCCCCCGACAGCCGCCCCAACCTAGCGCGCCGCCGGCCTGACCTCCACCGGCAGGCCGAGGCGGTCGAGCTGCGGCTTGACCACGCTGGCGTCGCCCACGACCACCCAGACCAGCCGGTCCGGGTCGACCACGCCGCGGTGGGCCGCGTCGAGCTGGGCGGCGGTCAGGGCGTCGTACCGGCTCGCGACCGTCTCCCAATAGTTGTCGGGTCGGCCATAGAGCTGGTTCGAGCGAAGGGTGTTGATCAGGCCCTGACTGGTCTCGAAGCTGCCGGCCAGCTGTCTCATGTTGCCGAGACGGGTGCGATTCAGCTCCTGGTCGGTGACCCCCTTGTCGCTGCGGAAACGGCGGTAGTGCTCCAGCAGCACGGCGATGGACTCCCCGGTGCGATCGGCCTGGACCGGCGCGTTGATGACGTAGGGCGTCCGGAACTCGAAGGTGTTCAGATAGCCGCGCAGACCATAGCTCCATCCCCGCGCTTCCCGGATGTCCTGGTTGATTCGGCTGAGGAAATTGTTGGCCAGCACTTCATTGGCGGCGTTGATGACCAGCAGGTCGTCGCGGCCGCCGACTGACAGCACCTCGCCGGCGAGGATCACCGACTGCGGCGACTGGGGCCGGTCGATCAGCACGATGCGCGGCGTCGCCGGCGCGATCGGCGCGTTGAAGTCCTTCACGCCCCGGGCGCCCGCGGGCGGCGCCCAGCGCCCGAAGCGGGCGTCCAGCATCGGCGTCAACTCGGTCAGCGGAAGGTTGGAAACCACGTAGATGCGCGCGTTGTCGGGCCTGATCCAGGTCTGGTGGAAGCGGAACAGGTCGTCGCGTGTGATGCGGGCCAGGGCCGCCTGGTCGCCGGTCCCGCTGAAGGGACGCCCATACGGATAGGCGTCGCCATAGATGAGAGCCGGCAGGGCCCTGAACCCGATGCCGGCCGGATTGGTCATCTCGGCCTGGACACCGGCGATCTGCTGCGCCCGCAACCGCTCGATCTCCGAGGGGGCCAGGGCCGGGTTCTGGACGATGTCCGCCAACAGATCGAGCGACGGCTGCAGGTTCGGACTCACGGTGGCGAGGGTGACCAGCGTGCGGTCCATGGTCTGGAAGGCGAAGACTTGGGCGCCGATCCGTTCCTGGGTCTCGGCGATCTGTACGGCGTTCAGGTGGGTCGTGCCCGCCGTCATCAGGTTGAGAAGCAGCGCCTGGGTTCCGGCGGCATCGGCGGGATCCGCCGCGATGCCGGCGTCGAACTCGACCGCGACGCGAGTGGTCGGCACCGTACTGGACCGCGCGTAGATCACCTCGACGCCGTTCGACAGGCGGGCGCGCTCGACACTGGGGAAGTCGAGGTTGGCGATGTCGCCGATCGGCGGCATCGGCGCGCGCGGCTTGACGGGCAGGGGGGCGGCCGGCTGCGGAGCCGGGCGGGCCGCGGCGGCTTCCTGGTACGGCTCGCGTTCGCCGGGATCGACGCGCAGCGCATAGACGGGACGGCCCAGCCACTTCGCCGCAGCGGCCTGGACGGCAGCCGGCGTCAGGGCGGCGTATCGCGCCAACGCCGTCTTGTAGAAGCCGGGGTCGTTCGCATAGAGCGCGCCCTCGGCCAGCACGACCGACTTGCCGGTGAACCCGCCGGTGGGTTCAAGCTGCTGAATCTGCTGGGACAGTTGCGAGGTCACCACTCGCCGCACTTCGTCTGCCGTCGGACCATGGGCGATGAAGTCCGCAATGATCGCGTCGAGCTTCTGCGACACCGCCGCCGGATCGACGCCCGGCTTTACGTCCACGCTGAGTTCGAAGATCGAGATCCGCTGGTGTTGCTGCAGGCCGCCGGTGACGGCGATGGCGACCTGCTGGCCGCGCACCAGCTCGTTGTCGAGGCGCGAGGAGGCCAGACCGCCGAGCACGCTTGCGGCGACGTCCAGCGCCGGCGCCTCGGCGTCGGTCACCCCCGGAACGGCCCAGCTCCGGTAGAGCCTCGTGAAGGACACCCGATCATGCAGGGTGGCGTCGACGCGGTGGGGAAGGGTAGGCACGCCCGCCTCCGCGGGACGGTTCTGCCGGCCGCGCGGGATGTCGCCGAAATATTTCGCAACCAGAGCCTTGGCCGTGGCGGCGTCGATGTCGCCGGCCAGCACCAGCACCGCATTGTTGGGCCCGTAGTTGTCGCGGTGCCATTGCCGCACGTCTTCCAGGCTGGCGGCGTCCAGGTCGGCCATCGAACCGATGGTGTCATGGCGATAGGGGTGCCCCTCGGGGAACAACGCCTCGAGCTGGGCATAGCCGACCAGGCCGAAGGGCTGGTTGTCGCCCTGGCGCTTCTCGTTCTGGACGATGCCGCGCTGGGCGTCGAGCCGTTCCTGGCTGAGCGCGCCGAGCAGGTGCCCCATGCGGTCGCTCTCCATGTAGAGCGCCTGTTCCAGCGCCGGCGTGGGCACCGTCTGGAAGAAGTTGGTGCGGTCGAACCAGGTGGTTCCGTTCCAGTCGGTCGCGCCCATGGCGCGTAGCGGCTCCATCAGGCCCCGGGGCAGGTTCTCGGTCCCGTTGAAGAGGCCGATATGCTCGAACAGGTGGGCGAAGCCCGTGCGGCCCTTGGGCTCGTCCTTGGAGCCGACGTTGTACCAGGCCTGGATGGCCACGACGGGCGCCTTGCGGTCGGTGTGCACCACCACGCGCAGGCCGTTGGGCAGGGTGAACTGCTCGTAGGGAATGTTGACCTGGGCCACCAGCTGGCTCAGCGGCGCGGGTTCAGCCGCCTTGGATACGGCCGCGAAAGGAGCAGCGATAGCGGCTACTGCGGCCAGGACGGCGAGCGGACGAACCCAACGCATGACAGTCTCCCCACAATGCGGCGCGGAGCCTGTGGCGGGGAAGCCGGGGCGGCAAGTTAAGGATTGGAAAGGCGTCCCGCGGCCTTCAAGCCAAGGTGATCGCGCAGCCTCTGGACCCCAAGCGTCACAGGGGACAAACCTGCGATCCTTCCCCTAGGTAATCTTGACGTTAACGTAAAGGCGAGCTTAGAGGGCGCCAGCAAACAGAGGCCGTCATGACCGAAGCCTACATCTACGACGCCGTTCGCACGCCCCGCGGCAAGGGCAAGAAGGACGGGTCCCTGCACGAGATCACCGCCCTGTCGCTCGCCTCCCAGGCCCTGGCGGCCCTTCGCGATCGCAACGAGCTCGACACCAGCCTCGTCGACGATGTGATTCTGGGCTGCGTGGCCCCCATCGGTGAACAGGGCGCCGACATCGCCCGCACGGCGGTGCTGACCGCGGGCTACGCCCAGACCACCGCGGGCGTGCAGATCAACCGGTTCTGCGCCTCGGGCCTGGAGGCCTGCAACATGGCCGCAGCCAAGGTGATGAGCGGTGAGGCCGATTTCGCCATCGGCGGCGGCGTCGAGTCGATGAGCCGCGTTCCCATGGGTTCGGACGGAGGCGCCTGGCCCACCGATCCGTCTTCCGCCTTCCCCACCTACTTCGTGCCCCAGGGCGTCTCGGCCGACATGATCGCGTCGAAGTACGGCTTCTCGCGCGACGACGTGGACGCCTATTCGGTGGAGAGCCAGAAGCGCTCGGCGCGATCCTGGAAGGAAGGCCGTTTCAAGAAGTCGGTCGTGCCGGTCAAGGACCAGCTCGGCGTCACGATCCTCGATCACGACGAGCTTATGCGCCCCGACACCGACATGCAGACCCTGGCGGCCCTGAACCCGTCCTTCGCCGTCATGGGCGAGATGGCCTTCGACTCGGTCATCAACCAGCGCTACCCCGAGGTCGAGCGGATCAACCACGTCCATACGCCGGGCAATTCGTCGGGCATCGTGGACGGCGCCTCGGCGATCCTGATCGGCTCCAAGGAAGCCGGCGAGCGGGCCGGCCTCAAGCCGCGGGCGCGCATCAGGGGGATGGCCTCGATCGGATCCGAGCCCTCGATCATGCTGACCGGCCCGGAGCCCGTCACCCGCAAGCTGCTCGGCAAGCTCGGCATGGAGGTCGGCGACATCGACCTCTACGAACTGAACGAGGCCTTCGCCGCGGTGGTCCTGCGCTACATGCAGGCCCTGGATATCGACCATGACAAGATCAACGTCTGCGGCGGCGCCATCGCCATGGGCCACCCGCTGGGCGCCACCGGCGGGATGATCCTGGGCACCGTCCTCGACGAGCTTGAGCGCACCGGCAAGTCGACGGCCCTCGCCACCCTCTGCATCGGCGGCGGCATGGGCACCGCCACCGTCATCGAACGCGTCTGATCCTGGAGCGACTGACCATGGAAACCTTCAAGATCGACGTCGACGCCGACGGCATCGCCCTCATCACATTCGACGTGCCCGGACGCAGCATGAACACCTTGACCTCCAAGGTCATGGAGGAGCTGCCTCAGGTCGTGGAGCGCATCGCTACCGACGCGGCCATCAAGGGTGCGGTATTCACCTCGGGCAAGCCGTCGGGCTTCTGCGCCGGCGCCGACCTCGGCGACATGGCGTCCGGCGCGCTCACCGGAGGCAAGGAGTCAGGCGAGGCGGCGCTTAAGGCCGGCTTCGACGCGGGCTGGCGCATCAACGGCGCCTTCCGCGCGCTGGAGACCTGCGGCAAGCCTGTCGCCGCTGCGATCAACGGCTTGGCGCTGGGCGGGGGTCTGGAACTCACCCTGGCCTGCCACTATCGCGTGGTCGCAGACGACAACCGCATCCAGCTGGGCCTGCCCGAGATCAAGGTTGGCCTCTTCCCCGGGGGCGGCGGCACCCAGCGCCTGCCGCGCCTGATCGGCGTCCAGGCCGCCCTGATGGCCATGAGCGAGGGCAAGTCCTTCCGGCCCAAGGAAGCCCTCGGGGCGGGCGTGGTCCATGCCGTTGTCCCCGCCGACGAAGTGGTGGCCAAGGCCAAGGAGTGGGTGAAGACCGGCAAGCCCCAGCAACCCTGGGACGACAAGGGCTTCAAGGTTCCCGGCGGCGGTCCCTACCACCCGGCTGGAATGCAGGTCTTCGTCATGGGCAACGCCATGCTGCGCAAGCAGAGCTTCGGCAACTACCCGGCCGTGCTGAACCTGATGAAGTCGGTCTACGAAGGCATTCAGGTCCCGATCGACGCCGGACTGCGCATCGAGACCCGCTACTTCATCAAGACGATCATGACGCCCCAGGCCCAGGCCATGATCCGCTCTCTGTTCCTTTCCAAGCAGGAGCTCGACAAGGGGGCCCTGCGCCCCGCCAGTGTCCCGCCCTCCGATCCGAAGAAGGTGGCGGTGCTGGGCGCCGGCATGATGGGCGCGGGTATCGCCTATGTGCAGGTGATGGCCGGCATCGAGACGGTGCTGATCGACGTCAGCCAGGAAGCCGCCGACAAGGGCAAGGCTCACGTTGAGGAGCTGCTGCGCAAGCGCCTTTCGCGCGGCCAGATGACCCAGGAGAAGTTCGACAAGACCCTGGGCCTCTGCCTGGCGACCACCGACTACGCTCACGTGAAGGGCTGCGATCTGGTCGTGGAAGCGGTGTTCGAGAACCGCGACATCAAGGCCGAGGTGACCCGGAAGGCTGAGGCTCAGCTGGCCGACGACGCCGTGTTCGGCTCCAACACCTCGACCCTGCCGATCTCGGGCCTCGCCGAAGCTTCGGCGCGCCCGAAGAACTTCATCGGCATCCACTTCTTCTCGCCCGTCGACAAGATGATGCTGGTCGAGATCATCATGGGTGAGCAGACCGGGGACGAGGCGCTGGCCAAGTCGCTGGACTACGTCATGAAGATCAAGAAGACGCCGATCGTCGTGAACGACTCGCGCGGCTTCTACACCTCGCGCTGCTTCGGCACCTTCCTCATGGAAGGCATGGCCATGCTCGAGGAAGGCTATGCGCCGGCGCTGATCGACAACGTCGGCCGGATGACCGGGATGCCGCGCGGGCCCCTGGAGATGCACGACGACGTCGCGCTGGACCTGTCCTACAAGATCGCCAAGCAGACGGCCGCTGATCTGGGCGACAAGTACGTCGCCTCGCCTGGCCAGGAGATCGTCGCGCGGATGGTCGAGGGCGGTCGCTACGGCCGCAAGAACGGCAAGGGCTTCTACGACTACCCCGAACAGAAGGGCCAGCCCAAGACCCTGTGGAAGGGCCTGTCCGATCTGGCGCCGGTCAAGGTCAACGAGTCTGACGAAGCCCTCGTGCGCGAACTCAAGACGCGTCTGCTTTACCGCCAGGCGGTGGAGGCGGCCCGCTGTTGGGAAGAGGGCGTCATCGACGATCCGCGCGAGGCCGATGTGGGCGCGATCCTGGGGTGGGGCTTCGCCCCCTGGACCGGCGGCCCGATCACCCTCATCGACCAGACCGGCCTGAAGCCGTTCGTGGAGACGTGTGATCGCCTGGCGCAAGCCTATGGCGCCCGCTTCGCCCCACCCCAACTGCTGCGCGACATGGCAGCAAGGGGTGAGACCTTCTACGGGAAATTCTCCGGCAAGAAGGCGGCCGCCTGATTGCGAACCCTCTCCCCCGGCGGGAGAGGGTGGCTCGCTTGCGAGCCGGGTGAGGTGTGTAGGCTCGACGTTCGAAGGCTGGCGCTGACACCCCTCATCCGGTCAGCTCCGCCGCCACCTTCTCCCGCAAGGGGAGAAGGGGAGGGACCATGCAGTCGCGCCTGATCAAGACCGGCACCATCACCCAGAACATCCTCGAGGCCGGTTCCGGGCCGCTGGTGGTCTTCTGCCACGGCTTCCCGGAACTGGGTCACTCCTGGCGCCATCAGGTCGAGGCGGTCGCCGCGGCCGGCTACCACGCCGTGGCGCCGGACATGCGCGGCTATGGCGGCACGGACGCGCCCGAGGGCGTCGAGGCCTACGCCATCCTGCAGCTGGTCGGCGACATCGTCGCCCTGGTCCAGGCGCTGGGCGAGGCGCAGGCCGTGGTTGTCGGCCACGACTGGGGGGCGCCCGTCGCCTGGGCGTGCGCCCTGTTGCGCCCGGACATGTTCCGCGCCGTGGCCTGCCTGTCGGTCCCCTTCAACCCGCGCCGCGCCGGCCGCCCGCCGATCCCCACCTTCCGGGCCATAGCCAAGGCCATGGGCAAGGACTTCTACATGCTCCGCTTCCAGGAGCCCGATGCGGAGGCCGAGTTCGAGGCGGACATCGAGAAGGGTCTGACGACTGCCTTCTGGTCCTACGACGGGGCCACGCCCGACGACCGCCGCGGCTCGGGCTTCCTGGAGCCGGGCGTGAGCTTCCTGGGGGCCATGGGCGAGGGCGCCGTGCGGCCGGCCTGGATGAGCGCGGAGGACCTCAAGGTCTACGTCGACGCCTTCGCGGCCAAGGGATTCACGGGCCCGATCAACTGGTACCGTAACCTCGACCGTAACTGGGAGCTTGGCGCCTTCCATCAGGACAAGAAGGTGTCGGTCCCGGCGCTCTTCATGGTCGGCGAGAAGGATCCCGTGCGGGGCTATTCGGGCTCCGGCGAGGCCGAGCTGGAACAGTGGGTCCCTGACCTGCGCGGCAAGATTGTCGTCCCCGGGGCGGGTCATTGGCTGCAGCAGGAGCGCCCCGACGAGGTCAACGCTGCGCTGACCGCGTTCCTGGGGTCACTCTGACGCCGATCTGCGACCGAAAGGCACAAAATTGCGGCGGACCGCGTTGATTACCGCCCCTGACGTCAATACCTGACCCGCCATCACCTCTGGGGACTCTGAACGCATGCCCGATTTTCGGCGAGCAAGGCTGGCTCTGTGCGCGCTTGCGGTGCTCAGCATCGCTGCCTGCCAGAAGAAGGAAGAGCCCAAGCCCCAGCCCCGCGCGGTGACCGCGGCCACGGTGTCGATGGCTGCTCTGCCCATGACGGTGGACGCGTCAGGCACGATCGCGGCCTGGCAGGAGATTCCGGTCGGGTCTGAGGCCGGCGGCTATGAGGCGGTGCAAGTCCTTGTGGACGAAGGCTCGTACGTCCGTCAGGGCCAGCTGCTGGTGAAGCTCAACGACCGTTTGCTGCGCGCCCAGCTGGCCTCGGCGCAGGCCACCGTGAACCAGACGGCGGCCGCCCTGTCGCGGGCCCGCGAACTGAACGCCAAGGGATATCTGGCCAAGGCCGCCCTCGACACGGCCGTGGCCAACGCCGCGACCGCTCAGGCCGGCCTTGCGGAAGCCCGGGCCCGACTTGACCAGACCAACATCCGCGCGCCCGTGTCAGGCCAGATCACCGCACGCAGCGTCGTGAAGGGACAGATCGTGACCGCCGGGGCCGAGCTGTTCCGACTGGTGCGCCAGGGGCAGATCGAACTGAACGCCCAGGTGCCCCAGGCGCAGCTTGCCCTGCTCCGGCCGGGCATGACCGCGGCCGTCACCGGGGACCAGCAACCGCCGACCACGGGCAGCGTGCGTCTGATCACCCCGCAGGTTGATCCCCAGACCCGACTTGGACTGGCCCGCATCACGCTTCCCCCCGGCTCGGGCTATCGGCCCGGCGACTTTGCCCGCGCCTCGATCAACGTGGGGTCGCAGCCGGCGCTGGTGGTGCCTCAGTCGGCGGTCGTTTTCCGGGTCAACCAGTCGGGGGTCTATGTGATCGGCGCCGACAACCATGTCAGGTTCACGCCGGTCACCACGGGCCTGCGCCAGGGCGGTCTCGTCGCCGTGACCGGTCTGCGCCCGGGTCAGAAGGTTGTGGTCTCCGGCGCCGGATTCCTGGCGGAGAACGCCCTGGTGAAGGTGTCGGCGGAACCGGCTCCGGCCACAACCGGCGCGTCCGCCCGATGAACCCGCAGACCATCTCATCCTGGTCGATCCGCAACCCGCTGCCCACGGCAGTGCTGTTCATGGTGCTGGTGATCGCCGGCCTGTTCGGATTCAACAGTCTGCGCGTGAACAACTTCCCCGACGTCGACCTGCCCGTCGTGGCGGTCACCGTCGTCCAGCCGGGCGCCGCCCCAACCGAGATGGAGACGCAGGTTTCACGCGTCATCGAGGACTCGGTCGCCGGTCTCGGCCAGGTGCGTCACGTCAACTCGACGGTCAACGAAGGGGTCTCGACGACGTCCATCGAGTTCCAGCTCGGAACCGACCTGGAGAAGGCGACCAACGACGTCCGCAACGCCGTGACGGGCAGCCGCGCAAACCTGCCCCCCGATATTCAGGAGCCGCTGGTCCAGCGGATCGACTTCACGGGCCTGCCGATCGCCAACTACGTGATCAGCGCAGACTCCATGAGCCGGGAGCAGCTGTCCTGGTTCGTCGACAACGACATCGCCAAGCGGTTGCTCGCCATCAAGGGCGTGGGCCAGGTCCAGCGCGACGGCGGCGTCAGCCGCGAAATCCGCATCAAGCTCGATCCGGCCAAGCTGGCTTCCCAAGGGGTCACGGCCGCCCAGGTCAGCCAGGCCCTGAAGGTCGAGAACATCAATCTGCCCGGCGGACGCGGCGAGATCGGCGGTCAGGAGCAGGCCATGCGGACGGTGGGATCCGCGCGGTCCATCGAGGAACTGCGCGAGACCCGCATCGCGCTCGCCGGGGGTCGCTCGGTTCGCCTCGCCGACCTCGGCGAGGTCGCGGACGAATGGTCCGAGCCGCGCGGCCGTGCGCGCTTCACGGGCAACCTCGGCGCGACCCGTGTCTCGAACCAGGAGGTGGTCGGCTTCGGCGTGGTCCGGTCGCGCGGTTCGTCCGAGCGTGACGTCGCCGAGGCGGTCGACAAGGCGGTGGCCCAGCTGGTGGCTGAGCGCCCCGACATCCGGATTCAGAAGGTCACTTCGACGACACGGAACCTGATGGAGAGCTACGGCGCATCCGTCGAGGCCTTGCTGCTGGGCTCGGGCCTGGCGGTGTTTGTCGTGTGGCTGTTCCTGCGCGACTGGCGCGCGACGGTCATCACCTCGCTGGCGATCCCGCTCAGCCTCCTGCCGACGTTCTGGATCATGGACCTGACGGGGCAGTCGCTGAACGTGGTGACCCTGCTGGCGCTGTCCTTGACCGTGGGGATCCTGGTCGACGACGCCATCGTCGAGATCGAGAACATCGTCCGCCACATACGCGACGGCAAGAAGCCCTATCCGGCGGCCATCGAGGCGGCCGACGAGATCGGCCTGGCTGTGGTCGCCACGACCGCCACTCTCGTCGCCGTGTTTGCACCGACGGGCTTCATGCCGGGGGTGGTGGGTCAGTTCTTCAAGAGCTTCGCGATCGCCTGCTGCGTCAGCGTGCTGTTCTCGCTGGTGGTGGCGCGGACCCTGACACCCCTGATGGGCGCCTATTTCCTCAAGGCCGATCAGGGCAAGGCGCACAAGGATCCGTTCTGGATGGGCGGCTATCTGAAGGCGCTGAACTGGTCGCTCGACCACAAGCTGGTGGTGGTGGGCCTGGCGATCGTCTGGTTCTTCTTCTCGTTCTTCCTCGCCTCGCGCCTGCCGTTCACCTTCATCCCGCCGGAGGACCAGGCGCAGACCTATCTGCAGGTCGAGCTGCCGCCGGGTTCGACGCTCCAGGACACCGACCGTGTCGTGGCCCAGGCTACGAACGTGCTCGCCCGCCGTCCCGAGGTGCTCTCGGTCTATTCGTCGGTCGGGTCGGCCACCACCTCGGCGGGGCCGGGTGGCAATTCCTCCGCAGGCGAGGTGCGGCGCGCCACCCTGACTGTGAACCTGGTGCCCAAGAGCAAGCGCAAGCTGCGCCAGCAGGCCTTCGAGGCGGACATCCGGCCCGCTCTCAACGCCATCCCCGGCGCGCGCATCGGCCTGGGCGCCGAGAGCGGCAACCTGATGAGCGTCACCCTGGTGGGGGACGACCCCGCCGCGCTGGAGGCCGCCGCCGCCCGCGTTGAGAACGAGATGCGCGGCATCTCGGGCCTGAACAACGTCTTCTCCACGGCCGCCCTGGTACGGCCCGAGATCCTGATCCGGCCCAAGCCCGAGCAGGCGGCCCTGCTCGGCGTATCGTCGCAGGACATCTCCCAGGCCGCCCGCGTGGCCACCCTGGGAGACGCCGACCAGCTGCTGCCGAAGTACAACCTCGGCGACCGGCAGATCCCGATCCGGGTGTCCCTGGCCGAGGAGGCGCGCGAACGGCTGGACGTGATCTCCAACCTGCGGGTGCCGACGGCCACGGGCCAGTCGGTGCCGCTGTCGGCGGTGGCGGACATCAGCTTCGGCGCAGGTCCCAACCAGATCAACCGCCTCGACCGCCGCCGCGCCGCGACGATCCAGGCCGAGCTGACCAATATCGCCCTGGGCGACGCCTCCCAGAAGGTCAACCGGCTGCCGTCGATGCAGAACCTCCCCAACGGCGTGCTGCAGGCTCCCAGCGGCGACATCGAGAGCCTTCAGGAGATGGTGTCGGGCTTCTTCGTCGCCCTGCTGACCGGCCTGTTGCTCATGTACGTGGTCCTGGTGCTGCTGTTCCGCAGCTTCTTCCACCCGGTGACCATCATGTTCGCCCTGCCGCTGGCCTTCGGCGGCGCCTTCGCGCTCCTGCTGCTCAGCGGCAAGGTGCTGTCGATGCCCGCCTTCATCGGCATGATCATGCTAATGGGCATCGCGGCGAAGAACTCGATCCTGCTCGTCGACTACGCGATCGAGAGCATGAAGAAGGGCATGCCGCGTCGCGAGGCGCTGCTCGACGCGGCCCACAAGCGGGCCCGCCCGATCGTCATGACGACGATCGCCATGGGCGTGGGCATGGCTCCCATCGCCCTGGGACTGGGCGCGGGCGTCGACTTCCGCCAGCCGATGGGCATCGCGGTGGTGGGCGGGCTGATCACCTCCACTCTGCTGTCGCTGCTCTTCATCCCGGTGGTGTTCGGCCTGGTCGACCGGCTACGCAACTGGCTGGTGCAGCGCGTCGGGGGCCGCTTCACGCCCGAGGGCAAGGACGAGGCGGACGGCAGGCCCGCCGCGGCGGAATAGCCACGCTCGCAATCGGGTGGGGAAGGGCGCATCTTGCGCCCATGACCCGCCTGCTGTTCGCCCTGTCCCTGCTCGCCGCCGCCGGTCCGGCCCTGGCCCAGGCGCGCGACCCCGGCGGCTATCAGGCCCAGGCGGACGCCGAGCGCACGCGGGCCGAGCTTCGGGCCTACGGCGCCGCCTACGACGCCCAGGCCGCCAACGCCGCGGCCTACAACGCGGAGGCCCAGGCCACCCTGCGCCGCATCGAGGCCGCCCGCGCGCGGCCCCAGCCGGGGCCCCAGGCCTACGATCCCGAGGCGGCCGCCGTCCTGGCCAGCGGCCAGGCCGCGGGCGCCCGTCGGCAGGCCTCGGACGCAGCCCTGCGCGACCTCGACGCCCGCCTGCAGCAGATGGACGCCTATCTGGACCAGGCCCGCCCCCGCTAGCGCCGGGCGTGAGCCGAATTGACCTTCGCGCGTTTCCTGCTGCTAAGGTGAACGTGGGTCTATCAGGAGGCGGGCATGCGCTGGCAGGACGGGCAGGGATCCGGACACGTGGAAGACCGTCGCGGTCTGGGCCCCGTGGGCGGGATCGGCATCGGCGGCATCATCCTGGCCATCATCGGCTACGCGGTCTTCGGCATCGAGCCGGAGAAGACCATGAGCGTGCTGAACGAAGTCACCGGCGAACCGCAGCAGGGCCAGGTCGGCACGCCCAACGACGAGCAGGGCCGCTTCGTCGACACCATCCTGGCCTCGACCGAGCAGGTGTGGAGCGCCGAGTTCCGCAAGGCGGGCATGGAATACCGCCCCACCACCACCGTGCTCTACACCGGCGGCACCATGACCGGCTGCGGCGTCGGCCAGGCGGCCGTGGGTCCCTTCTACTGTCCGCAGGACCAGAAGGTTTACCTGGACCTGTCCTTCTTCCAGCAGCTGGACCAGGAGTTCGGCGCGCCCGGCGACTTCGCGCGCGCCTACGTCATCGCCCATGAGGTCGGCCACCACGTCCAACTGCTGACCGGCGTCTCGGCCGAGGTCGAGCAGCGCATGCAGGCCGCCGGCTCCGAGGCCGAGGCCAACAGCTGGTCGGTGCGGCTGGAGCTGCAGGCCGACTGCTACGCCGGCGTCTGGGCCCGCCAGTCCAACGAAGCGCGCAACTGGCTCGAGGCCGGCGACCTCGAGGAGGGGCTGCGCGCCGCCGCGGCGGTCGGCGACGACACCCTGCAGAGCCGCGCCCAGGGCCAGGTCGCCCCCGACAGCTTCACCCACGGCTCGTCCGAACAGCGGGTCCGCTGGTTCACCCGGGGCTACGAGAGCGGCGATTCCGACGCCTGCGACACCTTCTCGAGCGCGCGTCTCTAGGCCCCACGCGCCAGCGGCGATCCGTCACGCCAAGCGGTACTGTTCGTTTACGCGACTCGTGCGATGGTAGTTGCATTGGTCAGACGATCGGGAAGCCGTCCCATGCCTCTGTCGCCGCTCCGCGAAATTCTGGTTCGCACCGTAAAGCAGTGGAAGTCGGGGTCCGACCGCGGCGACGTGGCGGCCCTGGTGCGCCAGCTGGACGCCAACCTCAGCCCGCTGGTCGAGCCGGTCATGCCCAGGGTCCCGCGCCACCGCTGACGCCCGAATCCGGCTAGGGCGTGGGTCATGCCCGACCCGCGCATCGCCGCCACCCCCGCGCCGCCCTACTGGGCGGTGATCTTCACCTCCGTGCGAACCGACCTCGAGCCCGAGGCCTACGCCGCCATGGCCGAGGCGATGGACGCCCTGGCCCGCCGGCAGCCCGGCTTCCTCGGCGTCGAGAGCGCCCGCGAGGCCGTGGGCGTCACCGTCAGCTACTGGGCGGACCTCGCCTCCATCGCCGCCTGGAAGGCCGACCTGAAGCACCACGCCGCCCAGTCCGCCGGCCGGGCCCGCTGGTACAGCGCCTACACCACCCGCATCGCCCGCGTTGAGCGCGACTACACCATGGAGACCTCGCCCCTCTCCGGCGGGGAGAGGGTTCCAAACACCGGCCGACAGGCCTAGTGTCCGCCCTTGAGTTCTCCGGGGGGCCGCGCCTGAGCGGCTGAGAGGCGGGTGATCCCGCGACCCGTCGAACCTGATCCGGGTCATGCCGGCGAAGGGAAGGGGACGCGCGGCGCCAGCCAACGCCCGCAATCCGTCCGACGCCGTCAGGCCCTCCCGCCGGAGCGCCGCCATGAACGTCCACGTCCCCGTCTCGCAGATCGCCGCCGAAGAGCGCCCCGGCAGCCGCAAGGTCTACGCCCCCGGCGTGCTGCACCCCGACATCCGGGTGCCCTTCCGCGAGGTCGAGGTCCACCCCAGCGCCAACGAGCCGCCGGTGACCATCTACGACCCGTCCGGCCCCTACACCGACCCGACCTCGACGATCGACATCGCGGCGGGCCTGCCGCGCGCCCGCGAGGCCTGGGTGCGCGCCCGCGGCGACGTCGAGGAGGTCACCCCCCGCGAGGTCCGGCCCGAGGACAACGGCAACGTCGCCGAGCGCCTCAAGGTGCCGGAGTTCCCGGTGAAGCCCCGCGTCCTGCGCGCGAAGGGAACCGCCGCCGTCACCCAGCTGGAGTACGCCCGCCGCGGCGTCATCACGCCCGAGATGGAATTCGTGGCCATCCGCGAGAACCTGCGCCGCGAGCAGGGCCAGCCCTTCATCCGCGACGGCGAGAGCTTCGGCGCCGAAATCCCCGACTTCGTCACGCCCGAGTTCGTCCGCGACGAGGTCGCCCGCGGCCGCGCCATCATCCCGGCCAACATCAACCACGGCGAACTGGAGCCGATGGCCATCGGCCGCAACTTCCTGGTCAAGATCAACGCCAACATCGGCAACTCCGCCGTCACCTCCTCGGTGGCCGAGGAAGTCGAGAAGATGGTCTGGGCGATCCGCTGGGGCGCGGACAACGTCATGGACCTGTCCACCGGCCGCAACATCCACAACATCCGCGAATGGATCGTGCGCAACTCGCCGGTCCCCATCGGCACGGTGCCGATCTACCAGGCCCTGGAAAAGGTGAACGGCGTCGCCGAGGACCTGACCTGGGAGGTCTATCGCGACACCCTGATCGAACAGGCCGAGCAGGGGGTGGACTACTTCACCATCCACGCCGGCGTGCGCCTGCCCTTCATCCATCTGACGGCCAAGCGCGTCACGGGCATCGTCTCGCGCGGCGGCTCGATCATGGCCAAGTGGTGCCTCAGCCACCACAAGGAGAGCTTCCTCTACGAGCGCTTCGACGAGATCTGCGAGATCATGCGCGCCTACGACGTGTCCTTCTCGCTGGGCGACGGCCTGCGTCCGGGCTCCATCGCCGACGCCAACGACGAGGCCCAGTTCGCCGAGCTGCGGACGCTCGGCGAACTCACCTACCGGGCCTGGGACAAGGGCTGCCAGGTGATGATCGAGGGCCCCGGCCACGTGCCGATGCACAAGATCAAGGCCAACATGGACGAGCAGCTGAAGCACTGCGGCGAGGCGCCCTTCTATACGCTGGGCCCGCTCACCACCGATATCGCGCCCGGCTACGACCACATCACCAGCGCGATCGGCGCGGCCATGATCGGCTGGTTCGGCACCGCCATGCTCTGCTACGTCACGCCCAAGGAGCACCTCGGCCTGCCCGACAAGCAGGACGTCAAGGACGGCGTCATCGCCTACAAGATCGCCGCCCACGCCGCCGACCTGGCCAAGGGCCACCCGGCCGCCCGCGCCTGGGACGACGCCCTGAGCCGCGCCCGCTTCGAGTTCCGCTGGGAAGACCAGTTCAACCTCGGCCTCGACCCCGAAACCGCCCGCGAATACCACGACGAGACCCTGCCCAAGGAAGCCCACAAGACGGCGCACTTCTGCTCCATGTGCGGGCCGAAGTTCTGCTCCATGAAGATCACCCAGGAGGTGCGCGAGTACGCCGCCGGCATGGCCCCGAACGAAATCCAGGCGGGGCTGGACGCGATGGCGGAGAAGTTCAGGGAGACGGGTGGGGAGATTGATGTGGCGGTGGGCTCCTAACTTCTGGTTGCGCAAGCTTCGCGTTATGGTTCCGTTCAGTCGCTGATTCCCCGGGGCTGAATTGATCGAGACTGTCGAAGCCGTTCGGATTCTTGGCGAGGCTGAGCAAGGCCGCACGCGCCCGTTGCGAGCGGCTGTGGAAACAGCGACTGGGGTTCGAGAGGTCTACCTAAAAATACCTGGGCAGCACTTGCCAGTAGAGGGCCTCGTTAACGAGATGCTGGGGTCGCTGTTGGCTGGTGACCTAAATCTCCCTACGCCTCAGCCTTACTTCGTTCGGATTCCACCAGAGCTCCTAGAGGCGCTGGAAGGGCCGACCGACATAAAGGCGCGGCTGGCTGACGCCCCCAATACGCTCTTCGGTTCTCTCGACGCGGGGAGTACTTGGCGTCGGTGGAATACGACCGATTACGTCGCAGCGGAGGTCCAAGGTATAGCAGTTCAGGCCTTCGCTTTTGATGCCTTTGTCGCCAACCCGGATCGACATCCGGGCAACCCAAACGTGATGAAGTCGAAAGGCGACGGCCGCGTCCTGCTCATCGATCACGAGAACGCCTTCGGCTATCGAATGAAACTATTCCCACCCTTCAGACCTTGGGAGTTGGGAAACTTGGCGCCGATGGCGGTCAGGGGTGCCGAGAGCGAGCATGTCTTTTACGGGGGTTTGGCCGGGAAACCAGATCTCGACTTCGAGGGAGTCGAAAGGATGTGGTCACGGTTGTCGGATATCCGGTTTGGCGAGTATGACGCACTGCTTCCGATGGAATGGGAGGCCGAAAGGCCTCGCCTTCAAGAGGCGATAACTCAGTTGAAGCAAGTGCGTGATAGGATGCCTGAGTGCCTACAGGAGCTTCGGCGGGTGCTGGCTTGACCAATAGACAGCCATATTCATACGCCGTCCTGCGCTACCGTCATGACGCGGTGGCCGGTGAACTCATTAACGTGGGTGTGCTGGTTCATTCGTCTAAGACAGGTTTCTCCCGCGCCTGTTTGAGACGATCGTATGGGCGCTTTTCAAGCCTATATCCCGACCTCAACGGTCGCGCTCTGACAGCCGAATTCAAGCGAATTGAGAATGCTGTCAAAAGGCTGGCAAAGCGAAAGATAGACATGTTCAGTTCCAAGGCCGACGCTGCCAGTATCGGAAAGCAGGTCGTGGACGATCCAGCTGGCTCTTACCTTTGGAGCGAGGCCGCATACGGCATCGCTGACGACTTAGATCGTGCAACCGAGCAGCTTTTTGAGCGCTACGTTACCCGCTTCGATGCGGTGCAAATGCAACGTCGAAGTGACGCTGACGTTTGGCGGCCAGCGCGAGACCTCTTGGCAGAGCGAAAGCTCGCCGAACTGCTTGGGCCGAAAACCATACGATCTCGACGGGACGAGGTTGAGTTTGATCATGCTCTGAAGAATGGGCTTTGGCATTGCCTTCAGCCGCTATCGTTTGATCTCGCGGACTCTGACAGCATCAATCAAAAGGCCGCTCGGTGGGTCGGGCACATGGTCGGACTTGCTGCCGCTGAAGAAGAGTTCCGAACCTACTTCATAGTGGGAGCACCGTCTCAACCGCAGTTGCGAGAGGCCTACGAACGAGCTTTGCTGTTCCTCTCTGAGGCGCCAGCCTCGATTGCTCCCAGGGTGATTGAAGAGGCCGAATTGCCGACGCTGGTCGAAGAGTTGGCTGCGCAAGTTTCGATAAGCGACGCTTGAAACCGCGTTCCCCCACTTTTTTGGAGGGGATTGCTGGCCCTACGCTCAATGCCGCACCCCGCCCGGCGCCAGCTGATACCCGCTGATCGCGCTCATCATCCACAGCAGCAGCACCGCCAGCACCCCCAGGTTCACCCAGCGGTTCCTGAACACGATGCACACCGCCCCCGCCGCGATCAGGGCGAGGTTGTCCCAGTTGTCGAAGCGCTCGCGCTGGCCGAGGATCACCTGCACGGCCGGGCGGATGGCGCTCATGGCCCGGATGGGCGCCGGGAACACGCAGGAGACATGAACGCGCACCTCGCCGTCGTGGGTGGCCAAGTCGAGCTTGCCCCTGGCCGGTGCCTCCCCCGGCACGGCGCCGCCGCCGCTCCTACGGCTCCTGCACCACGCCCCGCACCGCATCGAGCTGGTAGCCGCTGATCTGGCTCACCATCCACACCAGCAGGGCCGCCATCACCCCGATGTTCACCCAGCGGTTCTTCACCACCATGCAGACGATCCCCGCCACGACGATGGCCAGGTTGTCCCAGCTGTCGAAGGGCCGGCTCGGGTCGGCCAGGACGCGGAGCACGGAGCGGCCCGTGC
>JAIBAU010000010.1:27500-85179 GCA_019695035.1 Caulobacteraceae bacterium | reverse complement strand
CCCGCTCCGCTTCGGCCTTCACCGCCTGCATGACCGGGGACAGGGCGGCCATGGCGCCCGCCCGCAAATAGTCGCCGTAGGAAAAGCCGCCCGGCAGCACGATCAGGTCCAGGCCTGCGGGGAGACGGGTCTCCTGGTGCCACACCATTTCCACCGGGGACCCGGTGGAGCGCTCGACGGCGACCTTGCAGTCGCGATCGCAGTTGGACCCGGGGAAGACGACGACAGCGGCTTTCATGGTGCGGGCGTTTAGCAGCGTTCTTCCGTTCTGTCGCGCGCTCTGGAGGGGCGAATGACCCCGTCGGCGCCGCTACCGCGGCGGCCGGGACAGGCTGAGCACGAAAGCATCGTTCAGGCGGTTGAACTCCGCGGTCAGAGCGTCCGACGCCGCCTTGTCGCCGTACGGGCAAACGGAGATATCGGAATTCATCACCCCGTCCTCGGGGAAAATCCGCCGCCGCGCCACATAGGGGTGCGCCGGGTTCGACGGGGTCGTGAAGTTGTAGATGGTGAGAATCCCCCCGGCCTGGGTGGATACGGCTTCCAGCTGCACGCCCGCCGGCGCGGCCACGGCCGCGGCCCCTGGCAGCGCGCGTATCGTCGCCTTGAGCCCGGCATACCCCTGACTGCAATCCAGCGGTCGGCTGTCGAGTTCGGGGGGCGGCGGCGTCGGGGCCACGCCGGCGGGTTCGACGGCCAGCGCTCCAGCGAACGCGATGATCAGCCAGGCGGCGTTCACGCCACCTCGACCCGGTAGCTCTCGATGACGGTGTTGGCGAGCAGGGTCTCGCACATCTTCTTCACCTCGGCCTCGGCGTCCGCGCCATCGGTGAGGTCGAACTCGATGGTTTTGCCGACGCGAACGTTGGCGACGTCCTTCCAGCCGAGGCCGTGCAGCGCGCCTTCGACGGCCTTGCCCTCGACATCCAGGACGCCGGGCTTGAGGAAAACGTGGACCTTGGCGCGCTTGGCCATCAGTGGAGGCCTCCCTGGATGACGGTGGGCATGTCCTTCATGACGCCCAGGCGGCGCGCCACTTCGGTGTAGCTCTCGATGACGTTGCCGAGGTCGCGGCGGAAGCGGTCCTTGTCCAGCTTCTCGCTGGAGATGGTGTCCCACAGGCGGCAGCTGTCGGGGCTGATCTCGTCGGCCAGGATCACGCGGCTGAAGTCGCCCTCCCACACTCGCCCGAATTCGATCTTGAAATCGACCAGGGTGATGCCGACGGCGCCGAACATGCCAGAGAGGAAGTCGTTCACCCGCAGGGTGGTGGCCAGGATGTCGTCGATCTCCTGGGTTGTGGCCCAGTTGAAGGCGGTGACGTGCTCCTCGGTGACCAGCGGATCCCCGAGCTTGTCGTCCTTGTAGTAGAACTCGATGATCGAGCGAGGCAGGGCCTGGCCTTCGGGCAGTCCGAAGCGCGTCGACAGAGACCCCGCCGCAACGTTGCGGCACACCACTTCCAGCGGGATGATCTCGACTTCCTTGATCAGCTGCTCGCGCAGGTTCAGCCGCTTGATGAAGTGGTTCTGGACGCCGATCGCGTTCAGGCGAGTCATGATGTGCTCGCTGATGCGGTTGTTGATCACGCCCTTGCCTTCCAGGACAGCCTTCTTCTGGGCGTTGAAGGCGGTGGCGTCGTCCTTGAAATACTGGATCAGCGTGCCGGGCTCGGGACCCTCGTACAGGATCTTGGCCTTGCCTTCGTAGATCTTCTTGCGGCGCGCGGTGCTCATGGTCGGAGCTCTCCCGGGGAGGGGCCTTTCCGGAACGAAAAAACGCGCGAGCCCAGATTTCGCATCTGGATCGGCGCGCGTGCCCCGGAATCGACCTCTCGGAATATGGGCGCGGACTTTAGCGGAACCGATGTTGCGGCGCAAACGGCCGCTGAGGCGTCAGGCCCCGCTCCGGGGCGCACAATCCACGGCTACGGGCGCGGGTCGCCGTTGCGTTCCCGCAAGGGCTTGGCTAGATCAGCCCTCCTATTGGAGCGCCCGCCTATGACGACCTTCAACGACCGCGAGAAAGCCTTCGAAAGCAAGTTCGCCCTGGACCAGGAGCAGGAGTTCCGGGCCACGGCGCGCCGCAACCGCATGCTGGGTCACTGGGCCGCCGAGCGGATGGGCCTCGAGGGCGACCACCGCGACGCGTACGCCAAGGCCGTGATCAAGTCCGACTTCGAGCTTCCCGGCGACGAAGACGTGCTGCGCAAGGTCTACGAGGACCTCAAGAGCGCGGGCGATTCGGCCACGGAAGGCGACGTCCGGATGAAGATGGACGAGCTTCTCGCCCAGGCCCGCGAACAGGTTCGTTCGGGCGAATAGGCCATCTGGGCCCGCCCTGCGCCACGTCCAGGCGCACCGACTCCAGCGCCGCAGTTCGCAGGATATCCTGTGGCCACGCCCCGGTCCGCGGCCGGTGCGGGAAGGCCGCGCGCCCCTGGCGCTGCACGCCCCCGGGGAACGCTGATCACCTATATAGGGTATCGGCGTTATGCCGCTTGCTAGAAGCTCAACATTAAGCCAATTTAATCAGGCGTCGGGGGGCCTCCCGCGCGTATTTCAACGTATGACCTAGAGGGGAGAGCTATGAGCTTCACCAAAGTCGCCGCGGCCCTCGGCGCCGCGATCGCCCTGTCCAGCCTTGCTTCGGCGCCGGCCCAGGCCGAGGACCGTCGCGTCCGCATCATCAATGACACCCGTCACACGATGGTGCGTTTCTACGCCTCGAACTCCAGCCGCACGACCTGGGAAGAGGACATCCTCGGCCAGCGCGTGCTGCCGGCCGGCCAATCGGTCGTGATCAACATCGACGACGGCACGGGCGCCTGCCTGTTCGACTTCAAGGCCGTGTTCGATGACGGCGACGAGCTGACCCGTGGCCAGATCAACGTCTGCCAGATCAGCGAGTACCGTTACACCGAGTAGGCTTAAGCCTCAGGACACGAGTTACGAGGGCCGCTCCGCAAGGGGCGGCCCTTTCGATTCGGGGCCCTAGGTCCGGCCGAACACCCGCTGGAAAATCGTATCCACGTGTCGGGTGTGGTGGCCGATGTCGAACAGGGCTTCCAGCTCCGCGTCGGTCAGGGCCGGGCGCACCACTTCGTCCGCCTTGAGGAAGTCCAGGAAGGCTCCCTCTCCACGCCACACCTTCATCGCGTTGCGCTGCACCGCCGCGTAGGCGTCCTCGCGGCTGACGCCCTTTTGGGTCAGGGCCAGCAGGACGCGCTGGGAGTGAACCAGGCCCCCGAGGCGGTCGAGATTCCGGGCCATGTTGTCGGGGTAGACGACCAGCCGCTCGACGACCCCGGCAAGCCGGCGCAGAGCAAAATCCAGGTGGATGGTGGCGTCGGGCGCGATGCCGCGCTCGACCGAGGAGTGGCTGATGTCCCGCTCGTGCCAGAGCGCGACGTTCTCCAGCGCCGGTATCGCCGCCGAACGGACCAGGCGCGCCAGGCCCGTAAGGTTCTCGGTCAGGATCGGATTGCGTTTGTGGGGCATGGCCGAGCTGCCCTTCTGCCCGGGATCGAAGGGCTCCTCGGCCTCCAGGACCTCGGTGCGTTGCAGGTGGCGGATTTCAACGGCCAGCCGCTCGACCGAGGAGGCGACGACGGCGAGCGCGCAGAAATAGGCGGCGTGACGGTCGCGGGGGATGACCTGCGTCGAGACCGGCTCCACGGCCAGACCCATCTTGGCGGCGACGTACGCCTCAACGCGCGGGTCGACCTGGGCGAAGGTGCCGACAGCCCCCGAGATGGCGCAGGTGGCGATTTCACGGCGAGCGGCGAGGAGCCGTTCCCGGGCCCGCTGGAACTCGGCGTGGTGGCCGGCCAGCTTCACGCCGAAGGTTGTGGGCTCAGCGTGGATGCCGTGGCTGCGGCCCACGGTAGGCGTGAACTTGTGCTCGAAGGCGCGGCGTTCGAGGGCGGCCAGCACGAGGTCCACGTCCTCGACCAGCAGGTCCGTGGCGCGCGCCAGCTGCACCGCCAGGCAGGTGTCCAGCACGTCGGACGAGGTCATGCCCTGGTGAAGGAAGCGCGCCTCGGACCCCACGATCTCGGCCACATGGGTGAGGAAGGCGATCACGTCGTGCTTGGTCGTGCGCTCGATCTCGTCGATCCGGTCAGCGTCGAAGGCGGCGTCGTTGCCCTTGGCCCAGATGGTCTCCGCGGCCTCGCGGGGGATGGTCCCCAGGTCCGCCATGGCGGTCGCGGCGTGGGCCTCGATCTCGAACCAGATGCGGTAGCGGGATTCCGGGGTCCAGATGGCCGCGGCGTCGGGGCGGGAATAGCGGGGGATCATGGGCGCGCTTAAGACCCCGCGCGGGGCGGGCCGTCAAGCGGTCCGGCCCCCGCTCACCCGGCGTTCGCCGCCTCCAGATCGCGTTTCACGGTCCGCGCCGCCAGCAGGTAGTGCAGGGCCGCCCAGCCGTAGAAGACGCCCGCGGTGATGGTGATCGCCGCCTTGACCCCGTCGAACGAGGCCGCCCCGCAGGCGGCCGCCAGCTCGGCCGCCGCGCCCGCCGCCGCAGACCCGCCCGGGCACACGGCGCTGAAATCGCCCAGGTTATGGGCCGCGAAGGCGCGGTTGGCCATGAAGTCCGACAGGCGGCCCACGAACACCGGTCCCACCCCCAGGCCGACCAGGTTGATCGGAAGGAACAGCAGGGCCGTGGCCGTGGCCCGCATGCGTGGATCGACGAGGTTGTGCGTCACCGCGAAGGTCGGGCCGAGGTAGAGGTAGTGCAGCACCAGCGGCGCGATGACATAGGCGCCGATCCCAACCAGGGTCGTCTGCTGGAAGGCCAGCACATACAGCGGAGCGGCGGCCAGGAAGCCCAGGCCCGGCACAACGGCGTAGCCACGCGTGGAATGCCGTCCGATCCAGTCGGTGATGAAGCCTCCCAGGAAGACGCCGGCGGCCGCGGCGACCCCGCCCACCAGGCCATAGGCTCCGCCCGCCGTCGCCACATCGAGCCCGAACGGTCCCCTCAGCAGGAAGGGAACGGCGAAGAAGGCGACGCCGTATCCGGCGAACGAGGACAGGGTCGCGCCGATCGCCATGTGCCGGAAGGTCGGCCGCCCGAAGAGGCTCTTGAACACGGCGAACAACGATGGCGCCGACGAGCCCGCGACGGGCGCGGCGTCGTATCCGCCCCGCACCGGCTCCTTCAGCGACAGCTTGGCGATCACCGCCAGCAGGAGCCCCGGGAGGCCCACGATGAAGAAGGCGTAGCGCCACCCGAACTCCATGGCGATCTTGCCGCCGAGGAGGGCCCCGAACAGGGAGCCGAGCGGGATGCCCAGCGAGTAGATCCCGAGCGCCGTGGCTCGCTTGCGCGGCGAATAGTAGTCGGACAGCAGGCTCTGGGCGGCCGGAGAGCAGCCCGCCTCGCCGATGCCCACGCCGATGCGCATCAGGAAGAGTTGCAGGAAGTTGGTCGCCAGGCCGCACGCTGCGGTGAATCCGGACCAGAGCGCCAGGGAGACCGAGATGATGGTGACCCTGTTGAAGCGCTCGGCCAGCCGGGCGATCGGAATGCCGAGGAGCGAATAGAGCAGGGCGAAGGCGATCCCGGAGACGAGGCCGATCTCGGTATCGGAGATCTTCAGGTCCGCCTTGATGGCCTGGGCCACGGTTCCGATGATCTGCCGGTCGATGAAGTTCGACGTGTAGACGATCACCAGGATGAGCAGGGCGTAGGCCTTGTAGCCGTCGGACAGGCCCGGCCCCGCCGGCTGCGACGCGGTGTTGTCCGTCATTGCGCTTTCCCTCCCCCGACGCCCGTTCTATGCGAGCGTCCACGCAAGCTGGCGGGCGAGCCTGACCGGAGCAAGCGTTTTTCAGCAAGTGTCGAATTTTCGGCGGAGGGAGCGGACGTCATGGAGCTGGTGATCGGGGATTACCGCTGGTCGACGTGGTCGATGCGGCCATGGCTGGTTCTGCGCCACGCCGGGGCGGAGTTCACGGAGATCGAGGTGCGCCTCAACCGCTCCGACACCGCCGAGAAGATCCTCCAGCATTCCCCCTCGGCCCTGGTGCCCGCGCTGAAAGTCGAAGGCGAGGTGATCTGGGACTCCATGGCGATCGCGGTCTGGGTCGGGGAACGCTATCCCGAAGCCAGGCTCTGGCCTGCCGCCGCGCACGCCCGCTGGCTGGCCCGCTCGTGCGCCTGCGAAATGCATTCGGGCTTCGCCGCGCTGCGCAAGCAGTGCCCGATGGACCTACACGTGAAGACGACCCTCGTCCCCTCGGAGGAGACCGCGGCGGATCTTCGCCGGTTGGTCTCGATGTTCCGCCAAATGCGCGCGCGTTTCGGCCAGGGCGGACCTTACCTTTTCGGCGAGTGGTCCATGCCGGATGCATTCTTCACGCCTGTGGCCACCCGTGTGCGCAGCTACTCGCTCGATCTTGCGGCCCATGGCGACGAAGACGGCGTGGCCCAGGCCTACGTCGACGCCCTTCTGGCGCACCCCGACTTCCTCGAGTGGGAGCGCCGGGCTCTGGTCGAGGCGGCCTGACGCGGTCCATGCGCGAATTCCGCCTCGCCGCTCTCCTGGCCTTGACCCTCGGCGCGGCCGCCTGCGGCGACGTTCCCCGGACCGCCGCCGGCCAACCAACGGCGGGGCGCGTGGACAGGGCAACGGCGCAGCGGATCGAACGCCGGCTGAGACTGCCGGACGGCGCTCGCGCGGTCGACCGCTACGCCCGCTTCTATTTCATCGACGAGCAGACGCCGCCCGGGATGATCAGCGGCTGGTTCGTCGGCGTCGACGGCGCGCCGGGGGACGTCTGGCCGAGGGCGGGCGTCCACCTTCGGAAGCCGACCATCGGGGTGGCGGACGGAGGCTGCTTCGTGATCAGCCTGACCTACGATCCGGCGCGAGACCGCATCGTTGACATCCACTGCAACGGCTACGCCTGACGCCCCGGGTCGGACCTGCCAAGGCCCATAAACCGCCACGCTTCGCGCGGACCTTCCCAGCTCCATCGAAGGGGAAGTCGATGCGCCTCCTGGCCCTGCTGGCGGTTGCGGGAACCGCCGTCGCCCTGGCCCCCGCCGCGCGGGCCGAGATCGATCGCGCCGCCGCGGCGCGCGCCCTGGCCGAGGCGGATGCGCTGTGCGGCGCCCGGGACCTGTGGCGCCGGTCGCTTTGCGGTCCGATCCTGATCGTCGATCCGGCCACGCGCCAGGTCGTCGCCAACCGACCTGGCCCCGGACTGACGGCCGCCGGGGGTGTCTTCATCGGGGCCCTCCCCGCCGAGCTTCCCGTGGCCAACACGGCGACCGACTGGAACGGGCGTCGTTGGTCCATGATCATGACCGGGTCGCTGGGCGACGATCCGCTCGATCGCGCCCAGCTGCTCATGCACGAGAGCTTTCATCGCATCCAGGCGGAGCTGGGCTTGCCGATGCGCTCGCCCGACATTCCGTACCTCTCGACCACCATGGGGCGGGCCATGCTGCGGTTGGAGTGGCGGGCGCTGGCTCGCGCGCTGGCGGCCGAGGACGAGGGGGCGCGGCTGCGCGCCGTCGCCGACGCCCTGGCCTTCCGCCAGTTCCGCCGCTGGACCGCGGACGGTCCGGAGGCCGAACGCCAGCTCGAGATCAACGAAGGCCTGGCCGAGTATACGGGACTCAAGCTGTCGGGCCGCGCCGACAAGGCGGCCTGGGTGGCGGCGCGGCTCGCCCGCATGGAACGTTCGGACTCCTACGCCCGCAGCTTCGCCTACGGTTCAGGACCCGCCTACGGCCTGCTGCTGGACCGCTATGCGCCGCATTGGCGTGACCGGATCAAGGGGAGCGATGACCTGGGCCTGCTGCTTGAGCGCGCCATCGGAGCCCGGCGGCTCGGGGGCGAGGTCGACGTCACCCAGGCCCAAGCCCGCTACGGCGGCGAGGGCATCTTCCGCGAGGAGTATGGACGCCAGGCCGCGCGCGAGCAGGCCGCCACGGCCTGGACTGGCCGGCTGGTGGACGGGCCGGTGCTTCGCCTTCCCCTTCGCCAGGCGCAGACCTCCTTCGATCCGAACGCCGTCTTCCCGCTGCCGCCCAGTGGCACGGTCTATCCGACCCTCGAGGTCAGCGACGTGTGGGGCGTCCTCAAGGTCGACGGCGGGGCCTTGGTGGCGAACGATTGGTCGATGGTTGTCGTGCAGGCCGGCGCACCGGGCGACGTCTCCGGCCCGGGCTGGAGCCTGCAGCTCAGGCCGGGTTGGCGGATCGCCAGGGGGGAACGTCCCGGCGACTTCATGCTGGAGCCGGTCCGCTAGGGAATGGGGCCGCCGTAGTAGGCCTCGATGTTGGCGAGGCGCGCGGCGATGTCCGGGTCGCCGCGATACTTCCGCTTCAGTCCGGGCAACCGATTGTGGACGCCGTTGCAGGCCTTGCGCATCTGGCTTTCGATGTAGCGCTGTCGCTGGGGATCGCTGGACGGCTCGCCGCCGAAATGTATGCAGGCCACGGCCGCGTCCTCGAGCGACTGGACGTCGGCGGGCCAGATCCGCGCCTGCCCTGTGGCAGGATCGATGATCTCGCAGATTTCGTCGGCGGGGACGCAGGCGGCCGTGGTTGCAGGCTCCGCAAGGGTCAGGGCCAGGAGGACGGCGAGCATGGGTTCACCTGCAAGATCCTTCCATCGGCGACGGACGCCGCCGAACCCCAGGGTGAACCCGCTTGTCCCCGCCGTCCAGCGGGTCAGATGAGGCCGAGGTTCCGGAAGCTCGCCACGCCCTGGCTGCCGACGACGAGGTGATCATGCACCACGATCTTGAGCACCCGTCCGGCCTCCACGACCTGACGGGTCATGTCGATGTCCGCCTGGCTCGGGGTCGGGTCGCCCGACGGGTGGTTGTGCACCAGGATGACGGCGCAGGCCGAAAGCTCGAGCGATCGCTTGATCACCTCGCGCGGATAGACCGGCGCGTGGTCGACGGTCCCGTGACCCATCACCTCGTCGGCGATGAGCTGGTTCTTCTTGTCCAGGAACAGCACCCGGAACTGCTCGCGGCTTTCGTGTTGCAGGGCGACTCGGACGTAGTCGAGCAGCGCCGCCCAGGAGGAAATCACCGTTCGCCTCCGCACCGGATCGGCCAGCACCCGGCGTGACAGCTCCTGCAGCGACATGAGATCGAGCGCCGTTTCGCGACCCAGCCCCTTGGCCCGACCGCGCGAGTCCTCCGCCTTCACCGAGGTCAGCTCGGGCAGGCTGGCGCCGATCACTCCGCTGAGCGAACCGAAGCGGGTCAGCAGCGCCTTGGCGATCGGCTTCACGTCGCCCTGCGGCTGGCTTCGGAACAGGAACAGTTCCAGCAACTCGTAGTCCGGCAGGGCCGACAGTCCGCCCCGGACGGCGCGTTCACGCAGCCGTTCCCGATGGCCGAGATGATGCGGCTTCGCCTCCAGGGGCTCCGGAAACAGGGCTCCGTCGTGCATGCGGCCCTCCATGCATGTTCCAGATTTGTTCTAGCCGCATTGCCCCCGCTCGCCAAGAGCGGTCCCCTTCGGACGCGGCGGTGGAACAGTGTTTGCGCCGCCGTAACCAATTTCCCTTATCCTGTTCGCGCGTCCTGGATGGCCCGGGATGGCGGAACACCGGGAGAGCGATCAACCGCGTGGGTGCGACGAGCGCAGCGACCGACACCAGGAGTGTCGCAAGGGCCCGGGCGACCACGGTCGGGATCGTGGTGGCGGCCGCCCTGGTCATCGGCGCGCTGATGTTCGCCGCCCTGGTCGCCACCACGAGGATCGAAGTCGCCACGCGATTGCGCGAGGAACGGCTGGTCGACAACGGCCTGCGCATCCAGGCCGACGAAATCCGCCGCACGCTCTCGCCCAATACCAACTGGAGTGATGCGGTCGAACACCTGGGCGATGACTTCGACCCCGAATGGGCCCGGACCTATATCGGCGAATACCTGTGGGACATGGGCGGCTATCAGCAGAGCCTGGTAGTGGACCGCACCGACACCGCGGTGTTCGCGACCCGCAACGGCAAGGACGTTGACCTCGGCGAACTCGAGCCCCTCACCCGCGCGAGCCTCCCCCTCGTCGCCAGGGTCCGCGCCCGGGAGCGCGCCTGGGCCGCGCGGGGAGACAAGGCCGAGTTGGTGGCGCCGGTCGACGCGGACGGGGTCGTCCGGATCGGGCCGGATACCTACCTGGTCGTGGTCAGCCGGGTGCAGAGCAGCACTGGTCCCGCCCGTTTCCGGACGGAGCCGGCGCCCCTGGTTGTTGCGGCCCAGAAGGTCGACGCCGGGTTCCTCAAGGCCCTGTCCGACCGATACCTCCTCGACAGCCTGAGCAGCGCCGATCCGGCCAGCGCCGTGCCGGCCGGCCGGGCCAGCACGGTCCTGGCCGATGTGTCGGGCCAGCCGGCCCTGCGCCTGGTCTGGAAGCCACACAGCCCTATCAGTCACCTCATGTGGATCGTGGGTCCCCCATGGCTGGCCATCCTGCTGGCGCTGCTGGTCGCGCCGCTGGTGGCGGTCCGCAACGAGCGCATCAAGCGTCAGCTGGAACGGGAAAGCCTGGACGCGCGCTCGGCGTCGGACGCCAAGTCGGCCTTCCTGGCGACCATGAGCCACGAGATCCGAACGCCCCTGAACGGCATTCTCGGCATGACCCAGGCCATCATGCGCGACGAGCTGACGGCCGAGCAGCGCTCCCGCATCGAGGTAGTCCACTCCTCGGGCCAGGCCTTGCTCACCATTCTCAACGACATCCTGGACCTGTCCAAGATCGAGGCCGGAAAGCTCGAGCTGGAACGCTCGGCCTTCGACGTGGCCACCCTCGTGGAGGGCGCACATGCGGCCTTCACCGCGCTGGCCAGCCAGAAGGGACTGAGTTTCGAGGTCGACGTTTCGGAGCCCGCCCAGGGCGTCTACGAGGGCGACCCACTGAGGATTCGTCAGGTGCTGCTGAACCTGATTTCCAATGCGGTGAAGTTCACGAGCGAAGGGGGCGTCCGGGTCGAGATCGAAGCGACGCCGGTCGGGCTCAGCTTTTCGGTCAGCGACGACGGCGTGGGCATTGCGCCGGACCGCGTCGCGCGGCTGTTCGAGAAGTTCGTGCAGGAAGACGCCTCCACGACCCGGCGCTATGGGGGCACGGGGCTCGGCCTTTCGATCTGCCGCGAGCTCTGCGCGGCGATGGGTGGAGTGATCACCGCCGAAAGCCGGCTAGGCGAGGGCAGCCGCTTCAGCTTCGAACTGCCGCTGACCCGGATCGCATCGGCGCCCCAGGCCGTCGACCAGCCGAGCAGCGGCGCCCCGGCTTCGCCCACCTCGATCCGCATCCTCGCGGCCGAGGACAATCCCATCAATCAGCAGGTTCTCAAGGCCCTGCTGGGGCCGGCCGGCGTCGAACTGATGGTGGTCGGCAATGGCGAAGCGGCGCTCGACGCCTGGTCCCGGGAAGCCTGGGACGTGGTGCTCATGGACGTCCAGATGCCCGTCATGGACGGCCCGACCGCAAGTCAGCGGATCCGACTGCTGGAGGCGGAGCTCGGATTCCCGCGCACGCCGATCATCGCCCTCACGGCCAATGTCATGCCGCACCAGATCGAGTCCTACCTGGCCGCGGGGATGGACACCTTCGTCGCCAAGCCGATCGAGGTCGAAGCCCTGTTCGCCGCGCTGGAGGCGGTGCTGGGCGAGGAAATCGACGACGCGGTGGAGGTCGAACCCCGGTCAACGGCCGCCTGACGCGCCTCAGGCGCGATCGATCTCGGCCAGGGCCTTGTGGTGGCGGGCGAAAACGCGAGCCTGCGCGGCCAAGCGCTGTTTCAGACTCTCGTCGCTGTGGTTCGAGGCCTTGTAGCGCTCGCCGGTCGCGCTGATCTCCAGCCGGGCGACGTCCAGCCCGTGCTGATGCGCCCGCCGCGCCTGTTCGGCCGAGGCAGGAGCCGGGGCCGCGGCCAGACCGGCCGTCGCGGCGGCCGTCAGCCCGATTACGGTTCGCCTGTTCATGAGCGCCTCCCGTGAGCGGAACGACGTTATGGCAAAGCTTGCGCCCGCGCGATAGTCTCGCCGCCGGAGAGAATGCCCCGGGGGAGAACAGTGACCTACGTCATCGCCCAACCTTGCGTCGGGACCAAGGACACGTCCTGCGTCGAAGTCTGCCCGGTGGATGCGATCCATCCGCGCAAGGACGAGGCTGATTTCGAGAACGGCGACATGATCTTCATCAACCCCTACAGCTGTATCGACTGCGGGGCGTGCGAGCCCGTCTGCCCGGTGCAGGCGATCTTCCCCGAGGATCAGCTTCCGGAGCAGTGGAAAGAATACACGGCCATCAACGCCGCCCATTTCCGCCAGGGCTGAGCCCGGCGGCAGGCGGCAGGCGGCGCGGCCCCTCAGAGTTTCGGACGGAAGATCCCGGCAGGGCTGGCCGTGAAGAGTTCCACGCCCGTGGCCGTGACGCCCACCGAATGTTCGCACTGAGCCGAGAGCGACTTGTCGCGGGTGACCGCGGTCCAGCCATCATTGAGCACCTTCACCTGCGGCTTGCCCAGGTTGATCATCGGCTCGACGGTGAAGAACATGCCTTCCTTGATCTTCGGGCCCGTGCCGGGGCGGCCGAAGTGCAGGACGTTGGGGCTGTCGTGGAAGACCTGCCCCAGGCCATGGCCGCAGAAGTCGCGCACGATCGTGCAGCGGGCGGCCTCCGCAACCTTCTGGATAGCCGCGCCGATGTCGCCGAAGGTGGCGCCCGGCCGGATCACGGCCAGCCCCGCCTCGAGCGCATCATAGGTGACTTCGACGAGGCGACGGGCGCGGGCGTTGATCTCGCCTACGGCGTACATGCGGCTGGTGTCGCCGTGCCAGCCCTCGACGATGGCGGTGACGTCGATGTTGGCGATGTCCCCCTCGCGCAGCACCTTCTCGCCCGGGATTCCATGGCAGACGACATGGTTGGGCGAGATGCAGGTGGTCTTGCCATAGCCCTTGTAGAAGAGGCAGGCGGGCAGGCCGCCGTGGTCGAGGATGTATTCCCGCGCCAGATCGTCGAGGTAGCCGGTCTGCACGCCGGGAACGACGTGTTCGGTCAGCATGTCCAGGCACCCGGCCGCGACCTTGCCGGCCGCGCGCATGCCCTCGAAGGCCTCGGCGTCGTGCAGCTTGATGTCGTTGGAGCGGACGGGGACATCCCAGTCGGCGTCGAAGTGTTCCAGGGTCATGCGGTCTTCGGGAGCTGATAGATGACGAACTATATAGGCTCTCTGTCCGGATGTCGCTCGACGTGCGGCGGGCGTCAGATTGCGGGGTCCCAACTCGCCCGCATGGTGTAGAGTTCGCCGAACGCGGGTAGGGCTGATCTGGATCAAGGCGCGACCGTTCCGCGACGTTCTTGGTGACCAACATGGCCGGGCCGCACGGCGCGCCGGCATCGGAGAGGATGCGAGATGAGCTTTCTGGATACCCTGAAGGCCTCGGTGGCCAAGGACAGCGAGGCGCGCAAGAACATCGAGGCGCTGCTGGTGGTGATCGGCGACAAGGCCAAGGACGGCGCCCGCGGCCTCGGCGGCCTCGTTGACCGGCTGAAGGACTCCGAGATCGCGGAGCATGCGGCCAGCTGGGTCTCGACCAACGCCAACCGGGTGGTGAATTCCGATCAGGTGCAGCGGGTGCTGGGCTCGGACGCCATCAACAAGGCGGCCAAGGCCCTGAATGTCACCGCGCATGAGGCTGGCGAGCGCGTCGCCGCCGCCCTGCCGGTGGTGATCGACAACCTCAGCCCCAACGGCAAGCTGCCCGCCAACCTCGAGAAGATCGGCAAGGAGCTGCAGTCGCTGCTCAAGACGCCGAAGGGCAAGGCGATGGCGGCCGGAGCGGTGGCCGGTGTCGCCGCGGTCGCGGGCGTCGCGGCGGCCGTGGTTGCGCGCGGCAAGGCCAAGCCCAAGGCGGCCGCCAGGCCGAAGCCGGCCGCCAAACCGGCCGCCAAGCCCAAGGCGCCCGCGAAGCCGAAGGTCGGGGCCAAGCCGAAGGCCGTGGCCAAGCCGGCAGCGGCCAAAAAGGCGGCGGCCCGGAAGCCGGCGGCGCCCAAGGCGAAGGCGCCCGCCAAGAAGTAGCGCGCGCCCGAGGTCCTGTTCCTGGATGGATGCGCCTGTCGACGGGGTGGGCGACCACCGCGTCCGGGGCCCTATCCGCGGCCCTGCGCGAGAAGGGCGCCTGCAGGGCGGCAGCGTCATTGGCCGCGGTGAGTGCGTCCGAAAGGCCGGCGCGGCGGCGCCGATCACCCATCGACTGACGGGTTATCTGACGGTGCGTGCGGACTCGCTCGAGGCGGCGAAATCGCTGGTAGCGGGCAATCCGGACTACGAGCCGGGCGGCGCGGTCGAGGTGCGGGACCTGCCGGTCACCGACTAGCCCGCCGCCAGCGCATCGGCCGGTCGACCACAATCTGGTCGGGACTCAACGCGCAGCCGACCACCAGCACTTCCACGCCCTTCGCATAAGCCTCGCGCAGCGCGGGGCCGTAGGCCCTGTCGATGTCGTCGGCTGTGTCGAACTCGGTGACGCCGGTCGCCTGCACCACGAACAGCATGACCGCCCGCTCGCCGGCCTCGACGCGGCGTTCCAGGGCCTTCAGGTGCTTCACGCCGCGCACGGTGTTGCAGTCGGGGAACTCGGCCAGGCCCGGCTCGCGCAGGAAGTGGCTGTTCTTCACCTCGACCCAGCAGCGTTCGCGGTCAGGGCTTTCCAGCAGGATGTCGATACGGCTGCCGCCGTCGTAGGCGACCTCGCGGCGGAGGGATGCGTAGCCGCCCAGCTGCGGGATCGCTTCGGCCTCGATTGCCTCCGCTGCCAGCCGGTTGGGGTTCATGGTGTTCACGCCCACGAGGCCCGAGCCGTTGTCGACCAGCTCGAGGGTATGCGGCAGCTTGCGCTTGGGATCGCTGGACCGCGACAGCCATACCGGCATGCCCGGCGCCTTCAGCCCCAGCATGGCGCCGGGGTTCGGGCAGTGGGCGGTGACGTGGCGGCCGTCGTCCATCTGCACGTCGGCGAAGAAGCGCTTGTAGCGCTGGACCAGCGTTCCGCGTTCGAGGGGAGAAGGGAAGTTCATGGCGTTCTTGCGCCCTCTCCCCTTGCGGGAGAGGGTGGCCCGAAGGGCCGGGTGAGGGGTGTCGCCGCGACGGGTGAAGGGTGGCGATTGCACCCCTCATCCGTCTCGCTCCGCGAGCCGCCGTCTCCCCCAGGGGGAGAAGGCGCCTAGAAGGCGGCGGCGCGCTTGGCGTTGCCGCTGCGCTTGCGGGGGCGGCGGCGCTTCTTGTTGGCGCCGTCAGGGTTGGCGGCGGCCTCGCCCGGCTTGCGCTCCACCGCCAGCGGGTCGAACTTGCTGCGGCCGGCGCGTGCGCGGTCCGCCAGGGTCACTTCCGAGAAGTGGCCGCGCTCGCCATGTGGATTGCGGTCCGAGCGGTCGCCCTTGTGCACGCGGTCGCGGCGGAACCGCGCGCCGCGGTCCGACTGGCGCGGGCCGTTGCGCTCGTGGCGCGGGCCGCGCGCGGGGCGATCCTCCTCGGCCCGATCCGGGGTCTTGGCCTTGCGGCCGGGATTGGCGGCCATGATGGCGGCGTCGAGCGCGCCCAGCGCCTTGTCGTTGCGACGGTCCCACGAGGGGATGCGCTGGCGGGTGACCTTCTCGATGGCCTTGAGCAGGTTGCGCTCGTCGTCCGAGACGAAGGCCACGGCCACGCCCGAGGCGCCGGCGCGCGCGGTGCGGCCGATGCGGTGGACGTAGGCTTCGGGCACGTAGGGCAGGTCGAAGTTCACGACGTGGGTCACGCCGTCGACGTCGATGCCGCGCGCAGCGATGTCGGTGGCGACCAGCGCGCGAACGCGACCGTCCTTGAACGCCGCCAGGGCGCGCTCGCGCTGGCCCTGGCTCTTGTTGCCGTGGATGGCGGCGGCTTCGACGCCGCCGGCTTCCAGATAGGCCGCGACCTTGTCCGCGCCGTGCTTGGTGCGGGTGAAGATCAGGGTGCGGGTCCAGGACGGGTCGCTGAACAGCTCCTGCAGCAGCGCGCGCTTGCGGGCCGTTTCAACGAACAGCACCTGCTGCTTGATCTTCTCGACCGTGGTGGCCTGCGGAGTCACCTCGACGCGCGAAGGGTTGTTCAGCAGCTCGCCGGCCAGCCTGGCGATCTCCGTCGGCATGGTGGCCGAGAAGAACAGGTTCTGGCGGCGGTGCGGCAGCTTGGAGGCCACCTGGCGGATCGGCTTGAAGAAGCCGAGATCCAGCATCTGGTCGGCCTCGTCGAGCACGAAGTACTCGGTGGCCGAGAGGTCGATCACCTTCTCGCCCATGTGGTCGAGCAGACGGCCCGGCGTGGCGACGAGCACGTCGACGCCCGGCGCCATGGCCTTGACCTGTGGGCCGTACTTCACGCCGCCGAACACGACGGCGACGGTCATGCCGAGGTACTTGCCGTAGGCCTTGAAGCTCTCGGCGATCTGGGTGGCCAGTTCGCGGGTGGGCGAAAGCACCAGCACGCGGCAGCCGCGGCGGATGGGCTGGTTACGGTCGGCGGCCAGGCGGTGCAGGATCGGAAGCGCGAAGGCGGCGGTCTTGCCGGTGCCGGTCTGGGCGATGCCCAGCAGGTCCTTGCCTTCCATGACCAGCGGGATCGCCTGGGCCTGGATGGGGGTGGGGGTCTCGTAGCCCTCGGCGGTCAGCGCCTGCAGGATGGGCTTGGCGAGGCCGAGGTCGGTGAAGGTGGTCTTGGTCAAGTGACAGTCTTTCAAGTGCGGACGGCGGCGCGGGCGCAATGCGCGCGCGCGCGCGGCCGTCTCCCGGAATCGGGAGGGTCTCTGAAAGCGGCCCCGCGTGACTTTGGCCGCCGATGGGAGTGGATGAACCGGGCGCTACGACAGGGCGGATCGACAGTCAGTCGTTCGACCCTCACGCGCTGGAGCGCACCGAGGACTGCGTTGTGCAGCACCGGTCATGTAGCGGGCTGAGCCTTGAAAGTCAAGGAATTGCTGCAGGTGCGAAGAAGCCTATCGTCCCAGCGCCTTCACGATCGTCGCCATGCCCGCCGTCATCATCTGCTCGAAGGTGGGCGCCGCGGCCTCGGGCAGGAGGTCGGCGATCCAGCTCAGGCGGGTCTTGCCGTCGCCCGCGTCGTACAGGTGAAGGCGCCGTTGTGATGGGTCAGGCGCGGGTTTTCGACCACCGACCAGGCCAGCCGGCGACGCGCGTCGTCGCGGCCGGTCATGATCTCCTTCACCACCGTGCCGTTGGCGAAGGTGACGATGCGATCCTCGCCGTCGAGCACCGACGAGGTCACGAAGCCCGGCGCCATCCGGACTGGCCCGTGCGCCCAATCGCCGATGACTTCCCAGACCTCGGCGGGCGCGCGGTCGATGACGGATTCCACGTGGACGGTGGCCATGACGGCTCCTCTCAGCGCCTGGGGGTGGCGGCGAACCCGAAGCCGGGGTCGTCGTCGAACAGGGTGGGGGCGGCCGAGGTCTTCGCCCGCTCGATGGTCAGCATCTTCAGCTTGGTCTCGACTCCGCCGTTGGCCGAGAAGCCGCCGACCTTGCCGTCCGAGCCCAGGACGCGGTGGCAGGGCACGATGATGGGGAAGGGGTTTCTCCCCAACGCCTGGCCGACGCCGCGCGACAAGGCCAGGTCGCCCAGCCGGCGCGCGATGTCGCCATAGGTCAGGGTCTCGCCTGGCGGGATGGCGCGGCAGATTTCCAGCACGCTCCGGTCGAAGGCTGGCACTTCGGACCAGTCGAGTTCGATGTCGGTCAGGTCGTCCCGTTCGCCGGAGAGCAGGGCCTGGATGCGTCCAATGGCTGCGGCGACCGGAGCGGGGGGCGTCGTCTCCGCGGCTTCGGGACAGGCGCGAGCGGCGCGTTCACGGCACTTCGCCGCCGATCCTTCGGCCAGCCAGACCCGATCGATGCCGGCCGCGCCCCAACCCACGGCGCAGGGACCGACGGCGGTATCGAAGATGGCGAAGGCGTCCGGCATGGCGCCAGACTAGCATTCGCCCGGAGAGTCGGCGCACCGCTTCTTGCGTTCATCATCTGCGAACCCGGGACGCCCGTCGAAGTCCCTTGCAGCCCCTCGCCCGCGCCCATACGGTCCGGCCGTTTTCGGGAGGCTGTCGCCAGTGAAATCGTCCCTTTTCCGTGCGGTCGCCGCATCCGCCGTCGCCCTTGCCGCCCTGGCGGCCGTCGCGCCGCCCTCGATGGCCGCGCCCCGCCGCAAGCCGGCCGCGGTCCGGACCCTGCCCTGGGTCGAGACCGCCATGCAGCTGCGTGACAAGGCGCTGACGGACGACACGGCGTGGAACCTGGTCGAGGCGCTGACCACCCGCTTCGGCCCCCGCCCCGCCGGCCAGGAGTCCGAACGCCGGGCCGCCGCCTGGGGCGCCGAGCGGCTCAAGGCGATGGGCTTCACCAACGTGCGGATCGAAGAGTTTCCCCTGGTCCCCTGGGTGCGCGTTTCGGAGTCCGGCGAGATCGTCGGCCAGTTCCCCCAGCCCCTGGCGGTGCACATGCTGGGCGGATCGAACTCGACGCCTCCGGAGGGCGTCGAGGCCGACGCCGTGATCTTCGAGACGCTGCAGGACCTGCGGGACGCGCCGGCCGGCTCGCTGAACGGCAAGATCGCGGTGGTGCTGCAGGCCATTGTGCGCACCCAGGACGGGACCGGCTACGGCTACGCCAACGCCATCCGCAGCCAGGGCCCGGAGATCGCCATGGGCAAGGGCGCGGTCGCCTTCGTCATGCGCACCCTGGGCACGGACGACCACCGGCTGGTCAACACGGGCTCGACCAAGCGTACGCCGACCATGATCCCGGCCTTTGCGGTCTCGCCGCCTGACGCCGCCCAGATGCGCCGCATCGCGCGCCTCGGCCAGCTGCGGCTGCGCCTCCACGGCCAGTCCATGGCCCCGGCCGATGGCCGTTCCCAAAACGTCGTGGCCGAGATTCGCGGCCGCGAGCGTCCCGACGAGATCATCGCCGTCGGCGGCCACCTCGACAGCTGGGACCGCGGCACGGGCGCCATCGACGACGCCGCCGGCATCGCGATCACCACCGCGGCGGTGAAGCTGATCGCCCAGCTCCCGGTGCGCCCCAAGCGTACGCTTCGCGTGGTTTGGTTCGGCTCGGAGGAGCTGAGCCAGCCCGACCCCACGCCGGGCCTGCAGGGTGGCTTGCACTACTCCCAGGATCACAAGGACGAAGCGCCCAACCACGTCGCCGTGTCGGAAAGCGATTTCGGGGCGGGCCGCATCTGGAAGGTCGGCCTGCCGGCCGGCTGGCAGAACGGCCTGTTCCAGCGCGAGCTGATGCGGGTGCTGGCGCCGATCGGCGTCACGTTCGGGCGTGACGCCTCCACCGCCAGCGGCGACTTCACCCCCATGGGCCCGCTCGGCGTTCCGGGGTGGAACTTCTCGCAGGACGGCTCGAAGTACTTCGACGTGCACCATACGCCGGATGACACGCTCGAGCGCATCGACCGCGACGAACTGAACCAGAACGTCGCCGCCTGGGCCGCCATCCTCTGGATGATCGCCGACTCCGACGTGGACTTCCGCAAGCCGGCGCCGGACTACGTCGCGCCGCCCCCGCGCTGAGCCTTTTGACGGGGGCCGCGCTTCGCCTTAGGGCAGGAGCGTTGCGGACGTGGCGGAACTGGTAGACGCAACGGACTTAAAATCCGTCGCCCGAAAGGGAGTGTGGGTTCGACTCCCACCGTCCGCACCAGCCTGGGTCAGGCTCCCTTCGCCTTCGCGATGTACGATCCGATCACCTGGTCCAGCACCGTCATCGGCACATTGCCGCTGCCCACCACCGCGTCGTTGAAGTCGCGGAAATCGTAGCGTCCCGCAAGCTCGGCCTTCGCCCGGTCCCGCTGGCGGTTGATGGCGGTATGGCCGACCTTGTAGCCGCAGGCCTGGCCGGGCCAGACGCAGTAGCGATCGACCTCGCTGCCGACGGAGTCGGGGTTGGAGCCGTTTTCGCGCACGAAGAAGTCGACGCCCTGCTGCCGCGTCCAGCGCTTGGCGTGCAGGCCGGTGTCCACCACCAGGCGGCAGGCGCGGAAGGCCAGCGACTGCAGGTAGCCGAGCCGTCCGACCGGGAAATCGTCGTAGACCCCCAGCTCGTCCGCGATCTGCTGGGCGTAGAGGGCCCAGCCTTCGGAGTAGGCGTTGAAGCCCAGGATCGAGCGCAACAGCGACTGGCGGAAAGTGTATTCGCCCTGCCAGACGTGGCCCGGGATGGCCTCGTGATAGGTCAGGTCGGCGAGATCGAATTTCGTGTGCAGGCCGGTCGAGCGCAGGTTGATCCAGAAGTGGCCCGGCTCCTTGCCGTCGATGGTGCCCGGACCGCCGATGCCGCCGGGGGCCCCCGCCTCGATGTCCGGCGAGATGCGCACCACCTCCAGGAAGCCCCGCACCGGCGTGTTGAAGGCGCGCGGGATGCGCGTGCGGATGTCGGCCAGCTTCTCCTGAATGAAGGCCATGATCTCGGCGCGGCCGGGATCCCCGTCGGCGAACTGATAGCGCGGGTCCGACCCCAGCGCGGTCATCCGCGCGCCGACGCTGCCTTCGGTGTAGCCGATGGACCGCAGGATCGGATCCATGCGGGCGTGCAGGGCATGCAACTCGTCCAGGCCCATCTGGTGGACCTCGTCCGGCGTCATGGTGGTGGTGGTCCCCGCGCGCAGGGCCCAGGCGTAGTAGGCCTCGCCGGCGGGCAGCTTCCAGGCCCCGGCGTCGGACGTGGCGCGCGATCTCAGTCCATCCAGCACGGCGATTTGGCGGTCCAGCGCGGGAGCGATGCGCTCACTGGCGATCCGTTCCGCCTCGGCGGTGTGGCGGGACGGCAGGTTGGCGGCGGCGGCCCGCCTGGCCAGGGATGCGACGATGCCCCACCCGGCTGCTGGTCCGTTCCGGCCGGCGCGCATCTGCCGCAACGTCTTGTCGAGAAGGAAGTCGGGCAGCACGGCGCCGCGATCCGCGTCGGACCGCACCCGGTCGGTCTCGCCATCGAGCTGGGCGGCGTAGGCGCCCATGCGGGCCAGATAGGCCTCCGCATCCTCAGCCGCGGCGATCGTGTGGCTGGAGTCCAGGAAGGAGGGAATGTCGAAGAAGGCGCCCAGGTTCTGGGCCACCGAATAGGGCGAGTTACGGTAAGACCAGTTGTTGTTCAGGATCGCCATGTCCCCGTAGGGAAAGGCGAAGCCTTCGTTGGCCAGTTGATAGACCGTGCGCACCACTTCCACGTCGAGGCGCTTGCCGTCGCTCAGGCCGCGCGTGTCCAGGCGGGTGAGGGCGTTCAGGGTCTCACGGGCATGAGCCGCGACCGCTCTCTGGCCCGCCGCGGAATGGTCCGACAGCTTCGACCGCAGGCCTGCCCGGGCGCCCTTGTCCACGCCCGAGCCTGTGGCGGTCTCTGGATAGTCGCGCAGCATCTGCTCGGTGATCTGCTCGAGCAGCCGGTCGGCGGCGGCGTCGGGAGAATCGGCGGCGAAGGCGGGGGCGGCGCCCAGGGCGAGCGCGGAGGCTGCGCCCCGCAGGACGACGCGACGGTTGAACGGCATTTGGACATCCCCACAGACTGGCCGGGCGATTACGGACCTGCGCGCAGGTGTGGTCAAGGCGGGGGGCGGCGGAGCGCGATGACGGGCTGGTCTGGCGCGACGAATAGGATACCAAGGCCGCCATGCCGGTCGCCCCGATCCTGTCGGTCTCCAACCTCTGCAAGACGTTTACAGGGCTTCGCGCCGTCGACGACGTCAGCTTCACCGTCGCGCCGGGCGAAATCGTCGGCCTCGTGGGCCCGAACGGGGCGGGCAAGACGACCACTATCAACGCCGTCCTGGGCGTGCTCGAACCGACTTCGGGCCGCATCGAGATCGAGGGCGTAGACCTGGCCCGGGACCGGACGCGGGCCCTGTCGCGGACAAATTTCGCCGCAGTCTATGCGCCCCTGCCGGGCAACCTCACCGTAGAGCAGAACCTCAAGGTGTTCGGACGCCTCTATGACGTCCGGCCCTTGGGCGAACGGGTCGAGCAGCTGCTCGTCGACTACGACCTCCTGAAGTATCGCCGGACGAAGGCCGGCGTGCTGTCCTCCGGCGAGCAGACCCGCCTCAGCATCGCCAAGGCCAAGCTGAACCGGCCGCGCCTGCTGCTGCTCGATGAGCCCACGGCGTCGATCGATCCCTCGACGGCCCGCGAGATCCGCGCCGGCGTCTCGGCCGTCGTCGACAGCGGACACGCCGGTGTCCTGTGGACCAGCCACAACATGTACGAGGTCGAGGCGGTGTGCGACCGGGTGCTGTTCCTCTCGCAGGGCCGTATCGTGGTCGAGGGCGACCCGCGCCGCCTCGTCGAGGAGCACGGCGTCGCCAGCCTCGACGACCTCTTCGTCAAGGTAGCCCACGCCCGGCTGCACGACGACCAGTCGGAGCGTGCGGCGCGAGCCGCGGAGATGCGGGCATGAACGGCTCGCGCATCGCCGCCATCGTCATGCGCCAGGCCTATCTGCTGAGGGGCTCGCCACAGCGTGTCCTGCCGCTGATCGCCTGGGTGGTGATCGACATCCTGCTTTGGGGTTTCATCACCCGCTACCTCAACCAGGTCTCCAACGCCGGCTTCGACTTCGTCCCCGCGCTACTGGGGGCGGTCCTGCTCTGGGACTTCCTCAGCCGCGTGATGCAGGGCGTGACCATGGCCTTCTTCGAGGACGTCTGGTCGCGAAACTTCCTGAACTTCTTCGCCGCGCCCCTGCGCATATCCGAGTACCTCGCCGGACTCGTGGTCACCGCCATCGCCACCAGCCTGGTCGGGCTGGTCGCCATGTTGGCGTTGTCGACGCTGGTCTTCGGGCTCGAATTCGCGACCTACGGCCCGGCGCTGGCGCCCTTCCTCCTGGTCCTGTTCGTGACCGGCATAGCGTTGGGGGTGGCGGGCGCGGCGATCGTGCTGCGGCTGGGTCCTTCGGCGGAATGGCTGATATGGCCGATCCCGACGCTGCTCTCGCCCTTCGCGGGCGTCTTCTATCCCGTGTCGGTGTTGCCGGCCTGGATGCAGGCGGTCAGTCGAGTCCTGCCGCCGTCCTACGTCTTCGAGGGGATGCGCGCGGTGGTGGGAGGCAAGCCGGCCCCGTGGGACCAGCTGGCGGTAGGCGCGGGGCTGTCGGTGATCTACCTGGGCCTGGCCTGCTGGCTTTTCGCCCGCATCTACCGCCACGCCCTGCGCAACGGCCTGATCGCCCGCTATTCGGCCGAAAGCGTCAGCTAGGCTTTCAGGTCAGGCCTTGTCGACGTCCTCGGCCAGGCTGCGCATGAGATTGAGCACGGCCAGGCGTCGGTTGGGCGGAATGGCGGTATAGGCCTTGAGGGCCTCCAGGGCGCCCGGTTGCATCATGTCGTTGACGCTGCCGGTCGGCGTTTCGGCCAGTTCGTCCTCGTCGACGAAATAGCTCACCGGGCAATCCAGGAACCGGGCCGTCTTCACCAGCATCGAGGCCGACACGCGGTTGGCGCCGCGTTCGTACTTCTGCACCTGCTGGAACGACAGCCCCAGCGCTTCGGCCAGGGCGCTCTGGGTCAGGCCCAGCGTCTTGCGGCGCATCCGGATCCGCAGACCTACAAAGACATCAATGGGATCCGGGCCGACTTCCTTAACAGGCGCCCGACGATTGCCTGCACGCGTCATCAATGACCTCTCAAGTTGTCCGTGGGTAGGGCACGTGAGTGAATCACGACAAGCAACCGGCGCGTGCATAGGTGCGTACATTTCGCCTTTTCAGGTGATCAGTTGCGAAAAGCGACGCGATTGTAATCGCTTAGCCAAAGCGTCGAAATCACGATTAAGGCTCTAAAAAAGCAGGTTTTTTCGGCGGCTCACCGAAGGAGGCCCAAATGGCCCCCAGAAATGGTCATTACACGCGTAATAATAATTCGCTCCCTGCCGGCGCGGTGCGGCCCCGGCCGCCTGAGGCAGGCGGCCGGGGCGCCTCGCGGAAGGGTGAACGCGGCCGGACCTTGCGGGGCCACCGGCCGCCGACGGGGCGAGGCCCACCCCTCCGAAGCGGTTCTAGGACCTGGGCGGCGCGGCGGCGCCGTGGCGGCGTGGACCATGGCGCACCGGCCGCTCTGCGGCGGTCAGGCGGCCGTCGCGGTCGACGTCCGCGCGGGCGAGCCGCTGCGCGGCCGCGCGATCCATTTCGGCGGTGTCGACGGCCCCGTCCCGGTTGGCGTCCAGCGCAGCGAACCGGCCTTCGGCGTGCATCCGGCTGCGGGCTTGGGCCCGATCGTTCCGGCCTTCGCGACGGTGCTCACGCAGGCGCTCGCGGCCGGCTTCGAACTCCGACGGGGACAATTGCCCGTTGTGGTCAGCGTCGAGGCGCTCGAACATCGCCGCGCCGCGCCGATCCTCCCTCTGGGCCCAACGGGCTTCACGGTCCAGCCGGCGCTGCTGCCGGCCGGCCTGCAGTTCCTCCCGGCTCACCCGCCCGTCGCCATCGGCGTCGAAACGCGACAACCGCGCCCGCAGCGCCGCCTGGCTTTCCTGCAGGGTGACGGCGCCGTCCGCGTTGGCGTCTGCGCGGGCGGCGGGGGCGCTGTCGGCGGCGAAGGCCGCGGAGGCGAGGCCAAGGGCGGCGGTCAGGCCGAGGCTGAAAACGGACTTCATGCGGGAACGCTCCGAACGGGTTGACGAGGGCCCTGCTTCGAAGCGTGAAACGGTTCAGGCGCCGGATTCCGTCGCGGCGCCGGTTCGTCCATCCCTAGGCGAAGAGACCCTTCAGTTCGGTCTTCAGGATCTTGCCGTTGGCGTTGCGCGGCAGGGGGTCGCTGCGAACGATGATGCTCACCGGAACCTTGAAGGCCGCGAGGCGGTCGGCGACGAACTTGCGCAGTTCGTCCTCCGTGGCCGTCGCGCCGGGCTTCACCGTGACCACCGCGCAAGGCTCCTCCCCCAGCACGGGGTGCGGCCGTCCGACCAGGGCCGCGTCCATGACCGCGGGATGCTCGTAGAGAACGTTCTCGACCTCGACGCAGTAGATGTTCTCGCCGCCCCGGATCAGCATGTCCTTGGCCCGGTCGACGATGTAGAGGAACCCTTCCTCGTCGATCCTGGCCAGGTCGCCCGTCCGCACCCATCCGTCGACGAAGGTTTCCGCCGTGGCCTCTGGCTTGTTCCAGTAGCCCTTGAGGATGTTGGGGCCGAAAGCCCATAGCTCCCCAACCTCGTTCGGCCCCAGTTCGCGGCCGTCCGGTCCGGTGATCTTGATGCGGTAGGGGCCGACCACCGCGCCGCAGCTGTCGGGCCGGTTTCGGTAGTCGTCGCCCTGGTGGTGGGTGTGGGTGCCGCCGGTTTCGGTCATGCCCCAGCCGGTGCCCGGGATCGATTTCGGGAAGGCCTCGACCAGTCGCCGCACCAGTTCCGGCGACGCCGGCGCCCCGCCGTAGGAGATGCTTTCCAGCGAGGACAGATCGTAGCTTGAGGCGTTCGGGTGCTCGAGGATCAGCCAGGCGATCGCTGGCACTCCGCCGGCGCTGGTCACCCGCTCCCGTTCGATCAGCTTCATCGCATCCTCGGCGTCGAACCGGCGCATGAGGATCAGCTTGGCGCCCTGGATCATCGCCGGGATCAGCAATGCGTGGCAGCCGGTGGTGTGGAAGAAGGGGATCCCCACCAAGCCGACCTTCTGGGCGTCTTCCGGATTGCCACGGACCGGCGGCGTCTCGCCTCGCCGGACGAAGTTTCGGTCGAAGGAAAAGGCCAGAGCCAGGATGTTGCCGGTGTTGTTGCGGTGCGTGGCCAGCGCGCCCTTCGGCTTTCCGGTGGTGCCGGAAGTGTAGAAGATTGTCGCGTCGTCTTCCGGATGGAGCGGCACGTCCGGCAACGGACGGTCCTCGAGGGTCGCCCACGCCGGTGGGGCGCCGATCACGTCCTCGAGGCGAGTCAGGCGAGGGTCGGGGCTGGCCGGCATGCGGGTCACGTAGACGCTCTGCAGATCCGGGCATCCCTCCAGCAGATCGGCCAGCCTGCCGAGGCGCTCCGGGTCGGTGATCAGGACCCTGGAGCCGGAATCCTTCAGCCCGTACTCCAGCTCCGGCCCGGTCCACCAGGCGTTGAGGGGGGTCGCGATGGCGCCGACCAGCACGGTGGCGAAGAAGGCCACCGGCCACTCCGGCAGGTTCCGCATGGCGATGGCGATGCGATCGCCCTTCTGCACGCCGCGGCGGCGGAGGTCCTCGGCCAGGGCCAGGACGGCGCGGCCGAAGGCGTCATAGGTGACCCGCTCGTCCTCGTGGACCAGAAACTCCCTTGCGCCGAACATGTTGCGGGCGAAGAGGAAGACCTCCCTGAGTGTCGGCGGCGCGTTCTTCCAGACCTTGGTCGGGACGCCGCGGATGACGACCTCGTCCAGTTCGAACAGGGATCCCGGCGCTGTCATCAGGGCGTGCGCCTCCGACAGCGGCAGGGCGGGCCAGGACTTCGACGCGTCGGTCATGCGGTTACTCAGTAAGAGGCCATCCGCGCGATGCGGTCGGCGTGGAAATTGTCGTCGCCGAACAGTTCCTGCCCGACCCGGCCGCGCTTCATGAACAGGCCGATGTCGACTTCATCGGTCATGCCGATGCCGCCGAACATCTGTACCGCCTCCTGCACCGCCAGGGTGCAGGTGCGGCCCGCCCGGGCCTTGGCGACACTGACGTAGGGCGCGGCGGCGTCGGGCGCTTCGTCGAGCATCTGCAGCGCCTTCAGCACGGCGGCCTTGGTGACCTCGAGATCGGACCAGAGGTGCGCCGAGCGGTGCTGCAGCGCCTGGAATTCCCCGATCAGCCTGCCGAACTGCTGCCGCTGCTTCAGGTAGTCGACGGTGCGGGTGAAGGCCTCGTCGCCGACGCCGACCATCTCGGAAGCGAGCGCCGCGCGGCCCGCGTTCAGCACCCCTTCCAGGAGCTTCCATCCGCCGTCGACCTCGCCCAGGACCGCGTCGGCGTCCACCTCGACGCCGTCGAAGTCGATGCGGGCGGCATTGTGGGCGTCGACCATGACGGTGCGCTCGATGGAGACGCCCCTGGTCTTGGGATCGACCACGAACAGGGTGAGTCCGTCCTGTTCGCCGGTCGAACCGGCCGTGCGGGCGGCCACGATCATCAGGTCGGCGACGTGGCCGTCGACCACGAAGCTCTTCTTGCCGTCGAGGCGGAAGCCGTTGCCCGAGCGGGTCGCGCTCATTGCCGTGCGGGCCGGGTTGTGCTTGGCGCCCTCGTCCACCGCCAGCGCCGTGACCAGGTCGCCGGCCACGATCCTCGGCAGCAGGTCGGCCTTGCGGTCCTCGGACGCATGCTTCAGGGCGCTGACGCCGATCACCGCCGTGGACAGGAACGGGGAGGGCGTCAGGTTGCGCCCGATCTCCTCCATCACCACCCCGGCCTCGACGTGACCCAGGCCCAGCCCGCCGAACGCCTCGGGGGCGAGGATGCCGGTGAAACCCATCTCGGCGAACGCCTTCCACAGGTCGCGCGAGAAGCCGTCCGGGTCGCGCTCGTCGCGCACCCGGCGCAGCTCCTTGACGCCGCTTTCGGCGAGGAAGCCGGCGGCGGATTCCTGGAGCATGGTCTGCTCTTCGGTGAGGACCAGCGGCATGGATCAGGCTCCCGGCAGGTTCAGGATGCGCTTGGCGATGATGTTGAGCTGGACCTCGCTGGTCCCGCCCTCGATGGAGTTGGCCTTGGTGCGCAGCCAGGTGCGCGCGTCGTCGCCCTTGCGCGACCGCTCGCTCTCCCACTCCAGCGCCTCGGCGCCGCCCACGGACATGACCAGTTCGTACTGCCGCTTGTTCAGCTCGGTGCCGTAGTACTTGAGCATGGAGGCGGCGGCGGGGTCGCTGAGGCCGCGCTTGATGCGGTCGGTGGTCCGCTCCATGGCCAGCTTGAAGGCCATCAGGTCCACATCCAGCCGGGCGATGTCGGTGCGCAGCAGGGTGTCGGCCAGCTTCTCGCCGTCCATGCCGACCGTGGACTTGGCGATCTGGCCCAGCGGCCGCACCCCGGCTGCCTGGCCCATGGCGCCGATCATGGTCCGCTCGTGCTGCAACAGGTACTTGGCGACGTCCCAGCCCTTGTTCAGCGTGCCGACCAGGTTCTCCTTCTCGACGCGCACGTTGTCGAAGAAGGTTTCGCAGAAAGGCGAATTGCCGCTGATCAGCACGATCGGCTTGGTGGTGACGCCGGGGGTCTCCATGTCGAACAGCACGAAGGAGATGCCCTCGTGCTTCTTCGCCGCCGGATCGGTCCGCACCAGGCAGAAGATCCAGTCGGCCTTGTCGGCGTAGCTGGTCCAGACTTTCTGGCCGTTGACGATCCAGTGGTCGCCCCGGTCCTCGGCGCGGGTCTGCAGGCTGGCCAGATCTGACCCGGCGCCGGGCTCGGAGTAGCCCTGGCACCAGCGGATTTCGCCGCGGATGATCGGGGGCAGGAACTTCTGCTTCTGCTCTTCGGTCCCGTACTTGAGCAGCGCCGGGCCCAGCATCCAGATGCCGAAACTGTCCAGCGGCGAGCGGGCGTTGATGCGGGCCATCTCGGCGCGAAGCACCTTGGCCTCCTCGCGCGACAGGCCGCCGCCGCCATATTCCTTCGGCCACTCCGGCGTGGTCCAGCCCTTCGCCGCCATGCGGTCGAGCCAGAGCTTCTGCGCCTCGTTCTTGAACTTGAACCTGCGCCCGCCCCAGCAGCGGTCCTCGACGTCCTTCAGCGGCTCGCGCATCTCGGGCGGGCAGTTGTCGGCGAGCCAGGCTCGGACGTCCTTGCGGAAGGCTTCCAGATCTTCGGCCATGGGGGGCTCCGGGCGTTTCCTGGGACGTTTCTGATCGCTGTTCAGGGGGCTGTCTAGCTGACGTTAGGGAAGGGGAGGCGCTCCGGCCTTCTCCCCTCGTGGGAGAAGGTGGCGCGAGAGCGGCCGGATGAGGGGGGATGCGCCAACCTTGCGACCGTCGAGCCGACACCCCTCACCCGACCCGGCAAGCCGGCCCCCCCTCTCCCGCAAGGGGAGAGGGAAAGCTATCCCACCGTCACCACGACCTTGCCCATGGCTTGGCGGCTCGCCAGCCGCGCGATGGCTTCGCCGCCCTTTTCGAGCGGGTAGTGCTCGCTGATCTCCGGCTTGATCGCCCCCGACTTCCACCAGCCGAGCAGCTCCACCAGGTTCTGCTGGTTCGCCTTCGGATCGCGCGTGGCGAACGCGCCCCAGAAGACGCCGACGATCTGGCAGCTCTTCAGCAGGGTCAGGTTCAGCGGGATGGACGGGATGCCGGCCGGGAAGCCGACCACCAGGTAGCGGCCTTCCCAGGCGATGGCGCGAAGGGCGGGCTCTGCGTAGCCGCCGCCGACCGGGTCGTAGATCACGTCCGCGCCGTTCGGCCCGCAGGCTTCCTTGAACTGGGCGGCCAGCGCCTTGGAGCCGTCCTTGTCGAACGGCCCCTGCGGATAGACCACGGCCACGTCGGCGCCGTGCGCCCTGGCCATTTCGGCCTTCGCGTCCGACGACACGGCGGCCACCACGCGCGCGCCAATGGCCTTGCCGATCTCGATGGCCGCCAGGCCCACGCCGCCGGCCGCGCCCAGCACCAGCAGGGTCTCGCCGGCCTTCAGCTTCGCCCGGTCCTTCAGGGCGTGCATCGAAGTGCCGTAGGTCATGACGAAGCCGGCCGCCACGTCGAACGGCATGTCGGCGGGCACCGGCACCAGCTTGGCGGCGTCGGTGACGATCTTCTCGGCCATCGCCCCCCAGCCGGTCATGGCCAGCACCCGGTCGCCCGGCTTCAGGTGCGTGACGCCCTCGCCCACGGCGGCGATCACCCCGGACGCCTCGCCGCCCGGGGCGAAGGGGCGCTCGGGCTTGAACTGGTACTTGTCCTCGATGATCAGAACGTCGGGAAAGTTCACCCCCACGGCCTTGACCTCGATCAAGGCCTCCCCCCGTCCAGGCGTGGGATCGGGAAGCTCTTCAAGGACCAGCGTCTCGGGTCCTCCGACCGCCCTGCTGAGCAGCGCCTTCATCCGCATCCTCCTGGCGAGGTGAAAACCGCTTCCGGCAGCGGCGGTCGGACGCTAGACCATCCCCATAGCGAATTGAAACCCGCTTCTGCGGAACTAGACGGGGATGAAGCAGTGACGATCAGTTTCGAAGGACGCGTCGCCATCGTGACCGGCGCCGGCAACGGCCTGGGCCGTGAGCATGCGCTGGAGCTGGCGCGCCGGGGCGCCAAGGTGGTGGTCAACGACCTGGGCGGGGCCCGCGACGGGACCGGCGGTTCGGCGACGGCGGCGGAATCGGTGGTGGCCGAGATCGAGGCCATGGGCGGCGAGGCCATGGCCTCGGCGGCCTCGGTCACCGATTTCCCGGCGGTGCAGAAGATGGTCGAGGACGCCGTGGCCCGGTGGGGCCGGGTCGACATCCTGATCAACAACGCCGGTGTCCTGCGCGACAAGACCTTCGCCAAGATGGAGCTGTCGGACTTCCAGTTCGTGATGGACGTGCATCTGATGGGCTCGGTGAACTGCACCAAGGCGGTGTGGGAGCACATGCGCAACCAGAACTACGGCCGCATCGTCTTCACGACCTCGTCCTCGGGCCTGTTCGGCAACTTCGGCCAGTCCAACTACGGCGCGGCCAAGATGGCCATGGTCGGGCTGATGCAGACCCTGTCGATCGAGGGCGCCAAGAACGACATCCGGGTGAACTGCCTGGCCCCCACGGCCGCCACGCGCATGACCGAGGACCTGGGCGCGCGCCTCGACCTCGACACCCTGCGGCCGGGCCTGGTGACGCCGGGCGTGATGTTCCTGGTCAGCGAGGACGCGCCGACCCGCGCCATCATGAACGCCGGGGCCGGCAACTTCGAGCGCACCTACGTCGCCTACACCAAGGGGGTCTACATCGGTTCCGGCGACGACGCGGCCGAACGCGTGGCCGCGGCCTGGGACCGCATCAGCGACCGCGAGGGCGAGATCGTGCCGGAGAGCGGCGCGGCCCAGGGCATGAACGAGGTGCAGAGCGCCCTCAAGGCGCAGGGGAAAGCCTGATGACCAAGACCGTCCAGTTCGCCGACCTGAAGAGCGTCGAGGGCCTCGACCTCGGCTGCTCCGACTGGGTCGAGATCACCCAGGAGATGATCAACACCTTCGCCGAGGTCACCAACGACCACCAGTGGATCCATGTCGACGTCGAGCGGGCGACGAAGGAGATCGGCGGCACGATCGCGCATGGCTTCCTGACCGTCAGCCTGATGTCGGGGATGAGCTACGGCCTGCTCAAGGTCGAGGGCGTGACCCGCGCGATCAATTACGGCTTCGACAAGCTGCGCTTCACCGACGTGGTTCGTCCCGGCGAACGCATCCGCCTGCACCAGAAGATTCTCAAGGTCGAGGAAAAGGCCGGCGGCGTGGCCATGACCCGCGCCTGCACCGTCGAGATCGAAGGCAAGGAACGCCCGGCGCTCATCGCCGAGTGGGTGGGGGTGGTCTACGGGTGACGGAGCCCCTCTTCCTCTCAAGAGGGAGGGGGAGCGACAACGCGGATTTTCGTGGCCCCGCGGTCACGCCTCCGCCGTGCAAACCGTCCTAGGCTCGCCCTCGCATGGGGCCTGACATCGCCATCGTTGTCGCAGGCTGGGCGTTCGCGCTCGGCGTGCTGATCTGGTCGGAGCACAACTGGCCGGCGCTTATGCGCTGGCTGGCGCGTTCGGCGGTGTTCACCGGCGCGGTCCTGATCACGCTGTGGGGCCGCTACGAGTTCACCCTGCCGCTCATCGGCGTGGTCGTGGCCGCGGGCCTGCTGCTGTCCGGCCTGCCCATCGTCCACGAGCTGATCTTTCACGCGGCCCGGGCGCCACGCCGAGGCGACTAGGCCCCGGCCCGCTTCGCGAACGACCAGGCGGCCTCGGCCAGCATCCGGTTCTTGGACGCCATCTCCACCGCCTGCGCGCTGGCCGCCGTGCCGTCGCGCACCCGGCCGGCGATGCCCTGCACGATGCCGGTGAGGCGGAAGAGGTTGTAGGCGAAGTACCAGTCGAGGTTGGGAAGGCCGTCGCGGCCGGTGGCGCGGCAGTACTGCTCGGTCGCCTCGGCGATGGTGGGAATTCCAAGCGCCGTCACGTCCACGCCCAGCAGGCCCGAGCGCCCGTCCGGCGGCATCACCCAGTGCATCAGGTAATACGTGAAGTCGGCCAGCGGATCGCCCAGCGTGGACAGCTCCCAGTCCAGCACGGCGGCGACCTCGGGCCGGTCCTCGCGGAACATCAGGTTGTCGATGCGGTAGTCGCCGTGGACGATGGAGACGCGCTCCTGCTCGGGCACGCTGGTCGGCAGCCACTCCATCAGCCGGTTGGCTTCCTCGATCGTCTCGGTCTCCGAGGCCCGGTACTGCTTCGACCAGCGATCGATCTGGCGGGCGAAGTAGTTGCCGGGCTTGCCGTAGTCGCCCAGGCCGATGGCGTCGGGATCGTAGTTGTGCAGCCGCGCCAGGGTCCCGATCTCGGCGGCGTAGATGCCCTTGCGCTGCTCCACCGACTGGTCGGGTAGTTGCCCGTTCCAGTAAACGCGGCCCTCGACCAGGCTCATGACGTAGAACATCGAGCCGATGACGCCGTCGTCGCTGCAGAGGCCGTAGGGCTTCGCCACCGGGAAGCCCTGCGCGTGCAGCGCCGAGATGACCTTGAACTCCCGATCCACCGCATGCGCCGAGGGCAGCAGCACGCCCATCGGCTTGCGCCGCAACACGTAGGAGCCCGACGGCGAATCCAGCCGGAAGGTCGGGTTCGACTGTCCGCCCTTGAACTGGCTGACGGTCAGGGGGCCCTCGAAGCCTGCGACACTGGCCTCCATCCAGCGTGTCAGGGCCGCCTCGTCGAAGCGGTGACGCTCGTCGACGGGTTTGGTCCCCTCGAACCGGCCCGGCTCGCCCGCCATCAGTGCTTGCGCTCGCGGTTGGAGTACTTGGCGTATTCCATGCGCGCGATGGAGCGGTTGTGAACCTCGTCCGGGCCGTCGGCCAGGCGCAGGGTGCGGATGCCCGCCCAGGCATGGGCCAGTTCGAAGTCCTGGCAGACGCCGGCGCCGCCGTGGGCCTGGATGGCGTCGTCGATCACCTGCAACGCCATCGCGGGGGCCGCCACCTTGATCATGGCGATCTCCAGCTGGGCGACCTTGTTTCCGGCCTTGTCCATCATGTCCGCCGCCTTGAGGCAGAGCAGGCGGGTCATCTCGATGTTGGTGCGGGCGGCGGCGACGCGCTGCTCCCAGACCGAGTGCTCGGCGATGGTCTTGCCGAAGGCGACGCGGGTCAGCAGCCGGCGGCTCATGGCCTCCAGGGCGGCCTCGGCGGCGCCGATGGTGCGCATGCAGTGGTGGATGCGGCCCGGCCCGAGGCGGCCCTGGGCGATCTCGAAGCCGCGGCCTTCGCCCAGCAGCAGGTTCTCCTTCGGCACCCGCACATCCTTGAGGATCACCTCGCAGTGACCATGCGGGGCGTCGTCGAAGCCGAACACGGTGAGCGGCCGCACCACGGTGACTCCCGGCGCGTCCATCGGCACCAGGATCTGCGACTGCTGCTGGTGGCGGGGCGCGTCGAAGTCGGTCTTGCCCATGACGATGGCGACCTTGCAGCGCGGATCGCCCACGCCGGAGGACCACCACTTGCGGCCGTTGATGACGTAGTCGTCGCCGTCGCGGTCGATACGGCACTCGATGTTGGTCGCGTCCGAAGACGCCACCGCCGGCTCGGTCATCAGGAAGGCCGAGCGGATCTCGCCGTTCAGCAGCGGGCGCATCCAGCGCTCCTTCTGCTCCGGGCTGCCGTAGCGGTGGAAAACCTCCATGTTGCCGGTGTCCGGCGCCGAGCAGTTGAACACCTCCGAGGCCCACATTACCCGGCCCATCTCCTCGGCGCAGAGCGCGTACTCGAGGTTGGTCAGCCCCGCGCCGTGGAAGTCGCCCTCGTCGTGCTGGTCGTTGGGCGGCAGGAACAGGTTCCAGAGGCCCTCGGCGCGCGCCTTGGGCTTCAGTTCCTCGATGATCGGAATGACCTGCCACCGGTCGGCCCCGAAGGCGGCCAGCTGGTCCTTGTAGGTCTTCATGTTGGGATAGACGTGCGCCTCCATGAAGGCGCGGACCCGGTCGCGCCAATGGCGCTGACGTTCGGAAAGATCGAAATCCAAGGCGGCCTCCTGGGCTCTAGTGGGCGGCGAGCGAGGAACGCGCCTTCGACAGCGCATCCCACACCGAACGGCGGAACTTGGCCATGCCCCCGACCCAACGGTCGTAGGCCTGGGCCTTGTTGTTGAAGTACTCGTAGACCTTCTCGTGCGGGGTGATCATGAACTTGCCCGCCTTCACGCCCTCGACCGCCGCGTCGGCGATCTGTTCGGGGCTGAGAATACCGTCCACGTCGGCGCCGGCGAAATTTCCCGCCCGCGCCATCTGCGTGTCGACCGCCTGGGGGCAGATGACCGAGACCCGGATGCCGTCGTCGCGGTGGCTGATGGCCAGGCTCTCGGCGAAGCCGAGCGCCGCGTGCTTGGTGGTGGAATAGACAGCGCTGCCCACCTGGGTCAGCAGGCCGGCCGCCGAGACCACGTTCACGAACCAGCCCTCGCCGCGGGTCTTGAAGCCCGGGATCATGGCCCGCGCCGCATAGACGTGGCTCATCACATTGACCTTCCAGGCCCGGTCCCAGATCGGGTCGGGCGAGGAGCCGGCGTTGCTGAGGTCAGGGTCGATGTCGGCGATGCCGGCGTTGGAGACGAAGATGTCGACCGGCTTGCCCGCGGCCATTTCGGTCGCGGCGACCAGGGCCCGGATGTCCTCTTCCTTGGAAACGTCGCAACGATGGCCCGACGCATTGGCCCCGATGGAAGCGGCGACGGCCTTCGCGCCCGCCTCGTCGAGATCGGAGACGCCGACGTGGGCCGCCCCTTCGCGCGCGAACCGTTCGGCCAGCGCCTTGCCGATGCCGTTGGCCGCGCCGGTGACCACCACGACCCTGCCCGAAATCTCCACCGCCAAGCTCCCCTGTTTCTGATCGGCGATCAGTTCGCTAAAGAGACGCATACCTTCCCGCAATCAGGTGCGCCATGCCCCAACTTCAAAACCGTCAGGTCAAGCTCGCCGCCCGGCCTGTAGGAAACCCCAAGCGGGAAGACTTCAGCTTTGAGACAGCGCAAGTCGCGCCGCTCGAGGACGGCGAGGTGCTCGTCCGCGTCAGCCACCTGTCGCTCGATCCGGCCATGCGCGGCTGGATGAACGCCGGCCGCAGCTACATCCCTCCGGTGGAGCTCGGCGAAGTGATGCGGGCGGGCGGCGCGGGGGAGGTGGTCGAATCGCGCCACGACGCCTTCCGGCCCGGCGACCAGGTCACCGGCATCACCGGCGTCCAGCAGTATGCGGCGATCAAGGGCGAGCGGCTGCAGAAGGTCGATACCGCGCGCGTCCCGCTGGAAAGCTATCTCGGCGGTCTCGGCATGCCGGGCATGACCGCCTACTTCGGCCTGCTCGACGTCTGCGCCATGAAGGAAGGCGACACCGTCGTGGTCTCCGGGGCGGCCGGGGCGGTCGGCTCGATCGTCGGCCAGCTGGCCAGGATCAAGGGCGGACGGGCCATCGGCATCGCCGGCGGAGCCGACAAGTGCCGCTTCGTGGTCGAGGAGCTCGGGTTCGACGCCTGCGTCGACTACAAGAGCGAGGACGTGGCCAAGCGCCTGCGCGAGCTGTGCCCGGACCGCATCAACGTCTACTTCGACAACGTGGGCGGCGAGATCCTCGACATCTGCCTGGCCCAGATCGCCTTCCACGGCCGCATCGGCATCTGCGGCGCCATCAGCCAGTACAACTCGACCACCGGCTTTCGCGGCCCCGCCAACTACATGAGCCTGTTGGTGAACCGCGCCCGCATGGAGGGCTTCGTCGTGTTCGACTTCGCCAAGCGCTACGGCGAGGCGGTGGCGGCCATGGCCGGCTGGATGGCTGAGGGCAAGCTGAAGGTGAAGGAGCATGTCGTCGAGGCGCCGGTCGACCAGTTCGTCGAGACCCTCGGCAAGCTCTTCGCCGGCGAGAACCTCGGCAAGATGGTGATGAAGATCGGGTAGGGAGGTGGTCGCCCCTTCCCCAGAAGGGGGAAGGGGGCGCTTCATCCGGTTAGCCCTTGCTCTTCCCCTTCCCATGGGGAAAGTGCGCGCCATGACCAATACCGCGCCCCTGCCCAAGCCGTCCGGTTCGACGCTCGACATGATCGGCCGCACGCCGATGCTGGAGATCACCCACATCGACACCGGCAAGTGCCGCCTGTTCATCAAGCTCGAAAACCAGAACCCCGGCGGCTCGATCAAGGATCGCATCGCCCTGACCATGGTCGAGGCGGCCGAGAAGGAGGGCTACCTCAAGCCGGGCGGGACGATCATCGAAGCCACCGCCGGAAATACCGGCCTGGCCTTGGCGCAGGTCGGCATCCTCAAGGGCTACAAGACCCTGCTGGTGGTGCCCGACAAGATGGCCCGCGAGAAGGTTCAGCACCTGCGGGCGCTGGGCGCCGACGTGCGAGTGACGCGGTCGGACGTGGGCAAGGGGCACCCGGAGTACTACCAGGACCTGGCCGAGCGCCTCAGCCAGTCGATCCCCGGCGGCTTCTACGTCAACCAGTTCGCCAACAAGGCCAACCCGCTGGCGCACTATCAGAACACGGCGCCGGAAATCTGGGAGCAGCTCGACCACGACGTGGACGCGGTGGTCGTGGGCGTCGGCTCCGGCGGGACGTTGACCGGCAACGGGCGCTTCTTCGCCGAGCACTCGCCCAAGACCCAGATGGTGCTGGCCGACCCGGTCGGCTCGATCCTCTGTCACTACCACGAGACCGGCGAACTGATCGAAGCGGGAAGCTGGACCGTCGAGGGCATCGGCGAGGACTTCATGCCCGACAACTGCGACATGAGCCTGGTGAAGAAGGCCTACTCGATCAGCGACCGGGAAGCGATGGAGACGGCCTCGCTCCTGCTGCGCAAGGAAGGCATCCTGGCGGGGTCGTCCTCGGGCGTGCTGCTGGCCGCGGCCCTGCGCTACTGCCGCGAGCAGACCGAGCCCAAGCGCGTGGTCACCTTCGCCTGCGACACGGGCGCCAAGTACCTGTCCAAGGTCTACAACGAGAGCTGGCTCGCCGATCAGGGCCTGGCCGACAAGCCGATCTTCGGCGACCTGCGCGACCTCGTGGCCCGCAAGGGCGGCGACGTGGTGACGGTCAGCCCCGACGAGACGCTGCAGACCGCCTACAACCGCATGCGCCAGGCTGACGTCAGCCAGCTCCCGGTGCTGCAGGAGGGCCGGCTGGTCGGCATTCTCGACGAGCACGACCTGCTGGCGGCCATGGACCGCGACGGACAGGAGGCGGCCATGAAGCTGGCGGTGAAGGCCGCCATGACCTCCCGGCTCAAGACCCTGCAGGCGTCCGAGCCGATCGACGCCCTGACGCCGGTCTTCGACCGGGACGAGGTGGCCCTGGTCATGGACGGCGACCAGTTCGTCGGCCTGATCACCCGCGTCGACCTGATCAACTGGCTGCGCCAGCATCCGCGGGCGGCGTGACCCTTTTTGACCTGATCGCCGACCTCGACAGCTTCGATCCGGAGTTGGCGATCTATGCGGTGAAGCCCTGGACCGGGTCGTCGGAGGCCATGGTCGCCGAGGCTCCGGCCGATCCGGATGGCTACGGCGCCAAGGCGGCCGGCTATCTGATGGGTGTCGGCGAGGCGGTGATCTGGCTCGAGGACCTGCAGGATCAGGCGGGTCGCTTCATTCCCGTCACCGAAGCCGTCGAGCGGCTGGTCGGCCACGTCGCGGGCGACTGAGCGCGCTCCCTCTCCCCTTGCGGGAGAGGGTGGGCGGCGAAGCCGGCCGGGTGAGGGGTGTCATCGCCGCCATATCCGGATAGGGATGCGCCCACACCCCTTATCCGGGCCTCTTCGAGACCCGCCTTCTCCCACCGGGGAGAAGGAAGCGAGAATGACATGACCGATCTACCCAACCGCCAGGGCTTCTCCACCCGCGCCATCCACGCCGGCCAGTATCCCGACCCGACCACCGGCGCGGTGATGACGCCGATCTACGCCACCTCGACCTTCGCTCAGGAGAGCCCGGGCGTGAACAAGGGCTACGAGTACGCACGCGGCAAGAACCCGACCCGGGAAGCGTTCGAGCGGGTGGTGGCGGATCTGGAATCGGGCTGCCAGGCCTTCGGCTTCGCCTCGGGGATGGGTGCGACCTCGACGCTGCTTGAACTGCTGGACGCCGGCTCGGAGGTGCTGGCGGGCGACGACCTCTACGGCGGCACCTACCGCCTGTTCGAGCGCGTGCGCCGCCGCTCCATGGGGCTGAACTTCAAGTACGTCGACTTCTCCGACCTCGCCGCCGTCGAGGCCGCGATCACCGAGAAGACGAAGATGCTGTGGGTCGAGACGCCCACCAACCCGCTGATGAAGCTGGCCGATCTGGAGGCCCTGTCGCGCATCGCCGACAAGCACAAGCTGCTGGCTGTGGCCGACAACACTTTCGCCACCCCCTACCTGCAGCGGCCGCTGGAGCTCGGCTTCGAGCTCGTCATCCACTCGGTGACCAAGTACCTGAACGGCCACTCCGACATGATCGGCGGCATCGTCGTGGCGCGCACCGAGGACATCGCCGCCCAGATGAAGTTCCTGCAGAACTCGGTCGGCGCGGTCATGGGCCCCTTCGACGCCTTCCTCGCCAACCGCGGCGTAAAGACCCTCGGGATCCGCATGAAGGCGCACTGCGAGAACGCCATGAAGGTCGCGACCTGGCTGGAGGCGCACCCGGGCGTGAAGCGGGTCTTCTATCCGGGCCTTCAATCCCACCCGCAACACGACCTGGCAAAGAGGCAGATGTCGGGCGGCTTCGGCGGCATGATCTCGGTCATCGTCGACGGCGACCTGGAGCGCACCAAGCGCATCATGGAGCGCTTCAAGGTCTTCACCCTGGCGGAGTCGCTCGGCGGCGTCGAAAGCCTGGTCAATCACCCGGGCATCATGACCCATGCCTCGATCCCGAAAGAGGTGCGCGAGGCGGGCGGCGTGGTCGACAACCTGATCCGCTTCTCGGTCGGCGTGGAGAACGTCGAGGACCTGATCGCCGACCTCGAGCAGGCCTTCGCCGAGGCGAAGTGGAACGACGGGCACTGAGGCGCGCCTGATCCGCGCGGCGAGCGGGGCCGTAAGGGGGGACGAAGGAGCCGCCCATGACCCTGCGACTGTCCGCCGTCCTCACCCTGACCGCCGCCGCCCTGGCGGCCGGTAACGCCGCGGCCGATCCGGGCCGCGCACCCGAGCCGGCCAAGCCGGTCGACATGGAGCGTCTCTACTCCGGCCGCTGGCTGGAGATCGCGCGCACGCCGATGAGCCTGACCGACGGCTGCGAGGCCGGGGCCACCGACTACGCGATGCGCGACGCGCGCAAGGTCAAGGTCCACGATACCTGCCAGGTCGGCCGGCCCGGGGGCCGCACCCGCGCCATCGACGGGGTCGGCACGATCCAGGACCCCGGGACCAACGCCAAGCTGCGGGTTCGCTACAACTTCGTGATCGTGTGGGACTACTGGATCCTCGACCGGGCCGAGGACTACAGCTGGTTCATCTCGGCCGACCCGAAGCTGGAGAAGCTCTGGATCTACACCCGCGAGGTTCCTGACGCCGCCTTGCGCGCGCAGCTGGTCCGCCGGGCCGCCGAGCTCGGCTACGACGTCAACCGCCTGGAATTCCCCCAGCAGCCGCCGGCCTGAGCGCCGCGGCCGGTCCTGAAACGGAAAGAGGGCGGGTGTGTGCGCCACACCCGCCCCCGAAAGTCCGCCGGTCGTGAGGGGACGACCGCGCTATCACCGCCGCCGGCTGAATCGCCGACAGTGAATTCCTAGTAGATCACTTCGATTTCAAAAACAACCCGTCAGATTGCCGCATCGGCCCGGGCGCGCCCCGAATTGGGTACAGGATCAGAAGGTGAAATTGATCGCGCCGACGAGGGCGTCTTCGTACTGCTTGCCCCGGTCGTCGGCGTCGGTGTCGTACCAGCGCAGGTCGAGGTCGACGTTGTCGTCCACGCGGTAGTCCACCCCCACGTTCCAGGCCGAGTAGTCGATGCTGTCTTCAGTGTCGCGCCGGCCGACGGCGGCGCTGGCCCGCCACTTGGGCGTCAGCCGGTAGGAGGCGCGAGCCTCGTAGTAGACGAAGGCGTGCGAGGTTCCGGCGGCGTCGGGCGTGTACTGGACCCGCAGGCGCGCCGCCACCGGACCGACGGAACGAGAGACGTCGGCCGTCACTTCCCAATAGTCGCGGTCGGCGGTCTTGTCGGCGTCCGGGTAGTACCGATAGAGGCCGCTGAGGTCGAAGCTGAACCCGGCCGCCTCTGGCCGCCAGCCCGCACGGACCTCGGTCTCGATGTCGGCGCCGAACGACTGCTGCACCCGCGCGCTGCCGACCGAGACGAAATAGTTTTCGTCGTCGGTATGCCACTCCTGCGAAATCCAGGCGTAGGGCTCGCGCAGCGTCTTGGAAGTGCCCTTGGAGCGGTAGTCGGTGGCGAAGCCGAAGCTGAGGCGCCAGTTGTCGCTCTCGTCCGCGGCCGCGGCCGGCAGGGCTGCGCCGAGGGCCAGGGCGACGGTCGAGGCGATCAGGAGAGCGCGGCTCATGGAAAGCTCCTTCATCTCCTACTAGATCGCTAGATTATCCTGCCGCAACCCATTTCTTCGCGTAGGCGCTCGACGCCTCGTCGAACTCCCGTTTGAGGCGCGCCACCAGCTCGGCGACCGGCGGCTGGTCGTCGATCGAACCCACGCCCTGCCCGGCCGACCACACCGCCTTCCAGGCCTTCACCTCGTGGTCCAGCTCCTTGCCCAGGTCGACCTTGGTCTTCTCGGGCAGGCTCTTGGGGTCGAGGCCGTTGGCGATCAGCGACTGGCTCATGAAGTTGGCGGGGATGCCGGAGATGGCGGGGGTGTAGACGATGTCGGCGGCGTGGGCCTCGTCGATCATCTGCTTGTACTCGCCCGGCGCCATGCTCTCGGCGGTGTTGATAAAGCGGGTGCCGAGGTAAGCGAAGTCCGCCCCCAGCATCATGGCCGTGGCGATGTCGCGGCCCGAGCTCATGCAGCCCGACAGGATGATGCAGCCGTCGTAGAACTGGCGCACCTCGTTCAGCAGGGCGAAGGGGCTCCAGGTGCCGGCATGGCCGCCCGCGCCGGCGCAGACCAGGATCAGGCCGTCGACGCCCGCCTGCGCCGCCTTCTGGGCGTGGCGGACGGTGGTGACGTCGTGGAACACCAGCCCGCCATAGCCGTGCACCGCATCGACCACATCCTTCACCGCGCCCAGCGAGGTGATCACCAGCGGCACCTTGTGCTCCACGGTCACCGCCAGGTCCGCCATCACCCGCGGATTGGTGTTGTGGACGATGAGGTTGACGCCGTACTGCGCGTCCTCAGGCCCAAGCGCCGCCTTGATCTCGTCCAGCCACTGCGAATAGCCCTCGGTGGTGCGCTGGTTCAAAGCCGGGAAGGTGCCGATGACGCCGGACTTGCAGGCGCCGATGACCAGCTCCGGGCCGGAGACCAGGAACATCGGCGCGGCGATGACCGGCAACTTCAGCCCCTGTTGCAGGGTGGCGGGAATGGCCATGGGAGGTCCTGTCGGTTTCGTTTGACCACGCTTAACCGGCGTCGGCGCCGGCCGACAAGGCGCCGCGGCGCCGGCCGTTATTCGCCGGGCGCGCCCGTCGCCGGCGCGCCGCCGTCCGGCTCGTTGGCCAGCACCGCCGCGACCGTGGTCCAGCGTCGGCTCTCGCTCAGCCTCAGGCGCTGGCACGCAACCCGGTAGGCCAGGTCGTCGTCGCTGAACTCCCCGGGCTCAGGATTGCGCTCGGCCATCAGTCCGCCTTCGGCGCCGAAGAACCAGTTGTGCTCGGTCATGGCCTTGCGCCCGCAGTCCCAGGTCTGCTCCGAGACCATGTAGCGAACCCCCTCGCCGACGTGCGGGACGTACTCGACCGAGTCGGGCCAGAGGATCCGGAGGCGCCGCGTCGGCTTGCCGGCCTTCAGGCGCGCCGCGTCGTTCGCCTCGACCCACAGGTAGCCGCCGTCCGGCGCCTCCAGCCTGACCCAGGTGCGGGCGTTGTAGTCGGCCGCGGCCGCCTCGCGCGCCCGCCAGGCCGCGCTGTCGTCCTGGGCCGCCGCGGCGCCGGCGAGCAGCAGGGCGCCCGTGAGAAGAAGGACGGCGCGCCGCATCAGCGCTGGTTCCTGTTGTCGCCCGAGGGCGCGCCCGGTTCGCGCTCCTCGGCCGGTTCCTGTTCGGGCTGGCCGGGCCCCTGGTTCCAGCGGTTGGCGGGCCGGGCCGGCGGACGGTGGCCCGCGGCCTCCCAGTCCATCACCTCGCGGGCCGAGCCCAGCTCCATCAGGTCCTCGTACTCCGCGCCCTCACAGACCATGGCGAAGACAGCCCCTTCCACGGCGCCGCGGCGCACCTCGCGCTCGGCCAGGGGTGGGCGGTCGGGGAAAGGCTCCCCGGCGCCGTTGTAGGCGTGCACCTGCTCCTGCACCCCGCCGTCGCACGCGAAGGCGTAGTCCGACACCGTGTAGCGGACGCCCGCCGGCAGCCGGGCGCCGTGGGGGGTCGTCCACAGCACGCGCCCCCGCGCCTCGCCGCCGCCGCCGTTGTGGAGGTCCTCGGACGCGATCCAGAGGGTCTGGCCGCCGCCCAGGCTGACCAGGCTCCACGCGGTATCGTCCGGATCGCCCGCCAGGGCCTGGCCCGCCGAGGCCAGAACCCCCAGGGCGGCCAAGGCCGCCATCGCCCCTCTGCACATGCGCTTCATCCCGAATTCACGCCCTTCGGGTGGCGAGCATGGCCCAAGCTCGGGTAGAGACCAAGCCATGACGACAGACACTTCGGCCCTGACCCAGCTGGGCGGCCACGCCCCGACCCCCACGGACCCCGCCCAGGCGGTGCTGGAGCGCGCGCCCAACCCGCATCCCGACACCCTCTACCTGGCCCGTTTCACCGCGCCCGAGTTCACCTCCCTGTGCCCGGTCACGGGCCAGCCGGACTTCGCCCACCTCGTCATCGACTACGCGCCTGACCAGTGGATCGTGGAGTCCAAGAGCCTGAAGCTGTTTCTGACTTCCTTCCGCAACCACGGCGCCTTCCACGAGGACTGCACCGTGGCCATCGGCAAGCGCATTGTGGACGCCATCCAGCCGAAATGGCTGCGCATCGGCGGCTTCTGGTATCCGCGCGGCGGCATACCCATCGACGTCTTCTGGCAGACGGGCGAGCCGCCCAGGGGGCTGTGGCTGCCGGATCCTGGCGTGGCGTCCTACCGGGGGCGGGGGTGAGCCGCCCCTTCTCCCCCTGCGGGAGAAGGTGTTCTTCGCAGAAGACCGGATGAGGGGTGCTCAAGAGCCATGAGCCGATCTGGCGACCACCGATCCGGCGGCGGATCTGACGCTCCTCATCCGTCTCGCTCCGCGAGCCGCCTTCTTCTGCAAGCGGAGGCGGTGGGAGACGCCCGCCTCCCGCTCGAGGCTTGGGGGCGGCGTCTCCTCGAACGGCTGCAGGCCCGCGCCGATCGGACCCGCCTGGGGTCGTGGGCCTTCGAATTCCTCATGTTCGGCCTCAAGCAGGGCTGGGCCTGCCTGTTCGGCGGGCTGATGCTGGGGCTGTTGTTCGGCACCCACCTGCTGTGGCCGGCGGACGCGCCGGTCGCCCGCTACGACGCCCTCGTCGTGGCCGCCGTCGCCATCCAGGTCGCCATGCTGGCGCTGAAGCTGGAGAGCTGGGAGGAGGCGAAGGTGATCTTCGTCTTCCACGTGGTCGGCACCATCATGGAGCTGTTCAAGACTGCGCACGGCTCGTGGCTCTACCCGGAGCCGGGCCTGTTGAAGATCGGCGCGGTGCCGCTGTTCTCGGGCTTCATGTACGCGGCCGTCGGCAGCTACATCGCCCGCATCTGGCGCATCTTCGACATCCGCTTCTCCCACTATCCGCCGGCCTGGACGACCTGGCTGCTGGCGGTTGGCATCTACGTGAACTTCTTCGCCCACCACTGGCTGCCGGACGCGCGCCTCGCCCTGTTCGCGGCGACCGCCCTGTTGTTCTGGCGCGGCTGGTTCTGGTTCACCCCGGACCGCAGGGAGCGCGGCATGCCCATGCTGCTGGGCTTTGGCCTCGTCGCCCTGTTCATCTGGATCGCCGAGAATGTCGGGACCTACTCCCGCGCCTGGCTCTATCCCGGTCAGGAGGGCGGCTGGAGCCCTGTTTCGCTGGCCAAGATCGGCAGCTGGTACCTGCTCATGATCATCAGCTTCGTGCTGGTCAGCCTCGTGCACCGTCCGCAGGAGCGCCGCGCGCCGCCCGCGACCGCCTGACCTTCCGGTTCCGGGTCAGAGGCGCGTGACCAGCCCCGCCACATCGGGACGCGCCCGTTCCAGAGGCGCCTCGGAAGGCGTGCCGAAATGCATGAAGCCGGCGACTCGCTCGCCCGGGGCCAACCCGAGCAGGGCGGCGGCCCCGGCGTCGTAGGCGTACCAGTCGGTGATCCAGTTGGCGCCGAAGCCCAGCGAGCCGGCCGCCACCAGCATCAGGGTGCACACCGCTCCGGCCGACAGCACCTGCTCCCATTCGGGCACCTTCGGGCTTTCCACGGGCCGCGAGATCACCAGCACCGTCGCCGGGGCGGCCGCCAGCTTGGCCAGCTTGGCCCGCGCCTGCTCCGGGTTGGGCTGGCCCTCGGCCAGGGCGGACAACCGTTCGACGAGCTCCGCCTTGGCCCGCGGCTCGATGACCACGAAGCGCCAGGGCGCCAGCTTGCCGTGATCGGGCGCGCGAGCGCCCACGGCGATGATGTCCTGCAGCTGCTCGGGCGAGGGCCCCGGCGCGCCCAGGGTCTGGGCCGGGGAGGAGCGGCGGCGCGCCAGCCAGGTCAGCAGGCGCGGTTCGGCGGCGACGGGCAGCGGATCGCCCAGGTCGGGGAAAGGGAGGCTCAAAGGGCGGTACCGGTCTCGTCGGGCTCGGTGGGAAGTTGCGCGCGCAGGTGCAGCCCGCTGTCGCCCTCGCGCAGGTGGTAGGTGCTCTCGAGGTCCGTCTGGCGCTCGCCGTCGACGGTGATCTCCTCGCGAATCACGTTCGGATCGTCGGTGCGGAAGAAGGTCTGGCACATGGTCTTGCCTTCCATGTCGGCCATCTGCGCCTGGAACAGGGCGGTCAGGCCGATGGCGCGCTCGTCGGAGAGCTGCTGGCCGTCCAGCATGAAGGTGAAGCGGGCCCGGCCCATCTCCACCTTGCTGCAAAGCCGGTCGCCGTCCAGCTGGTCGATGTCGGCGATGTAGACCTGCAGTTCGGGGCTCTCCTGCAGCAGCAGGGTCGAGGTGCTGGCCAGCCGCCCGTCCGGCATCACCCGCAACAGGGTGACCACGCCGCAGTCGTCGCTGGCCGCCTCGTACTCTTCGCACCACAGCAGGCCGCGCCCCGCGATGTCGCGTATCTCCTGGCCCGTCAGCCGGGCGTCCGAGGCGTGGGCTGCGCCCGGAAGGGCGGCGAGGGCGGCGAGCGCCGAAACAGCGGCGAGGAAGCGACGCATCGAGACTGGACCTTTCGAACCCGGGACGGGAACCCGCCCATAGGATCGGGTCCGACTGTGTCTGGCTAGGGGCGAGATCGGCGCGGGCTGGCGATTTCGCAAGCCCGTCGCCATGTGGTCGAAGGTGACGAGGCGATTGCCCCGGTCGTGATACACTGGTCAAAGACGCCGAAAGAGCGGAGAACCGGCCCATGAGCCGCAAGCTGGAAGTGGTCACTGGCGGAACCGGCGTCTGGCGCCAGCTGCTGGACGAAGCCGCCGTCACCGCCCGGGACGAGCCCTCCCTGGCCTCGATGCTGAACGGTGTGATCCTGCGCCACGAGGGCATGGCCCAGGCGCTGTCCTTCCAGCTGGCCCGCAAGATCGGCGAGGAGGGAGTCTCGGCCCTGACCGCGCGCGAGCTGTGCGCGGAGGCCTACGCCGCGGACCCGTCCATCGTGGCCGCCGCCGAGGCCGACCTGATGGCCGTGCTGGAGCGCGATCCGGCGGCGCGCGGCACCCTGCAGCCCTTCCTGTTCTACAAGGGTTTCATGGCCCTGCAGGTGCATCGCGTGGCCCACTGGCTGTGGACGCACGGGCGGGAGATGATGGCGCTGCACCTGCAGAGCCGGACCTCCGAACTGTTCCAGGTCGACATCCACCCCGCCGCCCGTATCGGCAAGGGCGTCTTCGTGGACCACGCCACCGGCGTGGTGATCGGCGAAACGGCCGTGGTGGGCGACGACGTCTCCATGCTCCACGGCGTCACCCTGGGCGGCACCGGCGCCCAGCGCGGCGACCGTCATCCCAAGATCGGCAAGGGCGTCCTGTTGGGGGCCGGGGCCAAGGTCCTGGGCAACATCCACATCGGCGACTACGCCAAGATCGCCTCCGGCTCGGTGGTGCTGAAGGCGGTGCCGCCGAATTGCACCGCCGCCGGCGTTCCCGCCCGCCTGGTCAATTGCCAGACCTGCGAGGAACCCGCCCGGACCATGGATCACACGGTGCCCGAAATCCTCGACTTCGTAATCTAGTAAGGGGCGCGTTTGGCCAGGCTTATTTTCGGGCTGCAACAGTCCCTCGACGGTTTCATCGGCGGGGCGGACGGGGAGATGACCCTGCCGCCGCCGGGTCCGGCCCTCTTCGATTACTTCCATCGCTGGGTGAGCAGCCTTAGCGCCAGCTTCTATGGCCGTCGCACCTACGAGCTGATGCGCTACTGGGACGAGGACCAGCCCGGCTGGGGCCAGGCCGAGCGGGACTTCGCCGAGGGCTGGCGCAGCCAACCGAAATGGGTGGCCTCCCGCACCCTGACCTCGGTGGGGCCCAACGCCACCCTGGTGCGGGACGACGTCGAGGGCGTGGCGCGCGACCTGAAGGGCCGCTTCGAGGGCGAGATCGAGGTGGCGGGGCCGGACCTGGCGCGCAGTCTGTCGGCGGCCGGGCTGATCGACGAGTACCGGCTTTATTTCCGGCCCCATGTCCTGGGGAGAGGCAAGCCCTTCTTCGGCCAGGCCCTGCCGCCGCTGAAGCTGGTGTCCACGGACCGCATCGGCGAGGACGCGGTGAGGATCGTCTACCGGCCCGCCTGACCGCCGCGAGTTTGGCTTGCCTCGCACGGGGCCGAACGCCTAAACCCTCGGCTGCAAGAGCGAGGACCGGCCGTGACCGAGAACGACATCCGCAAGATCGAAGCGCACCTCAAGCGCCTGTTCGGCTCGCCGACGCTCAATGTGCGGCCCCGCCCGCGCCTGAAGGATTCCGCCGAAGTCTACGTGGGCGAAGAGTTCATCGGCGTCGTCACCGACGACGAGGACGATCCCGGCTCGTTCAACTTCAACATGGGCATCATCGCCGAGGACCTCGAGTAGGTCCGGGAGGAGGCGGGCCGGAGCCCGCCTCGACCGTTCGTCAGATCACCCCCAGCATCGAGGCCACCAGCGGGTGGCGGACGATGTCCCGGTCGCCCAGGCGCACGACCGAAATGTCGCCGATCGCCTCCAGTTTCTCGGAGATGTCCGCGAGGCCCGAAAGGCCCGGCAGCAGGTCCGACTGATGCGGATCGCCGGTCACCACCATCGTCGAGCTCCAGCCTAGGCGGGTGAGCAGCATCTTCAGCTGCACGTAGGTGCAGTTCTGGGCTTCGTCGATGACCACGAAGGCGTTGTTGAGGGTGCGCCCGCGCATATAGCCGACCGGGGCGATCTCGATCAGCCCCTCGCTCATCAGCGCCTTGACGCGCTTCATCGACAGCCGGTCCGAAAGGGCGTCGTAGAGCGGGCGCAGGTAGGGGGCCAGCTTGTCCTCCATGTCGCCGGGCAGGAAGCCCAGGCTTTCGCCTGCCTCCACCGCCGGGCGGGACAGCACGATGCGGCCGACGCGGCCGGCCTCCAGCGCCTCGACCGCCTTTGAGATCGCCAGGTAGGTCTTGCCCGTGCCGGCCGGGCCCAGCGCCATGACCAGGCTGGAGGAATCGATGGCCTCGATCAGGCGGGCCTGGCCCTCGGACTTGGGCTTGATGTTCTTGACGTAGGACTGGGTGCGCTCGTCGTTGTGGTGATGATGGCCGAGCGGGCTCCAGGTCCGGTCGCTGACCGGAAGCCTGCGAACCTTGGCATCATCGGCGAAGTGACCCTCGAAATTACCTTCGCGAGCCTGACGCTTGAGCGCACGCTTGGCCATCTACGACCTCCAGACTGGGCAAGAAAAAAGGGCGAGACCGGCCAGGTCGCGCCCTTGGTGGAAGGTGAGGAGAGTGGTGCACGATGCGCTCGCGCCTGGCGGGCCTTCGATCGACCTGTACAGGAACGCTGGTAGCGCCACGCCGTACTCCGCTCCGGACCTGGACGAGATGTCCCGGCTCCCGATCCGACCCCGCCATTGGCGGCCTCGAATCGCCCCACTACAATGATCGCAACTTGGTTTCCGATCCGTTAAACGGTAGAAAAGTCTCAGTTACGGGGTGTTCTGATGAATATATATGCGCTCGGCGACAAGACGCCGCAGACGCCTTCCGAGGGCGAATACTGGATAGCGCCCAACGCGGTCGTAATAGGAGACGTGATTCTGGCGAAGAACGCCAGCATCTGGTTCGGCGCGGTCGTGCGCGGCGACAACGACCCCATCTCCATAGGCGAAAACACCAACATCCAGGACGGTTCCGTCCTGCACTCCGACCCCGGGGCGCCGCTGCACATCGGCCGCGACGTCACCGTCGGCCACATGGCCATGATCCACAGCTGCACAATCGGCGACAATTCCCTGATCGGGATCGGGGCGGTGGTGCTGTCGCGGGCGGTGATCGGGAAGAACTGCCTGATCGGCGCGGGCGCCCTGATCCCCGAGGGGAAGGAAATCCCCGACAACAGCCTGGTGGTGGGTTCGCCGGGGAAGGTGATCCGCCAGCTTCTGCCCCACCAGGTCGACATCCTGACCGCCTCGGCGCAGCACTACGTCGAAAACTGGAAGCGCTACGTGCGGGACATGAAGCCCGCCTGAGCGGGCGGCGATGAACCCTTGATCCGGGGGAGGGGGTCAAGACGCATTTCTTCCCCTCCGGCGGGCGCGGCCGGAAACCCGGGTGTTCAGGCCGGGAAAGCGGGCGAAGCGCCCGGGGAATCGATCCTTGTTGCCGCGAAGCGTGCTCGCGGCGCCATAAAAAACCGCATTGAAAACAGCAGCTTGCGCAATTCGACCGGATCAGCGGACAATGGGCTCCCGCCACCGGAAACCCCTGTCTCCAAAGGCTCTGCTGATGATTTCGCCTCAGGCGATGCGCAATCCGTCCGCCACCACCAGGCGCAGGTGCCCGCGACCGTCGTCATTGGCCAGCCGCGCGTTGATTTCCGCCACCGGCCTGCCGCCCAGCCGGGCCACCAGGCTGGTGGGCTGGTAGAGACCGAGCAGCCGTTCGACGCGCCCGTCCTCTCCGGCCAGCGGCGCCAGCACGATCTCCAGCGTGAGGGTTCGCCCCTCGGCGCTGACCGCCTCGCAGAGCAGCACCACGGGATCGGGCGCGTTCAGGGCCGACAGGGCCGCCTGGGTCACCACGCGCCGGCCGCCGGGGCTGAACAGGGTCTGGAAATCCAGGCCGCGCAAGGTCTTGCCGTGCAGGTCGATGAGGAACTCGCCCGCCAGCCGGAAGGGGAGCGAGCCCGCGCCCAGCTCGAGCATGAAGATCTGCGGCAGCAGCTCGGCGACCGCGGCCGGATCGAAGTCGGTGCGACGGGGCGTGGCCGCGCCCCGCGACAGGGAGCGCCAGTAGCCGATCAGATGGTCTGTATTGGTATGGAACACAGGATCACCCTCCGGGGGCGTTCCTGCAGGAACCCTGCCTGCCGCGCCGGATCGGCTAAATCCCTCTGACGGAAACGATTTCGGAACGTTTCTTGCTTCCAATGCCTCGGTTATTCCGAGGAGCCGACCCATGCTCGCACGGTGGAGATTCTGGATCGCGGCGCTAGCGGGGTTGTTCCTCGTGTCGCTCGCCGATGCGGCCGCCGCCCAGTGCTGCGCGCCGCCGCCGCCGTGCTGCCAGCCGCCGCCCCCGCCGCCGCCGCCGCAACCGTCCCCATGCTGCACGGGCGGAGGCCACACCGTGCACGTGCCAGGCGTCAGCGTGGTGGTGCAGCAACCGGTGATCGCCATCGCCGGGGCGGGAGCCCAGGCCGGCGCCCAGTCGCAGGCCGGCGCCACCGTGTTCTTTGGCGGCGGATCCTCCTGGTACGTCGACCAGGGCACGCCCTCCGTCATCCAAGGCCTGAACGTCGAAGGCGGCCAGGAAATGCGCCGCGTCAGCTACCAGGCCACGCGCAAGATCACCAAGCGGGTCATCATCCAGGCCGTCTGCATCGACGACCTGCGCAGCCCACACCCGGCGTCCCAGGTTCGTCCGGACCGCGATGTCGAGGATATCTACGAGGGCGAGTTGTACCGCTGCATCGCCGGCTCGCACCTGCAACTGACCATCGCCAACTGGAACGAGGGCCTTTCGCTGGAAGGCGGCGAGCTGATGGAGTGCGCCAAGGGACAGGCCATCTGGCATTCCGCCGGCGGCATGCTGCAATGCCGTCCGCAGATTCCCGCCCGCGACTGCAACGAGCGCAGCCTGCTGCGCCGCTACGGCGCCGGCATCAAGATCCTGACCATGGAACGCGAAGAGACCTACACCGCCTGGCGCGAGGAGGTGGTCGAGGAGACCCGCAGCTTCTCGATCGTGCTCGACGGCGGCGTGGGCGGAGTCATTCACTGAGGGCGAAAAATAACGTGGGCTGAACAGCCCCCCTCAGCTCCGGTTCAGGACCGGCCGCTAAAGTCCAAGGCGTCGACTCCGTTCGACAGTGTCCTGAGTGTGAAACTTGACCCCGGCGGCCCTCACCGCCGGGGTCTCTTTATGCCGACTAACGGCCGGGGGTTCCCTCGGGCACGATCTCCAGCTTCCAGGCCCTGTCATCCGTCAGGTAGCGGCGGGCCGTCGCCTGCACGTCCGCCGCCGTGATGCGCTCCAGTCCCGACAGGGTGGCCCGGATGGCGTCCAGGCGCCGCGGATCGGTCTGGGCCCCCTCCAGCTGCCCGAGCCAGTACTCGTTGGTGACCTGCGCCTTCATCAGCTGTTCCAGGCGGGGCTTGCGCGCCCGCTCCAGTTCGTCGGCCGTGACGGGATTGTCCCGCAGGTCCCGGGCGATCGCCGTGACCGCGTCGAAGAAGGCCTTCAGCTTGTCCGGCGGGGCCTGCACGGAGGCCGAGACGTAGCCGTACCCCGGGAAGGCCCAGGCGGTCTCGAGGCTGGTGTTGGGCGAATAGGTCACCCCCTGGCGTTCGCGCAATTCGTCCAGGAGCCGCAGTTCCAGCACCAGCTGCAGCATGCGCAGCTTGCGCGCCTCCTGGGGCTGGGCGGCGAAGTCCACCCCCGGCCAGCCGACGAAACCCAGCGCCTGGTCGGGGCGGCCCCTGTGGGTCAGCCGCACGGGCTGGGCTACGCCGGCGGGGAAGCGCACCTGCGCCGCCTCCGCGGGCGGCTCGGCGGCGGCGGGACGGGGCGCCATGGCTCCGAAGGTCGCCGCTACCTCTTCGGTCGCCGCCTCCACCGAGACGTCGCCTACGATGATCACCTCCACCGGCCCGCGGGACATGGGATCGGCGATTGCGGCGCGCAGGGTGTCGAGACGCGCACTCCGGAACTCCTCCTGCGTGGGGAAGCGCCAGCGCATGTCACCGGAACGCAGGAGCGCCTCGCCTTCGCGGCTGAAGACGCCGGCGGGCGTCGACATCAACTGATCGAGAATGCTCAGCCCGTAGGTGCGCACCCGTTCGAACGGCTCGGGCCGCCAGGCCGCATCGGTGGCGTAGGCGGCGAGCACCTCGAGCTGGCGGCGGAGATCCTGGGGCCGCGTCCGGCCCGACAGGGCGAAGGCGTCCTCGTCCACGCTGAAGCTCGCGCCATAGACCGTCGCCGCCAGGGTCTGCTCCAGTTCCTGGGCCGTCATTTGGCCCAGGCCGCCTTCGACGTACTCCAGCCCGGCCGCCCACAGCAGGGCCTGGCGGTCGCGCGGCAGGTCCAGGTAGCCGTGGCCCATGCGCACCTGCACCAGCACCTGGTCGTCACGGAACTTGGTCGGCTTCACGGTCAGGCGGACGCCGTTGGCGAAGGTGACGAAGGTCGTGTCGAGATCGATGACGTCGCGAGTCGAAACGACCTCTCCGGCGGGGCCCCAGTCGTCGTACGGCCAAGCCTTGACCGAGATGACGGGGGGCGCCGTGACCACCGCCTGACGGCTCTCGGCGAAGGCCGCCGCCACGGCGGCGTCTCCGCCCTCGACGGGCGTCGGGCTCGTGACCAGGACCAGCGGCCCCTGGCCGGCGAACTGCGCCTTCAGCTCCTGGGTCACCTTGTCCGCCTTCAGACCCTTCACGGTCTCCTCGAACAGGGCCAGGTCGAAGTCGTCGGCGGTGAACACCTCGCGGGCGTTGATGCTGTCCACGATCCCCTCGGCGAGGGCCGCAGTGCGCCGGGTGGCGGAGCCGGCCACGGCGGCCTCCAGCTGGGTGCGATACTCGGCGATCTCGCGATCGAGCTCGGCCTGCTGGACGCCGAACTGCACGATCCGCCGCTGCTCCTGTTCGGCCGCTGTCAGGTTCTGCTTCCACTGGCCGGGCTGTCCGGTCACCGAGAGCACGGTGATGTCGGCCGACCGGGTGTCAGTGTAGCGGAAGGCTCCGGCGCCGATGAAGGGCGGGTTGGCCGCCCGCGCCAGGCTCTCCATGCGGCGATTCAGGACAGCGAAGCCCAGCTCGCGCACGAGCCGCGCCTTGCGCCGCTCGCGGGTGTCTGCGCTGAGGTCGGGTGGATTGATCCAGGCGACCTGCACGCCGGCTGGCCCGCCGGGCTCGACGAGGACGTGGGTCTCGACGCCGCGCCGGGCGATCTGGCCCAGATCTGGCGCGCGGCCGGCCGGGCCGCTCACGCGCCAGTCGCCGAAGCGGCTGCGGATCTTCGCCTCCATGACCGCGACGTCGAAGTCGCCGACCACGACGAGGGTGACCCGCTCGGGGCGGTAGTAGGCGTTGTAGAAGGCCAGGAACCGGTCGCGCTGGGCGGTCTTCAGGACGTCCGTGTCGCCGATCGGGAACCGTTGCGGCGCCAGCTGTCCCTTGAGGAAGAAGTCGTAGCGGCCCTGCAGGATGCGGTAGGCCGGGGAGGCGCGCGTGCGCTCCTCCGAGAGTACGACGCCCCGCTCCCGGTCGATTGCGCCGGCGTCCAGCGTCATGGAACCCACGGACTCCCGCATCAGCATGAGGGCCGTATCGACGGTGGCGTCGTCCGAACGGGGCAGGTCCAACTCGTAGACGGTCTGCTCGAAATTGGTGGAGGCGTTGGTGTCGGCCCCGAACGACAGGCCGGCGCGTTCCAGGATCTTGACCATCTCGCCCTCGGGCACATTGGTCGACCCGTTGAAGGCCATGTGTTCGAGGAAATGTGCGAGGCCGCGCTGGTCCTCGGCCTCCATCAGCGAACCGGCGTCCACGCGCAAGCGAAGCGAGGTCTGCCCCGGCGGCGTCGCGTTGTGGGCCAGCACGTACTTCATGCCGTTCGGGAGGATCCCGAACCGCAGCGCCGGATCGGGTGGCAGGTCGGTCTCGGCCGCAGGCGCAGTCGGCTGGTCAGGCTGGGGCGGGCGCTCGGCCTTGGGCTTGGGCTTGAACAGGGCGCCGATTGCGCCGCGGATGTCGGGCAGGGCCGTGGCCCGTTCCGCCGCCAGGCCCCCGCTCACCGCGAGGGCGGCCAGCGCCGCGACCAGGGCGCGTTTCAACTTCGGCATTGGGCGGACCTCGCGGCGTGAGGCGCGAGGTAAACCCGTGGCTTAGGGCGAAGACAAGGCGAACTTCGGTCCGTCGGCGGCCGGGCGTCAGCCGCCCGGGCTGCTCACCCAGAAGCTGGCGCTGTTGCCGACCGCCGTAGAGGTTCCCACCACGGCCCGGCCGGATCCCGTCAGTGTGACGGTCGAGGACGCGTTTACGGTGTTGGTGTTGGTCTGCACGTTGTTGGCGCGCAAGGTGCCCTGGCACTCGGAGCAGGCATAGGCCGTGGTCGCGTTGCCGATCGCCGTGGCCGAGGCGTAGCTGTCATAGCCGCTGTCGCCCTGGAAGCTGGCCGAGACCTCCACCCCGCCCGAGTTGAACTGGGTGTTGTCGATCTCGACATACTGACCGTTGTTCCCCGCCAGCGACGAGTTGCCGACCCCGACCGCCTGGGCCGAGGCCAGGCCGTAGTCCCAGGCCAGCACCACCGTGTCGGCCTGGACGTAGGATTGATTGCTCTGGTCCGCCGCGACCTCCAGTGAACCATCCTCATTGGTGGCCGCGATGTTGTTGGCCACCGCCGCCGTCGAGCCCTGGATCTGCCAGGCGTTGGCGGCCGAGACGAAGGTCGACGCCTGGGTGCGGGCGCCGGTCATGGTCTGATCGGCGTTGATCAGCTGCATCGTGCCGTCGGTCCCCGACGAGGAGACGTTGTTGCTCGTGGCGGCGGCGGAATAGACCGCGGGGCCCGGCAGGTATTGGGTGTAGGCCTCGACGTCGGCCTGCGTCAGGGCTGCGGAGGACTGGCTGACCGTCAGCGTCGAGGCGGCGCCGGTTGAAGACCCAAAGGCCTGGCTGTTGGCGATGGCGGTGGCGCCCACGCTGGCGCCGCCCGTCTGGTGCGAGGTCGGCCCGTTCACGGTGGTGCGGGCGGTGAAGGCGAAATTCCCTGTCGCCTGAACGACATTGGCGGTCATGTCCGCCCCGTAAGCTCCCGCGTCGCCGGTGTTTCCCACGGCCTCGGAGACCAGGGTCACCTGCCCCGAGATGGTTCCCGTATCGGCGTTGAGCGTGGTCTCCGCGGCCGCATCGGCCTGCATCGACTGGCTGGCGGTGAGGTCGAGCGAGCCCGACTCCACAGCGCCGGACAGGCTGTTGCCGGTCGCGGTGGTGGCGGCCGTCACCTGGTCGTCGAGGTCGACGACGTTCAGGGTCTGGTCTGCGGTGACGTCGGCGGCCTGGGTCTGATCGCTGACGACGACGGTCTGGGCCTGGCTAGTTGCGGCCGCGGCGAAGGTCGCTATCGCGGCGATCGTTCCAGCGGTCAGGATCCGCGCGGGTCGAGCCATTGTTGTCTCCCACCGTATTATAGGCCGGCACGAAGGCGCCGGTGACGCCCGCCGTGCTCAGCGGGTCCGATCGCGAGTCGAGGCACACTTCCGGGCCGCTCGCGCCGTACAGATTGGCCATCATCTCCAGCACGCCGCGCTCGACGACCGAACGCACCGCCAGCTGGATGGGCTCCAGTCCACCTTCGCCCGCCGAGATGTCGAAAACGTTTCCGTTCAGGAAGTCGAACACGCCGGCCGAGACTTCGCGGCCGATGATCTGCTTCTGGTAGGAGACGACGTCCACGACCTCCAGGCTACGGGTCTCGACCAGGCGCAGGTCCAGGCCGATGTTCATGACGAACATGCGGGCATGGAAGCCGCCTTTGGTTCCGGTGGCCGCCACTTCCCCACCGTTGAGGTCGGCGCCGGTGGAGCGGATGTTGTAGTTCAGCTCGGTGATGCCGCCGACCAGATAGAAGTCCGAGCCCGGGATCTGCCCGGCGGTGATGCGGCGATAGGGGACGGGCTGGCCTTCAGGGACCGGGCCGGCTGCGTCCGACACGAGACGATTGTTGGCGTACTTGAGTTCGAGCTCGGACACGGAGGTGTCGTAGCGCTCGACCAGGCGCGCGCCGGCCTTGGCCAGGGCCGAGATCGCCATCAGGGAGGCGCCCTGGGTGATCTTGCGGCCGCCCTCGGCTTCCTCCTTGCCCGTGTAGTCACTGATGCGGCCGACAGCGACGCGCGGGGAGGGAAGGTTGTGGCTGCGCGCGTAGTCGCCCAGGCAGACCAGCGCCGCCGAATAGGGCGTCGGATTGGCGGTCACCGGGGCGTTGCCGATCGGCGCGGCGTAGCGCCCGCTGGGACCCGCGGAGGACGAGACGCAGCCCCCCAGCGTCAGGGCCAGGGCGGCGGTGGCCAGGGCGACGGTACGAAACTTAGGGGTGATCATCGAGATCGACCTGTCCATTGAGCTCGACACTGGCGGAGACGTCGCCATTGTTGATCTGGGTGGAGTCCACGATCACCGTGTTCCAGTTGCCCTGGACGGTGACATTCAGATTGTTGCCGATGGCGGTGGCCGACCCGTACTGGCCCGCAAAGCCCGCCCCGGAACCGCCGTAGCTGGCGCCCCACGCCGCGGCGCTGGCCTGGGCGGAGGCGCTCGAAGTCACGATGCCGTTCACCGCGATCAGATTGCCGTTGGCGTCGCGCATTCCGTAGGTGGTCACGCCGCGTTCCTCGTCGCCGGGCGTGCGGCCGTAGCCGGCGTTGTAGGAGGACGAGGTGGTCGACAGGTTCTGCGCTGAAGCCGCGCCCGCACTGATGGCGAAGGCGGCCAGGGCGATCCCGACGGCATGGCGGCTGCGCATACTAACGTTCCCCTCCAGGGCGAAGATTCACCCTGTTTGCAAGCAATGGACGTGCCAAAGTCGAACAGGGTTCTTAAGAACCGCTTGAGATCGGCCGGACGAACTTCGTTTCGCTCGCATTTCAGGTGAACCTGAACGACGAATGGTGCGCTTAGAGTTAACGAGGTCCGAGGGACCGACGGGGGAAAGCGTGCGCGCAGCGGCGGGGAAGGGGACGAAGGAGCCGGTTCTCCTGGCGCCGTGGCCGGCCCTGGCGGCGGCCTTGTCGATACCGATCTTCTATTTCCTCCAGAGTCAGGTGGTCGACCTCGACAGTCTGTACCGGAACTACGGCTTGATGCCCTACGCCGTCGAGCAGGGGGAGTACGTCGGCCTCTTCACCTCGCTCCTGCTGCATGGCAACTGGGCGCACGCGTTGATGAACGCGGCCTTCGCCCTGGCCTTCGGCGTGCCGGTCTCGCGCTTGATGGGAACCGCCTGGCACCATGGGGTGAGCTACATCCTCTTCTATGTGCTGTGCGGGGTGGCGGCGAACGTCATCTATGTCTGGCTGCACGCGGGATCGTTCGTGCCCCTGATCGGAGCGTCCGGCGCGGTCTCGGGGCTGATGGGGGCGACGGCGCGGCTGATCAACACGCGCGGCGTGCTGGGGCCGGTGCTCAGTCGCACGGTTTTCATCTTCGGGGCCGCCCTGGTCGCCATCAATCTGGTGCTGGGCTTCCTGGGCGACGCTCCCGGCTCGGCCGGCATGCCGATCGCCTGGGAGGCCCACCTGGCGGGCTTCTTCGCGGGACTCCTGCTGATCGGACCATGGGCGGCCCTGTTCGGCCGGCGCTCGATCGCCCAGGCCCGCACCCTGCCGCCGCTGGTGCCCACCGAGGCCGAGCTGGCGGCCCCGCCGCCGGCCGACTCCCTCCAGGAGCCGCCTCCCGCTGAACCGTCGCCCGACGCGCCCGTTCCGCCGCCGCCCCTTCCGGATCAGCGGCCGATTTGATTCCCGCGCGGCTTTGGGCGAACCTGTCGGCT
>JAIBAU010000010.1:0-20000 GCA_019695035.1 Caulobacteraceae bacterium | reverse complement strand
CCGGCGGCCTCGCGGATCATCGCCTCTTCGCTGGCGCAGACCCTGCGGCGAGCGGCGTCGGCCGTGGTCGCCGGCGCGGTGGAGGGGGGCGCGACCGCCACCTCGCTGTCGGGCCCGAACGGCGAGGCCGACGGCGCCCGCGCGCCCATGTCGATCACCCACTTCCAAGAGCCGTCCGGCTGCTTCTTCCAGACCGTGAAGTAGTTGGAGAAGGAGCGATCTCCGCCGTAGGTCGCGGCGCCGGTGGTGAATCCCAGCGCGCCGTCCCGCGAGACGCCCGCGTAAAGGGGCCACCACTTGATGTAGCCGGTATTGTTCCGGTCGGGCCAGGTCGCAATCTGCTGAAGCGCGTTCTCCGCGCCTCGCTCGGAGTCCACCAGCACGCCGTCAGGAGCGGCGAAATCCAGGAAGGCCTGCTTGACCGGAACCTCGGAGCCGCGCGCGGCGAACGCGCGCTCGGCCTGGATGACCGGGGCGGCGTCCCCCTCCGCGGCCGCGATCGCGGCGCCCGACAGGCAGACGGCCGCCGTGGCGGCGACGAGGGCAAAGGATCGGTACATCGACTGAACTCACTCCCGGGTAAGGCCAAGGTGCACAATTCCGGATGGAAACGCCCGTGAAATCGGCGTAACCCGCCGCCCAACCACAACATCGTCAGGGACAGGCATGCCCACCGGCTTCTACGACCGCATCCGCGCCGAACTGAAGGACATCGACGATCAGGGGCTGACCAAGCCCGAGCGCGTGATCATGTCGCGGCAGGGTCCCGAGATCCGCGTGCAGACGGCTGCGGGCGAGCGGGGGGTGCTGAACTTCTGCGCAAACAACTACCTGGGCCTGGGCGGCGACGAGCGGGTCACCGACGCCGGCCGGGCGGCTGCCGAGCGCTGGGGCGCGGGCACCGCCTCGGTCCGCTTCATCTGCGGCACGCTCGGCATCCACAAGGAGCTGGAGCGCGCCATCGCCGACTATCTCGGCTTCGAGGACGCCATCCTGTTCGCCGCCGCTTTCGACGCCAACGGCGGCGTGTTCGAGCCGCTGTTCGGCGAGGAGGATGCGATCGTCTCGGACAGCCTGAACCACGCCTCGATCATTGACGGGGTGCGGCTGTGCAAGGCCCGGCGCTACCGCTTCGCCAACTCCGACATGGGCGAACTCGAGGATCGCCTGAAGGAGGCGCGGGCGGCCGGTTCGCGCAACATCATCATCGCCACCGACGGCGCCTTCTCCATGGACGGCTACATCGCCAGGCTGGACGAGATCCGCGCCCTGGCCGATCGCTACGACGCGCTGATCATGGTCGACGACTGCCACGCCACTGGCTTCCTCGGCCCCCGGGGCCGAGGGTCGTACGCACACCACAACGTCGCCGTGGACATCGTCACCGGGACCTTCGGCAAGGCTCTGGGCGGGGCCATGGGCGGCTTCATCTGCGCTCGCCGCGAGGTGGTCGAACTCCTGAAGCAGCGGGCGCGGCCGTACCTCTTCTCCAACGCCCTCTCGCCCGCCGTGTGCGGTTCGTCGCTCGAGGCCATCCGCATCGCCTCCGGCCAGGAGGGCGAGGGCCTGCGCGAGCAGCTCTTCGCCAACGCCCGCCGCTTCCGCGAAGGCATGGCCGCAGCCGGCTTCAACCTGCTGCCCGGAGAGCATCCGATCATCCCCGTGATGCTGGGCGACGCCAAGCTGGCGCAGCAGATGGCCGCCCGCATGCTGGACGAGGGGATCTATGTGATCGGCTTCTCCTTCCCGGTCGTACCCCGCGGACTGGCTCGCATCCGGACCCAGATGTCCGCCGCCCACGAGCCCCGCCACATCGACGCCGCCATCGCGGCCTTTACGAAGGTCGGCCGCGACCTGGGAGTGATCTGAACATGAGCGCCACCGGAACCATGGACGCCCTGGCGAAGACTCAGCCGGGCGTCGGGCTCGAGCTGATCCAGGCTCCGATCCCCAAGCCCGGCCCGGACGACGTGCTGATCCGCGTGAAGCGCACCTCGGTGTGCGGCACCGACATCCACATCTGGAACTGGGACGAGTGGAGCCAGAAGAACGTCCCGGTTCCCATGATCACCGGCCACGAATTCGCGGGCGAGATCGTCGAGATCGGATCCGACGTGCACCGTCCGCTGAAGCTTGGCCAGCGAGTCTCGGCCGAGGGACATGTCATCGACCTCGACAGCTTCGCCGCGCGCGCCGGCCATTTCCACCTGGATCCGAACACCCGCGGCATCGGCGTCAATCGCCAGGGCGCATTCGCCGAGTACGTCATCGCTCCGGCCTTCAACGTCATCCCCCTCCCGGATGACGTGAGCGACGAGGTCGCCTCGATGCTCGACCCGTTCGGCAACGCCGTGCACACCGCCAACCAGTTCGACCTGATGGGCGAGGACGTGCTGGTCACCGGAGCCGGACCGATCGGCATCATGGCCGCCGCCGTCGCCCGCAAGTGCGGGGCCCGCACCGTGGTCCTCACCGACGTCAACGAATATCGCCTGGCCCTGGCCGACAAGGTCACCGACGTGCGCACCGTCAACGTCGCCAAGGAAGACCTCAAGGACGTCATGAAGGAGCTGGGCATCCAGGTCGGCTTCGACGTGGCCATGGAGATGTCCGGCGCGCCGTCGGCCTTCAGCCAGTGCGTCGACAGCCTGATCATGGGCGGCGGCCTGGCGCTGCTGGGGATTCCGTCGCGGCCGATGGAGACGGACTGGGGCAAGATCATCCTCAAGGCCCTGACCATCAAGGGCGTCTACGGGCGCGAGATGTTCGACACCTGGCGCAAGATGCTGGGCCTGTTGAAGGCCGGGCTGGACCTGACGCCCCTGATCACGCACCGTCTGCCCTACACCGAGTTCGAGAAGGGCTTCGACGCCATGAAGTCGGGCCAGTCCGGCAAGGTGGTGCTGAACTGGGAGAAGGCGGCATGAGCGAGGGCGTCGACACCTGGGCGCGGATTCGCCAGCGCAACCTCGAGAAGATCGTGGCCAAGCTGCTGGCCCAGGACGGCGTCCCGAAAAAGCTGCTGAAGGACTGGATGGACAAGTCGGCCGACCCCAACCAGGTCGAGCAGTCCATCGAGGCGACCCAGAAGATCGTCGACTGGCTGGGCGGCGAATACGACGCCTGATCGCGGACCTGCAAAAGGAACGCCCCGGACCTCGCGGTCCGGGGCGCCTTTTCGTTCCGGCCTGGGACCGGCGCCTATTCGGCGGCGGCCGGAGCCGGGCTCTGCCCCACGGCGCGCCAGACATTGACGGCGAAGATCAGCATGCCGAGCGCGGTCGCAAGCTCACCGCCGAGCATGACGGGCACGGCCGACTTGTCGCCCTGCAGAAAGACCGCGAGGGCCCCGGTCATGGAAACGACGCCCAGCAGCGAGAGCAGCAGATGGGCCTTGGCCGACAGGCCGCCCGCCACCGACGGGAAGCTGCGGTAGAAGAAGCCGAAAAGGAACGGCAGCACGAAGCCGACGAGGTTCAGGTGCGCGTGCACCGGGGCGAGGGTGAAGTTCTCCTCCTTGCCCATCCACATGCCCAGGCACATGCCCACCAGCACCGCCAGGACGCCGAAACGGAAAAACCAGTTCGATACGTTCATGAGTTTGACCTCCCCCGAGATGCGCCTGAATCGCGCCGCTTCGGGGCAAAGGTCAAGCCTTTCGCAAGTCCGCTCCACCGCCGCCGGCGGTCTCCAGCAGGCGGATCAGGGCCTTTTCGAAGCTCTTGGCGTCGGGCCGGGGAAGGCTCTCGTGCAGGGCGCCCGAGGCGAAGGCCTCGAAGACCCGCGGGTGGATGTAGCTGGATCGGCAGACCGTCGGGGTGTTTCCGAGCAGCCCCGAAACCGCCTTCACGCACAGGCGCACGCCGCCCCGCGCGGCGGTCGGCGAGCCGGGGGGCTGCATGTCGACCAGGGCCCGCGCCGCGGAAACCGTCGCCGCCCAGGTGCGAAAATCCTTGGCCGAGAAGTCCTCTCCGGCGATCTCGCGCAGATAGGCGTTGACGTCGTCGGAGCTGACTTCGCGCTGCTCCCCGGTCTCGTCGCGATACTTGAACAGGTGCTGACCCGGCAGTTCGCGCAGGTCCTTGAGGATCCGGGCCAGGCGGCGGTCGCGCACGCCGGTGTCGTGCTCGACGCCGCTCTTGCCGCGGAAACGGAAGCGCAGCTGCGCGCCGCCGACCTCGACGTGGCGCTTCTGCAGGGTGGTGAGCCCGTAGCTGCGGTTGCGCCGGGCGTACTCGCGGTTGCCGACCCGGATGAGGGTGATCTCCAGCAGGCTGACGACGGTGGCCAGCACCTTGTCCCGCTGCGGCCCCCTCAGCGAGAGGTCCGCGTCCACCCGCCTGCGGATCTTCGGCAGGGCCCGACCGAAGGCCGCGACCCGCTCGAACTTTCCGTCGGCGCGGGCCGAGGACCATTGGTCGTGGTAGCGGTACTGCTTGCGGCCCTTGGCGTCACGGCCCGTGGCCTGGATATGGCCGTCGGCGCGGGGGCAGATCCACACGTCGGTCCAGGCCGGGGGGATCGCGAGACGCCGGATGCGCTCCAGCGTCCTGGCGTCGGTGACCGGCCGGCCGGTGGAATCCCGGTAATCGAACCCCTTGCCGCGGCCTCGGCGCGTGATCCCGGGGCTTTCGTCCGAAGACCAGCGCAGACCCTCGGGAACGTCTTCGGACATGGACATGCGTGGCGCTAACGGCGGCCCATGGCGCCGGTTCCGAAACTCGACCCTTGATCGAGGCGTCGGGACGGCGGACCAAGGGGCATGAACTATCGCCACGCCTTCCACGCCGGGAACTTCGCCGATCTGGTCAAGCACGCGGCCCTGACCCGACTGATGCAGCGGCTGACCGCAGCGGCCGCCCCGCTGTTGGTGGTCGACACCCACGCCGGGGCCGGCCTCTATGATCTCACCGACGCCGACCAGGCGCGCTCGCGCGAGGCGGAGGCCGGGATCGCCCGCCTGTCCGGCCTGGACCTGCCGCCGGAGTTCGCGCTGTTGAAGCAGGCGGTGGACAGCCGCAACGGCGGCGGCGCCGTGCGGCGTTACCCCGGGTCGCCCTTGCTGGTGTGCGACGCCCTGCGACGGGGCGACCGCTACATCGGCTGCGAGATGTCCGGCGAGGTGTTCGCCCGCCTGGGCGCGGTGCTGCGGGGGACCGGCAAGGACGCGCGCGGTCTCAGGGGCGACGGCTACGAGGCCCTACCGCAGCTGCTGGAGGACGCGGAGCGCCGGCTGTTCGTGCTGATCGATCCTCCATTCGAGCAGGCGGACGACTACCTGCGCATCGTGGAGGCCCTGTCGGAGGTCTTCGCCGTCCGGCCGGACGCCGCCGCCATGGTCTGGCTGCCGCTGAAGGACCTCGAGACCCTCGACGGCTTCGTGCGGCGGATGGAGTCGGCGGGCCTCCCCGAGGCCGTCGTCGCCGAGGCCCGCCTGCGCCGGCTCGACAACCCGATGAAGATGAACGGCTGCGCCCTGGCGGTATTCAACGCGCCCGACGGATTCGAGCACGATCTGCGCGCCATCTGCCGCTTTGTCGTCCAGGCCCTTGGCGAACCCGGCGGCCAGGCCAAGCTCTGGGTCGCCTAGGCGCTCACCGCTCCGCTTGCCTGCGCGAGGCGTCCTGTTATGCTGCGACGCACAATGTTTATTCCGCAATTGCGAAGGAGCGCGTCGTGAGCTTCCAGTTCCACAAATTCGAGGGCGTCGCCGGCATCGAGCCGGAGCGCGCGCTGAACATCGGGGTCGGGGCCGCCCAGGCGCCCCTGTGGGCCGCGTTCTACGCCTCGGTGGGTCTCGGCGCGGCCTGGTGGTGGTCGACCGCCTGGACCCGCGCCCTGCCGGCCTTCCGGCTCGACGCCGAAGCCGCCTCCGACGCCATGATCCTCTCGGCCGCTCCCCTGATGGAGGCCGCGGTGGACCTGGTCGAGGCCGCCCAGACCGAAGCCGAAGAGGCTCTCGAGGCGGTGGAGCCGGTCCGGCCGGCCGCGCTCGAGCAGACCCCGGCCGTCGCGGAAGTCGCCGAGGAGATCGCGGCCGGACCGGTTGGGGCCGCGGAGACCCTGGTCGAGGCTTCGGCCGATACGATCGAAGCCCTGACCGACGCCTCCGCCGAGGCCCTGGTCTTCGCCGCCGACGCCGAGGCGCCGGTCGCCGAACCGGTCACCCTGGAGCCCACCTCCCAGGCGCGCGCCCTGGCCGAGGCCATCGAGACGCCGACCCCGAAGGCGCGCAAGAAGGCCCGCAGCGCCGAATAGGTCGGCTTCAGCGGCCGCCCCATCGAACCCCCCTCCCGCCCGGGAGGGGGTTTTTTTTGGCTTGTCAGGGGCCGGCCGCCGCCACGGTGATGAGGATCGGCCGGTGATCCGAGCCGTTGGCCGGGCCGACCCGGCGCCGGGTCACGGTCATGGCCGGGCCGACGAAGGCGTTGTCGATGGCGATGGCCAGGGGACCGGGCAGGGGGTCGAACCAGGTGCCCATCCGGGCCGGCGCATTGACCAGCCCGGCCTCGCGCGAGAAGCGGCGCAGGATCGCGCTGGCTGCGGTGGCGTTGAAATCGCCGACCAGCACGAGGCGCTGGCTTTCGCCGGCGTGGATGCGGCGCGCCAGACGGATCGTCTGGTCGCGCTGGGCGCGGACTCGCCCGTCCAGCGGCCAGGGACGGGTCAGGTGCACCGCCATGAAGCGGAACGGGCCGTCAGGCCCCCGGATGGTGACCTCGCCGACCGCCAGGCCGTCCTGCAGCGACAGGGCGCTCCGCTCGATCGGAAAGCGCGAGGCGATCACCGTCCGCGGTCCGCCCTCGAAGTTGCGGGCGGGATCGGTCGAGGTCCGGTAGGGGTAGGCGCTGAGGATCTCGGGCAGGGCCGGGGCGTGCTGGTCGGCGATCTCCGTCATGGCCACCACGTCGGCGTCGGCGGCCTTCACCGAACGGGCGATGGCGGCGTTGTCGCGGTTACGCGCCCATACATTGGCGAAGTAGATGGTCACCGGCCGCGCGCCCGGCGCCGGCTTCGGCAGGGCCGGAAAGAACTGCGGCGTCACGTGCAGCAGCAGCACGGCCGCGCAGAGCCCGAAGGCGGCGGCCATGGCCCGGCGGCGCAGCAACAGGGCCAGGCCGCCCGCCAGGACGGCGGCGCTCAGCGCCGGAGCGGCGAACATCGCCACCAGGTCGAAGAGGTGATGGAACGGGGCCAGCAGGGCCCCCGCGGCGGCGCCGGCGGCGCCCGCCAGACCCAGCCAGGCGGCCAGGCCGACCAGCCGGCTGCGACGCCCGCCGTCGGGAGCCCCGGTCCGGCTCACGTCAGCTTCACCGCAGTGCCGGATACGGTGACCATCAGCATAGAACCGGTCTGGCCGACGGTTTCATAGTCGAAGTCCACCCCCAGCACCGCATCCCCGCCCAGCTGGGCCGCCTGCTCCTTCATCTCGGCCATGGCCTCGTCGCGCGCCTGCCGCAGCACCTGCTCGTAGGAGCCCGAGCGGCCGCCGATGACGTCGCGGATGCCGGCGAACAGGTCGCGGAAGATGTTGGCGCCGAGGATGGCCTCCCCGGCCACGACGCCGAGGTATTCCTTGACCGGACGGCCTTCGACGAGGGGGGTGGTGGTCACGATCATGGTTGGCTCCCGTTCAGATTCGGCGACTTAAGGATACCCGTCGCCTGAAAAGCGTTAAGCTTGCTTCCCAGGCGAGCCGAGGAGATCAGATGGTCGCGCGGTCCATTCCTGAAATCGAGCGCATTTGGCTGCATGTCGACAGCGTGAAGAAGCTGTTCGACCGCATCATTCCGCTGGGTCCCTTCGGCGGCATCGGCCTCGACGGCCTGCTGGCCTGGGCGCCCGGCGTGAACGTGATCGTCTCGGCCGGGGCGGGGGCCTATCTGCTGTATCAGGGGATCCGCGCCCGGGCGACGCCCGCCACCCTGCTGCGCATGGCCGCCTACCTCGGCATCGACACCATGACCGACGCCGTGCCCGTCCCGTTCGCGGGGGCGGCGCTGGATACCGTCTTCCAGGCGCACATGATGGCGGCCAACGCCCTGCAGAAGGACATCGAGACCACGCACTGGGTGCACGCCTCGCGCCGCGACGGCGATCACGATCGACACGTCGCGGAGATGCGGGCGGCGGGCAAGCGGCGGCTGGTCTATCTGCACGACTAGACTCTGGCGCCGCCGTGTGCGGCGGATGTGCAGCCGGTGTGAATTCGTCCTCCGCTCCCGGGGGAGGAGCGAGGGCCCTCGGGAGGTCAGCCCGCCTTCTCCGGCTGGGCGTAGCCCAGTCGCTCGTTAAGCCGGGTCAGCATGTCGATGGCGGTGTCGGCGATGACCGAGCCGGGGGGATAGACGGCGGCTGCGCCCATGTCCTTCAGGCGCTGCACGTCGTCGGGCGGCACCACGCCGCCGACCACCATCATGATGTCGTCGCGTCCCAGCGCCTGCAGTGCGTCCCTCAGGTCGGGGGTGAGGGCCAGGTGGCCCGCCGCCAGCGACGAGAAGCCGACCACATGCACATCCGCCTCGGCGGCCTGGCGCGCGGTCTCCTCGGGCGTCTGGAACAGCGAACCGATGGTCACCTCGAAACCGAGATCCTCGTAGGCCGAGGCGATCACCTTCTGGCCCCGGTCGTGGCCGTCCTGGCCCATCTTGGCGACCAGGATGCGGGGCGGGCGGCCCTCGTTCTCGCGGAAGGCCACGACCATGGCGCGGGCGCGGGCGATACGGTCGTCCGGCCCGGCTTCGCGCGCATAGACGCCGTGCACGCCATCGGGCCTCGCCTCGTGGCGGTTGAAGGCGCGCTCCAGCGCGTCGGAGATCTCGCCGACCGTGGCCTTGGCCCGCGCCGCGTCGACGGCGAGGGCCAGCAGGTTGGCCTTGCCGCGCGCCCCGGCTTCCAGCGCCTGCAGGGCGGCCTGCGTCGACGCCTCGTCGCGCTCGGCCCGCAGCCGTTTCAGCTTGGCGATCTGCGCCTCCCGCACGGCGGTGTTGTCGACCTTGAGCACGGGGATGTCGTCGACGGCGTCGGGCCGGTAGCGGTTCACGCCGACGACCGCCTGGCGGTTGGTGTCGATGCGGGCCTGGGTCCGGGCCGCGGCCTCCTCGATGCGCAGCTTGGGCAGGCCCTGCTCGATGGCCTTGGCCATGCCGCCGAGCGCCTCGACCTCCTCGATGTGACCCAGGGCGCGTACGGCGAGGTCATGCGTCAGGCGTTCGACGTACCAGCTGCCGCCCCAGGGGTCGGCGGTGCGGGTGACGCCTGATTCCATCTGCAGGAACAGCTGGGTGTTGCGGGCGATGCGGGCGGAGAAGTCCGTGGGCAGGGCCAGCGCCTCGTCCAGCGAGTTGGTGTGCAGCGACTGGGTGCCGCCGCCCACCGCGGCCATGGCCTCCACCGCCGTGCGCGCGACATTGTTGAAGACGTCCTGGGCGGCCAGCGACCAGCCCGAGGTCTGGCAATGTGTCCGCAATGACAGCGAGCGCGCGTCCCTGGGATCGAATTCGCGCTTCATCAGCTTGGCCCAGACCAGCCGTGCGGCGCGCAGCTTGGCGACCTCCATGAAGTAGTTCATGCCGATGCCCCAGAAGAAGCTGAGGCGGGGCGCGAACGCGTCCACGTCCAGGCCCGAGGCGACGCCCGCGCGGACGTATTCGATGCCGTCGGCCAGGGTGTAGGCCATCTCCAGGTCGGCCGTCGCTCCGGCTTCCTGCATGTGGTAGCCGCTGATCGAGATGCTGTTGAATTTCGGCATCCTCTCCGCCGTGAAGGCGAAGATGTCCGAGACGATCCGCATCGAGTCCGCAGGCGGGTAGATGTAGGTGTTGCGGACCATGAACTCCTTGAGGATGTCGTTCTGGATCGTGCCCGCCAGCTGCTCCGGCGCGACGCCCTGTTCCTCGGCCGCGACGATGTAGAGCGCCATGATCGGCAGCACCGCGCCGTTCATGGTCATGGAGACGGTCATCTGGTCGAGCGGTATGCCGTCGAACAGGGTCCGCATGTCGTAGATGGAGTCGATGGCGACCCCGGCCATGCCGACATCGCCCTTCACCCGCGGGTGGTCGCTGTCGTAGCCGCGGTGGGTGGCCAGGTCGAAGGCGATCGACAGGCCCTTCTGACCGGCCGCCAGGTTGCGGCGATAGAAGGCGTTGGAGTCCTCCGCCGTGGAGAAGCCCGCGTATTGGCGGATGGTCCACGGGTTGGTCACGTACATGGTCGGGTAGGGGCCGCGCACGTAGGGCGCGATCCCCGGGCGGCCGTCAACGAAATCCAGCCCTCCGGCCTCGGCAGGCCCGTACGCCGGCGCCAGCGCGATACCCTCGGGAGTCTCCCAGAGCGGCCGGGCCGAGAAGCCGGCCTCGGGCTCGCCTGCATCGGCGAAGGCGGCGATGAAGCTGGGAACCCGGCTCACTGGTCGGTCTCCTCGAAGGCGGCGGACCAGCGTAGCGGCGTCAGTGGCTCGCAGCGGCTGTCCTCGCCGGCGGCGGCCAGGTCGTAGGGCCGCTCCGGGGCCTTGTCCGGCGCCGGGTCCACCGCGATGGGGTCCTCGCGCACGGGCGGGAAGGTGGTGACGCCGAGGAGGGGCGTCCGGCGTTCGGCGATGTCGGCCAGGCGAGCGTCGCGGAGGGCTGCGACCTCCGCCTGCAGGCGGCCCTTGCGCAACGCCTCGAAGACGCCGCCGTCGGCCTCGATCCTCTGGAACTGCTCCCATCCCGCGCGGGCGGTCTGGCCGGTCAGGTCTTCCAGCGCCCAGGCGCCGCCGGCCGGGTCGGCGACCCGCCCCAGGCCCGCCTCCTCCATCAGCACCAGCTGGATGTTGCGGGCCTGCCGCCTGGCCAGGTCCGAGGGGAGGCCGAGCGGCCGGGTGAAGGGGGCCAGCACCACAGCGTCGGCCCCGCCGACTCCGGCGGCGAAGCCGGCCGCCGTCAGCCGCAGCAGATTGGTCCAGGCGTCCCGCCGCGCCAGCATGCGGTCGGAGGAGCGCGCCTCGATGCGGCAGGGCGCGGCGGGGGCGCCGGCGATCTCGGCCAGGCGCGCCCAGATCGCACGGGCGGCGCGCAGGCGGGCGATCGAGGCCAGCACGTCGCCGTCGACGCTGACGCCCAGCACGATGCGGCCAAGAGCGTCGCGCACCTCCATGCCGGCTTCGTCGACCATCGACCGCAGGTAGGACACAGCCGAGGCCGCCATCAGGCCCAGCTCCTGCGCTCCGGAACCTCCGGCCTCGTGGGCTGCGCGGCCGCAGGCCAGGAAGGCGGTCATCCGGGGATAGGCCTGCGCGTGGCGGGCGGAGGTCTGGGCGGCGGCGTTCAGGCGGCCCTCGACGACGCCGGGACTGCGGCCCGCCTGGGCGAACGCCGTCACCGGATCGAGGTGGAAGGCGAGCGGCGCGTTCGGCGCGCCCTTGGCCAGCACGGCCAGCCAGTTGGCCGCGTCCGGCCCCATCCAGCCCGCGTCGAGCGCCACGGGCGCCAGCTCGAGATAAACCCCGGCCAGGACGCGGGCGAGGTCGTCCTGTGACGCCGCCGCGGCGCCCGCCCGCCCCCCCGGATCAAGGCGCAGCAGCACCGATTGGGCGCCGCCCGTCAGGTCGGCCAGCACCTGGGCGTTTGCCCTTGCGGGATCGGGATGTTCGCAGACCGCGCGGAGGTCCCAGGGGCGATCGAGATCGGCGCCGGGGGCCGGGCGCGCCTTCAGGACGAAGCCTGCGTCCGCGGCGGTGTACAGAGGCTTGATCGTCAGCCCGTCGGCGGTGGTCGAAACCAGGCTGTCGAACGCCTTGCCCTTCAGGCCCTTCTCGACCAGCGCCCGCCAGCGGGCCTCGTCGGCGACGGGGAATTCGGACGCGAGTGGTTCAACGGACACGGGCGACGGGGACTCCCTTGGACGGGCTCCGTTTGGGCCGGGAGCGCGGGAGGGTCAAGCCGCACTTGCGTGGGACGGCGGGGCCCCTTGTCGTGAATTACACAACCGTAATCTGCCCCTGCGCGCCGGCTTGTGCTTTGATCGCCGGGAACACCGCCGGCGAAGGGCGGTCCATCTCGGGGGTCCCATGATTATCCGCAAGCTCGTCAGCGCGCTGACTGCGGCCGCTATCGCTCTGGCGCCGATGGCCGCGCAGGCTGCGCTTCCGTCCCGGCCGGCCGCGGCCTCGGCGATTCCGATGCCGGACATCGCCTACACGCGCTACACCCTGTCGAACGGCCTGACCCTCATCGTCCACGAGGACCACAAGGCGCCGATCGTCTCGGTGAACGTCTGGTACCACGTGGGCTCCAAGAACGAGCCGCGCGGGCGCTCGGGCTTCGCCCACCTGTTCGAGCACCTGATGTTCAACGGTTCGGAGAACCACCGCGGCGACTGGTTCCCGCTGGTCGAGGGCCTGGGCGCCACGGACCTGAACGGCACCACCAACACCGACCGCACCAATTACTTCCAGAACGTGCCGGTCGGCGCCCTCGACACCATCCTGTGGATGGAGAGCGACCGCATGGGCCACCTGCTGGGCGCCATCGACCAGGCGGTGCTCGATGAGCAGCGCGGGGTGGTGCAGAACGAGAAGCGCCAGGGCGAGAACGAGCCCTACGGCCTGGTGGAGGAGATGGTCCAGCACGCGACCTATCCGGAAGAGCACCCCTACGGCCACACCGTCATCGGCTCGATGGACGACCTGAACGCCGCCGACCTGGCCAGCGTGCAGGACTGGTTCCGGACCTATTACGGCGCCGCCAACGCGGTGATCGTCGTCGCCGGCGACATCACTCCCGAGGAAGCCAAGGCCAAGGTCGAGAAATATTTCGGCGACATCCCGCCCGGGCCCCCGATCCAGCAGCCCAAGGTCTCGGTCGCCAAGATGGTCGGCAATTCGCGCGGTCTCGCCTACGACCGCGTGGCCCAGGCGCGCCTCTACCGGGTCTACAACATTCCCGAGACCGGCGCGCGCGACACCGACCTGCTGGACATGCTCTCGGACGTGCTGGTCTCCAACAAGACCAGCCGCCTCTACAATCGCCTCGTCTACACCGACCAGACCGCCACGGCCGTCTCGGCCTTCATCAATGACGGCGAGGTCGGCAGTCAGTTCTGGGTGCAGATCACCGCTCGCCCCGGCGACGACCTGAAGGCCGTCGAAAAGGCGCTGGACGAAGAGATGGCGCGGCTTCTGACCCAGGGTCCGACGGCGGCCGAGCTGGAGCGCGTCCGCAACGCGCGCCTGTCGGGCTTCATCAACGGCCTGCAGCGCATCGGCGGTTTCGGCGGCAAGTCGGACATCCTGGCCTCCAGCCTGGTGTTCCGCGGCTCCCCCGACGCCTGGAAGGAGACCTTCCGCCGCTGGCAGACGGCCACTCCCGCCGAGGTGCGTGACGCGGGCCGCCGCTGGCTTTCGGACGGCTCCTACACCCTCGAGGTCCTGCCGTTCCCGAACTACGCCGCGGCGTCCGCCGGCGTCGATCGTCGCGCAGGTCCGCCGCAGCCGGCCGCCGCCGTCGCGCCCCGCTTCCCCGCGGTCGAGCGCGGCGTGCTGTCGAATGGCATGAAGGTGGTGGTGGCCAACCGGCCCGGCCTGCCCATCGTCTCCATGTCGATGGCCTTCAACGCGGGCTATTCCGCCGACCAGTTCCAGAAACCCGGCACGGCCTCCCTGGCCATGAACATGCTGGACGAGGGGACCCGCACGCGGAACTCGCTGCAGATCTCCGAGGACCTGGCTCGCCTGGGCGCCCAGATCGGCACCGGCTCGGGCCTGGACGCCTCCTTCGTCACCCTGTCGGCCCTCAAGGCGAACCTGGACGCTTCACTCGATCTGTATGCCGACGTGATCCTGAACCCGTCCTTCCCGGCTTCGGACTTCGACCGGCTGAAGCGGTTGCAGATCGCCCAGATCCAGCGTGAGAAGCTGCAGCCCACCGGCGCGGCCTTCCGGGTCATCCCCGGTCTGGTGTACGGCCAGGGCCATGCCTACGCCGCGCCCTTCTCGGGCTCCGGCACCGAGGCCTCGGTGGCCAGCCTCACCCTGGCGGACCTGCAGCAGTTCCACGCCACCTGGTTCCAGCCGAACAACGCCACCCTGATCATCGTCGGGGACACCACCCTGGCGGAGATCACGCCCCGGCTGGAGGCCAAGTTCGGCAGCTGGCGCGCGACCGCCGCGGTTCCGAACAAGAACCTCGCGGCCGTGAATCCCCCGGCCAAGCCGGTGATCTACCTGATCGACCGGCCGGGCGCGCTGCAGACGGTGATCACCGCCTCGCAGATCTCGCCGGCCCGCGGCGACGCGGACGACATCGCCATCGCCGAGATGAACACGGTGCTGGGCGGGGCCTTCACCTCGCGCCTGAACATGAACCTGCGCGAGGACAAGCACTGGTCCTACGGGGCCGGATCCCTGACCGTCGACGCGCGGGGACCGGGCCTGTTCATCGCCTATGCGCCGGTGCAGACCGACAAGACCCGGGAAAGCTTCGCCGAGATGCAGCGCGAGCTGCGCGAGGTGGGCCGGACCCGCGGCATCACGGCCGAGGAAACGCTGTTTGCGCAGAACTCCATGATCCTCGGTCTGCCCGGCTCGTGGGAGACCAACCAGGCGGTGCAGGGCTCGCTGATCGAGCAGCTGCTCTACAACCTGCCGGACGACTACTTCGACACCTATTCGGGACGCGTCCGGGCGCTGTCCGCGAGGGACCTCGACCGGGTCGCCCAGCGGATCATCAGCCCCGAGAGCCTGACGTGGGTGGTGGTCGGCGACCGGGCCAAGATCGAAGCGGGCATCCGCAGCTTCGGCTACGAGGTGCGCATCGTCGACGCCGACGGCAATCCGGTCCGCTAGGACCGGCGCCGAAAGGAACGGAGAAGCGGCCCGGGAGCGATCCCGGGCCGTTTTTCCATAGCCCCTGGTCAGGCCGCCGAGAGGCGGCGGAGCGGACCCTGCGGTCCCTTGACCAGGCGGATGATCCGCGCGCGCGAGCCGGACACGTCGTGTTCGGGCATCTCCGGGCAGATGGCGTCGAGCGGGTTGGGGCCGAGGGCCTGGGAGATCAGGCGGGCCAACCGGACGGTGAAGCGTTCTGACATCACGGTCTCCTGAGCGAAGGAGGTCAGCTTAGCCGTGAGGTGCTAATTCCAGGTGTAATCGAGGTTAGGGGCGCGCTAACCGTGTTGGCGTCCGAACATGACGGCTCGGTCATGAGGTGAATTTAATTGGCGGCCGGTCCGGCGGAACGCTTACCTCCGCGCAAACAGGTTCGGGAGAGGGTTCGATGAAGATCGTCATGGGCGGCGCGGCCGCCCTCCTGCTGCTCGGGTCCGCCGCCGTCGCCGCGCCGGCCGCCCCGACCGGCGCGGTCCCGCCGATCGAAGTGCGGTTCTGCCCCGGAGCGGTCGCGCATCCGTATCCGCTGGACAGCCTGCGCAACGTGCAAGGCCTGCTGTTGCAGAACGTGGTCGTGATCAACCACGGCCCGCCGTTGAAGCTGGAGGCCGTCGAGCTGGAGCTGCGCCGCGCGGGGGAGACCATCGACAGCCGGCTGATCTCCGGCGCGGCGCTGGAAGGCGCCGTGAAACAGGGCCAGGCCGTGAAGATGAGCGGCATGCTGGAGGTCGCCGCCTTCCAGTTCTGCGACGGCGCGCTCCTGAACGGCGCGGCGCTCGCCGACGACGCCACCCTGGAGACCGGCGAGGCGGTGCTGATCGCCCAGCAGCCCTTCGCCTGGAAGGGCGCGCGCGACGAGTTGCGGGTCTCCGCGCGGGCCCTGCGCGGAGCCGAGCCGGTCAGCGGTCACGGGACCCTGCGCCTGGACGCCGCCACCTCCACGACCCAGTTCCGCTTCCCGCTGAAGGGCGGGACCTGGCTTGCCGCCGCGGGGGCCAGCTTCCACACCACCCATCGCTGGGGCGTTCCCGAGGAGTTCGCGCTCGACATCGTGCAACTGGGCCCGAACCTGCGCACCCATCGCTCCGACGGCGGAGCGCACACGGACTTCTACGCCTATGACGCGGAGGTGGTGGCCGCCGCGGACGGCAAGGTGGTGCAGGTGATCACCGGCGGAGCCGAGCTGCCGCCGCTGCTGCCGCGACCCGGCGAGACGCTGGACGCCTACTACGCCCGCATCGGCGCCCAGCAGGACCAGAACATGGCCCGCGGCCTTCCCGGCATCGTCGGGGAGGGGGTGATCATCGACCACGGCAACGGCGAGTATTCGCTCTACGCCCACCTGAAGCCCGGCAGCGTCACCGTGAAGGTCGGCGACACCGTTCGGTCCGGTCAGACGATCGGCCGGCTGGGCTCCTCGGGCAACTCGACCGAGCCGCACCTGCACTTCCAGGTCTGCAACCGGGCCGCGCCGCTGAACTGCGCTGGGGTGATCCCCACCTTCACCGGCATCGAGATCGCCAATTCCGATGGCCCGCGACCGATCCAGTCGGGTGACCTGATCATCGTTCCCTAGGGCGGATCGTCCCCACGAGGGGCGTGGCATCGCCCGCCGGGTTGGATAGGGTGGCGCTCCCTGATCCGGAGCGTCGTCCCATGCGCAAGTCCGTCCTCCTGGCTGCGGTCGCCAGCCTCGCCGCCGCCTCAGCCCTGGCGGCGGCGCCCCCGCGCATCGATCCCGATCGCTTCGGCGGCTATGTCCGCGAGCTGGCGGACGACCGCTACGAAGGCCGCGCGCCCGCCACGCCGGGAGAAGCCAGGACGATCGCCTGGATCGCCGACCAGTTCCACCGTCTGGGACTGGAGCCGGCGGGCCCGAACGGCTCGTACTTCCAGGACGTGCCGCTGATGAAGTTCACCCGCAAGGGTCCAGCCGCCTCGCGCTTCAGCCTGGGCGGCCAGGACTGGAGCCTGACGCCCGGCGACGACATCCTGGTCAACTCGATCCGTCCGGTCGCCCAGGCCCGCGTCGACGGCGCGCCGCTGGTCTTCGTGGGCTACGGCGTGCACGCGCCGGAGCGGCAGTGGGACGACTTCAAGGGGGTCGACCTGCACGGCAAGATCATGGTCGTGCTGGTCAACGACCCGGACTTCGAGGCGCCGGCCGGCCATCCGACCCACGATCGCTTCGACGGCCAGGCCATGACCTACTACGGCCGCTGGACCTACAAGTTCGAGGAGGCGGCGCGCCAGGGCGCGGCGGGCGTGCTGATCGTCCACGAAACCGCGGGCGCGGGCTATCCCTGGACCACCCTGCAGAACTCGGACAACACGCCGAAGCTGGACATCGTGCGCGACGACCCCGCCGAGCATTCGGCGCCGGTGCAGGGCTGGATCCAGCGTCCGGTCGCCGAGGCGCTGTTCCGCCGCGCCGGCCTGGACTTCGCCGCGCTCAAGGAGGCGGCCAAGACCCCGGCGTTCCGGCCGGTCGAGATCCCCGGCGCGCGCTTCTCCACCGCCTTCGAGGTGGACGCCCAGCGGGTGCTGACCCACAACGTCCTGGCCCGCATCACCGGCCGGCGGCATCCGGACGAGACCCTGATCGTCTCGGGCCACTGGGACGGCCTCGGCCGGGCCAAGCCCGACGCCACGGGCGACGACATCTACAATGCGGCCATCGACAACGCGACGGGCGTGGCCGCGGTGCTGGAATTCGCGCGGCTGTTCCGCCAGGGGCCGCGCCCCGATCGGACCATCCTGTTCGCCTCCTGGACGGCGGAGGAGGCGGGCCTGCTGGGCGCCGAGTACTACGCCACCCATCCCCTCCGGCCGCTGGAAACGACCGTCGGCAACGTCAATTTCGATTCCATCCTGCCCGGACCGGCCGACCCCAACATCGTCATCATCGGCTACGGCAAGTCCAACTTCCAGGACTGGCTGGAGCGGGCCGCGAAGGCGGCGGGCCGGACGCTGATCCCCGATCCGGCGCCCCAGGCGGGGGCCTTCTATCGCTCGGACCACTTCCCGCTGGCGCGCCGGGGGGTGCCGATGCTTTTCCCGTCGGCGGGCTTCACCGGCGCCAGCGAGGCGAGCCGGGACTACGTGAAGAACCGCTACCACCAGCCTTCGGACGCCTGGAACCCGGCCTGGCGCTTCGATGGCGCGGCCCAGGACCTGCAGCTGGCCTTCGACGTGACCCGCCGCCTGGCGAACAGCCGGGACTGGCCCGGCTGGAACCCCGGCTCGGAGTTCGGTGCGGTTCGCGAGGCGTCAGCCGTCCGCCGCCGCTAGGCGCGCTACGCCGGAAGCCGTTCCTGATTGCCGGTCGGACGGCGGGCCTGCGAGGAGTCGGACACGGGCTTTGCGGCCGGGCCGCTGTTCGACCACCAGGCGACGAAGAACAGGACGACGGCCAGCAGTGAGAAGGCTGCGACGATGGCGATGAGGATGATGGTCTCGGCGGTCATGGGAAATGCTCCAGGATCGGCGTGATGCTGGCCCGTCGCGGCGACCTTCGAAATTCGGGAAAGTTACGTAGGTGCGTCGGGCCCGGCCGCTTCCCATGTTGCGGGCCTGATGCCCCATCCCGCCCTGCCGTCCGAAGCCGACATCGAAGAGCTGGTGCGCCGCTTCTATGAGCGCGCGCGGCGCGACGCGCGCATCGGTCCGGTGTTCGAGGCCGCCATCGACGACTGGGAGGCCCATATCGCGCGCCTGACGGATTTCTGGTGTTCGGTGATCCTCGCCGCGCGGCGCTTCAAGGGAAACCCGTTCGGGGCCCACCGGCCGCTGCCGCTCGAGCCGCCGATGTTCGCCGTGTGGCTGGGGCTGTGGCGGGAAACGACCGCCTCCCTGTTCGAACCCGAGGTGGCCGCCCTGTTCGACGCCCGGGCCGAGCGCATGGCCGAGAGCCTTGCCGCAGGCCTCTTCTTCCGCGGGCAAGAGACGCCTAAACTTGCAGGGGTTCTAGTCGGCGAGAGTTCGTAAAAGTTCGCGCCCGAAGGCGGTGTGAGTGACCATCGTAAAGGTCCCGATCCAGTCTCCAACCTTCGTGTAAGCCTCACGAAAGCATCCCAACTCCACGAGGTGGCGCAGCGAAAGTTCGATGGCGTCAGGCCCCACCCCCAGCTTCTGGGAGAGGTATGCAATCGGATTTGGCTCAAGTCGTTGCCCGTCGGGGACCTCTTTCAACACGACTGCGTCGAGTGGATCCATCTTTTGAATTGTTTCGATGAACCGGTGACGCACTTGACGTGAAGGGTCCATCGCTGCGGCAAGCAGCCGTTCCCATAGGTCGACCAATTCCTTGCGATCCTCATCTGCCGCCGTCGTGAGCAGCGGCAATGCGACGGACAATGTGGCCGGTTGAGATAACACCCCGCGTCGCTCGAGACGCTTCAGGGACTCATGGGCCATCGAAGCCATGTTCTCCGCGCGTCGAATTCGCAGCCAGTCACCGCCGAGTAAGCCGATCAAGTCCTCGGGCCCAGTCCCGAGGACCCGGGCAACATAGCCACCGAACGATCGGGCAGTTTCGAGAGACTTTCCGCCGAATTTGAAGGCTTCTTGTACGGCTTTCGCTTGCTCGTCCGACAGTACGACGACGTCCGTCAATGCAAGTCCCCCAAGGTTTGCCAGCATGTGGTGTGCCGCCTCATAAACGCCAAGCTGTGAGAAGCACCCTCAGGTGTGGATAGTTGAGGTTCGGAGGTCCGGACCAGAGCGACCAGAACGCCGAATATCCCGACGCTCAGTCTGTTCGCGCACCGACGAGAGCGCTCCCCCGAACCGCGACTCGGGGCTACCCGGCTCAAACCCCGGGATTATGTGGCCTCGAACAAGCGGGAGGAAATGACGCTTTGCTGACGAAAGCCACGCTTCGGGCGGAGTCTGGCAGGGCGGTCCAACACCAATCAGTCTAGGCGCGACCGCAGGGCCACCACTGCGGCGGGACCGCGGCCCGAACTGGGAGATCGCCCAAGGCGGCCCAGCGCGGAACGCTAGGCCCCGCCGGGGCGGAATGACGCCTTGGTTTCCCGACCGGGGCGTCGTAGCTGTGCCGGATGACCCAGACTGCATTCTCGCGCCGTTCCGTCCTGCTTGGTTCCGCCGCCGCGCTCGCCGCCGGCCC
>JAIBAU010000031.1 GCA_019695035.1 Caulobacteraceae bacterium | reverse complement strand
CGCCCGCGCCGCCCGCGCCGCCCGCGCCTCCGGCGCCGCCGTCTCGCGGAAGCTGGAACCGCAGCGCCTGATCAGGCCAATCGGACAAAAGAAAACGGCCGGGGCGAACCCCGGCCGTTTGCATTTCCGAGCGTGTGCGCCGGCTCAGATATAGCGGCGCAGGCTGCGGGCCAGTTCATTGGCGCCGCCCTTCTTGCGCTGGACCGGCTGGTAGGCGACGCGGCTGTGCTCGACGCAGTAGGGGCCTTCGCCCCCCGCGCGGCGACCGCAGAAGGAGAAGTCGTCCGTCGAGGGGTCGCCGATCGGCCACTTGCACATGTGGGCGCCGAGCGTCAGCACCGTGGCGGTGCCCTCCATCTCGACATAGGGCGTGGGGGGCGGGGCGGCCGGGCGGGGCGCGGCTTCCACCGGCCGGCGCGGCGCGGCCTGCACGGCCGGACGCGGGCGGGTCGGACGGAAGACCGGGCGAGAGGGCTGTGACGGCGTCGCACGCCCCGAGAGGCCCAGCCGGTGGACCTTGCCGATCACGGCGTTGCGGGTGACTCCGCCCAGCTGCTTGGCGATCTGGCTGGCCGAGAGGCCCTCGAGCCAGAGCTTCTTCAGAACCGTTACGCGTTCTTCGGTCCAACCCATCTTCAGTCTCCCGCCCCAGCGGCCGACGCAGGTCACGCCGGCACTACATCTTGTGTCCGGGCGGACGAGGTTTTCCCGTCCGCCTCTACATATCGTAAACGAAGCCTTAACTGACGCAACATGTGGGAAGGTCCCTGTCCACAGGAACCATATTTAGTGGGCTTGCCGAGATGGGGATAAGATTCGCGGCCACGCTTGCTTGCGGCGCGACTGAAAGGCGGGGTTGCGGCCCGGCGCTCGCGGGCGCATTTCAGGCGCCATGAACGCCAGCACCAAGATCGCCGTTTCCGAAGCCGTCCCGCCCGCCCCGCGCGCCTACCAGGGCGTGAACTGGCAGGGCCTGAAGACCCTCTACCTGCGCGAGGTGCGCCGCTTCTGGAAGGTGGGGATGCAGACCGTCGCGGCGCCGGTGGTCACGACCCTGCTCTACATGATGATCTTCGTCGTCGCGATGCAGGGCCGCAGCGCGACCTACCTTGGCGTCAGCTTCGGTGAGTTCGTGGCCCCCGGCCTGATCATGATGGCCATCCTCAACAACAGCTTCGCCAACACCTCCTCGTCCCTTATCCAGGCCAAGATCATGGGCACGGCCTCCGACTTCCTGATGCCGCCGCTGTCTCCCTTTGAGCTGTTGGTCGGCTTCGGCCTCGGCGCGGCGACGCGGGGCATTGTGGTGGGGGCGGTGACCGCCGCCTGCGTTGCGTTCTTCGCGCGCCTCGGCGTGGCCCAGTTCTGGGCCATTCTGTTCTACGGCGTCTTCGCCTCGCTGCTCATGGGGCTGGTCGGCGTCATCGCCGGGCTGTGGAGCGAGAAGTTCGACCATCTCGCCGCGGTGCAGAACTTCGTCATCATGCCGATGACCTTCCTGTCGGGGACCTTCTACGAGATCACCCGGCTGCCCGAGCCATTCCAGAGCCTGAGCCACTTCAACCCGTTCTTCTACCTGATCGACGGTTTCCGCTTCGGATTCATCGGCCGGGCCGAGGGCGACATCGTGATCGGCATGCTGATGACGGTGGGCCTGACGGTCGTGCTGGCCGGGGTGGCCTGGCGCCTGTTCGCCACCGGCTGGCGGCTGAAGACGTGAGCGGCCTCGAAGAGGGCGTCATCGGCGCCGTCCTCAAGGCCGTGAACGGCGAGGTTTATCACTTCCGCGGCAAGGTCTTCGACGAGACCCCGATCGCCATCGCACTCGCGTTCGACAGCGGCGTCGGCGTGACCATCGAAAGCGCCGAAGACGGCGAGACCCTGAACATCTCGGACCGCGCCCTGGCGGTCGAGGACCTGGGAGAAAGCGGCTCGAACGAGATCGACGATCTCGGCGGCGATCCGATTTGGGCGGCGGCCCTTGGCCAGCGCCTCACCGAGGTTGCGGACGTGATCGATACGGCCCTGGGCGTCACCGCCGGCGTCGTTCTGCGTTTCGGCGATCACCAGGTGGTCATCGTCAATCGCGGGTCGGACCTGTTCGTCGTCTCCGACATCGCCGAGGACCCGGACCTGGCCTGGGGCTAGTGACGCCGGGCCCGGCGCCGGCTAGCGTCGCCGCATGATCAAGCCGCTCGTCGCCCTCACGGCCCTCACGCTCCTTGCCGCGCCGGCCGCAGCCCAGACCACCACCTCCGGCGACAGCGCCTGGGTGACGCCCATGCTGCAGCGCATGGTCCAGCCCGACAACGCACGCCGGCTGGAAGCGCTCAAGGCGATGCTGAAGGAAAAGGGCATCGCCTTCACGGTCGCCGACTTTCCCGGCTCGCCCGACAGCCAGGGCGTGCCCGGCCACAACGTCGTGGTGACCATCGGTGACGGGCCGCGCGACCTGGTGCTGGGCGCCCACTACGACGCGGTCATCCAGGAGAACGGCAAGGCGGTCGACGGCGTGGTCGACAACGGCGCCTCGGTGGTGGCGCTGGTCCAGGCCATCGAGGCGCTGCAGGGCTACGGCCCCCGGCACCGGGTCGTGGTGGTGTTCTTCGACCAGGAAGAGCTGGGCCTGCTGGGCTCCAAGGCCTGGCTTGCCCAGGTGGACCGCTCGCGCATCGACGCGGCGGTGATCTTCGATGTCGACGCCTATGGCGACAGCGTCATCTACGGCGGCATGAAGTCGGACACCCGGGGCGTGGTGCGCGGGGTGGTGCAGGGCGTCTGCACCCGCAAGGCGCTCGACTGCATCCGCTTCGACAACTTTCCACCGTCCGACGACCAAAGCTTCGCCGTCGCCGGCATCCCGGTGGTCAGCATCGGCCAGCAGCCCGCCGTCGACGCCCACCAGCTCTGGCTGCTGATGCACAAGGGTCGGGACTCAGGCCTGGCGCAGGGAGTCATGCCGCGGGTCTTCACCCTGATTCATACGCCGGACGACAACATGGGCGCGGTCGAGGCGCCGGCCGTCAACCGGGCCTTCGAGATGGCCTTCGAATTGATCCGCGAGCTGGATGAGGCCTACGCCCTGCCGTCGCGGTAGCGACCGGCGCGGGCGGCGGGCATGTCACGTCACGGCCACGCCGGACCACTAACCCGCCCCCTGTGTTGACTTGGCCCGGCGGCGGGAGCAAACCCCCGTTATCCACCCTTTTCGCCCCCCTCGCCGGGGGCCTTTGTCTTTTGGAGGTCGCCGTGTCCGGTCATCTGATGGGAGTCTACAACCGCGCGCCGCTGGCGTTCGAACGCGGTGAGGGCGCCCGCCTCTATGGCACGAACGGCCAAGTCTACCTCGATTGCGTGGGCGGCATCGCCACAGACGCGCTGGGCCACTGCAATCCGGTGCTGGTCAAGGCCCTGACCGAGCAGGCGAACAAGCTCTGGCACATCTCCAACATCTACCAGATCCCCGGCCAGGAAGAGCTGGCCGACAAGCTGGTCGCCAACTCGTTCGCCGACGTTGTGTTCTTCACCAACTCGGGCACCGAGGCCGTCGAGTGCGCGCTGAAGACCTGCCGCAAGTTCCATTCGGCCAACGGCGCCGATCCCGCGAAGATCGACATCATCGGCTTCGACGGCTCGTTCCACGGCCGCACCTATGCGGCGGTGAACGCGGCGGGCAACCCCAGCTACACCGACGGCTTCGGGCCGCGCCTTCCGGGCTACTCCCAGTGCAAGTTCGGCGACATGGAGATGCTCGAGTCCATGATGGGCCCGAACACCGCCGGCATCATCATCGAGCCGGTCCAGGGCGAGGGCGGCGCGCGCGCCGTCTCGGACGCCGACCTGCGCAAGATGCGCGAACTCTGCGACAAGTGGGGCGCCCTGCTGATCTTCGACGAAGTGCAGTCGGGCATGGGCCGCACCGGCAAGCTGTGGGCCCATGAATGGTCGGGCGTGACGCCGGACATCATGGCCATCGCCAAGGCGCTTGGCGGCGGCTTCCCCATCGGCGCCTGCCTGGCCACCAGCGAGGCGGCCAAGGGCATGATCGTGGGCGCGCACGGCTCGACCTTCGGCGGCAATCCGCTGGCCATGGCCGTCGGCATCGCCTCGTTCAATGAGATCAATTCGAAGAAGATCCTCGACAACGTCAACGAGATCGCCGGCTACCTGAACCAGCAGCTGACCGGACTGAAGGACCGCTTCCCGGACGTCATCGTGGACATCCGCGGCAAGGGCCTGCTGGTCGGCGTCAAGCTGATCCCGAACAACCGCGAATTCATGGCCATCGCGCGCGAGCACAACCTGCTGGTCGCCGGCGGCGGCGACAACCTGGTGCGCCTGCTCCCGCCGCTGAACCTGACGCTCGACGAGGCCCGCGAGGCCATCCAGAAGTTCGAGCAGGCCTGCGAAACCGCCCGGGCGAAGGCCGCGGCGTGACGCAGGTCCGCCACTTCCTCGACCTCTGGAGACTGAGTTCCGGCGACCTGCGCGCGATCCTCGACGACGCCAAGGCCCGCAAGGCCGCCCGCAAGGGCTGGCCCAAGGGCCGCGTCGACGCCGACGCACCCTGCCGCGACCGCGTCCTCGCCATGGTGTTCGAGAAAAACTCGACCCGCACCCGCTTCTCTTTCGATGCGGCCATTCACCAGCTGGGCGGGCGGGCCATAATCGCCAACGCGGGCGACATGCAGCTGGGTCGCGGCGAGCCGGTCGAGGACACCGCGCGGGTGCTCTCGCGCATGGTCGATGCGGTGATGATCCGGGCCCACAGCCACGAGGACGTCGAGCGCTTCGCCCGCGTCGCGACCGTGCCGGTGATCAACGGCCTGACCGATAAGTCCCACCCCTGCCAGATCCTCGCCGACCTGCAGACCATCGAGGAGAACCGGGGCGACGTGCGGGGCCAGACCATCGCCTGGGTCGGTGACGGCAACAACGTCTGCGCCAGCTTCATCCATGCGGCGCCCAGGTTCGGCTACCGCCTGCGCATCGCCTGCCCGCCTCAGTACCACCCGGACCTGATGGATCTCGCCCGCGCCCAGCAGGAAGGCGCCGAAGTCCTGCTGCTGGACGACCCCAAGATGGCGGCGGCCCAGGCCGATGTCGTGGTCACCGACACCTGGGTGTCGATGGGGGACGCCGACCACGAGGCGCGCATGGAAGCCTTCGAGCCCTTCGCCGTCGACGAGGCGCTGATGGAGCAGGCCGCGCCCGACGCGGCGTTCCTGCACTGCCTGCCCGCCCACCGCGGCGAGGAAGTGTCGGACGCGGTGCTCGATGGCGAGCAGAGCCTGGTCTGGGACGAGGCGGAAAACCGCATTCACGCCCAGAAGGCGATCCTCAACTGGTGCCTGGGCGGCTGAGCGGCCGGGACTAGAGCCGGTCCATGAATTCGACCGAGCGCGCCCAGGCCGCGTCGCGGGCCATGCGGGTGCCCTCGGGGGAGCCCCCGAATTCGATGCGGTAGGCGCCTTCGCCCCAGGCGGTCATGCCCGGTCCGGGCCCCATCAGAAGGTGGCTGGCGTCCTCGAAGGCGTAGTGATCCCGTACGCCTCGGCGCAGCCGCTGCATGACCGCCTCGGCCATGCGCGTGGAGGGCCAGATCTTGTCCGCCCGCGTCGAGAACAGCAGCACCCGGCCGCGGATCTTCTCGACGGGGATGGCGGCCGCGGCCAGCATGGCCGGATTCCCGTGGTCGAGCGTCTGGATGAAGCCGTCAACCGAGGCCTGTCCCGGTTTCCAGGCGTCGCGGGCGTAGGGCAGGGCGCGCCCGGCCAGGGTCCAGCTGTCGCCCTGTCCGCCGACCGCGCCCCAGCGGAGGTGAGACGGGACAAAGGCGACGACGCCCGCTATGTCGGGACGCAGGGCGGCGAGTTGCAGCACCAGCTCCCCGCCGCGGCTTTCTCCCATCAGCGCGATCTTGCGTGGGTTCACCTCCCGGCGAGCCTTCATCCAGGTGAGCGCTCTGAAGAAGTATTCCAGCGGAATGTCCTTCAGCATGGCCGGCAGCCCCGTCAGGGCGGGGTCGGCCTGGCCCTGCCAGCCCCGAAAGTAGGCGAGCGCCAGGACGGGATGGCCGGCCGCGGCCATGGCCCGAGCGGCGTCTTCGTAGGGGAACCCGCCGCCCGATCCGCCGAGCATCAGCACGGCCGGTCGTCTCCGTGCGTCGGGCGCCGCATAGAGCCGGCCAACGAGACCGTCCTGCCGCAGCTCCGTGACCATAGGGTCCCCGGCAAGCGCGCGGCCCGCGGCCCCGACAAGGCCCAGGCCCGCCAGGCCCGAAATGAACTGCCTGCGCCGCACGACCACCTCCACTGCATTGCAGGCGGCCGAATAGCACGCTTACTTTGAATTACAAAGTGAACTCGCTGGACTGTATGAAGCGACGCTACTGGAAGGTCACGTCCTTGCGCTCGCCGGCGTCGGGGAACGTCCTGGTCAGGTTGGCCTTCGCCACCTCGATCATGAACATCACCGGCCCCTTGTCGTTGAGCCAGACGCGGGCGTCCTCAAGGTCGAGGCGGATCAGCGTCAGGTGCGGGTCTTCCTTGCCGCCCGGGTACCAGGCGGCGACCACGGGGTTCCAGTACTTGTCGATCTTGCCGCGATCGAGCTGGACCGCCGTCGTTCCGGCCAGACAGGCGTAGACCTTGGTGTCCTTGGTCACCACTGTGTACATCGCCTTGCCGCCCTCTCCGGCGGCCACGGCCCGGGCGAGGTCCGTGTCGTCGCGGGTGAAGAACCACAGCGCGCCGCCCTCGCGATCCTCGAAGCCGGTCATGGGCTGAAAGTGCTGGTCTGTCCCCATCAGGCCGAGCATCCCGGTGCGGGTGTCCTCCAGCGCCTTCCAGAGGCGGTCTTCCGCTTCGGACTGGGTGATCGTGTCGTCGGACATCGGGGGCTCCTGTTCTGACCGAACAGGGGAAACCGCGACCTTGCGACGCGGTTCCACGCAAGGGGTTTCCGGAGCGGCGTCGGGCAACCCTTAACGCGCCGTTAACCACGCTCGTCCGAACTGCAGTCAGCGGGATGCGAAACTTTCCACAGAAAGGCGCGCGGCCCCAACATCTTGGGGTTAACCATGCGTTTACACCCCAAGTCTGGTCGCTTAGCGTAACCAGCGTCGGCTGGGAGAGGATTCGAATGAGCGCGGGAGCGCCCTGGAGCGTCAAGGGGATCGACCCCAAGGCGCGCGAGATCGCGAAGGACCTCGCCAGGCGTTCCGGCATGACGCTCGGCGAGTGGCTCAACCGCATGATCGTCGAGGGCGGCGAGGAGGACGACACCGTCACTCCGCTGGGCCGCCGGCCGGTCGACTACCGCGGCCCTGACCGCCGCGAACGTTCGCGGCGCCTGGACGACGCCTACCACGACGACGAGCCCGACGACCTGACCCGTGTCACCCGCGCCCTCGAGGAGCTGACCGCGCGCATCGAGACCGCCGAGCGGAGGTCGACCCTGGCGGTCAGCGGCATCGACCAGGCCGTCGCCGGCCTGCTGGGCAAGCTGGAGGCCGGCGAGCGCGAACAGACCACCCTGGCGCGGCGTCTGGACGACTTCTACGAGGATCGCCGCGAGGACCTGGACCGGCTGCGCCGCCTGGAGCGCGAAGTCTCCGGGCCGAAGTCGGTGGAGGCCCTGCGCGCCCTCGAAGGCGCCCTGGGCAAGGTCGCCAACCAGATCTACGAGACCGAGGCCCGCACGCGGCAGCAGCTGTCGGAAGTGCAGGGCGGTCTCGCCGCCGCCGAACGCCGCATCGACAAGGCCGAGGCCCGGCCTGACCCCACGCTGGTCATCGACTCGGTGGTGGCCAGGGTGGCCGAGCGGCTGGAGCGGGCGGAGCAGGGCACGTCGAGCGCCATCCGCACGCTCGAGACCTCGTTCGCCCAGCTCGACGAGCGCATGCGCGGGACCGAAGCGCGGCTCGACACCGACCGCCTCGACAAGCTGGCCCACGACCTGGGCCAGAAGGTCGCCGATGCCCGCATCGAACTGATCCAGCGCTTCGACCACGTGTCGGGCGGCCGCTTCGACAAGGTCGAGCGCGCCCTGGACGAGATCGCCCGCCACGTCCAGGCCTCGGAGACCCGCTCGGCCCAGGCCATCGAGAAGCTCGGCCATGAGGTGCTGCGCATCGCGGGCAACCTGAACAACCGCATGACCGGCGTCGAGAAGGCGTCGGAAGGCGTCGCCCAGAAGGTCGGCGCCGACATGGCCCGCTTCGCCGAGGCGATGGAGACCCGCTTGCGCAACGCTGACGCCACCCACGCCCAGGTGCTGGAACGGCTGGGCGGCGAGATCGCCCGCATCTCGGAAAAGTTGGGCGAGCGCATCATCCAGTCCGAACGCCGCGCCGCCCTGACCGCCGAGGACGTCGGCGAGCGTGTCGGCCGCATGGCCGACAAGATGGAGGCCCGCTACGAGCGCGCCTCTTCCGAACTCAGTGAGCGCATCCGCCTTTCGGAGGAGCGCACCGTCCGCCTGCTGGACGAGGCCCGCGCCACCCTGGACCGGATCGCCGGAGGCCGCACGGACGCGCCGGACCCGGTCCCCGCCCCGGCGCCGGCCCCCGAACCGATCCTGCGCCGCCCGCCGCAGCCCGAGCCCGAGCCGGCCTTCCCCGGCGCTGGCGGCTTCGGCACGGCGGCCTTCGATAACCCGGCCTTCGACGGCGGCGGTTTCGATCCGGCCTTCGAGACGCCCACCAGCGCCGAATACGGCTATCCGCCGGCGACCACGGAATACGACCCGTCGGCCTACGCCGCGCCGGGCTTCGACGTGCCCGCCTTCGATTCCCCGGCCTACGAGCAGCAGCCGTTCGCGCCGACGCCGGCCTATGAGCCGCAGGCGCAGGCCTTCGCCGCGCCCTTCGCCGACGAGCCCGGGTCGGCCGCGGCCGTGTTCGACGACTTCGCGGGCGAGACCGAGTTCGTCAATCCGGCCACCTACGCGGCCGGGGCCCCGCGACCCGCCGTCTCCACCAAGGAGGCCATCGATGCGGCCCGCGCCGCAGCCCGCCTGGGCGCCCGCGGGCAGGGCGGAGAGCCCAAGGCGTCCGGCGGCTTCCCCCTGTCGGGCCTGAAACTGGGCTCGAAGCAGCGGCTGCAGCAGCGCCTCGACAAGGAAAAGAAGCGCGAAACCTCGACGGTGAAGAAGGCCCTGCTGGCCTCCGCCGTCGCCGCCACCGTCACCACCATGGCCGCCGGCTACTGGGTGTTCCTGGCCGAGCCCGAGGGGGGCTATCACCGCGATGGCGCCGAGCCCGCCGCCGGCGAACCGCAGGAAGCCGTGCCGCTGGCCGCGGTCGCCGTGACGCCGACGGACGGCGCCCTGCCGGGCGGCCAGGCCGCCGAAAGCGCCTATCGGGACGCCGTCAGGAAGCTGGACGCCAACGCGCCCGACGCGGTCGACGCCCTGCTCGAGGCGGCCAACCAGGGGTCGCCCGGGGCCCAGTACGATCTGGCCCGCATCTATCGCGAGGGCGGCCACGGCGTGGAGGCCAACCCCGGCCAGGCCCGCAAGTGGGTCGAGCGGTCCGCCCTCGCCGGCAACCCCGCCGCCATGCACGACCTCGGCCTCTACTACTGGGAAGGCATCGGCGGGCCGAAGAACCCGGCCGGCGCCGTGCAATGGTTCACCAAGGCCGCCGAGGCGGGCCTGGTGAACAGCCAGTACAACCTGGCCCGCATCTACGAGCTGGGGCAGGGCGTGCCGCGCAACCTGACCGAAGCCTACAAGTGGTATTCCATCGCCGCCGCCACGGGCGACGAGGGGGCCAAGGCCGGCGCCGCCTCCCTGCGCGACGACCTGACCGCCGCCCAGCGCACCGCCGCGGAGCGGGCGGCCGTGAGGTTCCAGGCCGCCCAGGCCGTCGCCGCCCAGACCAGCGCGCCGGCTCCCGCGCCCGCCGGGGAGTGACAAGGCGGGCCTGCGTCTTGCAAAGACGGGCCCCGGCTGTTTCGCCGCGACACCCGTCTAGCGGGGCCTGACGACTTGGACCTGTATCTGCCCATCGCCGAAGTCTCGGTGAACGCGCCCCTTCTGGTGGCGCTGGGCGCGCTCGTGGGCTTCATCTCGGGCGTCTTCGGCATCGGCGGCGGCTTCCTCATGGCGCCGGTGCTGGTGTTCATGGGCGTGCCCCCCACGGTGGCTGTCGCCAGCCAGGCGAACCACGTCGTGGCCTCCTCCGCCTCCTCCGTCGTCACCTACAGCCGGATGAAGGCGGTGGACTGGCGCATGGGCGGCATCATGGCGGGGGGCGGCATGGTCGGGGCCGTCCTTGGGGTGGAGATCTTCCGGATCCTGCGCCTGCTTGGCCAGGCCGATCTGGTTGTCGCCGTCTCCTACCTGCTGTTCCTGGGCGTGATCGGCTCGCTGATGCTCGTGGAGAGCCTGCAGGCGGTGCTGCGCCGCCGCCGTGGCGAGCCGCCCCGGCGCCTCAAGGTGCGCCACCCGAAGTGGCTCTACGGGCTGCCCTTCCGCATGCGTTTTCCCCGCTCCCGCCTCTATATCTCGGTGCTGCCGCCCATCGGCCTGGGCGTGGCGGTGGGTGTCCTGTCCGCCATCATGGGGGTCGGCGGCGGATTCATCCTCGTGCCGGCCATGGTCTACCTGCTGCGCATGCGCGCCAGCGTGGTGGTGGGAACCTCCCTGTTCCAGATCATCGTCACCACGGCGGTCACCACCGTGCTGCAGGCGGGGCGCAACCAGACGGTCGACATCCTGCTTTCCGGTTTGCTGCTGTTCGGCGGCGTGGTGGGAGCCCAGCTGGGCGCCCGCGCCTCCAATCGCTTCCGCCCGGACTCCCTGCGCGCCGTCCTGGCGCTCATCGTTCTGCTGGTCGGCCTCCAGATGGGCCTGGGCCTGTTCGTGCCGCCGGCCGATCCCTTCGCCTTCGCCGCGGGGATGGGCCGATGATCGCGCCCGCAGCCCTGCCGCCGGCGCCCCCCGCGGCCGTCTCGACGCCTAGCCGGCCCGGGCCCGGAGACGCGGTCGTCTCGGCGGCCCTGACCGAGACCCGTGTGGAGGTCACCTCCGGCTATCACGGCGCCCGGATCGTCCTCTACGGCGCCGTCTTCAACCCTTCGACGCGGCCCACCGACGTCGTGGTCGTGGTGCGCGGCCCGGAGCGCCCGATCCGCCTGGTCCGCAAGCTCAGGGTGGCCGGCGTATGGTTGAACTCGCGGCCGGTGGTGTTCGAGGGGGCGCCTGGCTTCTACATGACCGCCTCGACCCGACCCCTGCCCGAGATCGCAGGCTTCGGCGTGCTTCGCCGCGCCGGCATCGGGGTCGACCACCTGCGCATCGAGGCGCCGGAAGAGCGGCATACCGTCACCCGCTACGGCATCCGCGACGTGGTCGTCTCGCGCCTGGGGGCCGACTACCTCGACTGGCGCCGCGCGGTCATCCGGCTGATGGAGAAGAGCGACCTCTACAAGGCCGACACCAACGGCGTTCGGTACGTCGACCGTAACCTTTTCCGCGCCGACGTCGACTTACCGACCGAGGCGCCCACGGGCCGCTACGAGACCGAGGTCTGGCTGTTCCAGGACGGCCGGCCGGTATCGGTGAAGGTGCGTCCGCTGACGGTGGCCAAGGTGGGCATCGAGCGGCGCATCTACGACTTCGCCCACGTCGCGCCCTGGCTTTACGGGCTGCTGTGCGTGGGGTTGGCGCTCGTCTCGGGCTGGATCGCCTCCGCCCTGTTCCGGAGAAGCTGATGACCCGCAAGGCCTACATTCCCTGGACCGTCGGCCTGCCGGCGGTTCTGGGGTTGATCCCGTTCTTCGCGGCCGCCGGGCTCTACGCCTGGGGGCGCCCCGACCAGGCCGGGGTCGCTCTCCTCACCCTGCTGACCTATTCGGCCGTTTCGCTGTCCTTTCTGGGCGGGGCGCGCTGGGGTCACGAGGCGGCCCAGGAGCGCCCCCGTGCGGGGATCATCGCCGGAGCGTCCCTGGCGCCCCTGGCCGGATGGCTGCTGCTGGTAACGCCGATCCCTGAGCCGAAATGGCAACTGGCCGGCCTGATCACCCTGTTCCTGCTGCAGTGGCTGTGGGACGCCCGGTCCCGGCAGTTGCCGCCCTGGTGGTCGCCGCTGCGCACCGGCATGACCATGGGCGCCGTGATCGCCCTCGCCGTCGCCCTGGAGACCGCGCTGCGGCTCTAGGCTAGAGCAGCTGGTCCCAGCCGACCGGGTGCACCCGGTTCCTGCCGATCACCGCCGCCGTGGGCGGCCGTATGAACAGGCCGTCGAAGGCCTGGTCGCGGACGCTCAGTCCGCCGGTGAAGGCGCCGAAGGCGGGCAGGATCATGCGCTCGCCGTCCGTGGCGAAGCAGCGCGCCCGCACCGCCCTCCCGAAGGCCGAGACCCGCGCGCACGGGTGCAGGTGCCCGGCGACCTGGCCGCGGCGGCGGCCCGGCTCGGGCTCGTGCACGAACACCAGGTTTTCCACGCCCACGTTGGACATGGTCTCGCCCGGCAGGCCGCGCGGACCGTCGCTATCGTGGTTTCCCGCGATCCAGATCAGCAGCCGGTCGTCGGCCAGGCGCGCGATGCGATCGGCCGCCTCAGGATCCATCCGCGCCTCGGCCTGGTCGTCATGGAAGCTGTCGCCGAGGAACACGATGGTCGCCGGATTGAGCGCCGCAGCCTCGGCCTCGATACGGGCCAGGGTTTCGTGGGTGTCGTAGGGCGGCAGCATCTGGCCCCGGGCCGCGTACGACGACCCCTTTTCGAAGTGCAGGTCGCCGGCCGCCAGGGTTTGGGTCAGCGGCAGCCACAGCGCCCCCGAGCTGCGTAGCACCACCCGCGTCCCGTTCAGCCGCATGTTCAGGCCGCCGCAGTCGGCGCGCGCGAATACGGGGGCGGGAGGCCAGCCGTCAGTGCGGGCGGCGGCGGTGCTCATGCGGCGTCCTCCATGTCCATCGCCTCGGCGATCAGCTCCTGGGCGTTCTCTTCCAGTATGTCTTCCATCGCCGCCCCGAACACCGGCTCGCGCCCGATTTCGAGCATCACCGGTACGGCGAAGGGCGAGACCCGGGCCAGGGCCACCGGGGTGATCCGGCCGCGGATCCGCTGCAGGAGCCTGGCGAGGCGGGCCACGTCCAGCTGACCGGACGCCGCATCCGCACGCGCGCAGCGCAGCAGCAGGTGGTCGGGCTGGTGCTTGCGCAGCACGTCGTAGATCAGGTCGGTCGAGAAGGTGACCTGGCGGCCGGACTTCTCCTGCCCAGGAAAGCGTTTCTCGATCAGGCCGGAGAGCACGGCCACCTGGCGGAAGCCGCGCTTCATCATCACGCTTTCATCCAGCCACGCCTCCAGGTCGTCCCCCAGCATGTCAGCCTCGAACAGGGCGTCGAAGTCGAGGTCTCCCAGGGGCCGGGTCGCCCAGATGGCCAGCGCATAGTCGTTGCAGGTGAAGCCCAGCGGGCGCTTGTTGGCGCGCTCCAGCCTCCGCGCCAGGAGCTGGCACAGGGTCCCGTGGCTGATGCGGCCGTCGAACGGGTAGCAGACCAGATAATGCCGGGACCCGCGCCGGAAGGTCTCGACCAGCATCTCGTCCTCGCTGGGAATGATCGAGCGCTGCTTCTGGATGTGCAGCCAGTCCTGCATGTCGTCGGGGAGGTGGCGCCAGCCGTCCTCGTCGGCGATCAGCCGCCGCACGCGCGCGGCGAGATAGGTCGACAGGGCGAACTTGGACCCGCCCCAGCTGGGGACGCGGGGGTCCGGGTCGGGCGAGGGCAGGACGTAGGCGTTCATCCCCTCCACGCCCTCGAAGCGCCAGACCTGCCCGGCGAATCGAAAGGTGTCGCCGGGCGCGAGCTGCTCGATGAAGCTCTCCTCCATCTCACCGACCTTGCGGCCGCCGCGCTTGGCCGAGCCGACGCGGATGGAGATCATCGGGATGTCGACGATGGCGCCGATGTTCATGCGATGCCTCTGGGCGACGTGGCCGTCGCGCACCTTCCACAGCCCATCCTTGCCGACGATGCGACGGAAACGGTCGTAGGCGCGCAACGCGTAGCCGCCGGTCGACACGAAATCGATCACCCGGTCGAAATCCTCGCGCGGCAGGTCGCGGTACGGGGCGCACGAGCGGATTTCGGCAAACAGCCGGTCTTCGTGGAATGGCTCGCCGCAGGCCACGCCCATGACGTGCTGGGCCAGGATGTCCTGGGCCCCGATCCGCTCGGGCTCGCCGTCGAGGTCATTGGCGGCGACCGCCCCCTGCGCGGCCCGGCATTCGAGCACCTCGAAGCGGTGGGCGGGCACCAGCAGCGCGCGCGAGGGTTCGTCCATGCGGTGGTTGGCCCGGCCGATGCGCTGGATCAGCCGTGCGGAGCCCTTCGGAGCGGCGAGTTGAACGACCATGTCGACTGCCCCCCAGTCGATGCCCAGGTCGAGGGTGGAGGTGCAGACCACGGCGCGGAGGTCGCCGCGCGCCATGGCCGCCTCGACCTTGCGCCGCTGTTCTGCGGCCAGCGAACCGTGGTGCAGGGCGATCTCCAGCCCATCGTCGTTCATCTCCCACAGCTGCTGAAAAGCCATCTCGGCCTGGAAGCGCGTGTTGACGAAGATCAGGGTGGTGCGATTGGCGCGGATGACGTCGTAGACCTCGGCGGTCGCGTGCGCCGCCGTCCAGCCCGACCAGGGGACGTCGCCCCTCGAATAGAGCACATCGACCACCGGCGGCGCGCCGGGATCGCCCATCACCAGCGCCGACAGGTTTTCCAACACCTCCCCGTCCTCGCTGATGTTGGGAACCGGCTGGGGCGCGAGCCAGCGGCGGATCATGTCCGGGTCGTTCACGGTCGCCGACAGTCCGATGCGGCGCATCCCCGGCGCGTAGGACTGCAGCCGCGCCAGGCCGAGGTTCAGCAGGTCGCCGCGCTTGCCGCCGTGAATGGCGTGGATTTCGTCGATGATCACCGTGCTCAGATCGGCGAAGTAGGCGCGCGCCCCCTCCCAGGCGCAGAACAGCGCGAGCTGCTCGGGGGTGGTCAACAGGATCGCCGGCGGCCGCTCCTTCTGTCGCTGGCGCTTGGCGACCGGGGTGTCGCCGGTGCGGCTCTCGACAGTGACGGGCAGGCCCATCTCGCGCACAGGGGCCAGCAGGTTGCGCTCGACGTCCACCGCCAGGGCCTTGAGCGGCGAGATGTAGAGGGTGTGGGGTCCGGCGTTCTGCGGACGGGGGGTCTCGGTCAGGTCGATCAGGCTCGGCAGGAAACCGGCCAGGGTCTTGCCGCCGCCAGTGGGCGCGATCAGCAGCGCGTGTTGGCCGCCGCGCACCACGTCCACCATCTCCAGCTGGTGGCGGCGCGCCTGCCAGCCGCGCGCGCCGAACCAGGCCTGGAAGGCCGGAGGGAGGGGCGAGGGCTTCAGGGGCTCGGACACCACCGGCCTATAGCATGTTCCCGTTCCGTTTCACGTCCACCGTCGAAATTCTGCGACGAACGGCGCTCGCTGAGCGCTTGTGGGCGGCAAACGGCTCTGGTCTGATCCGGGTGACGCCGTGGAGGGGCCGATGCCGAAATTCGTCACCGTTCGCCGCCTGCTGATCGCCGCCGTCCTGGCGGTCTGCACGCTGGGCCCGCTGGCCGCGGCCCCCCCGGCGGCCACCGCGCGGGACGAGGCCGGCATGCCGTCCTTCCGCTCCGACCAGGAGCTGCGCCGCTTCCTGCAGCCTGACGGTCCGGGCACGGAGCTGCGGATCGGCGATCCGCCCCCGCCCCCGCCGCCGCCTCCGCCGCCTCCGCCGCCCTCGCCCGGAGCCCCGCCCCCGACGCCGGCCATGGCCAACGATCAGATCACCTCGACCCAGGTGCAGGGCGTCGACGAAGGCGGCATCGTCAAGGTCGCGGGCGACAACCTGATCATCCTGCGGCGTGGACGGCTGTTCAGCGTCTCGATCGCCGGCGGCGGGCTGCGGCCGGTCGATTCCATCGACGCCTTCCCCCCCGGGGCTCGGGCCGGCGGCTGGTACGACGAGATGCTGATCCGCGGCGACATGATCGTCGTGGTCGGATTCAACTACGAACGCGGCGGCACGGAGGTGAACCGCTTCAAGGTGGCGCCCGACGGCAAGCTGAGTTTCCTCGACGCCTATCACCTGCGCTCCAACGACTATTACTCCAGCGAGAACTACGCCTCGCGCCTGATCGGCGACCAGCTGGTGGTCTACACCCCGCTCGGCTTCTGGAGCCGCGAGCTGAGCGACGACGTGCTGGATTCGCTGCCCGGCTACGACGTCTGGACGAAGGATTCGAGCGAACCCCGCTTCCGGCGGATGATCGACGCCCGCGAGGTCTACCTGCCGGCGCCGATGAAGGCGCACGGGGCGCGCGGCGTTCAGGCCCTGCACACCGTCAGCCGCTGCGACCTCACCGCTCCGGTGATGACCTGCAAGGCCAGCGCCGTGCTCGGAGGCTACGGCCGGGTGTTCTTCGTTTCCCGCAACGCCGTCTACGTCTGGACCACCGCCACCATCGAATGGGACCGCGATCGCGACGTGGATCGCATCGTCGAGCCCGCCTATCTGTACCGCATCCCGCTGGACGGCGGCCGGCCCCAGGCGGTGCAGGTCAACGGCGCGCCGATGAACCAGTTCTCGTTCAACGCCAACGCTCGCGACGGAACCCTGGACGTCATGACGCTGTCCGAAAGCGACGGCGACGCCATGTGGAATTCCCAGTTCGCCCGGGGCAGGGGCGCGGTGCTGCGCCTGCCCACCTCGCGCTTCGGCGACGGCTCGCGCGCGGCGCCGGCCAGCGACTACCGCTTCCTGCCGTTCGATGGCGAGAGCCCCGCCTTCAGCCAGAACCGATGGGTCGGCGACCACCTGCTGTACGCCTACTCCTGGCTCGCCGACGGCGCGCGGCGGTTTCAGCTGATGGTCGCGCCCGTCAGTGGCGGCGAGATCAGCCGCTTCGACCTGCCCTTCCGGATCGAGCGCATCGAACAGATCGGCCGCGACGGACTCGCCGTGGGCTCCACCGACTCGACCCAGCTGGTCACCGTCGACCTGACGCCGGGCCGCCAGCCGTCGCTGGGCGACCGCTTCATCCAGCCGAACTCTCGCCAGGCGGAAAGCCGCAGCCAGGCCTTCTTCTTCCAGCCCACCTCGGCGGACGGACAGGAGGGGCTCATGGGTCTGCCCGTGTTGCGCCTCGACAGCCGGGACTGGCTGGCGGACATGCTGTTCCTGCGCCGCTCCAACCAGTCGCTGACCGACTTCGGCATGCTCCGCGCCCAGCGTCCCCGCTTCGGCGACGACGGCTGCAAGGCCAGCTGTGTCGACTGGTACGGCAACGCGCGGCCGATCTTCATGCGCGGGCGGGTGTTCGCCCTGCTGGGCTACGAGCTGGTGGAGGGCGATCCGTCGGGTCGGCAGATCCGGGAGGTGCGTCGCGTCGATTTCGCGCCGGTGAAGGCCTCGCGAGAGTAGCCCGGGCCTCCGGGTCGCTCATGGCGCCCTGGCTGTCGCATGTCGTTCTGGACCTGATCGCGGCCCCCTTCGTGCGACGTCTTCCGCCGCGACCTTCGTTCCCGTTCCGTTTCCCTGCGGAATCCGCTACCGGTAGGGGGTGACTCCATTCGACCCCGAGACCGTGCCTGCGCCGTGGGTTCCGGCCGCCACCGGCGCTGAACTGCCCGTCGCGCTCGCCTGTCCGCCGGGGGCCGGCGCGGTGGCCGACGCGGACGGCGCGCGCACCCTGCCGCGCTCGGAAGCCGAGCGGCTGTTCGAGACGGGTCCGGTGATCGTGGCCCATGCCTCGCTGACGGCGCGGCGGTTGGGCATGGGGGCGCCGGCCCGGGCGGAGCATCTTCTGGACGCGCTGGAGCTGTTCGCCTTCGTGAGGCCCGCGAAGTTCTGCGCGCCCTCCGCGGTGGGGCTGGCCCTGTCGCTGGGCCTGGCCGAGCCGAAGGGCGCCGAGGCGCAGGCCGTCAGCCTCCGCGAGGCCTGCCGCCTGCTGCTGGATGAGCTCGCCGCCAATCCGCCGCCGACGCACGAGGAAGCGCTTCAGGTCGCCGAGACCCTGCAGCGGCAGGGCTGGGCCTGGGGGCCCTGGGTCGTGGCCGCCATCCGCTCACAGCCGATGCGCGAGCGGCAGTATCGCGGCTCGGGGCTGGACGTCTGGCAACGGCTCGCCGAGTGGGAGGACCAGGCGCCCTCCGGCGATCCCGGCTCCGATCCGGTCAGCGAACAGGCCGCGCGCGAGCGCCTCTCCACCCTGCTCGGCCGCGCCGGCCTGGACGAGGCGCGGCCCTCGCAGGCCGACTTCGCCGCCGAGGTCGCCCATGCCTTCGCTCCCCGCGACAAGGAGGGTCGCCCCCGCGTGGTCCTGGCCGAGGCCGGCACGGGCGTCGGCAAGACCCTGGGCTACCTGGCGCCCGCCTCCCTCTGGGCCGAGCGCAACGGTCCCTCGGTGTGGATCTCGACCTACACCCGCGCCCTGCAGCGCCAGATCGATCGCGAGAGCGCCTCGGTCTTCCCCGATCCCGCCGTACGCGCCCGCAAGGCCGTGGTGAGGAAGGGGAGGGAGAATTACCTCTGCCTGCTGAACTTCCAGGACATGGTCCAGGGCTCGGCGCTGGGGAGCGCCGACGCCATCGGCATGGCGCTGACGGCGCGCTGGGTGGCGGCCACCCGCGACGGCGACATGACCGGCGGCGACTTCCCCGGGTGGCTGCCGGGCCTGTTCGCAGTCGGCTCCGGGGCGCAGGCCTCGCCTGCCAACCTCGTGGACCGGCGCGGCGAGTGCGTCCACGCAGCCTGTCCGCACTACAAGACCTGTTTCATCGAGAAGGCCATCCGCGCCTCGCGCAAGGCCGACATCGTCATCGCCAACCACGCCCTGGTCCTGACCCAGGCGGCCTTCGACGGCGCGCGCGAGGCCCGCAACCTGAAGACGGACGTCGAGACCACCGCCCTGCGCCGGGTCGTCTTCGACGAGGGCCACCACCTGTTCGACGCCGCCGACTCGGCGTTCTCGGCCTGCCTGTCCGGCCAGGAGGCGGCGGAGCTGCGCCGCTGGATCCGGGGGCCGGAGGGTCGCGGCCGGCGCGGCCGCGGCCTGGAGCAGCGCCTGGGCGACGTGGTGGCCGACTACGAGGGCGGCCGCGAGGCCCTGAACACCGCCATCCGCGCCGCCGCCGCCCTTCCCGGCGAGGGCTGGTCCGGGCGCATCGCGCCCCCTTCCGGCGAGGTCAATCCGATCGGCCCCGTCGAGGCCCTGCTGGCCGCGGTGATGGAGCAGCTGAAGGCGCGCAACGCCGGGGGCGGAGGCATGGAGCTGGGCATGGAGTGCCACGCCCACCCCGTGACCGACGCCGTCGCCGCCGCCGCGCCCGCCGCCGCGCGGGCGATCGCCGCCGTCGAGGCGCCCCTGCTCGCCCTTGCGCGGGCGCTGGAGGACATCCTCGACGACGAGGCCGCCGAACTCGACACCAGCCAGCGGGCCCGCATCGAGGGCGCCCTGCGCGGCCTCGACCGGCGCGCGCGCATGACCCTGCCGGCCTGGCGCTCCATGCTGAAGGGGTTGGAGGGCGATCCGGACTACGATTGCGCCGCCGAAGAGGACCCCGACTTCGTCGACTGGTTCTCCTCGGAGGTCGCGTTCGGCCGCATCGTCGACGCCAGCCTGCGCCGCCACTGGATCGACCCGACCGTGCCGCTGGAGGCCGCCGTGATCGCCCCGGCGCACGGGGTGCTGGTGGCCTCCGCGACACTCACCGATCCAGTGTTCGACGACCCCTTCGAGCTGGCCCGCCTGCGCACCGGCTCGGCCCGCCTGGCCGAGCCGCCCAAGGAAGTCCGCCTGGAGTCTCCCTTTGACTACGCCGCCAACGCCCGGGTGCTGGTGGTGGGCGACGTGGGCCGCGACGATCCGCGGCAGGTGGCCGCCGCCATGCGCGAGCTGTTCCTGGCCGCCGGCGGCGGGGCGCTGGGCCTGTTCACGGCCATCCGCCGGCTGCGGGCCACCTATGAGCTGCTGGGACCGGCGCTGGCGCGGCAGGGCCTGTCCCTCTACGCCCAGCACGTCGATCCGCTGGAGGTGGGAGCCCTGGTCGACATCTTCCGCGCCGAGGAGAATTCCTGCCTGCTCGGCACAGACGCCATCCGCGACGGGGTCGACGTGCCCGGCCGGGCGCTGCGCCTGATCGCCTTCGACCGCGTGCCCTGGCCGCGTCCCGACATCCTGCACAAGGCCCGCCGCGCCCGTTTCGGCGGCAAGGCCTACGACGACGCCGTCGCCCGAGCCCGCGTGGCTCAGGCCTTCGGCCGACTGATCCGCCGCGCCGACGACAAGGGCGTGTTCGTCCTGCTCGACGCGGCCGCGCCGACCCGCCTGTTCGGTTCGCTGCCCGCCGGGGTGGAAATCCGGCGCCTGGGGCTGGTGGAGGCCATCGAGGAGGTTCAGGGCTTCCTGAACCCCTGCTAGGCTGGGCGGATGGCCAGGCTCCCGTCTTTCGCCCTGGCGCTCGCCGCGTTGTTCCTCGCGGCGGCCGCCGCGCCCGTCCCGGCCCGCCACGGCGCCGCCGGCCTCACCGCCTATCCGAGCGCACGCGAAACCTGCCCTGCGGCCCGGTCGACCGACCTGTTCCAGAAGTGCCGCCCCCAGGCCGACGTGCTGGCCGCGGCCCTGGCCGAGGCGAGGGCGCAGGACAAGGCGGTGCTGATCGAGATCGGCGCCGACTGGTGCGCCTCCTGCATCGTCATGGACCGGTACATCAACGGCTGGTTCGCGCCCGGCAAGGAGCCGCCCGCCGCCGGAACCGCCGCCGACGCCCAGCGCCTGGCCGCCTTCATGGCCGCCAATTTCGTGGTCGCGCGGCTGAACGTGGACGAAGCCTCGATCAATCCAGCCCTGCGGCCGCTCGGCCTTACGGCCGACGTCAGCCACGGCGTGCCCGCCTTTCACGTCCTCTACGCCGGCCGCACCCGCGAAGTCAGGACCCACGAGATCGAGCTGCGCGCGCCCGGCCGCCAGGGCATGGCCTTCTCGCGCTCGGCCGTGCTGGCCAAGTTCCGCCAGGCGCTGGCGGCGGTCAGGCCTTCGCCGCGGCCGGCCTGATCACGGGCCGCGCACGGCTTCCTTTCCCCCGTGCTTCACAGGCGGTAGGAACGGGCATGACCTCAGAACCCGTGCTTGAACCGAAAGGACGCTCCGGCCTCGGCGGGGTGTTCATCGTCGTGGCGCTCCTGGCCCTGGTGGTCGGCGGCTGGACCTGGTGGTGGTTCCAGGTGGCGCACCGGGTCGAGCAGCAGGTCGATCGCTCCGCCGCCGTCCTGCGCCAGGCCGGCTACACGGTCTCCTGGAAGAAGCGGTCGGTCTCCGGTTGGCCCTTCCGGGCTTTCCTGAAGTTCGACGACGCCCGAGTCGCCGCCCCGTCCGGCCACATCCTGTTCGCCCGCGTGCTGCAGGCCGAGGCCAACGCCTACGACGTCACCCACTGGGTCGCCAGCGCCCCGAAGGGCGTCATCTTCACCCGCGCCGGCAAGGGGGCGGTGACCATCACGGGGCAGGCTCTGCGCGCCAGCTTCACCCATCCCGACCGTGCGCCGCCGACCCTGGTCGTCGAGCTCACCCGGCCGGTCTTCGCCGCGGCGGAGGGGGCCGAGCCGTTTCCCCTGGCATCGGCCGAGCTGATCGCCCTCAACATTCGCCAGCGCGAGGGCGCGCCGGGGACGGGCCTGTTCCTGTTCCGGGTCGAGGGCGGCAAGCCCCGGCCTGACGGAATGCTCGAGTGGATCGGCGGCGGCGAGCTGTTCTCCACCCGCTGGGAAGGCGCCATCACCCACATCGAGGCCTTCCGGGGCGCGGGCTGGACCGGCGCGGCGCGCAACTGGAGCCGGGCCGGGGGCGCCCTGACCGAGCTGCAGGGCCGCGCCGAGACGGGTTCGGCCTCCACCCAGGCCGACGCGGTCAGCCTGACGGCCGGGCCCGACGGCCGCCTGCGCGGCCGTCTGAACCTCAGCATCATCGGCGCCCCGCAGTCGCTGCTGGCCATGGCGCGAGCCCATGCGGTCGACCCGCAGGCCGCGGCCGCTGCGGCGACCGTCACCGGCGTCGCGGGCGGACTGAACGGCACGGCCCGGGCGCGGCTGGACTTCACCGGGCAGGGCGCGATGCTGGGGCCGGTCCGGCTCTCCGACGCCCCAAGGGTCTACTGATGGCCAAAGGGCCCGCGAAACCCAGGAGTCCGGCCCGGTCCAGGGGTCCCATGACCCTGGCCGAGGTGCGCAAGCGCATCGATGCGCTGGACGCCAAGCTGCTCAAGCTGATCGACGAGCGCGCCGCCATGGCGCGCGACGTCATCGCCGCCAAGGGCGAGGACCGCGGCCTGCCCATCCGCACCGACCGTGAGAGCGCCGTGCTGCGCGGCCTGCTGGCCCAGCCGCGCAGCGCCGCCGGCGCGCGGCTGGTCATCACCATCTGGCGCGAACTGATGGGCGAGAACCTGGCCCTGCAGGATCCGGCCCTGAACCTCTCCGTGTGGGGCGGACGGGATCCGGCCCATGTCGGCGAACTGGCGCGCATCCGCTTCGGGGCGGCCTTCCCCATGGAGCCCGCCGCCACGCCCGAGGACGCCCTGGCGGCGGCCCGCCGGCGCAGCGGCATCGCCGTGCTGGCGCTGGACGGCGGGCAGAGCTGGTGGGGCCGGCTGTTGGCCGAACCGCGCCTGAAGGTGTTCGCGGCCATGCCGGACCTGTCGCTGGACGGCCCCATCTCGGCCCTGGCCGTGGGCGATGTGGACCTCGAGCCCACCGGAGCGGACGAGACATTCTGGGTGACCGACTCCGCCCGTGTCGACCAGGCCATCGAGGACGCCCTCTCCAACCTCGGCTTCGCCGCCCGGCCGATCGCGGCGGGCGGCGGCTTGAAGCTGTTCGGCCTGGCGGGCTATGTGCAGCGCAACGACGAGCGGCTGGCCCGCGCGCCCGGCAGCCTGACCGGCGTGATCGGCGCGGCGCCGCAGCCCTTCGACCTCTGAAAGACCTCCATGAGCGACGCTCCCGTATCCACGCCCGCGCCGAAGCCCGGCATCCTGACCATCGCCCCCTACGTGGGCGGGAAGTCGAAGATCGAGGGGGTTTCCGAACCCATCAAGCTCAGCTCGAACGAGAACCCGCTGGGCTGCTCCGAGCAGGCCCGGAAGGCCTATTTCGACGCCGTCGAGCGGCTGCACATCTACCCTGAGGGCCGCGCTTCGAAGCTGCGCGAGGCGGTGGCGGACAAGTTCGGGCTCGAGCCCGACCGGCTGATCTTCGGCAACGGCTCGGACGAGATCTTCGCGCTCCTGAACCAGTGTTTCCTCGAGCCGGGCGACGTGATGGTGACCGGCCAGTACGGCTTCCTCGCCTACCGGATCAGCGCCAAGGCCAACCAGGCGGAAATCCTCTACGCGCCCGAGCCCGAGCTGCGGGTCGACGTCGACGCCATCCTCGATCTCGTCGATGAGCGCACCAAGATCGTCTACATCTCCAACCCGTCGAACCCCACCGGGTCATGGAACTCCGGCGAGGAGATCCGTCGCCTGCACGCCGGCCTGCCGGAGCGGGTGCTGCTGGTCATCGACGAGGCTTACGCCGAGTACGTCACCGAACCCGACTGGGAGACCGCGCTGCCGCTGGCGCGGGAGGCGACGAACCTGGTGGTCACCCGCACCTTTTCCAAGATCCACGGCCTGGCCGGCCTGCGCATCGGGTTCGGCTACGCGCCGCGGGACGTGGCCGATGCCGTCGACCGCATCCGGCTGCCGTTCAACAACTCGATTCCGGCCCAGGAGGCCGGAGTCGCCGCGCTCTCCGACGACGCCCACCAGCAACGGTCCCGCGAACTGGTGCGCGAATGGCGCCCGCGTCTGACCCAGGCGATCCGCGGCATGGGCTTCGAGGTCTATCCCTCGGCCGGCAACTTCGTGCTGGTTCGCTTCCCCGATGAGGCCCGGAGCGCCCGCGACGCGGACGCCTTCCTGCATTCCCGCGGCCTGATCGTGCGACCCGTCGGCGGCTACGGCCTGACCGACTGCCTGCGTATCACCGTCGGCACGCCCGAGCAGAACGCCGTTCTGCTCGACGCCCTGCAGGCTTTCGCGGACCAGTAATCGTCCAATTTGCTCCCCCTGGGGGGGGGCCGATGCGGTGGAGGGGGAAATCGCGCCCTCGTCGGCTTCGCCGCTACCTCTCCTTGAAGAGGGGAAGACTAGAGCAGCGCCTTCGACGCCGTTTCGATGCGGCCCTGCAGTTCCTTCATGAACTCGCCGCGCTTCAGGCCGGCTGGCAGCGGCGGCAGGAACTCGAACACCACCTTGCCCGGGCGGAAGTCCATGCCCT
>JAIBAU010000009.1 GCA_019695035.1 Caulobacteraceae bacterium | reverse complement strand
GGTGAGCGTGTCGCCGGATCGCTCGACCACGACCCCCGCCAACGACCAGCACGACACCCCCGCCCTCGGCTGGGGACTCAACGCCGCGCTTCGCAGGTCCGCCGAACGGTGGAGTTGGGAACTGGGGACGGACGCTCGCTTCGCCGATGGAGAGGTCCGCGAGGATTTTCGGTATCTGGGGGGGACCTACACGCGATCCCGGCGCGCCGGCGGCGCCGCTTCGGTGGCCGGGCTCTACGCTGAGGGCGCCTGGCGACCGCGGGGGGACTGGCTGTTCGCCGGCGGCGTGAGGGCGGACCACTGGGCGACCACGGACGGCCTTCGCATCGAGCGCGATGCAGCCGCCGGCGGCGTCACCCTGAAGGAGCATCCGGAGGACCGCAGCGGCGTGGTGCTGTCCGGCCGCCTCGGCGTGCGCCGCGAATTCGGCGGCGGCTTCGCCTGGAGAGGCGCCGCCTATTCCGGCTTCCGGCCCCCCACCCTGAATGAACTGCACCGTCCGTTCCGCGTAGGCGCTGACATCACGGAGTCCAACCCGGCTCTGGAGCCGGAACGCCTGTATGGGCTGGAAACCGGGCTGCAGGGCGGCGACGACGACGGGCGACTGGCGCTGACCTTGTTCTGGAACCGCATTGAAGACCCGGTCGCCAATGTCACCATCGGGGTTGGGCCGGGCCTGTTTCCCCGGGCCGGCTTCGTGCCGGCCGGCGGGGTGTTGCGCGAGCGGCGCAATGCGGGCCGCATCGACGCGATCGGGCTTGAGGTCTCTCTCGAACGCCGGATCACCGACACCCTGCAATGGCGGCTGGCGGGCGACTACACGGCGGCGCGCGTGGACGGAGGGACCGACGCCCCTCAACTCACGGGCCTGCGTCCGGCCCAGGCGCCGGTCTGGACCGTGGTCGCGGGAGCCGACTGGGCCGTCGCCCCGCCGGTTACGCTGTCGGTGACTCTGCGTTGGGAGGGACCCCGATTCGAGGACGACCTGAACAGCCGCGTGCTGTCCGCTTCGGCCACCCTCGACCTGCGCGCCGAGTGGCGCGTGGCGCCCCACGCCGCGGTCTACGTCGCCGCTGCAAACCTGTTCGACGCCAACCTCGAGGTCAGTGAAACCGCCGGCGGGACCGAGGGTCTTGGCCCGCCGCGCACTCTGCGGGCGGGCCTGCGCCTGACCTACTGAGTCCGCGGCGGGCGCATACGGCGGGGAGCAGGTGTCCGCGGCCCGCCGACCTGGATCTTGCCCACCAACTGGGTCCCCCTCGCACCCTTGGTCAGCTCCAGCTCAAGCGTCTGCTCCTCCTGGTCCGGCCGGCCCCAATTGCGGAAGATGCGGGCCCGCACGACCGTGCCGCCGTTGGGATTGAGACGGTCGGAGGCATAGACGTTGACGCGAACCTCGTAGGTTCCGGGCATGGCCCGCCGCAGCAGGTATTCCTCCGGCCCGTAACCCTGGGTCATGTCATTCGAGAGCCGGCCCCCGATCACCGTGCGGGGATGGCTGTAGATGGCGCGTTCGCCGGAGGGCTCGTCGACCCACAGGTCCATGTCGGTGTGGTCGGTGTTCCACTCCAGAATGATCCGCAGGTCGGTGTCGAGGAGATCGGCGAGCCGGCTATCCAGCGCCACCGTCCCGCCGAAGTCCCGGACGCGCGGCAGGATCCGGTTGGCCTCCATCAGGGCGATCATCTCCACCCCGTCGTAGCGGCCTTCCCACGGCCGCATGACGACTTCGGTCAGCAGGTCGAGCGCGCGCTGATAGTCGTCCCTGGGTTCGTGCGCGATCGGGCGGGCGCTACGGGTCAGGTTGCGCTCGGCGCGCTGGATCAGAGCCAGGGCGAGGTTGCGCCGCGGCTGCGGGCGGTCCGGGTCGAGGTAGAGGACCTTCTCGTAGACCCAGATCGCGCGATCCGTCTCGCCGTAGCGCATCAGACGGTCGGCCAGGACGATCAGGGTCGTCTGGTCCGCCACCGGCAACTCGAGGACATTCACGACCACCCGGCGCGCGTCCTCCGCGCGGCCCTTGCGGAAGAGCCATTCGGCCACGTCGAAGTAGAAGGCGGGCAGGGCGCCGTTCACCTTCTCCTGCTCACGATACACGCTCCAGAACTGCTCGGGGGGCGCCTCGTCCAGCGCCTTGAGGTAAGGCCGATCGGGCTTCCACTCGCCGATCTCGATCGCGATCGGTCGGCCGGCAGCGCCTGAGGCCGCCGGCCCTGCCGGCCCCGAGGTCGCACGGGAGGCCGTCACGGTGACCTCGTCGGCGGCCGCCTCTGCCGACATCACCGGGGGTGGCGGCGGAGCCGGGGGCGGCGGCGGCGGGGGCGGGGGAGAACCCGCCGCGAGGTCGCGGCTTTCCCGTTCCTGCCGCCGCGCCTCACGCACCGAGGCGCCCTGTGCGGTGAGGCGCTCGCGCGGGAAGGCGTAGGTCTTGTTCCACCAGGACTTCTGTTCCTCCCACATCGCCAGGATCTTGGAGAGGCGCGCCTCCCGTTCCGCGGCCTTGGACTTTTCCCGGGCGGAAGCGAGTTCGCGATATTCGTCGATGATCAGCTTGCCGGCGTTCTGGGGCGGCGCGATCTCGGCCTCGGCGTAGTCCCGGGCGGTCTCCAGCACCACGAAGACCACCGAGCCGTCGGCGACCGACCACCGGCGCGCGAACCGTTCGACCTCGGCGTGGTCGGGACGCGCCTGGGCGGACATGGAGGAGAGCTGAGCGCGGGCCCACAGGGCGCCCAGGCCGTCATGGACCACCACCTCGCCGTCCGGAATCCGGTACCGGCGCGGCTCACCCCCGCTCAGGCTGACCGTGAGGCTGCCTCCCCGTTCCGGCGCCGGCGCGATGAGACGGAAACCGCCGTCCGGCGCCGGCAGGGCCACGAAATCGAGGCGGGCGCCGGCGGCGTCGGTGACGCCGGTCACGCGCAGGTTGCGGCTGATCAGCCGCGCCATCGCCTGATCGCCGGTCATGCGGCTGAGGTCGAAGTGCTCGCCGCCAGACCGCGACGCCAGGGTCGCGAGGAAGCCGCGATCCGCGTCCGCCGCCGACGAGATCGTGAACAGGGCGCAGTCCTGGCCTGAGGCGTTGAAGTCGTCGAGGTCGATGTTTCCATCAGAAAACACCAGGCACTGACCGGCGGCGGGCCGACCCTGCTCGAACACCCCTCGAAGCGAGGTGGCCCCCATATAGTCGACCGATCTGAGGGCCGCACGTAGCTGACCGGCCAGGTCGGGGCCCTGCAGGGTCCGCGTGACCGGCGCATCCGAGTTGAAGAGCACCAGATCGATCGCCTGCGGCTTGACGGTTTCGGCGTAGCGCTCGGCGAGCGCGATCTCCGCTGCGAGATCGTCGTCTCGATGCGAGAGCGACCGGTCCCAGTAGATGCGGATCCGGCGGGTGTCGGGCGCGGCGACGCCGCGCGCGCCGAGCGTGTCGGCGACCTCGATGAAGGTCTTGCCCGTGTGGTGACGCGCCGCTTCAACGGTGGCGGCGGGGCGCGGGGCGATGCGGAGTTCTCCCGTCAGGCGGGCGTTGCTCAACCTCAGCTCCCCATCCGCCACGCGCCCGTCGTAGCGGATCGATCCGTTGGCGGCCGAGATCCGCATGGCGCCCACGGGCTGCAGGTTGGCCAGGGGCAGGCGGTAGTCCCCGCCCACAGCGATGGGGCTGGCGAAACTCAGCCGGACGGTGCGGCCCTTGCCAGGAAGAATGGGGAAGACGTGGGTGCGGAAGGCGCCGGTGCGGGTCACCTCGGCCAGTCCGGGGTCGACGCCGGCCCGGACCCGGTTCTCGTACGCCTCCACACCCTTCATCCGATTGACCAGGACCCCGTCGATCATGTGGTCGTTCACATCCAGACCGTAGCCGGTGACGACCGAACCCGCCGGGAGATCAAGCAGGAAGTCGCCCTCCAGGGTCTGGGCGGAGGGGTTGAGGAAGGTGGCGACGAGCGTCGTCTCGGCCATGCGGCCGGCGATCCTCACGTCGATGTCGAGGCGGCCGATGCGAAGCGCGTCAGCGTCGCTGACGCTGACCCCGCCTCGTCCGACAACGCGGGCGTTCAGGGTGGGGTTTGGGGCTGTCGCCGCCGAAGGGGCGGGTCTGGCCGGCGCCGCCTCGGCAGAGAGGCCGGCTCCGGCCAGCAGGCCGAGCGTCAGGAACAGGCGTGCCGCCATCCAGAGCTTTGATTTCATTACTGCAAATTCCCCTCACCGAACACGGTCATGGTAGAGGGTCTGCCCCGTCTGCGGCAAGGGTAGGGCGCCCACGGCCACGGTTCCGCCCCGAGTTGCGCCCCGGCGCTCCTGCCCGGCAAGGAAAGTCCTAGGGGCGAAGGAAGCGCAGATGGTGAAGTACGATCCCTGCCGTGACCGCCACGTTGAGACTGTCGACCCCCGGCGCCATGGGGATTCCGATCGGCGTCGCCGCGGCGATCAGGGCGGCGGGCAGGCCGGCGCCCTCGGCTCCCAGCATCACCGCCGGCCGCCGCAGCCGATCGAGTTGCGCCAGCGGCGCCCCGGAGGGCGTCAGTGCCAGCGGCGTGAAACCAGCCCCCCGCAACAGCGACAGCGGGTCGTCGTCGGTGTCGAAGCGCGCGAACGGCATCGTCAGGGCGTGGCCCACCGAGACCCGGATCGCCTTGCGATAGAGCGGGTCGCAGCAAGCGGCGTCGAGCAACACCGCCGCGGCGCCAAAGGCGGCCGCATTGCGGAACAATCCGCCCATGTTGTCGTGGTTCGATATCCCGAACAGCGCCAGCACGATCGCCGATCCGTCCAGCCTGGCCAGGAGTTCGTCCGGGCGCGGCTCGACGCCGCGGCGCCCGATGGCGAGCAATCCGCGGTGCAGATGAAACCCGGCCACGTCATCCAGGACGCCCTGGCCGGCGGCGTAGACCGGAGCGCCCAACCGCTCGAAGCGATCGATCAAGTCCGCCAGCTTCGCGGCGCGTTTGCGATCGATGAGGACGGCTTCGGTGCGGTGGGTGGCGGATGCAGCCAGCACGCGCAGGACGACCTCGCCTTCGGCCACGAAGCGGCCCTCGCGGCCGACCAGGTCTCGCTCGCGGATGTCGCGGAAGGGGGCGACGCGTGGATCTGCAGGGTCCTCGATGGAGATCATGGGACCTGATAGCGCGCCGGGCGCCGGGTGACACGCCCGCCTGTGTCCTCTAATGGCAAGGGATGTGCAGTCAGGGCGGCCGGGGCCGGGGGCGGCGAAAGGTCAGCGTGCATATGACGTTCCGGTTGGACGGCAAGAGTTTCCGAAAATTCCTTGGCCTCCTCGGCGTCTTCCTGATGCTGGGGACAGCCGCCTGCCAGCCGAAGCACACCCCGAGCATCAGCCCGCGGTCCCAGAACGAGACGCGCCCGAACATCCTTCTCTTCGTCGCCGATGCGCTCGGTCCCGAACTGGGCGCCTACGGCGACCGTGCGGCGCTGACCCCGAACATCGACGCCCTCGCCCGCGAGGGAGTGACCTACGTGAACGCCTACGGCGCTTCGGGCTCCTCGGGGGCCGCGTGGGCCGCCATGCTGACCGGGATGTACCCCCAGACCCTGGGCGTGATCCAGGACTGGAACGGCCCGCGCGGCTGGAACGTGGCGCCCCAGCCCGAGGTGAAGGCCTTTCCCGAGCTGCTGCGCCGCGCCGGCTACTTCACGTTCCGCGTGGGACCCAAGAACGATCCGTTCGGCGGGACCAGCGGCCTGTGGGACGACGACGAGCGGGGGGCGGGCGTGACCTGGCCGTCCATCGACGTGCCCCAGCCCTTCCTGGGCGTGATCGAGGCGACGACCTTGCCCCTGGACGACAAGGACGCGCCCAAGCCCAAAAAGAAGGGCTTCTTCGAAAACCTTTTCGCGAAGAAGGAAAAGCCGGTCGCCCCGCCGTCCATCGATGCAGCCCGGATCGTGGCGCCCCCGTATCTCCCCGATACCCCCGCGGTGCGGGCGGCCCTGAAGGCGCGCTACCAGCGGATCGCCCTGCTTGACCGGCAAGTCGGCGAGGCTGTGGCCCGCCTGAAGCAGACCGGGGCGCTCAGCAACACCATCATCATCGTCACGGCCCGCACCGGCGCGCCCTGGCCTCGCGGCGAGCGCACCCTCTACGACTCCGGGGTTCGCACGCCCCTGATCGTGCGCTATCCCGACGGACGTGGCCGCGGCTCCGTCAACCGGGCCCTGTTCTCCGGAGTCGACCTGTCTCCGTCGATCGTTTCCCTGGCCCGGCAGCGCCCCATGGCCTGGGTGCAGGGACGCGATCGCCTCTCCGCCCGCCCGGCGCCGCCGGCGTCTTTCGCATTCTCGATCCAGAACCGGGTCGGCGCGGTGTTCGAGCGCGCCCGCGCGGTCCGCGACGGCCGATACCTGTTCATCCTGAACGCCACACCGAAGACCCGGCTTTGGGATCTGGCCAGGCGTGGGGACCTTTATGACGCCGTGCAGGGGCAGGGGGGCGCAGCGCCGTCTCTGGGGCCCAACCAGACCAATCCTCGAGCGGAGATCGAGCTCTACGACCTGCGCGCCGATCCGGCCCAGATGCGCAACCTGGCCGCCGATGCGGGCCACGTCTCGGACGTCCAGCGGCTGCGAGCGGCCCTGATCGCCTTCAACGGCATGACACCGGACCTGTCGTTTGATTCCACCAGCGACCTGCGCGACCGATACCAACCGGCGGGCCAGACCCCTGTCACCGCGCCTCCGGTGCTTCGACTCGTGGGGAACCGCGTGGTTATGGAAGCGCTGACGCCGGGGTCGACGATCGAATGGCGGCTGCGCGAGACGGACCGCTGGACCCTGTATCGCGGGCCCGTGCCGCTCCCGAAGGGCGGCAAGTTGCAGGCCAAGTCGAGCCGCTACGGCTTTACCGATTCCGACCCGCAGCTCTTCGACGCGCGCAAGGAAAAAAGGAAGTAGGGCCTAGCGCCTTCCGGCGATGACCTCAGCGTAAAGGCCGGGATCGACGTTGCCGCCCGACAGCACTATGCCGATCACGCGTCCCTGGGCGTCGATGGAGCCGTTCAGGAGGCAGGCAAGGGCACAGGCGCCGCCGGGTTCGACCACCAGCTTCAGCCATCGGAAAGCGAAGCGCATGGCTTCGGCGACTTCAGCATCGGTGGCCGAGACGGCCCCTTTCAGCAGGCGGGAGTTGACCGGCCAGGTCACGTCGCCGGGCCGGGGCGCCATCAGGGCGTCGCAGAACGACGGAGGCGGGTTGGGCGCATGGCCGACGCGTTCGTGCGCCGTCAGCGACAGGGCGTGGTCGTTGTATGCGGCGGGCTCTGCAACATAGACCTCGGTAGCGGGACTAAGGGCCTCGAACGCCAGCGCAATGCCGCCGACCAGGCCACCGCCCGAGGCCGGGGCGCTGACGGCGTCGAACGTGACCCCGAGCGACTTCGCCTGCTCGGCCATCTCCAGCCCCGCCGTACCCTGGCCGGCCATGACGTGGAAATCGTCGAAGGGCGGCACCAGCACCGATCCACGCTCGGCGGCGATCTGTGCCCCGATTTCCTCGCGGCTCTCCGTCCAGCGGTCGTAGAGGCGCACCTCGCCGCCGAAGGCCTTCACGCCGTCGACCTTCACCTGCGGGCAGTCGTGAGGCATGACGATCAGCGCTCGCGTGCCAATGCGTTGCGCCGCCGCCGCGACGCCCTGGGCATGGTTGCCTGAGGAATAGGCCACCACGCCGCGCGCCTTTTCATCGTCTGAAAACCGGCTGATGCGGTTGTAGGCGCCGCGGAACTTGAAGCTGCCCGATACCTGAAGCGTCTCACACTTCAGAAGCACCCTCCCGCCGACCCGCTCGTTCAGCGCCGCATTCTCGATGAGAGGCGTCACCACCGCATGGCCGCGCAGGCGGACCGCGGCGTCCTGGACATCGGCGAAGGTCGGGCTGATCGGTGTGGTCATGGGCGCGGTCTTATCCGAAACTGGCGCGTTCCCGCTACGGAGGCTTCGCCGTGGACCCGCTGATCCTCGCCATCGACCAGGGCACAACCTCGACCCGGGCCATCGTCTTCGGCCTGGACTGGAAGCCCCGAGCCCTGCGTCAGATCGAACTGCAGCAGCACTACCCCCATCCCGGCTGGGTCGAGCACGACGCGGAAGAAATCTGGCGCGCCACCCTGCAGACGTGCCGCGAGGCCATACGCGACGTGGGCGGCGTGGGCGCCATCGCTGCCGTGGGCATCACGAACCAGCGGGAAACCACGACGCTCTGGGAACGAAGCACCGGGGCGCCCCTGCACCGCTCGATCGTCTGGCAGGACCGACGCACCGCCGACCTCTGCAACAACCTCGCGGCCCAAGGGCTGGCTGGATTGGTGCAGGACAAGACAGGACTTGTGCTCGACCCGTACTTCTCCGCCACCAAGATCGCCTGGCTGCTGGACCAGGTGAGCGAGGGCCGGTCGCGGGCCGCGCGGGGCGAGCTGTGCGCCGGCACCATCGACGCATTCCTGGTGCATCGCCTGACCGCTGGCGCGTCGTTCGCCACTGACGTCACGAACGCATCGCGCACCTCTCTCATGAGCCTGAAGGACAGCGACTGGGACGACGAACTGCTCGCCGCCTTCAGCGTGCCCCGCGAGGTTCTGCCGCGCATCCAGCCCTGCGCGGGCGGCTTTGGCGTCGTCAGCCCCGAGCTTTTTGGAAAGGCTCTTCCGATCACGGGAATCGCCGGCGACCAGCAGGCGGCCCTGGTCGGCCATGCGGCGCTGAGACCTGGAGAGGTCAAGGTGACCTACGGGACGGGGGCTTTCCTCGTCATCAACGTCGGCCCAGAGCCCCGCCATTCCCGCAACAAGCTGCTGGCCACCGTGGCCTACGAAACCGGCCAGGGCCGCGCGTTTGCGCTGGAAGGGTCGATCTTTTCGGCGGGGTCCACGGTGCAGTGGCTGCGCGACGGCTTGAAGCTGATCGAGGCCTCTCGCGAGAGCGAGGCGATCGCCCAGGCGCTCGCCGACAACGGCGGAGTCTATCTGGTCCCGGCCTTCACGGGCCTGGGCGCGCCTCACTGGGAGCCGAACGCCCGGGGCGCGATCATGGGGCTGACGCGCGACACGACCCGCGCCCACCTGGTCCGGGCCGGACTTGAGGCGCTCGCCTACCAGACGCACGACCTGCTCGAAGCGCTCGCGTCCGACGGCGCGCCGCGGCCGGCGGGCCTGAAGGTCGACGGGGGCGTCACCGCCAACGCCTGGGCCATGCAATTCCTGGCCGACGTCACCGGATGCCCGGTCGAACGTCCGGCCTTCCAGGAAATGACGGCGCTCGGGGCGGCGCGCCTGGCGGCGCTCGGGGCGGGTCTTATCGACACCCTGGGAGTCGCGCCCGCCGAGTCCCCGGCCCGTTGGGAGCCCCGCATGCCGGCCGACCAGCGGGATCGTCTGCTGGCCGGCTGGAAAGCCGCGGTGCGGGGCGCCCTCGCGGCGGCAGGGGCCTAGCGACGGCCCTCTCAGGTTTCGCCGCGCCCTCACGGTTCCTTGAACGGTCCCATCTTGCGATTCCGCCGCTGCAGGAGGAACGATGTTTCCAGGCCCGTCTCCGCGGCCGTCCGGACCCGGGGGCAGAGAGCCGCACGGGTGTACGCGGGACCGCTCCTGCGGTCGTCGCGTCGACGACCGAGAGGAGACGACAGCATGCCTGGCAGAGCAGTTGGCGCGCGAGCGATCGCGCTGGTTGGACCGAACGGAACCGGCAAGACGGCGCTCATGGAGGCGCTGTTGCACGCGGCCGGCGCGATCGAGCGCCAGGGTGCGCACGGATCGACCGTCGGGGACGCCAGTGCGGAGGCCCGCGCGCATGGACAGTCGGTCGAGATCAACGTCGCCGACTTCAGCTTCATGGAGGACCGTTACGCGATCATCGACACGCCCGGGTCGGTCGAGTTCTTCGGCGACGCCGATCACGCACTGCAGTGCGCCGATCTGGCGCTGGTGGTCATCGACCCGGACCCTGACAAGGGTCTCCTGATCCAGCCGACGCTCAAGGAACTCGAACGCCTCGGCGTGCCCCGGGCCATCTTCGTCAACAAGATCGACCAGGCCCGCGGCAAGATCCGCGACCTGCTGGCGGCATTGCAGCCGTCGTCCTCTACGCCGCTGGTGGCGCGGCAGATTCCGATCTGGAAGGACGACAAGGCCGCAGGCTTCGTCGACCTGGCGCTCGAACGCGCCTTTATCTACCGCCAGGGGCAACCGTCCGAGCAGCAGCCCATTCCGCCCGACATGGTCGAACGGGAGGCAGAGGCTCGCTTCCACATGCTCGAGCAGATGGCCGACTTCGACGACGCGCTGATGGAGCAGCTGCTGTCCGACATCATTCCCGCCCAGGACGTGGTCTTCGCCGACCTCGTGCGCGAGACCCGCGAGGGCCTGATCACCCCGGTCTTCTTCGGATCGGCCCTGAACGGCTTCGGCATCCGCCGTCTGCTCAAGGCGCTGCGCCACGACACCCCCGGACCCGAGAGGGCGGCCGCGCGACTGGGCGCGGAGGGCGATTGCGCCTACGTCTTCAAGACGGCCCATGCCGGTCAGGCGGGCAAGCTGGCCTACGCCCGCGTCCTTGCGGGGAGGGTCGCGGACGGAGCGGACCTGACCCTCGGTTCAGGCGAGCGGGCCCGCGCGTCCGGCGTCTTTGCGCTGCTCGGCCAGGCGACCCGGAAGCTCGGAGCCGGCGAGCTGGGCGACGTCGTCGCCATCGGCAAGGTCGAGGCGGCGCGAGCGGGGGACCTGCTCTCGGCGGACGGTAAGTCCCGGAAGGCCCTGATGACGCCCCAGCGGCGCCCGCCCGTCTTCGGCATGGCCATCACCACCGCCGACCGCAAGGACGATGTGCGTTTGTCCAGCGCCCTGGCGCGGCTCATGGAGGAGGATCCCACTCTCGAGCTGCTGCACGATCAGGAGAACCACCAGACGGTTCTGCTGGGCCAGGGCGACAGCCACCTGAAGGTCGCGATGGAGCGGCTCAAGCGACGCTACGGGGTGGAGGTGCGGGCCGAGAAGCCCCGCACCGCCTACAAGGAGACGATCCGCCGAAAGACTTCCATCCGCGGCCGCCACAAGAAGCAATCCGGCGGTCACGGGCAATTCGGCGACGTGGTGCTGGAGATCGCCCCTCGCCGGCGAGGCGAGGGTGTTTCCTTCTCGGACCGGATCACAGGCGGGGTGGTGCCGAAGCAGTGGATTCCGGCGGTGGGGGACGGGGTCAAGGACGCATGCGAACGGGGACCCCTTGGCTTCCCCGTCGTGGACGTCGAGGCGGTGCTGGTGGATGGTTCCTTCCACGCCGTCGACTCTTCGGAGATGGCGTTCCGAACGGCCGGCCGCATCGGCATGGCCGACGGCCTGAAGGCCTGTGACTCGCTGCTGCTGGAGCCGGTCGAAAAGGTGGTGATCTACGCACCGTCCTCGGCGACGTCGCGCATCACCAGCTTTGTCGCGGGTCGGCGCGGCCAGATCCTCGGCTACGACACCCGGGACGGCTGGCCCGGATGGGACCGCATAGAGATCAACCTGCCGCAGGCCGAGCGGCAGGATCTGATCGTTGAGCTTCGCTCCGTGACCCAGGGCCTGGGCTCCTACGAGGCGGAGTTCAGCCACATGGCGGAACTGACCGGGCGGTTGGCTGACGACGTGGTCCAGAAGCACGCCAAGGAGCATGCGGCTCACGCCTAGGAGCTACGGCCACGGCCGGCGGCGTGCTGGCGGTCGTGGCCACGCCCCTGCGCGGCGTCCGCCCGTTCGCCTGTGGCGTTCACGCGATAGCGGGGCGGCGGCGCTTGGCTTATGACTCCCATGGTCAGGGAGGAGCGCGTCCATGGACTCCGGTTATGAACCGCGGGGATACCTCAAGAAGGTGCTCGGCGAGGACGAGCGCATCCATTTCGCGGTGCGCCAGCACCCCCTGTTCTTCCTCCGCCACATATCGTGGTCGATCATCTTCACGGTCACCGTCTTCTTCCTGGTGCTGTGGCTGCAGATCGGCGTGACGCCTGGAAACCCGGCCATGAGCCTTGGGTTCCTGCTGCTCATCGTTCCGCTGGCCATCATCTGGTGGGCCTACCTGGTGTGGAAGAACCACGCCTTCATCGTCACCGCCCGAAGGGTCATCCAGATCAACGGCGTGCTGAACAAGGAGGTGGTCGACTCCCTGCTGGAGAAGATCAACGACGTGAAGACGGACCAGTCCCTGATCGGACAGTGGTTCGACTATGGAGACGTCGAGATCCTCACGGCCAACGAGGTCGGGAACAACGTGTTCAAGCACATCTCGTCGCCCCTTCAGTTCAAGCGCGCGATGATGGAGGCGAAGGAGGCGCTCGGTCTCATGCACCAGGGCGCGCCGGACTGATCCGTCCAGCCGTTCATCTGGCGGTCAGCTAGCTGAACCTTGGCCGTCAGGTCGCATCAGAACGCGTTCAAAGCCGAATAGCAAAGCTCGCCCAAGCCTGCAGGTGCAGGTTTGGGGAGCCTCGACATGCCCGCGAACCTCCGCGTTCTCGCGCTCGCCGGATCAGCCTTCGGCCTGGTCCTGATAACCGCCGCCGGAGCCCAGACTCCGCCAGCGGCTGACATCGTCCTGCCCGACGCCGGTCAGGCGACCTGCTCGATCCCTCGCCTCGGCCCCGGGGACATTGTCGACGGACCCTTGCAGATCGACAGCATAGGCATCGCCCTGGCCGGGCCGCTCGACCGGTTCGACCTCGCCAACGAGGTTGCGCCGTTCATTGGCCGATCCGTCAGTCAGGCGAGCCTGGGCCGCCTCGCGGGTCGCATCGCCTGTCTGGCGCAAGCGCGGGGGGCCGTGGCCGCCGACGCAGGCGTCACGCCCACCGGCGTTCCCGGAACTTGGAGCCTTGCGGTCCGGGAGGCGCGCGTCCAGGCGGTCGCCGTCGACACCGGAGACGCCCGCCTCGACGGCTTCCTGCGAAAGGCGTTTGGTCAGGTGAAGCCCGGGCAGGCGCTCAGGGCCTCGGCCCTCCGCCAGGGTCTCGCGGTGGCAAATGCCCAGGGCGTCTGGAGCATCAGCCTGAAGGCCGCGCCGGACCCGGTCGATCCGTCCCTCGTGACCCTCGTCATCGACGCCCCCGTGCCGGAGGCCCACGTTTTCGCCAGCCTCCAGAACAACGCGCCTCCCAGCGTCGGTCAGTGGTGGGGGGGCGCGACCGCGATCACGAACGGTCTCACCCCGGCCTATGAGCAGACCCAGATTGGAGTTTTCCACGCGCTACAGGGCGATCGTCAGCGCGGAGCCAACCTGTCCAGCCGGGCCCTGTTGGGCGAGGACGGACTGGTCGGGCGCGTCGATCTCGGCTTTTACGAGCAGACGCCCGACGAAAGGGGCGGACTTCCGGACACTCACGGCGAGACGCGACTGGCGCGCGTCGAATTGAGTCGACCCGTCTACACCGCCCCCGGCGTTGTGGTCGTGGGTCGCGCGGGCGTGGAGTCCGTCAGCCAGAGGACCGAGCGCCTGGGCGGGCCGACCACGGCGCGCGACGACATCACCGTCGGCTACCTCGGTGTGCACGCGGATCGGATCGACGGGCCATCGGGCCAGAGCCTCGACCTGTCCGTGCGCCAGGGCCTGGACGCCTTCGGAGCGAGCCGCCCCGGCGATCCCCGGCTGAGCCGCCCTGACGCGGACCCCCAGGCGACCGTACTTCGCGGCGAGGCTTCCGGCCGTCGACCGTTGGCCGGGGGAACACTGCAGGCCCGCGCGCGGGGCCAGTGGACCGACGATCCGCTGGTCGCCTACGAAGAGTTCAATTTCGGCGGCGCGCCCGGCGGCCGCGGCCTTGACGCTGGCGCCCTTGCCGGCGACCGGGGCGTTTCGCTCGGTCTTGACTGGTTCGGGCCCGCCCGCCGGATGAACGGGGGCTGGAGCATCAGCCCGGTCGCCTTTGTCGAGGGGGCCCAGGCCTGGAACCTTGATGACTACGGGCCGCGCCGGTCCAGGATCGTGCTGGGCGGAGGCGGGCTGCGCATCAACTTCGGGGACGAGGCGCACCTCGATATCGTCTACGCGCGCCCGGTCGGCGAGCCCAAGGGCGTCGACGAGGACCGATTTGGCCCCCGCTTGTTGTTCACGCTCACGACCCGCCTGGGCGGGCGCTGAGGACCGATGGGGCGAAGGCCATGGAATCGGTTCTCACCTGGACCCAGGGGGAGGCGGACGCCTTCGCCGGCTGGGTCGAAGCGGATGGTCCCTACAGAGCGCTGACCGCCTACTGGAGCGGCTTGCAGGTCACCCTGATCGTCGTGTCCGTGCTGATCTTCGTTTCGTCGCTGGACGACCTGTTCATCGACTTCTGCTACTGGCGGCTGCAGGTCGGCCGTGCGGTTCGGGGGTTGTGGAAGAAGCCGCCGGCTCAGGTTCGGCTGCAACGCGCGCCCGAAAAGCGCATCGCCATCATGGTGCCGGCCTGGAAGGAGAGCGAGGTTATCGCCTCGATGGCCGCGAACACCATCGCGACCTTCGACTACGAACGCTTCCACATCTTCGTCGGCGTCTACCAGAACGACCCCGAGACCCAGGCCGAGGTAAGGCGCGTGATGCAGCGCTTCGCCAATGTCCACATGACGGTGGTTCCACGGGACGGCCCGACCTCGAAGGCCGACTGCCTCAACATCATCGTTCAAGGAATCCTGGCCTGGGAAGCCCGGACGGGCGAGCGCTTCGACGTCTTCCTGATGCATGACGCCGAGGACGTGGTGCACCCGTTCGGTCTGCGGACCGTCAATTGGTTCATCGACGGCCAGGGCATGATCCAGCTGCCGGTGCTGTCGATGAACCGGCGCTGGTTTCGCTTCGTCGCCTGCCACTACATGGACGAGTTTGCCGAGTTCCATACCAAGGACCTGCCGGTCCGCTCGGCCATGGCCCACATGACCCCGTCCGCCGGGGTGGCGACGGCCTTCTCGCGGCAGGCCATGCTGGCGTTGCGCGGCGAAAACGACGACCAGCCGTTCAATACCGACAGCCTCACCGAGGACTACGACGTCGGCCACCGGCTGCGGGCCCTGGGCTTCTCGTCGGCCTTTGTACGCTACCACGCCCGCGTGCTGCGGTGGCGGAAGGCCTGGTTCCGGTCCGGACAGGTACAGGTGCTCAAACGCGAGCTCGTGGCCACCAAGGAGTTCTTCCCGGATCGCTGGACCGCGTCTGTGCGGCAGAAGTCCCGCTGGATGCTGGGCATCAGCTACATGGGCTGGCGCCAGCTGGGCTGGTTCGGGGACCTCGCCAACCGCTACTTCCTGTTCCGGGACCGCAAGGCCCTGATCACCGCCCCGACGGGTGCGCTCGGTTACCTGATCGTGCTGCAGTACTTCGGCTGGGTAGGGCTGACCTGGGTCTGGCCGCGCGCGTCCGACCTTCCGCCCTTGGTGGAGAAGGAATGGGTCTGGGACCTGATCCTGATCAACTTCCTGTTTCTGCTCAACCGGGTCGGTCACCGCATGTGGTTCACCCTGCAGAACCACGGCAAGCGTTACGTCCTGTTGGCGCCGGCGCGGATCGTGGTCTCCAACCTCATCGGCTTCCAGGCCTTCTGGCGGGCGTTGACCCAGTTCGCCGGCTATCTGGCCACCGGCAAGCCGATCGCCTGGGACAAGACGACCCACGCCTTTCCATCGCTGGCTGACATGCAGCGGAGCCGCGGCCGGATCGGCGATCTCCTTCGCTTCTGGAACCACGTCGAGGTCGAGGCGCTGGACGCCGCCCTGGCGGCGCAGAAGCAGGTCTACCGCCCGCTTGGCCTGTTGCTGGTCGACATGGGGGCGGTCGACGATCGCCATCTGGCCGAGGCCTTCGCGGCGCGCGAGGAGGCCGGGCTCACCCACTGCGACGCCTTCGCCATTCCGGACGAGGTGCTGGCCACGCTGAAGCCGCGCCAGGCGGCGCGCTGCGGCGTGGTGCCCGTGCGGCGCGAGGGCGAGCATCTCGATCTGGCTGCCGCCGAGCCGGTCTCGCGCGAGGAAAAGGCTCGTATCGAAGGCGTCTGCGCGGGGCACGGAATCCGCACGGTCCGCTGGCTCTACGCTCCGCTGAGCGACCTCGCCTTCGCCGTGCGCTGGGCTTGGGCCCCGCAGGCGTGGCGTTCCAGCCGCGCGCAGGTCGAGGCCATGGTTCGGCTGGGGCACATCGACGGCGCGGGGTCCGAACGGCTCTGGCGGGCCATCCGGTCTGACTATGTGCGGCTGGGCGACATGCTGGTCCGCACAGGAGCCCTGAACCACCTCAGCCTGCAGGCCGCTCTGCCCGGTTACTGGCCCCAGTCGGAGCCGCTGGGGAACTATCTGGTGGGTCAGGGGTTGGTGACGGCCGAACAGGTCCGGATCGCCCTCTCCAGGCAGGGCGGACCCCCGGCGGACATGATCGCGCTGGCCGAACGGCTCAGCCTGATCGACACAGCGCAGGCCACGGCTGCGCGCAGGGAGGCGGAGCATGGCTGACTACAGGCCCTACGGACTGGCCCTGTCGCAGACCGGAACCTCGGTCTACGGACGGTCCGAACCTTTCCACCCCGCGCCCTGGAGACCCGACGAAACTCCAGCCGGGCGCTCGGACATGCCCGTCAGCGCGTGGGCGCGATCGGTGGCGCAGGCGCGCGGCGGCGGCGACGCCGGGCGCTAGAACGCGCTCTCGCCCGTGATGGCGCGGCCCAGGATCAGGGCGTGGACGTCGTGGGCGCCCTCGTAGGTGTTCACCGTCTCGAGGTTCATGGCGTGGCGCATGACGTGCATCTCGCCGGTGATGCCGGCGCCGCCGTGCATGTCGCGGGTCTCGCGCGCGATGGCCAGCGCCTTGCCGCAGTTGTTGCGCTTCATCATCGAGATGGCTTCCGGGACCCAGGCGCCCTGGTCGAGCAGCCGGCCGACCGCCAGCGCGCCCTGGTAGCCCAGCGCGATCTCGGTCGACATGTCGGCCAGCTTCTTCTGCACCAGCTGGCGCGAGGACAGCGGACGGCCGAACAGGATGCGCTCGGAGACGTATTCGCGGGCGCGCAGGAAGCAGTCCTCGGCCGCGCCCATGGCGCCCCACGAAATGCCGTAGCGCGCCTTGTTCAGGCACGAGAACGGGCCGCGCAGGCCCTTCACGCCCGGCAGGATGGCGTCCTCGCCCACGATCACGTCCGACAGGCCGATGTCGCCGGTGATCGAGGCGCGCAAGGAAAGCTTGCCCTCGATCTTGTTGGCGGAATAGCCGGGCAGGGTGGCTTCCACGATGAAGCCGCGGATCTCGCCGTCCAGCTTGGCCCAGACGATGGCGATGTCGGCGATCGGGCTGTTGGTGATCCAGTACTTGCCGCCGTTCAGCCGGTAGCCGCCGTCGACCTTCTCGGCCCGGGTCTTCATCGAGGCGGGGTCCGAGCCGCCATCCGCTTCGGTCAGGCCGAAGCAGCCGACGATTTCGCCCGCGGCCATGCGGGGCAGCCACTTCATCTTCTGCTCTTCCGAGCCGAAGGCGTAGATCGGGTACATGGCCAGGGACGATTGAACGCTCATGGCCGAGCGATAGCCAGAATCCACGCTTTCGATGGCGCGGGCGATCAGGCCGTAGGCGACGTGGCTGACGCCGGATCCGCCGTATTGTTCAGGCAAAGTCGCCCCCAGGAAGCCCATCTCCCCGAGCTCCCTCATGATCTCGGCGTCGAAGCGCTCCTCGGCGAAGGCCGAGACAACTCGGGGCAGCAGGCGGTCGGTCGCGTACTGCTTGGCGGCCTCATAGATGGCGCGCTCGTCCTCGGTCAGCTGGCCGTCAAGGTCCAGCGGATCGTCCCACTTGAAGGTCTTGGCGGGCGCCTTGGCGGTTGCGGCGTCGAGCGGCATTGCGATTTCTCTCGTGAGGCGCGCAGATTATCGCTTCGGCGCGGCCCATGCTATCTGAGGTGCTTCGGAACGCGGCAGCCCTTAGCGCAAAGCCGCGGTTCGATGAAGGGGGGCCTGACAGGGATATGTCCGTGCAAGCGAGCGAGCGCAGCCACACCGCCGGGGAAATGTCGCGCCCGAGCCTTTTCGACCGACTGTTCCTCGAACACCCCCGCGACGTCCGCGAGACCTATTTCGAGCACTTTGGGCATTCCGCGAGCTACGGCGTGCGCGTGCTCGGCATCGCCGCCTGCTGTTTCATCCACGCCTTGATCCCCGGGCTGCACAAGACCACCGCGTCGCGGAACATCTGCAAGCTGGCGGATGAGCTGGACGACCGCGCCCAGGAAGCGCGGGAAGAGCGCTGCCGCAAGTCGGGAAGCTACGACGCGGGGCTGTAGCCAGCCTTCGCCCCCCCCTTTATGGGAGAGTGTCAGCGAAGCTGACGGGCGGGGCCTCAAGCCTCGCCGCCATTCCCTACCGTCGATACGAACAATGACCAAATCCCCCGCTCCAACCGGCCCCCTCGCCGGCGTCGTCGTGCTCGACCTCAGCCGGGTGCTGGCGGGGCCGTGGGCGACGCAGATCCTGGCCGACCTGGGGGCAGAGGTGATCAAGGTGGAGCGGCCGGGCGCGGGGGACGACACGCGCGGCTGGGGTCCGCCCTTCACCCATACCCCGGACGGGGAACCATCGGACGCCGCCTACTACTTCGCCGCCAACCGCAACAAGCGCTCGATCACCGTCGACATGGCGCTGCCCGAAGGTGCGGCGCTGCTGCGCGCGCTGGCGGCGGAAGCCGACGTGGTGGTCGAGAACTTCAAGACCGGGGGCCTGAAGAAGTACGGCCTCGACTACGCGGCCCTGAAGGCGGTGAATCCGCGCCTCGTCTACTGCTCCATCACCGGCTTCGGCCAGGACGGTCCGGCGGCCTCGAAGGCTGGCTACGACTACATGATCCAGGCCATGGGCGGGCTGATGTCGATCACCGGCCAGCCCGACGGCGCGCCGGGCGCCGAGCCGATGAAGGTGGGCGTCGCGGTCGTGGACCTGTTCACCGGCCTCTATGCATCGAACGGTATTCTGGCCGCCTTGCTCCACGCTCGGGCGACGGACCAGGGCCAGCACCTGGACATCGCGCTGTTTGACGTCCAGGCCGCCATGCTGGCCAACCAGGCGACCAACTTCTTCGTCTCCGGGAAGGCGCCGGGCCGCATGGGCAACGCCCACCCCAACCTGACCCCCTATCAACCCTTCGCCACCGCCGACGGCATGGTGGTGATCGCGGTCGGCAACGACGGGCAGTTCCGCGGGCTGTGCCGGGCGCTGGGCGATGAGGGTCTGGCGGATGATCCCCGCTTCATCGGCAACGCGGCGCGCGTACGCAACCGGGCCGAATTGGTCCCGCTCCTGACCGCTCTGACGGTGAAACGTACGACCCACGCCTGGATCGATGTGCTTGAAGCCGCCGGGGTGCCCTGCGGGCCGATCAACCGCATCGATCAGGTGTTTGAGGAGGCCCAGGCGAAGCACCGCAGGTTGGTGGTGGAACAGAGCCGCTCCGACCTCAATGGGCCGGTGAAGACCGTCGCCAGCCCGTTCCGGCTGTCGGAGACGCCGGTCGACTACCGGCGGGCGCCACCGGCCCTGGGGGCGGACACCGAGGCGGTGCTGGGCGAGCGCCTGGGCCTGGAGGCCGCTGCGATCGTGGATCTGCGCGAAAAGGGCGTGATCTAGTAGGCGCGTCCGATGCGGCCAAAGCTGGCCACTGCAGCGGCGGCGAAGGCGCCATAGCGTTCGGCCGTATGGGCGTCGGGCGCCTGACCCTCGGCGGCCACTCTGCCCTCATCGATGACGCTCCAGCGCCAGCCGTCTCGAGCAGGTTGGATCCGGACCGGATTGTCGGTGCTGTCGCCTGCGGCCATCGGCGCATCTCCCCATTGTGCCGGGCCAAGATTGGCGCCCCAGCGCGCAGGCGCGATGGCGGCGGCTGTGGAGATTCCGTGCAGGAAGTCCTGCCGGCGCCTTAACGAGAAGGCTTAACGGGCAAGGGGTAGCGACACCTCGAAGACCGCCCCGGCCTCGAACGGCAGGCAGGCGATACGAGCGTTGCTGGCCGCCAGGAGGCTCTCGGCGATCGACAGGCCGAGGCCGGTTCCGCCATCGCTGCGTCGTGTCGTGAAGAACGGTTCAAAGAGCCGGGCGCGATCGGCCTCCGGGATGCCGGGGCCATTGTCGGTCACCCTGACCAGGACCAGATCCGCGTCCTGCCTTGCGCTGACCTCCACGCGGGAGGCGCCGGCCTGGCGGCTGTTTTCGATCAGGGTTGTCAGCACCACCTCGACCGTGCGGGCGGGCACCGCGACGGGGTCCGTGGGCGGCAGGTCGACCGTAATCGACAGGTCGGACGCCGCCAGCCCGTCGACGACGCGCCGCACCGGCGCGGCGAGATCGGCCGACACGTCGGCCTCGGGGCGGGCCATGTCCGCACGCGCGAGGTCCAGCAGGCGCGTCACCAGTTGGCCCAGGCGGCTGCTGTCGGCGGCGATGTTGGCGAGGAACCGCGCGCGCTCGGCCTGGCTCATGCTTTCGCCATGGTCCTGCAGCAGTTCGACCGCGCCGCCTATTCCGGCCAGCGGGGTCTTGAACTCGTGGCTGACCGCCGCGGCAAAGTCCCGCAGATACCCCGAACGACGGGCGATCGCCTCGCTCATGACCGCGAAATTCTCGTACAGCTCCTGGATCTCGACCGCTGCTGTGGTTGGGGTCTCAGGCGCTGCGCCATGGCCGGCCGCCACCTCCGCCGACGCGCGCGACAGGGCCACGATCGGACGGGTCACGCCGCGCGACACGAGGCCGGACAGAAACACCAGAGCCAGCAGTATGACCCCTGCTCCCAACGCGATCTTGCCCCGGTCCTCGTAGATCCCGCGGAACAGCGCGCGGGGCGAGCGGGACATCAGCAAGACGCCCTTGACCCGCCCGCCCACCACGATGGGCCGGGCATGATGCAGGCGGATCTGCGAGGCGCGGCTCAGCCATTCGAAGGCGTAGCGTCGGTCGTATTCGCTGCGTCGTCGCAGTGTGGTGGCCGGTCGCCCGCGCAGGGCGGCCCGCACCTCGGGAAGGGCGGACAGGTCGCGGCCCATGCCGTAACCGCGAACGACGACGCCGTGGCTGTCGAGCATGACCACCGAGGCCAGGGTCGTGCGGGTTGTTCGTTCGATGACGGGCTCCAGCCGGCGCGCAACGGCGACGGCCTGCGCGTCGGCGCGGCGCTCGGTGACCTCTCCCCGCGGCCGCTCTGGCAGGATGGGAGTCGAGCCGAGATCGATCTCGGTGCCTTCCTGCACGTAGATGCGGCGGCTTGGCGGGGCCGTCGGCGGGGGCGGGGGAGCTCCGGGCCATTCCAGCCCGGCGACGGCCGACATGGCGGCGCCCTGGGCCACGAGTTCGGCTTCGGTCTGGCGCACCAGGGCGTTCTCGTAGACCCGCAGGAATACCCCGCCGAACAGGGGCATTGCGGCGGCGAACAGAAGAACGGCCAGCAGGATGGTGCGTAGCCGAAGCCGCGGCCAGTGGCGCTTCAGGAACTCCTTGGCGGCGCCGATCAAGCGCTCATCCGCCGCAGGCCCCGAGCCGGTAGCCGACGCCGGCCTTGGTCTCGATCACATCGCCGCCGCCCACCGCGGCGAACTTGCCGCGCAGGTTGCGCACGTGGCTGTCGATGGTGCGGTCCGTGACCGCGAAACCCGGACCGCGCAGGCGGTCGATGATGGCGTCGCGGCTGAACACCTTGGTCGGCGCTCCCGCCAGCGTCCGGAGGATACCGAATTCCGTGACCGTGAGGGGAACCTCCCGGTCGCCCCAGCGCGCGGTCCAGCCGTCCGGATCGAGACTCAACTTCCCCCGTGAGAGGCCGCTGTCCTTCCTGCCCGCCGGCTCACCCCCCTCTCCGCGTCCGGAGCGGCGCAGGATGGCCGAGACCCGCGCCACCACCTCGCGGGGACTGAAGGGCTTCACGACGTAGTCGTCGGCGCCCAGCTCGATGCCAAGAACCCGGTCGATCTCGTCGTCGCGCGAGGACAGGAACAGGATCGGGAGATCGCCCTCGCCGCGCAGGCGGCGGCAGACCTCGAGCCCATCCATGCGCGGCATGTTGATGTCCAGCACGACGAGATCCGGCGGCTCGGCCGCGACGGAGGCCAGCGCCGCTTCGCCGTCGGGCGCCTCACGCGCCTCCAGCCCCGCCTTGGTGAGGGCGAAGACCAATAATTGGCGGATGTGGGGGTCGTCGTCGACGACCAGGATCGAGCGCGGCATGAGGTGCATCATCGGCGTTGCGGCTCCGGGGTCAATTGAGGTCTTCAGGATCAGTCGCCGCCGCACCAGCCGTCGCCGTAGCCGACGGCGGTGGCGCCCAGGGCGCGCGCGGTGTCGAGGCGGCGCTGTGCGCGCCAGCTCCAACCGCGCCAGTCCTTCAGTTGGTCCCTGGCTCTGATGTAGGCGAGGGCCCTGACCGACGCTGTCTGCCGGGCAAGGGCGGCGGGTGGTCCGCGGCGCTCGAAGCGGGCAAGCGGGACGAGCGCGGACGGGCCAAGGCGCTGAAGGTAGCAGAGGTCGACCGCGACGCCGCGGCCGCCTGCGTCTCTGGCGTGGGTCAAGTTCCACTCAGCGACGACGGCTCCGATGTCGACGACGCTGAGACCCACGAGCGCGAGCAGCCCCGCGCCCGCGTTGAGGTTCAGCAGCCAGCCGGTCCCGCGGTCGCGCAGCACGCGCCACAGGAGGGAGACCAACCCCACCGCAATCAGCGCCATCCACAGCAACACCAGGATGCGCAGCCGCGTTAGCGAAAAGCTCTCGACGTAGAGCCACATGCGGTAAGCCGACGACGCCACCACGAAGAGGTTCTGCGCGACCCAGGCAACCAGCAGGGCCCGCACCGGGCGGCTGGCCGCGATGCGCGATCCGGGCCTGAGCGCGATCAGGACGAAGAGGCCGGTGCACAGGGCTGAGAAGATCAGCGGGTAGACCCCGGCGTGGACGTATTCCGCCAGGGTGAACTGCTCGGGCAGGCGCGCGCCCGACCACAGGAAGGCGATGTCCAGCCCGTTCTGCAGGGCGAACAGGGCGTTGAAGATCATTAGCGAGAGCGTGACCGACAGTAGGCTGACGCCGGGGATGTCGCGGTCACCCCGACCTCCGGGCGTGGGGATCGGGCGGCGGAGGTGGCGTGGCCGCAGCACGTGCCAGACCACTACGAAGACGACCCCCCAGAAGAACAGGCGTCCGAGATCGAAGGCGGGCGGTCGAAGGTGCGACAAGGCGTCGGCGATCACCGGATTGGCGGCGGCGAAAAGGCCCAGGAACAGCAATCCCCCCAACACCGGCACGACGAGCACGGGGAGCAGCCGCAGCGGCGCGAACCTGGCCCGGTTCAGCCGCTTGTCCATCAGCTTGAGGGCATCCAGCACGGGCCCGATCGAACCGACCATCGGCTGCCAGGCCAGCCGCTGGAACCAGCGCCAGGCGTCGTCGTGGGGACCCGCGCGCGGCGACAGGCCGGCGATGCCGATGCAGACGCCGAACACTAGCCAGCCGGCGAAGGTCGGACGCTCGATCATGCCGAGCGCCATGACGAGGGCGCCCAGAAGGAACAGGAGCGCGCGGCGGTCGCGCAGCACGGCCGGCTGCACCGCCGCGAGGGCCGCAGCGAACGCCAAAGCGAAGGCGCCGACCGTGAACCCCAGCGGCTGACGGAAGAAAAGCAGGTCGGCCAGCGCCACCAGTCCGACAGCCCCCGCACCCTTGGCGGCCAGCGAGGACCTCAGCCCCGCGTGGAACGTCCCAACCATCCTGACCTCCGCAGTCTCGGCCTGTTGTTTGGCCCGAGCGCTTCGAGGTCATTGCGGGGCGAAGGTGGAGGCTTTCCCATTTGCCGGTGCAGAGGTCGTGCAGCCGGGGGTGGCGTCCCTGCCGCCTCCGGACTAAGACCCACGATCTTCGGACAGGCTTCATCACGGCGGGCGGCGACATGGCCAAACGGTTCGGCAATCTCATCGGCGGGGAATGGATCGAGGCGGCCGAGGTCTCGGAGAACCGCAACCCGTCGGACCTCGACGAAGTGGTTGGCGAATTCAGTCAGGGCGGCGCAGCCGAGGTCGATCAGGCCGTCGCCGCAGCACGGGCGGCCCAGCCCGGCTGGCGGGCGGCCAACGCCCAGGTTCGCGGCGACATGCTCGACAAGGTCCACGACCTGCTGATGGCCCGTTCCGCCGAACTGGGGGAACTGCTGGCGCGCGAAGAGGGCAAGACCCGGGCCGAAGCTGTCGGAGAGGTGCAGCGGGCTGCGCGAATCTTCCGCTTTTACGCCGGAGAATGCTATCGCGCGAACGGGGACGTCCTGCCCTCGATGCGCAGCGGCGTCACCGTCGAGGCCCGCCGCGAGCCCATCGGGGTGGTCGGCCTCATCACCCCCTGGAACTTTCCCATCGCCATACCGGCCTGGAAGGCCGCGCCCGCCCTCGCCTACGGCAACTGCGTGGTGATGAAGCCCGCCGACATGGTGCCGGCCTCGGCCTGGCGGTTGGCTGAAATCATTCAGGAGGCAGGCGCTCCCGCGGGCGTCTTCAATCTCGTGATGGGTCGCGGCTCGGTCGTCGGCGAGGCGATGCTGAACCATGCCGGGATCGATGGCGTCTCCTTCACCGGCTCGCAGGGCGTGGGCCAGCGTGTGGCCGAGGCCTGTGCGCGGTCGTTCAAACGCTTCCAACTGGAGATGGGGGGCAAGAATCCGCTTGTGGTCCTGGACGACGCCGATGTGGACCTGGCGGTCGAGGGCGCGCTCAACGGCGCCTTCTTCGCCACCGGACAGCGTTGCACGGCCTCGTCGCGGCTGGTGGTCACCAGGGGGGTCTACAAATCCTTCCTCGACAAGCTGACGTCACGCCTGGCCCAGATGCAGGTCGGCCATGCTCTGGACGCCTCGACCAACATCGGGCCGGTGGTGTCGGCGTCGCAGCTGAACCAGAACCTCGAGTACGTCGAGATCGGCAAGGGCGAAGGGGCCAGGCTGGTCTACGGCGGCGATCGCCTGGAGCGGCCGACCCGGGGCTATTTCATGCAGCCGGCCCTGTTTGCGGACGTGGACAACGCCATGCGCATCGCGCGGGAGGAAATCTTCGGGCCGGTGGCGGCGGTCATCCCCGCGGACAACGCCGAGCACGCCCTGGCCATCGCAAACGATACCGACTTCGGCCTGTCGGCGGCGGTCTACACGACCTCGCTCAAGCACAGCCGCATGTTCCAGGACGGCCTGACCGTGGGCATGGTGATGGTCAACCTGCCCACCGCCGGCGTCGACATCCAGGCTCCCTTTGGCGGAACCAAGGCCTCATCCTTCGGACCGCGTGAGCAGGGACCCTACGCCCGTGAATTCTACACCCGCATGAAGACCGCCTACGTCCAGGCCTGAGGAAGCACCTGCCTTGTCGAAAAAGCCCCAAGCCCCTGACACCGCCGCGCGCCGGCTGGTGGAGACCCTTGTCCTGAACGGCGTCGACCGCGTCTTCTGCGTGCCTGGCGAGAGCTACCTGGCCGTGCTGGACGCCCTGCATGACGTCCGCGACCGGATCGAGGTCGTCGCCTGCCGGCATGAGGCGGCCGCGGCCAATATGGCGGAGGCGCACGGCAAGCTGACCGGGCGCCCCGGCATCTGCATGGTGACCCGGGGTCCCGGGGCGACTCATGCGTCCATCGGGGTACATACGGCCCACCAGGACTCGACGCCGATGATCATGTTCGTCGGTCAGGTGGCCTGCGCCGACAAGGGCCGCGGCGCCTTCCAGGAAGTCGACTACGCGGCCGCCTTCGGGCCCTTGGCGAAGTGGGCGGCCGAGATCGACGAACCGTCACGGACCGCCGAATTCGTGACCCGCGCCTTCGCCACGGCCATGCAGGGGCGGCAGGGTCCGGTGGTGCTGGCTTTGCCCGAGGACAAGCTCCACGAGCACGGCGGCCCGAGCGCGCCGGCCCCCGTCGTCCCGGCCCGCGCAGGGCTCGACCCCGCCGTTCTGGAGACCATCGGGCAGCGCCTGCGCGAAGCCGCCCGGCCGCTGGTCATTCTCGGTGGCTCCGGCTGGACTAGGGCGGCGACGGACGCCTTGTCGACCTGGCTTGAGGCGCACGACCTGCCCTTCGCCCTGTCGTTCCGCCGCAAGGACCTGATCTCCAACGATCACCCCTGCTATGCCGGCGACCTGGGCCTTGGCCCCAATCCCAAGCTGCTGGCCCGGGTGAAGGACGCCGACCTGCTGCTCGTCATCGGCGCGCGCATGGGAGAAAATCCAACCCAGGGCTACACCCTGCTGACTCCAGAGGGCACGGCCAGGGCCATGATCCACATCCATCCGGGTCCAGAGGAACTGGGCCGGGTGTGGCCGACCCAGGCGTCTGCCGTCGCCGACGTTTCACCGGCTGCGCTGGCGATTTCGGGACTCGGCCCTGAGCGCAGGTGGACCGACTGGGCGCGGGCGGCTCGCGCCGACTACGACGCCTTCATCGCTACGGTCGCGGTGGATGCGCAGGTGAACCTGTCCGAGGTTGTGGCGCACATGGCCGAGGTCCTGCCCCGCGACGCCATCGTCTGCAACGGAGCCGGAAACTTTGCCGCCTGGCTGCATCGCTTCTATCGGCACCGCGCCCGCCACACTCAGCTCGCTCCGACCTCGGGCGCGATGGGTTACGGATTCCCAGCCTCGATCGCCGCCAAGCTGGCCCACCCCGACCGCGACGTGGTCTGTTTTGCCGGCGATGGCGACTTCATGATGTTGGGCAACGACATGGCCACGGCGGTCCAGTACGGCGCGGCGATCGTGGTCGTGGTGGTGGACAATGGCGCCTACGGCACCATCCGGATGCACCAGGAGCGCGACTACCCGAACCGCGTCGAAGCGACGGATCTGAAGAATCCAGACTTCGTGGCCTGGGCGGAGAGTTTCGGGGCCTGGGGGGCGTTGGTGGAGGACACCGCGGGTTTCGCCGCTGCGTTCGATGCTGCTCGCAAGGCAGGCCGGCCCGCGCTCATCCATCTGAAGACCGACGTGGAGGCGATCGCCCCGGGCCGAACCCTGGCTCAGCTTCGCGCCAGCTAGGGCTGAGGGGCAAGCACCCGTTCCGCGACGCGTCGGGCCGTGCCCTCGAGACTCCAGGGATTGTGGTAACTGCCGTAGATCTGGGTCTCGACGGAAAGTCGGCGGCGGAAGCGGGTGAACAACTCGTGATCCGGAACCTGTGGACCGCTCCAGAATGACGACAGCGGCTGCGGATCCACGAGGCCAGGAAGGTCAAAAAAGGCCCGCCCCAGGAGTTTGACCGGAACGCCGAATCCGATCGCGGCCAGGGCGGCGGTCGAATTGACCGAGATGACACCCGACGACGCCCTCGCCAGCTGGGCGAAATTGCCTCCCTCCAGAAAGGTGACCCGCTCCGTGACGCCGTGAGCGGCCGCCACGGCTCTCACATCGCGTTCCAGTCGGACGAGCCCCGGGTCCAGGGGGTGGTTCTTCACCACCAGCCGCATCGCCGCCGGGGCGTGGGCGGCGAAGTCGGCGACAACGCGCTCGACCATGGCCCGGTTGGTCTTCAGGTCCGAATGGACCATCAGCTGGCTGTCGCCCTCGCGTTGGAGCACCGCCAGGAAGAACGGGGCCTGTTGCGCGGCGGCTCGGGCCTGCCGTTCGCGGCTCCTCCGGTGGATGAGGTGTTCGACGTAGCGTCGAACGTGGCCGAACACCTGCCCATGGATGGGGACGGCGAACGGGTAGCGGAAACCCCGCATCCATGGGCTGAGAAGCACGATCAGGGTGTAGTGCTGGATCGTGTTGAAGACGTGGAACGGCGTGATCAACCCGATGTGGGGCCGCTCCGGCGGCGCCGGGAGGGTTGCGGCGTCGGCATAGGCGGCAGGATCGCGCGGCAGCCCGGAGCGGGCGTTTACACCCTCCGTCTCCAGGGTGATCCAGTCTGGCCGCTGGTAGCCGTTCTCAAGGATCCAGGTGCGCAAGCCCAACGCGCGGGCGGCATCGAGCGCACCGCGCGAATAGGGATTCACGTCGTTGAAGACCACAACGTCGGTGTAGCCGCGCCCCAGGCGGCGCCGGATCCAGTCGTCGAAGTCGTCGGCGGGTCCCTTGAACCAGGCGGTGGCGGGACTGAGCCAGTCAAACAACTCCCCGCCATTCATGACGACCCTGTCCACCTGGGCGCCGCCCGAGCGCAGGGCTCGATCCAGATAGCGGGCAAATGGTCCGGCGGGCTGGGTGACCAGCAGAATCCGGCGCGCGGCCATCAGAAGCGCGCCCGCGGCGTTCGCCGCAGGCCCTCCCAGATCGCCCGCCAATACCGCATTCGACGCCAGCCTTCCGCCGGCGCGGGCGGCCTCGCCGCCAAGGCTTTGACGACCGTCTCCGGACCGCAAGGCAAGCCCAGCTCAGGGTGGACATAGAGCGGGTAGAGGATCAGCGCGCCCGCCACCAGCTCGTCGAGCTGGAGACGGCGCGTCCGGCGAGGAAAGTCCAGGGCGTCCTTCGTCAGGCCCCAGCCGGCGTAGAAGGGGCGGCCGAAGGTCCAGACGGGCTTGCCGCGCAGCAGCGCCTCGAAGCCGGCCAGCGATGTCATGCAGGCGAGGCCGTCGGTCGCATTGAGGCACGCCTCGATGCCGACGCCCCGGGCCACGGCGTCGGCGACCCCGAGGGCCTCGCGGTCCGATACGTCGCCCGGGCGATTGCCGGTCTCGGTGTCGGGATGAGGCTTGTAGACGAGGAAGGCGTCCGGGTGGGCGAGCCGGGCGGCGCGCAGCAGGTCCAGGTTGGTGCGGACGTCCTCGCATCCCTTTTCGATCGACTTGTCGTTCTCTACCTGCCCCACGACCAACAGCCGGAATCGCTGGCTCGGCCAGTCGTGTCCAGGGTCCGGGCCAGCGGCGAGATTGTACTTGGTGACTCCACCGGCCACGAGCTGCTCCCTGAGCCGCCCGGCGCGGGCCACCAGCGCCCGATCCTGGATCCCGGCCTCCAGCAAGACTTCGAGCCGGGAAGGCCGGGTGGCGTCGTAGTAGACGCCGAGGTCATCGAGCACGGCCGAGGCCGCGCGGTGGAAGTCCGAACCAAGGCCCCGCGAGCGGACGAACCCGTCTTCCATGCGAAGAACCGGAGCCGCCGACCGCGCCAGCGTTGCGCTGATGGCCGTGGTTTCCCGTCCTGCCCAGAACACCACCCGCCCGCCGCTGGACTCGGCGGCCTTTACGGCGCGGTCCGCCGTCTCGAAGAAGCGGGTCGCTCCGTAGGGAGAGTAGAGCAGAGTTCGGGCCGCGCCGTGCTTCCAGGGCGCAAAGCCGAGGGCCGCCGTAAAGCCGGCGTTGAGGTCGGCTCGGTCGCGCAGTTCGGCCAGCCGTTCGATGGCGGTCTCGATTTCGCAGCGCAGTCCGGTCAGCGGATCGACGTAACGAGCGTACAGGATGTAGGCGGCGGCGAAGATTTCCTCGACGGAGCGCCGGGCGGTACGGCGGGGGGCGGGCGCATCATCCCGGGTCGCGCCCCAGCCCGCGTAGAACGGCGTCCCGAAACAACGTACCGGCAATCCCCGCATGAGGGCTTCGAAGCCCGCCAGGCTGGTGACGGTGTAGACGGCGTCAACCTCGGCCAGCAACGAGCCGATGGAGCAGGGAAGGTCAAGCGGGGCGACCCGGCTGGGGAGATCTTGCGGCAGCCAGCCGCGTTTCAACCCTGCCGCCGTCGCCGGGTGACGGCGGACGAGGATTTCCGCATCGGGTTCGTCTGCAATCGCCGCCGCCAACATGCGGTCGAAGCTGGACTGGTCCGCAAGGCCGCCTTCGATCGCCGCGTCGCCGAAGGTCTGGTCCATGACCAGCACGCGCCGCCGAACCTTTTCGCCGAGATGGCCCGAGGGCAGCGGGGGCGCTGCATTGGTCTTGGAGAGGCCGAGCTCGACAAGCCGGCGCAGGGCTCGGCCAGCTCTCTCCCGCAGGGCCGGCGTAAAATTGCGGTCGTCCTGCAGCAACGCCTCGAGTCGCGACGGCCTGCGTGCGTCGTAATAGACGCCAAGATCGTCGACCACGAGGCTCAGGGGCGGCGCCCCCGCTTCGCCGAGACCGACCGAGCGCAGGAATCCGTCTTCCAGCGCCAGATAGGTCAGCTTCCGGCGGGCGGCGAGCTGGCGCGCATAGCGCGACGTGGGCTTGATTCCCCATCCGGCGACGCTGTCGACGCCGGGTCCAGGAGTCGCGGACAGGCGCAACTGGCCGCACTCCGGTAGGTAGGCGGCGAGATGGGGGATGGCGCGGACGCCCGGACCGGGGACGAGGGTCTCGCGGAACCTCATGCCACCAACTCCCGTAGGCGATCGGCGTGTCGGACGCGCCAGTCGCGTTCATAGGCTTCGCGGAGGGCCCGGCCTTGCGCGCTCGCCAACCCCGTCGCGCCGCCGCCGCTCAGCGAGGCCGCGTTCCATGCGGCGACAATGTGCGTCTGACTGAGGCGCGCCACCCGAGGCCTTCCAAACAGGAGGTCAAGGCGCGCCAGATACTCGGAATCGGCTCCCACCGGCGAATCCTCGAACGGTCCCGCCGCCCGGGCGGCCGCTGCGGTCAGGAGGACGGAAATCGGACAGAGCCGGACCATCGGAAACACTCGCGGGCAGACAGGGCGGCCGTCGTCGGTGATCCTGAAATGCCGCGAGACGGCCGCGACCCCGTCTTCGGAAACCGCCGCGACCTGATGCTGGATCCGGTGCGGCTCGGCCCAGTCGTCGGCGTCGTGGAAAGTGACATAGGCGCCGGCGGCGGCGCGGAGGCCGGTGTTGCGCGCTCCGGATGCGCCTGGAAGCCCTTCCCTCCGCAGAACCCGGATGCGCCGGTCAGCGGCGGCCAGTTCCGCTGCGACGGCCAAGGTGGCGTCGGACGAGGCGTCGTCGACCAGAAGAACCTCGAGGTTCGACCAGGTCTGAGCTGTCAGGGACGCGACGGCGGCCTGAAGGGTTCGCGCGGCGTTCTTCATGGCGACGATGATCGATACGAGCGGCCCGTCGAGGGGCCTGGCGGGCGGATCGCTTCGGAAGTCTGCGACCCCGTACGGCTTTCCCCGGCGGCGGGGCCGGGGAGGCGCGAGGCCCTGATGGGTGAACCAGTCGGCCAGCGCCTCCGCCGCGGCGTCAGGGTCGCGCAAGAGCACAGCTCGGGCCGAGCGCGACAGTTCGTCGGGGCTGGCGGCAAGCGCTTCGTCTACGCGTCCCAGCGCCAGCAGGCAGCCGGCCCGCTCAAACGTCATGCGTTCCGGCAACAGGCGCAACGCCGCCTCGACGTCCCAAGCGGCCATCAGACCCGCGATCCACCTCACATCTGCGTCTCTGGTCCGCGCAGGGAGGTCCGCCAGCAGATCCAGTCGACCCAGCCCTGCCATTGAGGCGGACCAGGCGACCTTGCCGGGAGTTGAATGCTCTGCGGCCTGTTCGAAGAAACCGGCTCGCGCGAGCACGTAGGCGTCCTCCGGCGCGCAGGCCAAGGCGTGGGCGTGCAGGCCTGATCGCGCCGCTCGCCTTGCAACCCACGCGCGCAAAGGGGCCGGCCACCCGAATGCCTGCTCTGCAAGGCGCTCGATGCGGCCCGGTCGGCGGGAAGGCATGTCAGTCGGCTGGGTGATCAGGACTTCTCGTCAGAACGGCGCTCAGCACCTCGGATAGGCGGGCCATGGGCCCTTGCATAGGGGCCTTTCTCCTGTAGACGATGGACCTTCTCGCGCTTGAGGGGAACGCCGCTTGGACTTCAGCCTGCCCAGCAAGCTCGCGCGTCAGCTCGAGATGTTCGGCCGCGTAGTGCACGCTCTCGTGCTGCGGGAGGCGAGAACGCGCCATGGCAGCACGCGCATTGGCTACGCCTGGGCCCTGGTTGAACCGGCGATCCAGCTTTGCGTTCTCTGGTTCTTCTTTGAGCTGCTGGGACGGCGCGTGCCGATCAACGCCTCCATGCCAGCGTTTCTCCTGACCGGAATATTCCCTTACCTGGCGTGGCGATCCGCCTCGATCCGGGGCGCCACCGCGGTGGAGTCCAATGCGCCGCTTATGGTCCACAGCCAGGTTCAGCCGGTTTCGATCGTGACGGCCCGGGTGCTGCTGGAAATGACCAGCACCCTCGTGATCTTCCTTGTTTTCGTGGTGATGCTCAGGCTGTTCGGAAACGAACCCCTGTCTTCCTGGACGGACGAGCCCCTCAACCTGTTGGGGGCCTTCGGGGCGATGAGTCTGCTGGCCTTCGGGTTCGCCATGTTCAACGCCGGCATGGCGCGCATCATCCGCTTCTGGCCGGAAGTGATTCGACTAAGCGCGCGGGTGCTCTTCTTCACCTCCGGCGTCTTCTACACCATGGAGTCCCTCCCCCCGCAGGCGCGCGCGGTCATCCTGCTCAATCCTCTGTCGCACATGATCGAATGGATCCGGTCGGCGGCGCTGCCGGGGTTCGAGAGCGACCACTATTCGATCCTCTACGTACTGGGTTGGGCGGTCTGGCTGACCTTCTGTGGTCTCTTCATGGACTGGATGCTGCGGCTGTCCGGGCATGCGGAGGCGCCCGGATGATCGAACTGATCGGCATCGAGAAGCATTACCGGCTCAAGAACGGCGGCCGGAAGGTCGTGCTCGACAACATCGATGCGGTCTTCCCGAAGGGCCGCAATATCGGCATCCTGGGTCTGAACGGATCCGGCAAGTCGACGATGATCCGCATCATCGGCGGGGCCGAGCGACCCAACGCCGGTCGGGTCAAGAAGACCGTGTCGGTTTCCTGGCCGCTGGGCTTCGCCCCCTCATTTTCGGGCAGCCTCACGGGAACGGAGAACCTCCGCTTCGTGGCCCGGATCTACGACCATGACATCGATGAGGTGACCGAATTCGTTCGCGACTTCGCCGAACTTGGTCGCTACATGGATGAGCCGATCAACACCTATTCGTCGGGGATGCGGGCCAAGCTGGCCTTCGGTCTGTCGATGGCCATGGATTTTCAGGTCTACCTCATCGACGAGACGCTGAGCGTGGGGGACGCCGCGTTCCAGGCCAAGTCGAAACGCGTATTCGAGGAGCGCGCCGCCCGTTCCAGCCTCATCGTCGCGTCCCACCACATCTCGGTGATGCAGGACTACTGCCACGCCGCCGGGGTGCTGCACGACGGGAAGTTCACGATGTTCGACGACCTTGAATCCGCCAATGAATTCTACACCGACTACATAGCAGAGCGCGCCGCATGACCGCCTCCGAAGAGCTCAAGATGGACCGGCAGCGCGCCCGCGCTGAACGTCGCCGCACTGCGATACGGTCATTCCTCGTGTTCGTCCTCGCGCCCACCCTGCTCACGGCGCTTTACCTGCTGGTCATCGCCCCGCCCGAGTACACGGCCACCTCCTCCTTCACCATTCGCGGGGCCGAGCAGTCCCAGCCGCAGGACATTCTCGGGCTGGCGGGGATCGCTGCTCCCACGCAGCAGTCCACCGATGCGCAGATCGTCGCGGACTACATCCGGTCGACGGCCATGGTCCAGGCGCTGCGCTCGAAAGGGGGGTTCAATGAAGCCTACTCGCGCTTCAGCCTCGATCCCGCGGCCCAGATCAGCCCGCATGCGCCGATCGAAACGGCAACGGCCTTCTGGCGCAGCAAGGTGAAGGTTAAGTCCGAGCTCAACTCCGGTTCGACCACGTTCAGTGTCCGGGCCTACAGGCCCGCCGATGCGCTGCGTCTCGCCCAGGGCGTCCTGGCGGCGACCGAGAGCACGGTCAATTCGCTGTCGACCCGTCCCATGGGCAATCTGCAGCAGGTGAACCTGGACGAGGTCGAGCGCACCAAGACGGAGTTCGAGACCGTGAAGCAGCGGCTCGCCGAATTCCAGGGTTCGACTGCGGTGGTGCCGACGGCGGCGCCGGTCACCCAGGCCCTGAATCTCGTCGGAGGCATCGACACCCAGCTTGCGGCCCTTCGCGCCGAACACGCCACCATGCTGCAGACTTTCCAGCCCAACGCCCCCCAGGTGCAGGCGGTCTCCAGCAAGATCGCCGCGCTCGAAGCCGAGCGCGCCCGGGCCGTCGAGCGAGCCCTTTCGGCTCCGGGAGAAAACCTGGCGAACAGCGAGGTCGAGGCCCGGGCCCTGTTGCTCGATTACGAATTCGCCCAGCGCGCCTATCACACCGCGGTGGCGGCGCTGGAGAGCTCACGTCGCGACAGCCGCGCCGACGCCAAGTATGTCGTCGCCTACGTTCCGCCCGAAACGCCGCAGACATCGAACTACTGGCCTCGGCTGGTCAATGTTCTCGCGGTCTTTTTCGGCGCATCCCTGCTTTGGGCCGTTGGAGCCCTGAGCTATTCGGTCCTGAAGGAGCACCTGCGATGAACGTCGCCGCCCTGACACGCGCGCTCGTCCGCATGCGGCTTGTGCTGACAGCCCTTCTCGTGACCGCCCTTGTCGCCCCGGCCGCTACGGTGGCCCAGGACACTGGCGGCGCGCCGCCCCCGACGCCGGTGGAGCAGGCCGCCCCCGAGGGGCCGCGGGTCCTTGCCCAGCAGGATCAGGCCAACCAGCGACCGGCGCCGCTCGGCGCCGACATCTTCCAGGGCGTCGCGCCTAGCTACAGCCCCCAGATTCTCGACCCATCCTACATCTTGCAGCCCGGCGACCGCGTGCACGTGTCGCTGTACGGCGCGGTGACCCAGGAGATGGACCTGTCGCTCGACGCTCGCGGCAACATCGTCGTTCCCAACGTGGGACCCATATCGCTGGGCGGCGTGCGCGCCGGCGGCGTGCAGGCTGCAGTCACCGCGGGCGTGCGGAAGGTCTATAACGAGAATGTGCGGGTCTACGCCTCGGCGCTGGTCGCCGCGCCGATCCAAGTGCTGGTGACCGGACCGGTCGCCCGCCCGGGCGCCTATCCCGCCGGCGCCGGCGACAGTGTCGTGACCCTGCTCCAGCGCGCGGGAGGCATCGACCCGAACCGCGGCAGCTACCGCAACATCCGGATTGTTCGCGGCGGGCAGGTCATGGCCGTGGCTGACCTGTATGAGTTCCTGCGCGCCGGGGCTCTGCCTGACTTCTCGTTTCGGAACGGCGACGCCATCGTCGTCGGCGAGCAGGGCCCGGTCGTCTCAGTCGAGGGTACGGTGCGTGCGCCCTTCACCTTCGAACTGGAAGGCCCGACAACAGGTTCGGAGATCCTGATGTACGCCCGGCCCCGTCCGGAGACGACGCACGCGGCGCTCATCGGCACGCGCGACCGGATGCCGGTAGCCACCTATCTGACCATCGACCAGTTCGCCCGGCAGCCGGTGGCGGACGGCGACCGTGTTCGCTTCGAGCGCGACGTGCGGGCCCAGACCCTGGCGATCCGTGTCGAAGGCGCCCACGACGGGCCCTCTGTCTTTACCGTTCAGCGGGGAGCTACGGTGGGCCAGGTGCTGGCCCAGGTCCAGGTGGACCCGCTGGCGGATCAGAATTCGATCTACCTGCGTCGAGAAAGCGTCCGGCGGACCCAGAAGGCCATGCTGGAGGACAGCCTTCGCCGACTGGAGCGGGCCGCCCTGACGGCCCCGATGCGGACTCCGGGAGAGGCCACGGCGCGCACCCAGGAAGCGGCCTTCATCACCCAGTTCGTCAGCCGGGCCAGGTCTATCGAACCGCTGGGGATCGTGACCCTGAATGGCCAGGACCGGAACCGGGTGTTGCTGGAGCCCGACGACGTGATTGTCATCCCGGAATACTCACAGGTGGTGACCATCGCCGGCGAGGTGCAGGCGCCGCAGTCGATCCTGCACCGGTCGACGCGGGTGTCGGATTACATAAAGGCGGCCGGGGGCTTCACGCCCAAGGCTGACCGGGGCCATGTCCTTGTCCTGCGAGCCGACGGCGGCATCCGCGAGGATGGCCGGGTCCAGCCCGGAGATCGGATCCTGGTCCTGCCCAAGATGGATTCAAAAATCTTCGAGCTGGTGAAGGACTTTACCCAGATCCTCTATCAGATCGCGATCGCCGCCCGAGCCGTGGACGGGCTCTAGCTTCAGGCGTCGAGGCGGGCCGAAATGGGCTGGTCGCGGTCTTCCCTGAGGGAAACCGCCCAGCGACGGCCGTCGGCGATCCAGTTGAAGCGCCACGGCCCTTCTCGACCGATCCGCGAGGTGCCGGGGGGGATCTTGGTGTCAGCGGCGAAGCTGAAAGCGGTGGCGAAAACCGCTTCCGGTCCCGTCTGCTCGAAGGCGAAGGTCGTGGTTGGCACGAAGCTGTTGGCCTTGTCCGCCATCCACCCCAGAAGCTCCGGTTCCTCTCGTCCGCGGTCGACGGCCGACAGTGTGGCCTTGCCGGTCAGATCGGCTGCACTGAGAGCGAGGCCGTCGGCGGCGCGGGCGACCAGGGTTCCCCGGGGCCCGGCCGCGGCGGTCAGGTCGGCGGCGAGATGGAAGCGCTGGGAGAAATGGTGCGGCCGGCCCTCGCGGTCTTGCAGCCAGTCCAGACAAAGCAGGAATGCACCGGGCCTGAGGATCAGGATGCGCCGATGGTCGATCGTGCTGAAGTGCGTCAGCCGGGTTTCCAGCAGCGCCAATCCCTCGATCTCGACAGCCTGCACGACCCCCGATCCATAGGGCTCAACATCGACGCGCGGGAAGCTGCGGCCGTCGACCTCCACCGTATTGTGAGCTCGTGTTGTCTCGACATAGATGCGCCGCGGATCCGAATACCAGAATCCCTCGCGGAACAGGTCGGAGTCTGGCCGGGTCTTGCCCGCAAAGGCGTAGCGGCCCGGATCCACCAATAGGTTGCGCCCCTTGTCCCACCAGTGGAAAGCCATGTCGTCGGCCTGCTTGTGGGTGCGGGAGTGGAAGCCGGCCGTCTGGGCAAGATAGCTCCAGCGGGGCTCTTCCGTGGTCGCGCCCTCCGCCTTCAGCCGGGCGAAGGCATACCCCGCGTCGACCCATGCACGCACGCCAGCCTTTGGCTCGAGCCCGGTCTTCCCGCTCGACAGCAGGTACTGGAGCTCCCGGTTCGCGTAAGCCTGAGCGAGGGCCGGCCTGCGCCAGACCGAAACCACGTCCGTGTCGCCAAGCGGGACCGTGGTCGAGTCCGGCATGATCATCCACGTAAGCGCTTCCTCCATTCGCTCGAGCATCCGGATGAAGCCGGCGTCCGTCAGAACGCCGGAGTTCCTCGCCCCGACGAACGTTCCCAGCAACATGTAGTGGTAGCCCGGTGAATGTTCGTTGTGCACGCCGGAGGCGAAGAAGTGCTCTCCGATCATCTGCTCGAGGCGCCGTGAAGAAAGCGCCGCGTACTCCCGCATCTTGGGCCAGTCGTGGAAGCGCTGCGCGACGGAAAGCTGCCCCAGCGCCTGATACAGGCCATGGTTCGAATGCCCCTTGAAGAACCTTGGCCGCGCCAATGCCTCGAGGTGGAAGTAGAGGCAGGCGGCCAGCAGCTCCAACTCATCGTCGGTCGCGTCTTCATCGCGGGCCCGCACTTCCAGCGCATAGGCCAGGCGGTACGCTCGCACGCCCACGCTCATGTCGTACCAGACGGGATCGTCGACCTGGCCGACGAAGGCGTCGAGATCCTTCGGGGTCTCTACCCCCGTGGTGGCCGGGTGAAAGGTCTCCACCCAGTCCCGGATCACTGCGTAGCCGGCATCGAAGAGAGTGCGGACCCCCATCAGGCTGTAGGTCGCGAGCAGGCGGGTCAGCGGCTTCCAGCTGTTGATATCGAAGGCCGGACCCCGCTCCAGCGTCGTCCAGGGCATCGGTGGTTTGAGCGAATAGACTCTGCCGGCGGAGGACCAGCCCTCGGCGATCAGCCGCTGGCTTCGGGCCGCGAGCTGCGGCTCCGCGACCATCGGGGTCATCTCCAGCAGCTCGTACGGCCGTTGAGGCCGGGCGCGAACCGACTGCCGGATGAAATCGGCCGTCAGGGCCGGTCGAAAAATCCGGCCCCACTGTGCGACCGGATTGGCGGGTTTGGGCCGGACCGGTGCGGCCTCATCCATGCTTGCGAAGCAACTGGTCGTAGGCCGCCGCAACCGCTCTGGCGGTCGAGCCCCACGTGCGCTGCGTCTCTACGAAACGCCGTCCGCTGCTCCCGAGCCGGGCGCAGAGGTCCGCATCGCGGGCGAGGCGGGCGAGGGCGGCCGCCAGTGCGGTCACATCGCCCTTCTGGAACAGCAGCCCCGTCTCGCCGTCCTGGATCATTTCGGCGAGCGCAGCCACGTTTGAGGCCACGACGGGCTTCGCCATGGCCATGGCCTCCAGCGGCTTCAGCGGCGAGACCGTCTCGGTGACGGCGGACGGCTTGCGCGGGAAGACCGCCGCATCGATGATTGAGTAGTAGCGTGGCACGACGTCCGGGCCCACCCGGCCGGTCATCACCACGAGGTTCTCTAGGCCGCGCTCCCGCGCCCGTTCCGCAATCGCCTGTTCAGCCGCCCCACCGCCGACGATGAGAAGGCCGGCATGAACGCCTCCCTGCTCAAGCAAGGCCAAGGCCTCGACTGCGTCGTCCAGGCCCTCGTAGTCGACCACGGATCCGACGAAGCCCAGCACGAAGCGGTCATCGAGGCCGAGCATCTGCTTGAGCTCTTCGTCGCGCTCGGCCGGTTGGAACCGTTCCACGTCCACGCTGTTGGGGGCGATGGCGATGCGTTCCGCCGGGACCCCGCGGCGAACGAGCTCCTGTTTGAGAGCCTCGTTGATCGCCAGAACCTCGTCAGCTTCGCGCGCGACCATGATCTCGAGATCGCGCGACTGTTCGAAGCGTTCCGAGGCCTCTCCGGTCACGGTGCGCTGGGCGGCGGTCAATTCCCACAGGCCGCGCACCTCGTAGACGAAAGGCAAGCCGGCCCGGCGCGCGGCCACCAGCGCCGGTAGAGCGTTCACGTAGTTGGACGCGGCGTGGATGATCGCCGGTCGCCGGGTCTTCAACTGGGCAAGCAGACTCTGCGCCGCGGCTTCGACGTAGACGTCAAACGGCGTCCGGTTCGACCCGGGCCCCTCCAGTCGCGTGTAGGTGACGTCGGCGACCGGATAGGTCAGGGCGCCGGGCTGGACCTTCACTGCGTCTCGGCGGTCCCAGGGATAACCGGCGCGAGTGAAAGCCTCGACCCTCCATCCGGCGCCGTCGATGGCCCGGATAAGGTCCTGCGTACGCAGGGTGTAACCCGAGATGTGGTGGGGCAATGAACTGGCCGCGACATAGGCCACGGTATGCGACGCAGGTTCCCATGCGGGTTGGGTCGCCCGTTCGGGGAGGCGCAGCCCTTCGCGTCGGATGCGGATCATTCCGCGAAGCATTTCCAGGCGTGCGGACTGGTCTGGCGTGAAGGTCTCACCGACCTCCCAGGCGCGCTCCATGAGCGCGGCCGGCCGTTCGACCATACCCGCGTCGTACATCAGGCTGGCCAGCCACTTCAGGCGGTAGCCCTTCGGCTCGAGTTCGACTGCCTCCTCGCCGAGTTGAATGGCCTGGGCGAGATCGGTCTGCCGAAGCGCCTTGGCGCGGGCCGTCAAGCCGGCCGCCCGGTTCGCCGCCTGAGCCCGGCGGTCGCGCGCGGCGAGACGGTCCTGTTGCACGGTCTGGCCGGCGGTCCCCTTGCCGCTCCGCCGCTTCTCGACCGACACGTTGCGCAGGTCGGCGAGCTTGCCGGGAAGCTTAAGGAAGTCGCTGAAGCTGCGAGTCTGGATCAGCGTTTCGCCGAGGCGATAGGAGACGGTGGCCTTCAGGCGGGCCAGTTGATCTTCTGTATCCACAAGGCGCTGGCGCAGGTAGGCGGTCTCGGCCCGCAGCACCTGAAGCTGGATCTCGGACGCCACGGCGCCTTCGGCCTTCTGAGTCTCCGCAACGGTCTGCCCGTTCTTCGGCTTGGCCGTACGCCCGCTAGGCGGCTTGGCGCGGCCAGCCGTCTTGCCTGCCTTTCCGGCAGCCTTGGCGGTCGATGCTTTCGACGTCGCAGTTCGTGAGGGGGTACGCGTCACTTTGGTGTTCATCGAGAGCTAGGCCCAGGCGCCGGGCTTCTTGTCATGTCCATTCCGGCCTATCAAGGCTCCCGCATTGCCTGCGCGAACCCTCTGAGGTTGATAGTTGGAACGACAGCCTGACGCCACCCGCAACGGCGGATTTGCCCAGAGAGCGCCCTTTTGGTCGCGCGTCAAAAAGGGTGTCGCTCGCTTTTTCCGCAATCAAGGCTTGCGCCCGCCGCTACCACCCGCCGTGCCAGGGGCTCCGGCGGAGACTCCCGTGCGCAGGGGGCCTGCCCTGCCTCACCTGGCGGCCTCCAAGGGGCCCGACCAGGGTCAGGTGAAAGACTATGCAGTCCCCTTCGACCGGACGAGCTTTCCTACCCGCGCGGTCCTGAAGCTTTCCTCTCCACGCATCGGACCCTCGGGCAAGATCGGCTTCTGTCATCACCCGCTTAATGCTGACGGTTCACCCAGTCGCACGGTGGTCGCCGTTGCGGACACAAGCGCCTACGAGTCCCACGACCTGGGCGAGACGTGGAAGGCTTATCCCCTGGAAGGGGCCGAGCCGGTCGAACATGCCTTTGTCACCTCGACGGGCCACAAGCTGGTCGCGACCTTCGCCGCCGCGAGCCCCGGGGACGCCCATACCCGCGTCGTCATCCGGCGCTACTCCCCCGACTGGAAGCCCGCCGGAGAACCCCTCGAGACGGTCTCCGCCTGGCACGGGTCCTGCGCCATCGGCGAGAAGGATGGGGTGATCCTGTTCGCGGAATACCCCGTCAATCGGGGCAAGTACGGCAATGCGGAAAAGCTGCCTCTGACCGACCAGCTGGTGTCCGACCCCAGGGTGTTCCGGTCCCGCGACGACGGAAAGACATGGGACGTCTGTTTCCAGGTTTCGGCGGAACAGGTGAGACATCTGCATACCGTTGCGCCCGATCCGACCCGCCCTCGCCGGTGGTGGCTCACCTCGGGAGACCGCGCCGCGGAGGTCTTTGTCTGGGTCAGCGACGACGACGGAGACACCTGGCGCGACATCACCGCCACGGAGACGGTCGGCCCCTTGCACCGCAACTGCAATCCGCGCGCGGTCCAGCGTCTTACCGATCAGGTATTCCACGACGGCTGGGTTATCTGGGGCGCGGACGACTGGTTGGGCAATGTCGGCGACTGGGACAACGGCGACCACCCAAGGGTGGGATCGCGCATCTTCAAGGCGCGCGCAGACGGCCCCTGGATTCCCGAGGAGATCGGCTTCTGCGGTCCGCCGATCCGTTCGATCGTCGACGTCGGTCCGGCCTGGCTCTTCATTTCGGAAGCGAAGGCGAAAGCGGTGACCTACCGCCCGGAGAGCTGGCTGGTGTTCAAGGACGAACTCAACCGCGTCCACCGCTTCGTCCAGTTCGACAACTGGGCCGAGGCTTCGACAGGCTTCACCTATTCCCGCGCCAGTCGCAAAGCCCTGGACGGGGTGTTCTTCAGCTTCCGCGGCGTCCGCGACGTCTTTGCACGGGGGCCACGACTGCTTCGGTGGGAGATTGCGTTCTTCTGAGGCCGTCAGCCCAGTTCGATGTGTGGCGCGCTATTCTGCAGGAAGCCGTCGATCGACAGTTTCATCGCCAAGCCGTCGGCGCTCCATGACAGTTTCAGCCGGTCGCCGTCGTTCTCGACCTGGCAGCCGCCCGGCTTCAGATCTTCCACGCTCAAGGTCATGAGAGTGACGAACATGGCTGTTCCCGAAGCGCTGGTCTCCATCGCCACCGCGGGCGCCGGCTCCATCTTGCCGTCGCGAGGCGAGGTCCACCCCTGCATCCGCGGCTCGGTCTGGCCGACAAAAACATCCGACGCCACCACTCCGGGCGCGAGGGACACGCAGCGCACTCGCGTTTCATAGGTCGGATCCTCAGCCGCAAAGGACGAGGCGGACAGGGGCCAGACCTTGAATTCCGGGGCGAAGTGAAACCACTGCCGATAGGTGATCCCCCCGCCGCCGCCCCCGAATAGGCCAAGCAGCCCGCCCTTCCGTGACTTCGCCGCGGGGACGACCGGCTCCACGCGATCCACCAACACCAGCCACTGTCCGGGACTCAGGATCAGCAGGCGCCGGTGCTTGCCCTGCGCCCCGTGATCGACCTCGCCTACCGAGACAACAAGGCCGTCATAGGTCAGCTCGGCGGCGATTAGCGCCGAGCCGTACGGTTGCTCCTCGCGCCGATTATAGCTCTCGCCCCCGATCTCGACGGTGTTGTGGGCATGGGTCGATTCCACGAAGACCCGGTTGGGATCTCCGTACCAGAAGCCCCGCTTCCACAGGTCCGAGCCAGGCTGGGTGCGTCCCCGGTAGCCGTAACGGCCTGCGTCGATCAGGACGTCCCGGCCGTGCTCGCCCCACACGAAGCTCAAATCGTCGGCCTGTTTGTGGGTGCGCGAGTGGTAGGCCAGGGTCTGCACAAAGTAGAAGCCGGGCGAGCGGGCGACGACATAGCCGGACCTCGGGAACGCCTTGAACCCTTCAGGCGACAGTCCCTTGAGCAGCGAGGGCAGGGCGCGGCTCTCGTCGGTGTCGCCGATATTGATCAGGCGTCCGTCGGGCTTGACGAACCAGCTCATCGCCTCGCGGGCGTCGGACACCACCTTTTGCAGTTCCGGCGTATCGAGGAGGCCGGCGCGCTCGGCGCCCGACAGGGTTTCGAGCACCCGGAGGTGGTAGCCGGGAGAATGTTCCTTGTGGATGCCCTCGGGCGTGAACTGGGCGGTGATCGCCGCGACCAGACGCTCGCGAGCTTGCTGCGCCGCGGCGTCCATGCCGGGGATGTCGGACAGGCGCCGAGCCATCGCGAGCTGGCCTGAGGCCTGATAGAGCCCATGGTTCGAGTGAGCAGCGAAATGCTCATCGTCGACGAGGTTGGCCCGGTGGGCCTCCAGCGAAGCTCTCAGGGCGTTTCGTTGCGCATCCGTGCCGACTCCCAGTCGGCGGGCTTCGTCATAGACGTAGGCCAGCCGGTAGGCCCGAAGACCCACGGCCATGTCGTACCAGGCCATCGGCGATCGGTCCGGCGTGTCGGGAGCCGGATGATTTTCCACCCAGTCCATGGCGACCGCCAGCGCGTGCTCCAGGTAAGGCCGATCGCTTTCCCCAGCGGAGTGAGCCGCCAGCAGTGGGTCAATCAGGTCGAGCGCGTGCAGGTGGTAGTTGTGTGATCGGCTGGCTTCGTCCTTGAAGCTCCAGTCGATCGGCGGAGTCAGCGAGACCGCCGGATAACGTCCCAACACCCAGCCATCCCGCAGGACCAGTTCGGCGCGGGAGGATCGGAGCAGTTCTTCGTAGGGCGCCGAGGCGGCGATGGCGGCGTCCGTCAAGTTTCGCTCCGCTCCGTCAGTGAGGCGCAAACCTCGACGATGGCTTCGGCGGCTGTGTCCCAGGTGCGCTCAGCCTCGACCCAGGCGCGGGCCTGCCGCCCCAGCGCCAGCGCGAGGCCCGGATCACCCTGCAGCCGACGGATAGCGGCGGCCAGGGACTGGACGTCACCCTTGCTGAAAAGAAGGCCCGTCTTGCCGGGACGAATGATCTCGGCGATCCCGCCGACGTCGGAACCGATGACCGGCTTGGCCATCGCCATGGCTTCCAACGGTTTGAGGGGCGCGACGATCTCGCAGACCGGAAGGGGCAGGCGCGGGAACACCGCGACGTCGACCACGGAGTAGTGCTCGGCGACCTGATCCGGCGCGATCCGGCCGAGCTGCACGACCCGGTCTCCCAGTTCGTGGCGCCTGGCCTCTTCACGGAGGTGGCCCGAAGCCGAGCCTTCGCCGACGATCAGAACCGCCAGGTTCAGGCCTTCACGCACGAGCATGGCGACAGCCTCGAGGAGATCGTCCAGGCCCTCATAGTGTTCCAGCGATCCAAGGAACCCCAGCACGTAACGATCGCCCAGGCCCAGCCGACGGGCCAAAGCCTGATCTCGCGCCACCGGTTTGAAGGCGGCGGGATCGACGCAGTTGGGAGCCAGTCGGATGCGATCCGGCGAGACGCCCCGGGCGATCATTTCGCGGCGCAGTCCCTCGGACAGCACGATCACGCGGTCGGCTTCCATCGCGACCCGCGTCTCGAGGTCCCGCTGCAGAGCGAACCTTTCGGTGGTCTCCCACCCCGGGTTCTTGGCGGCGGCGGTATATTCCCAGAGCCCCCTCACGGAGTAGACGAAGGGCACGCCGGCCCGACGGGCCGCGATCAGTGCGGGCAACCCTGTCACATAGTTGGAGGCGGCGTAGATTAGGCTGGGCCGGATCTTCGCGACGTGGCGCTCCAGCACGCGAGCCGCCTCCTCGACATAATTCGGGAAGGGAGTTTCACCGGCCGACGGTCCCCGAAGCCGGGTGTAGTCCACCCCGCCTTCCTGATGCGTTCCGGCAAGAACCCGTGCAGCACGCGCGTCAGCGCGGTCCCAGGGATAACCCGGGCGGCTTACCAACTGCAGGTCCCACCCCGTGCGCGAGATGGCCTGGGCGATGTTCTGGGTGCGAAGCGTGTAGCCCGACGTGTGATGCGGCAGGCTGCTTGAGGCAACGAAGAGGGCTCGCCTGGGCTGCGCGCTGAAGGACGCTTCCGGGCGGCGGGCCGGGACGACGATCTCCCGGCTTCCCGCAAACGCCTCGATGACGCGCAGCTTGGCGGCGTCGCGGCGCGAAAACAGCCACCGTCCCTGCAGGGCGGCGCGGGCATACTGTGCGGGCGCGTGAGCCTCGCCGGCGAGGAACAGGATTTGCGCGGCTCGTCCCATCTGGCGGGGCGAGGGGTCCATGGCCACGGCTTCCTTGGCCAGTCGGGCGGCCCCCGGGGCGTCATAGGCGGCCCGCGCTGACGCCAGTCCCATCAGCACGACGGATGCATCATGGCCCGGCAGTCCCATCCGGCGGACGCCCTGCAACGCTCGCCCCGCATCATCAAGGCTGTCGTCGATCAGGTCATTGGTGTGGGCTGAGAGGGCGGCGATGCGACGACCTTCGCGCCGACGTCGCAGAGATTCTCGCACCAGCGCGAGGATTTCGAAGGGCAACGAGAAGAAGCCGCGGATCGTACGCGCCCTGAGCAGGGCTGCGCCCAGGCGGAACGAGACCGTATCGCGAGCGCGTTCCGAGGCCTGCGCATGCTCTACGACCTTGCGTCGCAGGCGGTTCAGTTCCTGCCGCGCGGCGTGGTGTTCGCGGCGCTCCAACTCCAGTTCGGCGGCCAAGGTCGCCACGCGGCTTGCCTCAGGGCTCTTCGCCAGGGGCGGCGCGCCGGCGGCGTTTGCGGGCTGAATCGGTCGGGACCGCTTCGTCATCAGTAGTTCAAGCAACCGCTTCGACCGGTGGAAGCAAGCGGCTTACCCCCTGGGCGACCTCGCCACAACCTTAGCAGGTCAAGGTTTGAAACCCTATTTCCAGAAACCGCAGGCGTCCACGACGGCGGAAGTCGCCGCCGGTCGGCCGAGGCCACGGAACTGGTCGTGGCCAACCAGCATCACGATCACGTCGGCCTCCTTGTGGGCGGTCGCGACATCCGAGAGGGCCAGGTCTCCCGGGTCGCGCAACAGGTCGGCGTATGGATCAGCGCAGGTGACCTGGCCCGGGTAACGACGGGTCAGTTCGCGGGCGATGTCGAGGGCCGGGCTCTCGCGGAAATCGTCCACGTTCGGTTTGAAGGTGAGGCCCAGGCAGGCGATGCGGGCGTCGGGACGTTCGGCGAGTAATTCGCCGACCTTCTCCACCACCCACCTGGGCTTGCCGTCGTTGACCTCGCGCGCGGTCCGGATGAGGCGGGCGGTTTCCGGGGCCTGGGCGACGATGAACCAAGGGTCAACAGCGATGCAGTGACCGCCTACGCCGGGGCCGGGCTGGAGGATATTCACCCGCGGATGGAAATTGGCGAGTTTGATGACGTCCCAGACGTTCAGGTTCAGCTGGTCGCAGACCATCGACAGTTCATTGGCGAAAGCGATGTTCACGTCGCGAAACGCGTTTTCGGTCAGCTTCACGAATTCCGCCGTGCGGTCATCCGTGATCAGCAGCTCCCCAGACGTAACGCGCCGGTAGAGCGCGGCGGCGCGCCGCGCGGCGCGGGGCGTGGCTCCGCCGACTGCGCGGTCGTTGGTCTTGAGTTCCTCCATCGTCCGACCGGGAATGACCCGTTCGGGGGAGTAGACGACGTCGATGTCGACGTCGTTTTCGTCGACGCCGGCTTCCGGAAAGCGCAGGTCGGGGCGCGCCGCCGCCATCCGCTCGATCATCTTGCGGGTCGTTCCGACGGGCGAGGTCGACTCGAGGATCACCAGCGATCCGCGCTGGAGCACCGGGGCGATCGCATCGGCCGCGGCGAACACGTAGGTCAGATCCGGCGTTCGGTACTGATCGTGGCCGACGGGCGTAGGCACGGCGATCAGAAAAGCGTCGGCGCCGACCTGTTGGCGGGTGGCGGTCAGGCGACCCTTTTTCACCACCGAGTGCAGCAGTTGCTCGAGGCCGGGTTCGACGATGTGCGCCCGGCCCCCGTTCACGGCTTCGATGACACGGGGGTCGACGTCGATCCCTGTAACCTGGAAGCCGGCCTCCGCGAGGCTTACGGCGGTCGGTAAGCCGATATAGCCCAGGCCAACCACGCTGATACGCTGCTCAGCGACGGCTTCTTCGGCGGTAAACATGGCGAACACAGTCATAACGCGGAACTAATCTCCTGAACGATCCGCTCGGCCGCCGTCCCGTCTCCGTACGGGTTGGCGATCGCCGCGCGGCTCGGCCCCTCAAGCGCTTCACGCACGGACCATACTATGTTTTCTGCTTTTGCGCCGACCAGCTTCACGACTCCCGCCTCCACGGCCTCCGGCCGCTCTGTCACGTCCCGCATGACCAGGACGGGTTTCCCCAGGGAGGGCGCCTCTTCCTGCACCCCTCCGGAGTCGGTGAGGATCAGGGCGGACCGACCCATGAGGTAGACGAAACCGAGGTAGTCCACCGGTTCGATCAGACTGATGTTGTCCTTCCCGGACAACAGCTCCATCACCGGGCGCTGGACGTTGGGATTGAGGTGCACGGGGTAGAGCACCTGGACATCCGGGAGCTCCGAAATCTCCGCCAGGGCCTGACAGATATTCAGAAATCCCGCTCCGAAATTCTCGCGGCGATGGCCTGTGACAAGGACCAGCCGCCTGCTCGGATCGATCTGAGGGAAACGAGCGGCCAGGCTGGCGGCCAGGTCCGGCTCATTTTCGATCCGCCCCTTCACGTGCAGCAGCGCGTCCACGACGGTATTGCCGGTTATCACGATCCGGCGCGGCCCAAGGTTTTCCCGCAGGAGGTTGTCGCGGGCCCAAGTCGTCGGGGCATAGAGGTGATCGGCCACCAGATCGACGCAGCGTCGGTTGAATTCCTCGGGCCAGGGCTTGTCCATGTGGCCCGAGCGGAGGCCCGCCTCGACATGGCCGACCGGAATTCCCCGATGGAATGCGGCGGTCGCGGCGGCTGCGGCCGTCGTGGTGTCTCCGTGAACCAGAACGCGATCCGGCCGCTCTTCGGCGAACACCTGATCCATTCGGTCCAGCACCCGGGCGAACAATCCGTTCAGGGTTTGGTCGGGCTGCATCACCCCCAGGTCGCGATCCGCCTTGATCTGAAAAAGGTCCATGACCTGGTCGAGCATCTGCCGGTGCTGGCCGGTCGACCAGACCAGCGTTTCGATCTGCGGCGCCGCCTTCAGGGCGCGCACCACCGGCGCCATCTTGATGGCCTCGGGGCGGGTCCCGAAAATCACCGCAACCTTCATCACCGAGCGCAACTTTCCCAAGCGCCATCGACCCGGGGCGCGTTGGGCGGCGGTTTCCGGCCAACACTAAGGTCTTGCAAGGCTCACTCTGGATTTCCGCGGCCAACGACGATGCGTCGCGACGGACGTCCCCTCTGGCGACGATCTATCCACACACGAGTGGCCTTTCGTCAACTGAAGTAAACCTTCAGGTGAGTGGTGGGGCGCTAAACTCCCGGTTTGTATCCGACAAACCAGTCGAGGTCCGCACCCGTGGCGCGATCGTGGGCGCGAATCCATTGGACCTTGAAGCCGGCGTCCTCCATCGCCTGGAGGAACCACTGGCGCCCGACGCGGATATCGGCCAGCGCCACTCCTTCGGGCAGGTACTCGAAATAGCCCGGGCGACCCCGAACTTCCTTGATCTGATAAGGCGCGTCCCACCCGTCCAGCAGTCGGTACGGTCCCAGCTGGGTGAAGAAGATCCCGCCGGGGGCAAGGACGCGGTAGGCCTCCCGGATGCCATCGTCCTGTTCCGTAAAGTAGTCGTAGAGCAGGATGGAGAAATGTCCGGCGAAGCTGCTGTCGGCGTATCGGCTCAGGTCGCGAGCATCGACGCCCATCTCGTGATCGCCGCCGTAGTTGCCGAACAGAGACACCGACTTCACGAGGGGGAAGACCTTGTCGATCAGCTGCTTCTCGATACCCGCCATGGCGAAACCCAGCAGCGGAAGGTCGAGGTTGGCGGCCTTGGCGACCGCAGGGCCCACGACGTCATCGAGCAAAGGCGGCAGGGCGCGGGTTCGCGCCGGCGAATTGCAGTTGGGGCAGTAGTCGTTGCTCACCAACTCATCCAGCGGGTCCCCACAGACCGTGCAGTCATCGATCCGAAAAGCGTACCTGGGATCGGGCCGGAACCTGTCCGGCCGCGGAGCCTTCTTGGCCGGCTCCGGCTTCGGGGATTCGGGCTTGGCCGCCGCCGGGGCCGGCGCCGACGGTGGTGCGACGGTGGCCGCAGCTGCGGCCTGAGACGTGGCGGGCTCCCTGATTTCCGGCACAGGCGCTGAAGCCGGAGGCGTAACGCTTTCGCGCGGAACTTTCGCTGGCCGTGGGGTCCGATCGGCCGGTCCACGCTGCGGCTCGAAAGCCTGCAGCCGCAGTCCAAGCGCCCTGGCGAACCCGTTGGCGAGCGCAAGGCGAAGGCCCTTGGTCGCCTGGGCAAGCTTTCGCCGGAGCGGAACGGATGGGGGACGCTGGTCGAGGGTCATGAGGCGGTCGGCGCTGTGGACATGCTCGCATGTGGCGGTTTTCGCAGGGTCTGTCGAGCCGAACGCGAGGCGCGCGGTTGATCGCCCGGGGTTTGCTCCCTAGAGAAAGCGCCCAAGACCGGCGGGCCAAACCGCCACCAGGGAATCCCATGAAGAATACCGTCCCGCTGAGCCTCAGGGTGCCGGAGCCGTCGGCCCGCCCCGGTGACAAGCCCGACTTCCGTCACCTGATCCTGCAAGGGCCGGGCGAGGCGCCGCGGCCCGAGATCACGGCCGATCCGCACGATATGCGGGATCACGCCTTCATGCTGATCCGGGTGCTGGACGACGCGGGCCAGGCGGTGGGTCCGTGGAACCCGCGGCTCGATCCGGAGGTCCTGCGCAAGGGCCTGAAGGACATGGTCACGGTGCGCACCTTCGACGACCGGATGCACCGCGCCCACCGGCAGGGCAAGACCAGCTTCTACATGAAGTGCACGGGCGAGGAGGCGATCGCCTGCGCCCAGGCCGGGGTGCTCCACCGGGAGGACATGACCTTCCCGACCTACCGCCAGCAGGGCCTGCTCATCAGCCGCGGCTATCCGCTGGCGACCATGATGAACCAGATCTATTCGAACGCCGAAGACCCCATCAAGGGCCGCCAGCTGCCGATCATGTACTCGACCAAGGAGTACGGCTTCTTCACCATCTCGGGCAACCTGACCACCCAGGTCCCCCAGGCGGTCGGCTGGGCCATGGCCTCGGCCTACAAGGGCGACGACCGCATCGCCGCGGCCTGGGTCGGGGATGGCGCGACGGCCGAAGGCGACTTCCACAACGCCCTGACCTTCGCGGCGGTCTACCGCGCCCCGGTGATCCTCAACATCGTCAACAACCAGTGGGCCATCTCGTCCTTCCAGGGCATCGCCGGCGGCATGGAGACGACCTTCGCCTCCAAGGCCATCGGCTACGGCCTGCCGGCGCTGCGCGTCGACGGCAACGACTTCCTCGCGGTGCACGCCGCCACCCAGTGGGCGGCCGAGCGCGCCCGTTCGAACCTGGGGGCAACCGTGATCGAGCTGTTCACCTACCGCGCCGGGCAGCACTCGACCTCCGACGATCCCAGCCGCTACCGCCCCGCCGATGAATGGGATCATTGGCCGCTCGGCGACCCCATCAAGCGGCTGAAGCAGCACCTGATCGCCATCGGCGAATGGTCCGAGGAGCAGCATGAGGCTGCGGAAAAGGAAGCCGTCGAGGCGGTCCGGGAGGCAGGCAAGGTCTCGGAAGCCATCGGCACCATCGGCCAGTCGCGCCCGTCGGTGAAGGAGATGTTCATGGACGTCTTCAAGGAGCCCGACTGGCGCATCAACGAGCAGCGCGGCGAGGTCGGAGTCTAGACATGGCCTCGCTCAACATGATCCAGGCGCTGAACAGCGCCCTCGACGTCAAGATGTCAGAGGATCCCAACGTGCTCAGCTTTGGCGAGGACGCGGGCTATTTCGGCGGCGTGTTCCGCGTCACCGACCAGCTGCAGCAGAAGCACGGCCTGACGCGCAGCTTCGACGCCCCGATCTCCGAATGCGGCATCGCCGCCGCCGGCATCGGCATGGCGGTTTACGGCCTGCGCCCGGTGATCGAGATCCAGTTCGCCGACTACATCTACCCGGCCTACGACCAGCTGGTCTCCGAGGCGGCCAAGATCCGCTATCGCTCGGCCGGCGAGTTCACCGTGCCGATCACCGTACGCAGCCCCTACGGCGGCGGCATCTTCGGGGGCCAGACCCACAGCCAGTCGCCCGAGAGCCTGTTCACCCACATCGCCGGCCTGAAGACGGTGATCCCGTCCAACCCCTACGACGCCAAGGGCCTGCTGATCGCCGCCATCGAGGACGACGATCCGGTGATCTTCTTCGAGCCCAAGCGCATCTACAACGGCCCCTTCGACGGCCACCACGACCGGCCCGTGAAGCCCTGGACCGGCCACCCGCTGGCCGAGGTTCCCGAAGGCCGCTACGTCGAGCCGATCGGCAAGGCGCGGGTGATGCGCGAGGGTGGCGACGTCACCGTGCTGGCCTATGGCACCATGGTCTGGGTGGCGCTGGCCGCCGCCGAGGACACCGGCATCGACGCCGAGGTGATCGACCTGCGCTCGCTGGTGCCGCTCGACATCGAGGCGATCGAGGCCTCGGTAAAGAAGACCGGCCGCTGCGTGATCGTGCATGAAGCGCCCAAGACCTCGGGCTACGGGGCCGAACTGTCGGCCCTGGTGCAGGAGCGCTGCTTCTATCACCTCGAAGCGCCGATTCAGCGGGTGACCGGCTGGGACACGCCTTACCCCCACGCCTTCGAGTGGGAATATTTCCCCGGACCCAAGCGCGTCGGCGCCGCGCTCAAGCGCGTGATGGAGGGCTGAGCCATGGGCAAGTACGTCTTCAAGCTCCCCGACGTGGGCGAAGGCACCGCCGAGGCCGAGGTGGTGGGCTGGCACATCAAGGTCGGGGACATGGTCGAGGAAGACCAGATCATCGCCGACATCATGACCGACAAGGCCACCGTGGAGATCACCTCGCCGGTCTCGGGCAAGGTCATTTCCACCCACGGCGAACCGGGCGAAATGGCCGCCGTCGGCTCGCCGCTGGTGGTGTTCGAGGTGGAAGGCGCGGGCAACGCGGCCGCGGACTTCGAGGCCATGCCGACCCCGGCAGCGCCGGTCGACGCCGAGGTCGCCGAACTGGGCCGGCCCGACGGGCCGCGCGAGACCGTGCCGGCGGCCGAGGAGGCTCTGGCGCCCGAGCCCGACGCCATGGGCCCCGGCAACTACATCTTCAAGTTGCCCGACGTGGGCGAAGGCACGGCCGAGGCCGAGCTGGTCGGTTGGCACGTCAAGGTCGGCGATCATGTGGCTGAGGACCAGCTGCTGGCCGACGTGATGACCGACAAGGCGACGGTCGAACTGACCAGCCCGGTCAGCGGCAAGGTCGTCGCCCTTCACGGGGAACCCGGCGGCCAGTTGGCGGTGGGCTCGCCGCTGGTGGCGTTGGAGGTCGAGGGCAAGGGCAACGTCGAGACGACCCGCACGGCGGCCCCCGCTCCGGCGCCCGCTGCCGCTGCAGCTCCTAAGGCGGAGACGAAACCTGCCTCGGTCGCCGCCAAACCCGCGGCCGCCACGCCGGCCAGGGCATCCGCCCCGCGTGGTGAAGCCTTCGCCACGCGTGCGGAGGGCATGAAGCCTCTGGCTTCACCGGCCGTGCGCCAGCGGGCCCGGGACCTGGGCATCGAACTGCAATTCGTCCCCGGCTCCGGCCCGGCGGGCCGCATCGGCCACGACGACCTGGACGCCTACGTCCAGTCGGGCGGCCGCGGCGTCGCCCGCTCCGGCGGCGGCGGTGGTTCGGCTCGCGTGGCCAGGCCGCACGTCGAGGACATCAAGATCATCGGCATGCGCCGCAAGACGGCGGAGAAGATGCAGGAGGCCAAGCGCCGCATCCCGCACTTCATGTACGCCGAGGAGATCGACGTCACCGAGCTGGAGGCCCTGCGCGCGCACCTGAACGCGCAGAACAAGGGGACCGACCGGCCCAAGCTGAACCTGCTGCCGTTCCTGGCCACGGCCATGATCCGGACGCTGCCGCAGCACCGGTCCATCAACGGCCGCTTCGACGACGACAACGGCGTCTTCCACCAGTTCGAGGGCGTGCACCTTGGCATCGCCGCCCAGACGCCGACCGGGCTGATGGTGCCGGTGGTCCGCCACGCCGAGGCGCTGGACATCTATGGCCTGGCCGACGAGATCGCCCGTCTGGGCGCCGCCGCCAAGGCCGGCAAGGCGACCAAGGACGAGCTTAGCGGCTCGACCATCACGATCACTTCCCTGGGCACGCTGGGGGGCCTTGTGCACACCCCGGTGATCAATCACCCCGAGGTCGCCATCGTCGGTCCCAACAAGATCATCGACCGTGTCGTGGTCCGCCACGGCCAGATGGTGGTGCGCAAGATGATGAACCTCTCCTCGTCCTTCGACCACCGCATCGTCGATGGCTACGACGCCGCCGAGTTCATCCAGAAGGTCAAGGGCCTGCTGGAGCATCCGGCCACCCTGTTCATGGATTGAGTGGGCATGTCTGACGTTCTGAAGACCAAGGTGCTGATCATCGGCGCCGGCACGGGCGGTTACGTGGCCGCGATTCGCTGCGGCCAGCTGGGGCTGGAGACCACGATCGTCGACGCCAGCGACGGCTTGGGCGGCACCTGCCTGAACGTGGGCTGCATTCCGTCGAAGGCGATCATCCATGCGGCGTCCAAATTCGAGACCGTGGCCAAGGCGGCGGGCGGCGGGACTCTGGGGATCACCGCCTCGGCGCCAGTCATCGACATGGCCCAGACCGTGGCCTGGAAGGACGGCGTCGTCGCCAAGCTGAACCAGGGCGTCGCGGGCCTGCTGAAGAAGGCCAAGGTCAAGGTCATCAAGGGCTGGGCGACCTTCTCGGACGCCAAGACCTGCACCGTGAAGACCGCCGAGGGCGAACAGACCATCCAGGCCGAACACGTGATCCTGGCCACCGGTTCGGAGCCGGTCGAACTGCCCTTCCTGCCCTTCGGCGGCGACGTAATCTCCTCCACCGAGGCCCTGTCGCTGGACAAGGTGCCGGGCAAGCTGGTGGTCGTGGGCGGCGGCTACATCGGGCTCGAGCTGGGCATCGCCTACCGCAAGCTGGGCGCCGAGGTGACGGTCGTGGAAATGGCCGAGCGCATCCTGCCGCTCTACGACAAGGCCCTCACCGACCCGGTAAAGAAATGGATGGAGAAACACGGAGTCGTGCTTCACCTTGGCGCCAAGGCCGGCGGCTTCGAGAACGGAAAGCTGAAGGTCACCTCCGCGACCGGTGAGGCGCTCGAACTGCCGGCCGACAAGGTCCTGGTCACCGTCGGCCGCCGCCCGCGCACCAAGGGCTGGGGCCTGGAGAACACCGGCGTGGCCATGGCGGGACCGTTCGTGAAGATCGACGACCGCTGCGCCACTTCGATGAAGAACGTCTGGGCCATCGGCGACCTGACCGGCGAACCCATGCTGGCGCATAAAGGTTCGGCGCAGGGCGAGGTGGTGGCCGAGATCATCGCCGGTCACGACAAGCGCTTCGATCCCGTCACCATCGCGGCGGTCTGCTTCACCGAGCCGGAGATCGTCTCGGCCGGCATCGGGCCTGACGAGGCCGACAAGGAGGCGACCACCCAGGCGGTCTTCCCGCTTTCGGCCATCGGCCGGGCGCTCGCCATAGAGGCGGGCGAGGACGGCGGCTTCGTGCGCGTGATCGCGTCGAAGGCGGATCACCGCATCCTGGGCATCCAGGCGGTGGGCCAGCACGTGGCGGAGCTGTCGAATAGCTTCGCCCAGATGATGGAGATGGGCGCGGTGCTGGAAGACGTCGCCGGGATCATCCACGTCCACCCCACCCTGGGCGAGGCCTTCCACGAGGCCAGCCTGCGCGCGCTGGGGCACGCGATTCACATCTGACCCGAACCTCCTTCAGGAGAGGGAGGCTCGCGGGGCGGGCTGACGGGAGTTCGCCCCCGCCCTCCGGCTGGTGGCGATAAGGATCAGGAGCCCTTCGTCCAGCGATCCACCCAGGCGCCGACCTGATCGTGCCACTGCTCGGAATTCTGGGGCTTCAGCACCCAGTGGTTCTCGTCCTCGAAGTACAGCAACTGGCTCTCGATCCCGCGACGCTGCAGGGCCGTGAAGGTGGCCAGACCCTGCTCCAGCGGAATGCGGAAGTCGCGGCCTCCCTGGATGACCATCATGGGCACGCGCCATTCGCCGACGTAATTGACCGGATTGAAGCGCTCGATCTCGGCCGCATGGTCCCAGGGCGTGCCGCCGTTCTCCCACTCGCTGAACCACAGCTCCTCGGTCGAATAGGCCATCTGTCGAGTGTCGAAGATGCCGTCGTGGTTGACCAGGCACTTCCAGGGGCCGTTCCAGTTGCCGGCGATCCAGTTGGTCATGTAACCGCCGTAGGACCCGCCGAGCGCGCAGGCGCGGTCGCCGTCCAGGAAGTCGTAGCGCGCCAGCGCCGCGGCCCAGCCCTTCTTGAGGTCTTCGAGAGGACGGTCGCCCCAGTGCCGGCTGATGGCGTCGGTGAAGGCTTGGCCGTAGCCGGTGGAGCCGTGGAAATCGACCATCACCACGCCGTAGCCCCGTCCGGCCCAGTACTCGGCGTTCCAGCGATAGTGGAAATTGTTGCCGAAGGAGCCCTGCGGTCCCCCGTGGATAAGGAAGACCACAGGATACTTCTTCCCGGCCTCGTAGTTGTAGGGCTTCACGACGTAGCCGTGGACCGTTTCGTCGTTCCAGCCGGGGAAGCTGAACTGCTCGTACTGACCCCAGGTGATCTCGCTCATCGCGCCGGCGTTGGCGTTGGTCCAGCGGTGCGGAACGCCGCCCCGGGCGCTCATCGAATAGAGCTGGGCCGGGCGATCCAGCGCGTCCTGTGCGTAGAGGATCGTCTTGCCCGCCACGTCGAAGCCGCCGACGTGGCCCGCGTCGGTGAGCGCCTTCACCTTGCCGCTCTTCACATCGATGGCGAAAATCTTCAGCTGGCCCACGTCCTCGGCGGAAACGTAGAGGGTCTTGCCGTCCGCCGACCAAACCAGGGTTTCGGCGGACCGATCCCAGTCCGCGGCCAGTTCACGCTCGGCGCCGGTCACGACGTTGCGAAGAACGACTTGCCAGCGGTCGGCCTCAAAGCCCGGCCGCTTCATGCGGCGATAGGCCATGGTCTTGCCGTCGGGCGAGAACACCGCGCCCGTGTCCCACGCCGGATTGCGCTCGGTGAGGTTCTCCGGGGCCGAGGCGCCGTCGGCGGAGACCTGGTACAGGTCGAAGTTGGTCGACCAGGGCTCGCTCTTGCCGGCGAGACGGGCGGCGAAGATCACCGCGCGGGAATCGGGGCTGAAGGCGAATTCGCTATCATCGCCAAACGGCTTGGAGGGCGCATCGCCGTCAAAGCCCCGCATGATCGGCGTCGGTTCGCCCGACGCCCTGCCGTCGGAGCCAATGGTCAGGGTGAAGAGGGCGTTGTTGGTCTGGTCGTTCCAAGTGTCCCAGTGGCGCACGAAGAGGCGGGTGAACAGCTGTCCCGAGGCCTTGCTGGCGCCCTTGTCCATCCTTGCACGGGTGCAGGCCAGGTCGGCGCAGTCGCGGAACACCGCCACCGATACCGCCAGGGTCGAGCCGTTCGGCGCCAAGCGGTAGGAGCCGACGTCCAGCGGCAGGCTAGTCACCTGCCCGATGTTTGCGCCCGCGGGGTCGATACGCCAGACTTGGCTCACGCCATTGGCGTCGTTCTTAAGGAAATAAATCCACTTGCTGTCAGGCGACCAGCGGCCGCTGTTCGCGCCGTTCCCCGCTGCTTCAAGCTTGCGTGGCGCCTGCAAAGGCCGGGTCAGGTCGATCACCCATAGGGAATTGACCCCCTTGTTGGCGGCGTAGTCCGTCTGGCGCAGCGCATAGATCGCGAAGCGGCCGTCCGGTGAAATGTGCGGGTCCGAGATCCGCTCGAATGTCACCAGGTCGCGGGCCGTGAAGGGGCGAGCCTCAGCGGATGCGGCGCCGATCAGGAGGGCGGGGAGGGCGGCGGCGGCCAGAGCCAGGCGGCGCAGGGTCGGGATCATGGGGGACTCCGGAACTTGGGTCGGCGGCTGCCTAGCATGGCCTCGAAGCGGCTCCAATGCGGCGAACGTTCCGGTGTTGCGGTGGGAGGGGTGACGTCGGGTGGAGATTCCCCCTAGAACATCCGAACCACGGAGGCGTTCTGCAATGAAGGTCGTCTGTCTCGGCGGGGGACCCGCGGGGCTCTATTTCGCGATCTCCATGAAGCTGCGCGACCCTGCGCACGAGATCGTCGTCCTGGAGCGAAATCGGCCCGGTGACACCTTCGGCTGGGGCGTCGTCTTTTCCGACCAAACCATGGACAACCTGCGGAACAACGACCCCGAGGGCGCGCGCGCCATCGGCGAGGCCCTTGCGTGGTGGGACGACATCGACGTCCACATCCGGGGCGAGACCATCAGCTCGCACGGTCACGGCTTCTCCGGGATCGGCCGCCGGGCGCTGCTCAACATTCTGCAGGACCGGGCGCGAGAGCTGGGCGTCGATCTGCGCTTCGAGCATGAGTTCGAAATCACCGATCTTGAAGCGGACCCGCTGCTTCGGAGCGCCGACCTGATCGTCGCTTCGGACGGACTCAACTCGAAGGTTCGAAACGCCTGGCCCAAGGATTTCCAGCTCGACCTCGACGTCCGCGCCAACAAGTACGTCTGGCTTGGCACGTCGAAGGCGTTCGACGCTTTCACCTTCGCCTTTGAACAGACTGAGCATGGCTGGATCTGGGCCCATGCCTACCGCTTCGAGGAAGGCGCCTCGACCTTCATCATGGAGTGCTCGGAGGAGACCTGGCGTGGATTGGGCTTCGACCGCATGGATGCGGATGACACCTGCCGGGCGGGCGAGCGATTGTTTGCGAAACACCTCGACGGTCACGCCTTGCAGTCCAACGCCCGGCACCTGCGCGGTTCAGCGTGGCTGAACTTCCCGCGTGTCGTCTGCAACAACTGGCGTAGCGGCAACGTCGTGCTGTTGGGAGACGCCGCCCACACGGCTCATTTCTCGATCGGCTCAGGCACCAAGCTCGCGTTTGAGGATGCCATCAAGCTGGCCGATGTGCTGCATTCGGGCCTGCCCTTCGACGAGGCAATGACCGCCTACCAGAACGAGCGGCAAGTCGATGTGCTGAAGCTGCAGTCGGCAGCGCGCAATTCGACCGAATGGTTCGAGCACATCGACCGCTATCTCGACCTGCCGCCGCTGCAGTTCGCCTACAGTCTGCTGACCCGCAGCCAGCGGGTAAGCCATGAGAACCTTCGGTTGCGCGACAGGGCGTTCCTTGAAGGGGTCGAGCGCTGGTTTGCCTCGGAGGCGCTGGGCCATACGGTGAACGAGCCACGCCCTCCGATGTTCGCCCCCCTGAAGCTCCGTGAACTCGAGCTCAAGAACCGCGTCGTCGTCTCCCCCATGTGCATGTATTCGGCGACCGACGGGCTCGTGAACGACTTCCACCTGGTTCATCTGGGCGCGCGGGCGATGGGCGGTGCGGGCCTTCTGTTCACCGAGATGACTGACGTCTCCGCCGACGGACGGATCACGCCGGGCTGTGCGGGGATGTATGCGCCGGAGCACGTCGACGCGTGGCGGCGGATCGTCGACTTCGTCCACGCCAACTCCGAGGCCCGCATCGCCATCCAACTGGCCCACGCCGGCCGCAAGGGCTCGACCGAGCGACCGTGGGGCGAGATTCCGGGCGAGGCCCGGCCGGACGACCATGATCGGCCGTTACAGTCCGGCGGCTGGGAGATCATTGGGCCCTCCCCGATCCCTTACTCGTCGCGCAGCGAGACTCCGCGCGAAATGACCCGCGGCGACATGGACCGCGTACGGGACGACTTCGTCCGCGCCACGCGCATGGCGCAGGAGGCGGGCTTCGACCTCGTTGAACTGCACGCGGCCCACGGCTACCTGTTGTCCTCGTTCCTGACCCCGCTTTCGAACCAGCGGACCGACGAGTACGGGGGCTCCATCGAGAACCGGCTGCGGTTCCCCCTTGAGGTGTTCGAGGCGATGCGGGCCGTCTGGCCGTCGCACAAGCCGATGAGCGTGCGGGTCTCGGCGACGGACTGGACCGACGAGGGCATCACCGAGGACGAGGCCGTGGCCATTGGCCAAGCCTTCACACGGGCAGGCGCCGACGTTATCGACGTCTCCGCGGGCCAGACCTCGACCAAGGGGCGCCCGGTTTACGGCCGCATGTTCCAGACGCCCCTGTCCGACCTCTTGCGCAACGAGGGGCATGTCCGGACCATGGCGGTCGGCAACATCTTCGAGCCTGACCACGTCAATTCGATTCTGGCCGCAGGCCGGGCCGACCTCTGCGTCCTGGCCCGCCCACACCTTGCCGATCCTGCCTGGACGCTCCGCGCCGCGGCGGAACTCGGCTACAGCGGCGAGGCGCCGCCCAAGCAATATCGCGCCGGGCACGCTCAACTCGCCAGAAACCTGCAACGGCAGCAACAGATGGGGGCCGTATGAGCCTTTCGGGAAAACACGCGCTGGTGACGGGCGGCGGCACCGGCATCGGGGCGGCTACGGCCAAGTGGTTGGCGGCGCAGGGGGCACAGGTGACCTTGTTGGGGCGCCGGCTCGAGCCGCTCCAGGCGGTCGCCGCAGAGATCGGCCGGCAGGCCTTCGCGGCGACCGCGGACGTCACCGATGCCGGGGCGGTTGAGAACGCTTTCGGGGCCAGCCGCGAGCGCTTTGGCCGGCACGATATCCTGGTCAACAACGCCGGGATTGCGCGCGGCGGACCCTTCCTGCGACAGACCGACGAAGACTGGTCGGCGATCTTTGCGACCAACCTTTTCTCCATCGTCACCACCACCAAGCTGGCGCTGCCCGGCATGCTGGAGAGCGGCTGGGGCCGCGTGGTCAATGTGGCCTCGATCGCCGGCCTGCGCGGCTCGCCCTACACCACCGCCTACACGGCCTCGAAGCATGCGCTGGTGGGCCTGACCCGCTCGCTGGCGCTGGAGGTCTGGAAGAAGGGCGTCACCGTCAACGCGGTCTGTCCGGGCTACGTCGATACGCCGATGACCGACCAGACGGTGGCCAACATCCAGAAGACCACGGGGCGGTCCGAAGCCGAGGCACGAGCCGAGATCGAGAAGCTGGGTCCGCGGGGCCGCATGCTGACCAGCGAGGAGGTCGCCTCCTCGATTGGCTGGCTCTGTCTTGAACCGCAAAGCGCCATCAGTGGCGCGACCATCCCGGTCGGGGGCGACAGCTTCTGATGGACGTCGCCACCTACAGGCCTCGGCATTTCCTCTGGGACTTCGAGGACGGCGTCGGGGTCGTCACCCTGAACCGGCCGGAGAAGAAGAACCCTCTGACCTTCGAGAGTTACGCCGAGCTGCGTGACTTTTTCCGCGCCCTCGAAGCGGACGCTGCGTGCAAGGCGGTGATCATCACGGGTGCAGGGGGCAACTTCTCATCCGGCGGCGACGTATTTGAGATCATCGGGCCGCTCACCGAAATGACGCCGCCGGAGCTGCTCGAGTTCACGCAGATGACGGGCGACCTGGTGAAGGCCATTCGCCACTGTCCGCAGCCCATCATCGCCGCGGTGGACGGCGTCTGCGCCGGCGCCGGAGCGATCATCGCCATGGCGTCGGACCTGCGGCTGGGCACCCATCGCGCCAGGACGGGATTCCTCTTCGTCCGGGTGGGTCTGGCCGGCGCTGACATGGGCGCTTGCGCCATACTGCCCCGCCTCATCGGCCAGGGACGCGCCTCGGAGCTGCTGTACACCGGGCGCATGATGAGCGCTGAGGAGGGTGATCGCTGGGGCTTCTATAATCGCCTCGTCGATCCCGACGAGCTCATGGGCGAGGCGCGCCGCCTTGCGGAGCAGCTTCGCCGCGGACCGACGGTGGCGCACGGGATCACCAAGGCGCAGCTCAATGCCGAATGGGATATGGGCCTGGCCGAGGCGATCGACGCCGAGGCGGTCGCCCAGGCGCGCTGCATGCAGACCCGTGACTTCCGGCGCGCCTACGAAGCTTTCGCCGAAAGGCGCGAGCCGGTCTTCGAGGGCGACTGATGGCGGACAGATCCTTCCTCGACTGGCCATTTTTCCGAGACGGCCACCGCGCCTTCGCGGATGATCTGGAAGGCTGGGCCGCGAAGACCCTGCCGACGCTCGTGGCCGGGCAGGATCACCACTCTGATGCCGGCTTGGATGCGTCCTGCCGATCAATTCTGGTAGCGCTAGGGGACGCCGGATTCCTGCGTAATGCGGTGCCGGTGGACGGTCCTCTCGATGTGCGGACCCTCTGTCTGACCCGCGAGACCCTCGCGCGTTGGTCGGGTCTCGCCGACTTCGTCTTCGCAATGCAGGGGCTGGGGACCGGGCCGATCAGCCTGTTCGGGACCGACGCCCAGAAAGCCGCCTGGCTGCCGCGTGTCGCCTCGGGTGAAGTTGCTGCGGCCTTCGCGTTGTCGGAACCCGAGGCGGGGTCGGACGCCGCGGCGCTTCGCACCACCGCGCGCCAGGACGGCGACGTCTGGGTCATCGACGGGACCAAGACCTGGATTTCCAACGGCGGCATCGCCGGCCTGTACGTCGTCTTCGCCCGCACCGGCGAGGCGCCCGGCGCCAAGGGCCTGTCGGCCTTCATCGTGCCCGGCGACGCGCCGGGTCTCTCGGTCGTCGAGCGCATCCCGGTGATCGCGCCTCATCCCCTGGCGACGCTGAGGTTCCAGAGTGTCCGCGTTCCGAGGGACGCCCTGATCGGCGAAGCGGGCGGCGGCTTCAGGGTCGCCATGGGAACGCTGGACGTGTTCCGCTCGACGGTCGGCGCTGCGGCGCTGGGCTTCGCCAGACGGGCCTTCGACGAGAGCCTGAAGCGGGCCGCGGAGCGCGAGCTTTTTGGAGCGCCTCTGTCAGAGCTGCAGATGGTGCAGGGTCACCTGGCTGACATGGCGGTGAAGGTCGACGCCGCCGCGCTGCTTGTCTATCGGGCCGCCTGGGCCAAGGACTCCGGCGCACCCCGGGTTACGCGAGAGGCGGCCATGGCCAAGCTTTTCGCCACCGACGAGGCCCAGTCCGTGATCGACGCGGCGGTGCAGCTGCACGGGGGTGAAGGGGTTCGCTCGGGCTCCGTGGTCGAGGGCCTCTATCGCGAGATTCGGGCGCTACGAATCTACGAAGGCGCCTCGGACGTGCAGAAGGTGGTCATCGCCCGGCAGGCGCTCGCGGGAGCGGCGTCCCGGTGAGCGCTTTCTGGACCATGTTGCGGGTCCTGGCCCTCTGGCCGTCGAAGGAGAGCCTGAAGACCGACATCGGCTGCCTTGGAGAAATGGGTCGGGTCATCCACTGGATCGGCGGGGCCTTCGCTTCCAACTTTCTCGTCATCGGGCTTTCGGCTCCCCTCTGGGATCACGATGCAGACCTGGGGCCGGCCATCGTTCTCTGCGCCATCATGGCGATCCTGATCTACCTCCCGGCGCGAGGATTGCGCAGGCTCATGGCGGGGGAGTGATGGACAGTTTCGTTCGCGACAATCTGCCCCCCTTGAGCGCTCAGCCGGAGTATGTCTTCGACTTGCCGGAGCTGGGCTACCCAGACCACCTGAATGCATCAGAGTTGCTCGACCGAGCTATCGCCGCCGGACGGGGGGACCATCCGGCGGTAGTCTGGGAAGGCGGTTCCTGGACCTATCGCGAACTCGATATCCGCGTCGATCACATTGCGCGGGCGCTGGTCGAGGACATGGGCCTGGAGCCCGGCAACCGGGTGCTGCTGCACGGTCCCAACCGGCCCCAGACGATCGCCGCGTGGTTCGCCATCGCCCGCGCCGGCGGCGTTATCGTCGCCACCATGCCGCTGCTGCGGGCCGCGGAACTGGCGGTGATCATCGGAAAGGCTCGCATCACCCATGCTCTCGCCGACGCAGCCCTGCGGCCGACGGTGGAGGAGGCGCGCTGTGCGGCGCCGGAACTCGAGACGATCAGCTACTGGGGCGCGGGCGGCACGCTGGACGAAGCCATGGCCCTGGAGGAGCGCGGATTCGACCGGCCGCAGACCCGGGCGGACGATCCGGTCCTCATCGCGTTCACCTCAGGCACAACCGGGCGGCCAAAAGGCTGCGTTCACTTCCACCGGGACGTTTTCGCGATGGCCGACACCTTCTCGCGTCACGTCCTGAAGCCCGGACCGGAGGATGTGTTCGCCGGGACGCCGCCCTACGCCTTTACCTTCGGCCTCGGGGGTCTTGTGATCTTTCCCGTGGCGGCGGGGGCCACCATCGCCTGCCTGGAGCGCCCCGGCTTCGACGCTCTGTGCGAGGCCGTCGAACGGCATCGGGTCACGACCCTGTTCACGGCGCCGACGGGCTATCGCGCCCTGTTGAAGACGTGCGCCCCGGATCAGCTGCGGAGTCTGAGAAAGTGTGTGTCAGCGGGCGAAACCCTGCCGGCCGCAACGTCCGAGGCGTGGTTCGCCGCTACCGGCATCCGCATCATCGACGGCATCGGATCGACCGAGATGATCCATATCTTCATCTCCGCCTCAGGCGACGACATCCGCCCCGGCGCGACCGGGCGGCCCGTCCCTGGCTATCGCGCCGAGGTCCAGGATGAGCGGGGCAGGGCGCTTTCGCCGGGCTCCACAGGACGGCTTGCAGTCAAGGGACCCACCGGCTGCCGGTATCTGGCCGATCCGAGGCAGGCCGATTACGTGCGGAATGGCTGGAACCTGACGGGGGACATCTACCGGATCGACGAGGATGGCTACTTCTGGTTCGTGGCGCGCGGCGACGACATGATCATCTCGTCCGGGTACAACATCGGGGCGCCCGAAGTGGAGGCGGCCCTGCTGAAGCACCCCGCCGTGGCCGAATGCGCGGTGGTGGGATGGCCGGATCCCGAGCGGGGTCAGATCGTGAAGGCTTTTGTGGTCCTGAACGAGCCCACTGCAGCGTCGGAGGAGACGGCCGAGGCGTTGAAGGCGTTCGTGAAGGCGACAATCGCCCCCTACAAATACCCCCGGGCCATCGAATTCAGGGCCGAGCTGCCCAAGACGCAGACCGGCAAGCTGCAGCGCTTTCGCCTCAAGCAGGAGGCTTCGGCATGAACGCGATGTTCAGCCGGCATGAGATCGTGCGGTTCGGCTGGTGCGATTTCGCCGGGATCATGTTCTTCCCCCGCTACTTCGAACTGGCCAACGACACGGTCGAGGCCTGGTTCGGCGAGGCGCTCGGGATCACCTATCGCCAGCTGCATGGCGACCTTGGCTGGTCCGTGCCGACCGTGCGTTTCGACGCCGACTTCAAGGCGCCGTCCCGAATGGATGACCGGCTGACCATCGACTTGGTCGTCGAACAATTGGGCGGCGCGTCCTGCACGCTGAAGATCGCCGCCCACGCGGACGGCCAGCTGCGCTTTTTCGGTCGTCAGGTGATCGTTCTGACCGACCGCGCCACCCTGCGTCCGCGCCCCTGGCCGGACGATCTTCGCGCCCGCATCGCCCCCTTCATTGAGGAACCCGCCTGATGCAGACTCTGCTTCCGGAAGGATGGCCCCGGCCGAGGGGCTATGCCAACGGCGTCGCCGCCCAGGGACGCTTCGTGTTCGTCGCCGGCATGATCGGCTGGAATCATGAGTGGAAGTTCCCCGACAAGGATTTTCTGGGACAGGCCCGTCGGGCGCTCGAGGCCACGCTCGCCGTCTTGCGCGAAGGCGGCGCCCGTCCCGAGCACGTCTGCCGCATGACTTGGTACGTCATCGACAAGCGCGAGTACCTGGAGAGCGTCCGCGAGTTGGGCGTGCTCTGGCGGGATCTCTTTGGAACCCACTATCCCGCCATGGCGGTCGTACAGGTGACCGCGCTGATGGAGGACGAGGCCAAGGTCGAGATCGAGACCACGGCCGTGGTCCCGTAGCACGGGTCGCCTCTCCGTTCGTCGTCCGTGGCCTCAGCCCTTTGGCAGGAAAGGCGAGAACGTGATCACGGTGAAGGTGTCGCGGATGTGCGGGCGGGTCTGTACCTTCCGGGTGACGAAGGTGCCGATGTCCTCGTCCTTGGCAAGGTGGAACTTGGCGAGAAGGTCATACTGACCGCTGGTGGAATAGACTTCTGACACGTTTTCCACGTTGTCGACGATATCGGCCGCGACGTCGTTGGCGTGTCCCAACTCACATTTGATGAAGACGAAGATGGCGGTCATCATCGGCGGCGGCCCTTCCGTTCGGATGCGGCTCAACCCCTAGCGAACCTGACGAGATGAGCAAAGCCCTCCCGCCGCTCGATCCGGCGGTCGACTACGTCGCCGAATACGACAACCGCGGCCGGGTGCCCGACCATCCGGCTCATTTCGCGGCCTGGGCGCAGGACTCGGCCGATTGGCGCGCCGAGCGTCCGCCGCTGGACCTGCCCTATGGCGCGGGAGACCGCGAACGCATCGACCTGTTCGAAGCCGGCGACGGCCCTGCGGTGCTCTACATCCACGGGGGGTACTGGCAGAGCATGGACCGCTCCTCCTCCTCGGTTTGTGCGCGAGGCCTGAACCTCGCGGGCGTCACTGTCGGCGTGGCCGGCTACGATCTGTGTCCGGCGATCTCGATCGCGGGCATCGTCGCCCAGATGCGCCAGGCGGCGCGGACATTGGCGCGCCATACCGCGAGGCCGGTGGTGGTGGCAGGACACTCCGCCGGCGGCCACCTCGCCGCCTGTCTGCTGGCCTTGGAGCCCGAAGTTCGAGCCGCCTACGCGATTTCAGGGCTGTTCGACCTGCGCCCCCTCATTGGCACTCCGCTGAACCGAGCCCTGGCGCTCGACGAGGAGGAAGCCGTGCGCCAGAGCCCCCTGTTCTGGGTCCCGCCGACCGGCAAGGTTCTGGACGCTGTCTTGGGGAGCGACGAAAGCGGCGAATACCACCGTCAGAGCCGCGCCATCATCGAGACGTGGGGCGAAGCCGGCGTTCAGGCGAGGTACGACGCTGTTGAAGGGGCCAACCATTTCACGGTCCTGGCCCCGCTTGCGCGGGAGGACAGCGCCATGGTCCAGCGGATCGCCGATCTGACCCGCCGCTAGAGGTCTCAGGCGTGCCCGGGGCGCCTTGCTCCCGGCGCGTCGATGCAGTTTCCTGTGGGCGTCGCGCGTCAGCCGAGGATGCAGATGAAGCAGCGCCCGTCGCCGTCCGCCGGCGCTGAACCACTTCCCCGATCCGCGCGTAAGTAGGCCCATGAACCGTCGTGGCCTCGTCGCCCTCCTCTCCAGCGCGCTTGCCGCGTGCTCGCCCCTCTCGGCGCTCAACCGGCTGGGGCCACGCGATCCGGCGGAGCGGGGACCGCTCAACGTCACCTACGGACCCGATCCTCGACACCGCCTCGACCTCTACGCGCCGGCGCAAAAGCCCACGCAATCCATGCCCGTTCTGATGTTCTTCTATGGCGGATCCTGGAATTCCGGCATGCGTCAGAACTATGCCTGGGCTGGGCAGGCGCTTGCTTCGCGCGGGTTTGTCGTCGCCGTCGCCGATCATCGTCTGGCTCCTCGGTACACCTATCCTGCGTTCGTGGAAGATGCTGCCCGAGCGACAGCCCGGGCTTGCGAGCTCGCCCCCGACCACGGAGGAGATCCGGGTCGAATCTTGCTGAGCGGGCACTCCTCGGGGGCTTACATCGCCTCGATGCTCGCCTTTGCGCCTCAGTTTCTCGAGGCGGCCGGCGTGGCTCACGATCGAGTCCGCGCCTTCGCTGGGCTGTCCGGCCCCTATGACTTCTACCCGTTCGACGTTCCGGCCTCGATGGAGGCTTTCGCCGGGGCTCCTGATCCGCGGATGACCCAGCCGGTCAACCTCGACCTCCGACGCGCGCCGCCGACGTTCCTGGCGCATGGAACCGAGGATGAAACGGTCAGAGTGCGCAACACCACCGCGCTGGCGCGGGCTCTGGAGGCAGCCGGGCGGTCTGTCGAGGTCAAGCTTTATCCGGGTCTCGACCACAAGGATGTCGTGATCGCCCTGTCCCGCCTGTTCCGGAGCAAGGCTCCCGTGTTGGAGGACATGACCCGGTTCCTGAGCGCCCACGCCTAGACCGTCCGCCAGTGGCGCTGATCCAGCATGCCGGGCGCGTGTCGGGATTTGCAATTCCTGCGCGCGGACGCCAATGTCGAACGGTGTTTTCCGCGGGGGGGAACCCGGATGAAAATCGACCGTGTCGCGCTTGCCGTCCTTAGCGGTTTGTCCCTGATGACCCTGGCCGGGTGCCAGGCGCCCGAAGATCGTATCCGGGCCGCCTGTATGGCCAACAAGCTGAACGCGGGGGGGCAGGCGGGGCGTCCCCGGCCGGTTTCGGAAATGAAGCCCTATTGCGATTGTGTCGTTCAACGCCTCAAGACCGACCTGCCGCCGGAGAAGCTGAAGCTGCTCGCGGACCGGCTGGGCGGTGATGGTCCTGAGGCGGGGGACGTGACGCGCATGCCTCAGGATATTGGAGGTCCGACCCTGCAAGCCATGAAGTCGTGCAGCGCCTGAGGCTTGCATGGCTTCTGTCGGCGGCAGGCCTGCTGCTGCCGCCCGCCGCGGCCGCCTGTATCGCCGTCGCTCCGCCAGCGACCGCTCTGACGGCGCTGCCGGTCGTCGACCCCGCAAGACTGGGAACGCTCCGGAACGGCGACGTGATCTTCCTGGCCGCCCCCCAGGCGCTATGGGCGCGGCTCGCCAGCCAATGGTCGCTGCCGCAGTTCCGGCATGGCCATGTAGGGATTGTGATCGTGGAGCCGAACGGCAGGGTTGGCGTGGTTCACGCTGGTGGCGACCCAACGCAAAGCCGGGCGGTGGTTCGGGAAGTCGCGGTTCGGGATTTCCTTCATGAGGCGCAGTCGGCTTCAGTCTTCCGCATGAAGGATCCAGCAGCTGCCCAGGCGACTGCGGCTGCGGCCCGCTCGTTCGCCGCCGCCCGCATACCCTTCGACACCGAGTTCTCACTGCAAAGCCGCGACAGCCTCTACTGCACCGAGATGGTGTGGCGGGCGATGTCGGCGGCCCTTCATCGCGATGCGGTGCCCCGCAAGCACGTCGAGTATGGTCGGGCGGCCATTCGTTTGAGCGATCTGGAATCGTCCCCGGATCTGGAGCTGGTCGTCCAAGCTCGCGCGGTCGTTACGGCGCCGCTATAAGGTGCCGATGACAGAGAAAATGAACGCCGCCCGGACGGTGGAGCGGCTTGTGGAAGTATACGATCTGGCGGTCACCGCCCTTCGATCGGCGTTGCAGGAATTCCTCAAGAACGGCGCCAAGCCGGATCTGATGGACCGGGCGAACGGAGTCTTCGGCTATCCCGAGCTCAAGCTGACCTGGCTCGCTGATGCGCCTCCGCCCCGCCTGAATCGCGCCTATGCCCGACTGGCCACGCCGGGGGTCTACACCACGACCGTCACCCGACCGAGGATGTTCCGGGAGTATCTCCTGGAGCAGCTGACGCTGCTGGAACAGGATTACGGGGCCAGCTTCGAGGTGAACGCCTCGACCCAGGAGATCCCCTTTCCCTACGTTCTGGACGGCAGTGAGGACATGGCCCTCGACGGGCCTACGACGACGGAGATCGCCCGCTGGTTCCCGGCCACCGAGCTGGCCCACATCGGCGACGAAACCGCCGACGGCCTTTGGTTCGCCGATGACGAAGGCAACCGACCGCTGGCGCTGTTCGACGGCCTGCGGACCGATTACTCGCTGGCGCGTCTGAAGCACTACATGGGCACGCCCAGCGAACACGTTCAGCAATATATCCTGTTCACCAACTACCACCGCTACGTCGACGAGTTCGTGCGCTGGGCCTGCGCGGAATTGAAGAAGCCTGACAGCCCCTACACCGCCCTTTCCGGGGCCGGCGGCGTGGTGGTCACTGCCGAGACCGCCGATCCCGAGCGCATGGTGTCCGAGGGCCTCTGGCGCCGCCACCAGATGCCGGCCTGGCACCTCATGGCGCCGGGCAACCTCGGTGTCAGCTTGGTCAACATCGGCGTCGGGCCCTCCAACGCCAAGACCGCGACCGACCACCTCGCCGTCCTGCGGCCACAGGCCTGGCTCATGATAGGCCACTGCGGAGGCCTGCGGCCGTCACAGATCATCGGCGACTACGTGCTCGCCCACGCCTATCTGCGCGACGACCATGTAATGGATCACATCCTGCCGACCGAGATTCCGATCCCCCCCATCGCGGAGGTCCAGCGGGCGCTATGGACGGCGGCGGAAAAGGTGACCGGTGAACAGCCGGACGACCTCAAGCGCCGCCTGCGCACCGGCACGGTGGTGACCACCGACGACCGCAACTGGGAGCTCCGCTATTCGCATTCGGCCGTCCGCTTTTCACAGTCCCGCGCCGTCGCAGTCGATATGGAGAGCGCCACCATTGCGGCCCAGGGCTACCGCTTCCGGGTGCCGTACGGAACGCTGCTCTGCGTCTCGGACAAGCCGCTGCACGGCGAGATCAAGTTGCCCGGCCAAGCCAACCGCTTCTACGAGCGCGCCATCGCCGAGCACATCCAGATCGGCTTCGAGACGGTCGACCAGTTACGGGGATACGGCTCACGGCTGCACTCGCGCAAGCTCCGCGCGTTCGACGAGCCGCCGTTCCGCTAACCGGCCCGGTTGGCCGGAACCCTGAACAGGTAGAGCCCGAAGCCCATCCCCTGACGCACCTCCTCAAGGTACAGGGCGCGCATCATGGCGATTTGGGCCTGGAACGCGCCAGCCTCGGGATCCGCCGGGTTTTCGGTAATCCAGTCCTCGACGGACGCGTTCATGCGCCAGCTGTAGTCGTCCCAGTCCGCCTCGGTCGACACGCCCGCATAGACTGGCGTGAGGCCTGCGGCTTCGCCCGCGGCTACGTAGCCGGCGTGCGTCTGGTAGCGTTCGTTGGCGAACACGGCGCGCAGCCGATCCGAGGGCGGCCGCCTCCAGAAGGGGTCGCCCCACAGCAGATAGCCGCCGGGTTCGATCGAACGTTTTAGCCGGGCGAACGCTTCGAGGGGTTCTCGGGCGTCGGGGAAAAGGTTCACCGTGCCAATAGCAAGGAGCAGGCGGCACGCACCGGCCCGTTCCAGGAAAGGCGCGGCGGCGTCCACCACCACCTCGATCGCGCCTGGGCCTTCGCTGGCGTCGGCGGTGGCGCGGGCCAGTTCGGCTACGCTTTCAAAGCGCTCGACAGCCTTGACGTTCAGCCCAAGCCGCTCTGCCAGCCAGGTGGCGATCACCGCATTGCCGCAGCCAAGGTCAAAGGCGGTGTCGCCGGTGCGGAGGTCTGCATAGTTCAGCACCCGTTCGAGCAATTCGAAGGAGAGCGGATTGCAGATGCGATGGCGCCGATAGCTGAGATAGGTGAACTTGCCCGACGCCACGGCCGCCTCCGCATTCCATCCCGGCCTTAGCCCGCGTGGCGACGCGGGTCCATCTAAAGCGCTTTACTATATAAAGTGCGTTCGCTAGGAATCGGTCCATGGAGAACCGGAGGCTCCAGCCATGACCGACGACCAGATCCAGAGCGTCAAGGACGACATCGCCTTCATGCGGGCGCTCGCTGCGGAAGGCCAACGAACGCCCCTGCTCGGCGGCTCGATCCTTGCCGCCGCAGGCCTCATCTTCGGCGTGGCTTCCCTGGCTTACTGGGCGCTTCTGACCGGCATCCTGCAGCTTCCGCACGGCTGGGGTTCTTTCGGGATCTGGATGGGCGCGCTCGCAATCTTCTTTGGAGTGCTCGCGGTGTTGAACCGCCGGATAGGTGGCAAGCCCGGCGCCCGGTCGCCTGCCAACAAGGCTTCAGGGGCGGCGTGGTCCGCGGTCGGTTTCTCCATCTTCGCCTTGGCTCTGGGTTACGGCTTCGCCGGCTGGCGGCTGCAGTCCGAGGACGTGATGATGACGTTCCCATCGGTGATTTTCGCCCTCTACGGCGCGGGCTGGGCGGTTGCGTCGGCCATGTCCGCCAAGAAGTGGCTCTGGTGGGTCGCGCTGGGGTCGTGGGCGATGTCGCCAGTCCTGGGCTGGTTCGCGGGACAAGACGCGCTCTACCTCGTCTATGCGGCTGGGCTGTTCGGCCTCACCCTTATTCCTGGCGTCGTCCTGCTGCGCCAGGAGCCCTCGGACATCGTGTGACCGCATGAACGACCCCGACGCATTCGACATCGAAGCCATCGACGAGGTCGTCCACGGCCGCGTCAGGCTGGGGGTCATGGCCTATCTGTCCAGCGTCGGGGCCGCCGATTTCAATGAACTGAAGGCGCGGCTCCAGGCGACGGACGGCAACCTCTCCGTACATCTCCGCAAACTCGAAGACGCCGGCTACGTGACGGTCGAAAAGAGCTTTGTCGGCCGCAAGCCCCGCACCACGGTCAGCCTCAGCGACAGCGGGCGCAGCGCCTTCCTGCGCTACCTCGACGCGATGCAGAAGCTGGTCTCCGGCGCGGGATGACGTCTCGCCTTGGCCATGGTCGATCGCTATCTAGCGGTCCCATGGCTGACCGAATCCACAAGTTCGAAGCGATCGAGAACGTTCGCGACTACGGCGACTACGCCGGCCACGCAGGCCGTCGTCTCAAGCCGGGGCGCCTGCTGCGCACCGGCCACCATGCCCGCGCCACCGACGCCGACCTGCGACGACTGCAGGACATGGAGGTCGCCGTGGTAGTCGATCTGCGCCATCCGGCCGAAAGGGTCTATCAGCCATCCCGGCGGCTTCCGGGTTGGACCGGCCGCGCCATCGAAAGTGATATCGACAACGACGAGCAGGGCGAACCGCCCCACATCACGTTCCTCAAGTCCAACGACCTCTCAGCCGAGAACGTCCACCGCTACATGATGGACGCCTACCGGCGCATTCCGTTCGAGGCCCGCCACCTGGACCTGTTCTCACGCTATTTCGACGCCCTGTCGGAGACCGAGGGAGCGGTGCTGATCCATTGCGCGGCCGGCAAGGACCGCACCGGCCTGCTGGCTGCGCTGACCCACAGACTGACGGGGGTCTCCGAAGACGACCTTATCGAGGACTATCTTCTGACCAACACAGCCGTCGACCTGGAGGGTCGGGCGCCCGAGATTGCGAAAACCATCGAGACCAATTTCGGCCGCAAGGCCAGCGCCGCCGCCGTTCAGGCGTTCCTGGGCGTGCGTCCCGAGTTCCTGGCTGAAGCCTTTCGGGTCATAGATGACCAGTACGGCTCGCTTGACTCCTATCTGGAGCGGGCCTGTGGCGTCGACCCGGCCAAGCGTGATCGGCTGGCAGAGCGACTGCTGGCCTGACGTGCGCAATCCGGCCGCCATCGCGAGCGCTGTCAGCGACGTTTGGCGCGATCCGGTGGCGGTGGCGGGCGCACTGGCGCATCGACCGTGGACTACGGCCTTCCTTTCTGACGGGGGCCCCAACGGGAGGTGGTCCTACGTCTGCGCCGATCCGGACCAAACCGAAATGCTCGCGCCCCACGACACCCGCGACGGTCTCGCCCTCTTGCGGGATCTCCTCGGCCCCAGGCGAGCGCCGGTTGAGGGCGCTCCCTTCCAAGGCGGAGTCATCGGGCTTGCGAGCTATGAGTATGGCGCCCGGCTGGAGGCGCTCGATCTCGGACGCGACCCGGCTTGGCCGGACCTGGTCCTGGCGCGCTATCCGACCGTCGTCGCCTTCGACCATCATCGGCGCAGGATACTGACCTACGGTGACGAAGGGCGGGCCCGGTCTTGGCTGGAGGCTCCGCCGCCGCGGTCCCCTCCTGCCTTGCTGGCCGCCGCCTTTTCCCCTGATGCGCCCGCCACGGCCTACGAGGCGGCCGTCGCAGAGGTCGTGTCGCGGATCGAAGCGGGTGAAATCTTCCAGGCCAACATCGCACGCGCCTGGTCCGGTCGCCTGGTCCCGGGGGCGCAGCCCTTCGACCTGATCGCCCGTCTTTCCGACACGAGCCCGGCCCCTTTCGCAGCCTTCTGGTCCGCGCCGGGTCGGGCCATCGCTTCCAATTCTCCGGAGCGGTTCGTCAGGCTGACGGTGTCAGCAGATGGCGCGCTGACGGCTGAGACACGGCCGATCAAGGGTACCCGTCCGCGCGCGGCCGATGCGGACGAGGACAGGCGCCTGGCCGCGGAACTGATGGCCAGCGCGAAGGATCGCGCCGAAAACCTCATGATCGTCGACCTGATGCGCAACGATCTGTCGCGGGTTTGCGACGCCGGATCCGTCGAGGTTTCGGACCTCTTCGCGATCGAGAGCTACGCGAATGTCCACCATCTGGTTTCGACGGTCACCGGCCGGCTGGCGAGCGGCGCTGATGCGGCCGATCTCCTGGCCGCCGCCTTTCCGCCCGGCTCCATCACTGGGGCGCCCAAGGTGCAGGCCATGCGGGTGATTGCGGCGCACGAACCGCCGCGCGGGCCCTGGTGCGGCTCGTTGTTCCTGGCCGGCTTCGACGGTGCTTTCGATTCAAGCGTGCTGATCCGTTCCGCGGCCTTCGTCGAGGACGGTGAAGGCTGGCGCTTCCGCGCCCAGGCCGGGGCCGGAATTGTGGCGGACTCCGATCCGGTGGCGGAACGCGAGGAAACCGACGCCAAGATCGCCATGCTGAGGCGCGCCCTGACGGAGGCCGCATGAGCGAGTTGCAGAATGACCGCGGGCTCCTGCTGGGTGACGGGCTGTTTGAGACGCTCCTCTGGCGCGACGGAGAGCTGGTCGACCTCGACCTCCACCTGCGGAGACTGGGACGCGGATGCGCCGTGCTAGGTCTCCCGGTTCCCACCCTGGATCAGGTGTTGGGCGCGGTCGCTCGATCGCTGGGCAAGCGCGCAGCCGGCCGTTGCGCCGTAAGGATCACCTACACGGCCGGGACGGGAGGCCGCGGCCTGGATCGGGTGGAGGGTCTGTCGCCAACGCTGCTGGCGTCCGCCTCGCAGGCCCCCGAACCGGGCGGGGACGCCAGCCTTGTCACCGTGGCCGTGCGGCGCAACGAAGGGTCGCCGGCCTCCCGCATCAAGGGTCTCGCCTACCTCGACAATCTGCTGGCCCGACGCGAGGCCCGCGAGGCCGGCGCCGACGAGGCGCTTATGTTGAACAATCGCGGTCAGGTCGCCTGCGCCGCGGCCGCCAACCTGTTCTGGTTCGAGGGGGCCCGCCTGTGCACCCCCGCGCTGGACTGCGGCGTCCTTGATGGCACGGTTCGCGGCCGCGTGCTGTCCCAGGCCGCGGATCTGGGGCTCGAGGCGGTCGAGGTGTCGGCCGGGCGACCGGTTCTGGACCAGGCGAGGGGCTTGTTTCTCACCAACAGCCTCATCGGCATGCGGCGGGTGAGCACGCTGGACGGGCGCCACGTGGCGCCCGACCCGCGGTTCGATCGGCTATGCGCTAGTTCGTCTTGGTGACCATCGTGCTCTGGCGCGGGCGCAGGTAATAGACCTTCGAAAAGGTCTTCTGTGACGGCATCACATAGTCGAACGGCGATTGGTAGGGGTACTCGACCTCGGCCATGATGATGCTCTCGCCGTTGGCGATCAGGTTGGCCGGCAGGGTCACGGTCGCTCCGGTGGTCAAGGGCGTCCAGTTGCTGCCGGAACTCCAGTCCACCTTCGCCACGCCCGAGGTATTGCGTGTCACGCTGGTGACGCGCTGTTTCAGGCCGGTCGTGGGAAAGGGCTCCAGAACCTTGGCGGCCACGGTGTAGACGTCCGTCAGGCCGGCCGTGGAAATGGTCTCTTCCTGCGCGACCAGGTCGGCGATGGTGGAGGCGACGTGCTCGGTCCGTTTCTGGGCCATGAAGCCCTGACAGATCTCGGACATGCCGAAGTAGAAGAAGATCATGATGGGCGCGATCAGGGCGAACTCGACTGCGGATACGCCGTGGCGGTCGTCGCGGAAGGATCGCAGCCATAGAGCAATTGAGCGCATCATTGGTCGTACGGCTCGTTGCGGAAGGCCGCGGTGGAATAGAGCACGGCCTGGTTGCCCGAGAGGCGGGAGAGGGCCTGTGACAGGAACGGTGTGAACAAGGTCCAGCGGTAGTAGGCCCGCACCATGACGATGTCCTCCGGCCCGCCGGGCGTGAAGGTCAAGGCCGACTCACTGAAAGTGCCGTTGGCCTGAACGGGGTTCGGAGGATTGGCGCTGGCCCACTGCGGGTAGGTGCGAACGTCCAGCGAGAGATGCGAGGCGCAGTGTGCCTGTAGCCACACCATCCGCGAGCAGACGTCAGCCTTGAAGGTCGTCATGCTGGCGCCCCCCGCGGTCTGCAGCTGCCCGGTCCGGATGCGTCGCGCCGCCGCCCGCACCCCGTCGTCGAGCAGAGTGGACACGTGGAACACCATCGCAATCTCGATGGTGGCGAACAGCAGCATGAAGAACGGCATCGCCACGATGGCGAATTCAACCGCCGCACTGCCGTCTGAGGCGCGCCGGAACGACGAGATGTGCTTCAGGATGCCGGATTTGCGGGCGCTTCTGCGCATTGGATTGGCCTCCCAGCCAAGCCCGGGCTGTCGAGTATCAGGGCGTGGTGGTCGCCGGGGCCGCAGCGCGGCCGTCCTGGCCGGGCGAGCGGACGGAGGCCGCGCAGGACTGCGCGCACGCCATCTCCGTGACCTGGCTCCCGCGATAGATTGATACGGCGCCCTGGGTAGGGGCCGTCACAACGACCTCGCCCTGCCAGATGGTCCGACCCAGCGGGTCCAGCACGACCACCTCGGTCACGCCATAGCCCTTGCCCTGCAGGAACAGGGTGTGAGGGTCCACCACCGTGACGTCGGCGACCGCAGGATTTCCCACGACCACCGAGGCGGCTGCGCTACGCAGGTTGATGCGGGTGGTGTGGTCGATGGCAACGGAAGTCTGCGGCGCGGCCATCGCCGGCGTCGAGACAGCCGCGGCGACGAGGCAGGCCAAGAGCAGTCGGCGCATCGTTTTCACTCCTAAGATTCTATCGCGCGTGCGCGCACGAGGCGAAATCTGCGCCTGCTTCCTCAAGGAAGACTGAACAGCGACGGTGAACGAATTCCTGCGTGGTCGCGGGGGACGAAAGTGTTCCGCTCGGGGCGAAAAAAATTCGGCCCGGCGCCGTTCGGCGACTTCGTCTTGAAATCCTTTCGCCACAAGCCTTTCCGGAGTGTTGGTTAATCGATATTCATAGTAAAGAATCGTTCACTATAAGAAAATTTGAGTAGATAGCACATTGTTCACCCGGAATTAAGGACGGACGGGCCATTCTTCCCATGCGTTCGGGGGCAAACGGCCAGGACAGGGCCGGGCTCCTCTGGTGGGAAACTGTCTTATCGCTAAGGAGACTAACATGACCAAGTTCTTCAACCGCTTCGCCAAAGACGAATCCGGCGCCACGGCTATCGAATACGGCCTGATCGCCGCTCTGATCGCCGTTGTCATTATCGCCGCCACCCAGGCCCTGGGCACCGGCACTCGCGACAACCTGCAACAGGTCGCCGACGCGATGTAATCAATCCTCACCCGAGGATCGGACGCGGGGGGTCCCGGCGGAAACGCCGGGGCCCCTCGTGTATTTGGAGTCCGGAACCTCGTCAGGGCGCGAAGGCGCGCACAAACCGTTCAGCGCAGGCGCGGGCTCGAACCTTCGCCTGGTCCGGGGCGATCCCCTGCAAGCCGAGCAACCCGCGCAGGTGTCCATGGCCCAGCACCATGCCGGAGAACATCTCGGCCGCCATGGCCGGATCGTCGACGCCAAGCCGCCCCCGCCGGGTCTGCTCGGCCAGCCAGTCCGCCAGCCGGCGCCGGCTCTCCGCGGCGCCGGCCTCATAGACCGCTCGTCCCAGTTCAGGCGCTTCGATTGAAGCCAGGGCCGCGGCCCTGAGCGCGTTGGCCGCATCCCGGCAGCACAGCTTCTCCAGCAGGCGGAGCGCCAGGGCTTCCAGAACCTCCACCGGCGAGCCATCCGTCGCCAGCGGGGCGCTGATGGCTTCCGACCGGCGGGCTGCGACGGCTCGCGCGATCTCCACCTTCGAGGCGTAGCGATTGTAGAGCGTCTGCTTCGAAACCCCCGCCTGCCGGGCGATTTCGTCCATGGATACCGAAAGGCCCCGGGCGCCGAACAACTGGGACGCGGCCTCAAGTATGGCCTCGTCCTTGCGGGTGTCGATCTGGCCAAGCGCGCGCGGCATCAGTGCGACTCCACCGCAGGGCCGGCGCCGGGCTTCGAAGGTGCGGCGAACAGGGCCGCAACGGCTGCGATGGCCGCGGCGACAGCCAGCAACACGAATCCGTCTCCAAAGGCCAGGGTGGTCGCCTGTTTGAGGATCATTCCCTGGAACGCCTTGGCCGCGGCGCCCTCCGGATCGGCGGCGCCCAGTTCCTGCATGCGGGCGGTCAGGCCCGCGATCATGTCGACCGCCGCGGTATTCGAGGCGGTGATGCGGCTGGACAGCTCCGCGGTGTGTGCGGCGGTCTGTGAGGTCAGGGTTGTCGACAGCAACGCAAGGCCGACGGCGCCGCCGACATTGCGCGACAGGTTCACCAGTCCCGATGCGTTCGGGACCATGGCCGGCGAAAGCGTGGACATGGTCACGGACTGGCTTGCGATCATCGCGATCATGACTCCCACGCCGCGGCAGGCCTGCAGCCCGGCGAACTGCCAGAAGCCCCAGTCCTCGGTCACGGCGTGGCCCATCCACATGCCCCAGGCCACGAGACCAAAGCCGAAGAACATGGTGATGCGCGGATCGATCTTGCGCGCCAGGCGCCCGGCGACGGGCGCTGTCAGGAACATCGAAATGCCGGAGACGACCATCGTCGTGCCGACCTCCGAGGCGGAGTAGTTGCGGACCCGTCCAAGAAACAGCGGCAGGAGAAAGGTGCCGCCGAAGAGCGAGGCCCCTGACACGAAGGTCATGGTGACCCCGATCAGGAAGTTGCGGTTCTTGAAGGCGCGCAGTTCGACGATGGGTTGGAAATAGGCCAGCGAACGCCACACGAAGGCGACCCCCGTGATCGCCGCGACAATGGTCAGGGCCAGGATACCGTCGTCAGCGAACCAGTCGTTCTTGGCGCCTTCCTCGAGCACGAACTGCATGCTCATCAGGAAGGCCGCCATCAGGCCCAGCCCCCACCAGTCGAACCCCCTGGCCAGCGAACGGTCCCCCTGTCCGAAGTTTCCCCAGCGGCTGACCATCAGGAAGACGACGGCCCCGATCGGAGCATTGATGAAGAACAACCAGCGCCAGCTCAGCAGTTCCGTGAGGTGTCCACCCAGCGTGGGGCCGACCGTCGGGGCCAGGGTGACGATGAGGCCCATGACAACCGAGGCGCTGGTCCGCCGCTCGGGTGGAAAGGCCGTGAAGGCCACGCTGAACACCGTCGGGATCATCGCGCCCCCAAGGAAGCCCTGCAGGGCCCGGGTGAGGATCATCATGTCGATGTTGGCGGAGAGACCTGTGAGCACGCTCATGACCACGAAGCCCGCGCAACTCATCAGGTAGACGTTGCGGGTCCCCCACATGCGCGCGAGGTACCCCGACAGCGGGATCATCACGACTTCGGGGATCAGGTACGCCGTCTGGATCCAGCTGATTTCGTCGTTCGACGCGCCGATGCCGGCCTGGATCTGCGGCAGCGAGGCCGCCACGATCTGGATGTCCAGGATGGCCATGAACTGGCCGAGAACCATCGCGCCGAAGCCCAGCAACAGCGCCGCCCAGTCGACCGCTTCGCCCGGACGGGCGCTGACGTCCCGGCGCACCGGTTTGGGCTTGCGGGCCTTGGGCGCAGGTGCGTCTTCGGCGCCGGCCGGAATGGCGGCGGTGCGGCTCACCGGGTGACGCCGACCTGCGCGAGGCGGCTGTCTGCGGCGACCTGTCCGGCCTGGGCGAAGTTCACCCCTCCGCCGCTCTTGAGGTCCACCTTCACCGCGACGGAGAGGCCTGGCCGCAGCGCCGCGGCGAGGGGCGATCCCGGTTCGAGCGCAATGCGGACCGGCACGCGTTGGGTGATCTTGGTGAAGTTGCCGGTGTCGTTCTCAACGGGGATCATTGCGAACTCCGAACCCGTCGCCGGGGCGAAACTCTCCACCCGACCCACGAAGGTCTGGCCGGGAAAGGCGTCGGCATGAATTTGCACGCGTTGACCGATCCGCATCCGCCCGACCTGGGTCTCCTTGAAGTTCGCAACGATGTAGGTGCGGCCAAGCGGGACCACGCTGAGCAGAGCTCCCCCGGGGCGGACATACTGGCCGGGCCTCACCGAGCGGGCTCCGATCACGCCGCCCACCGGCGCGCGAATGATCGTCCGCGCGAGATTGATGCGAGCGGTCTCAAGCGCCGCGCGGGCCTGCTCCAGCTGGGCGATCGCCTGCTGGCGCGTGGAGCCCAAGGCGCCGACCTGGCGCCGCTGGGCTTCAAGGGCGGCGGCCGCTTCGGCGACTCCCGCCCGACTTTCTGCGGCCTGCGCGCGTACGTTTTGCAACCGTTGCGGCGAGACCCAGCCGGAACTGGCCAGCTTGCCGTAGCGATCGAGGTCGGTGGTGGCCGCTTGGGCCTGCGCCTGGGCGGAGGTCACCCCGGCGGCGGCCTGGGCGATCTGGGCCTGGCCGAGCGCGGCCCGGTCGTCGACGTTCCGCACTGCGGCCTCGGCGGCGGCGACATTCGCCTGAGCCTGGAGGAACGCGGCCTGCGCTTCTGCAGGATCCAGCCGAACGAGTTCCTGCCCGGGAGCGACCCGTTGGTTATCGGCCACCAAGACCTCGGCCACATAGCCGGTGACCTGAGGCGAGACCACGACCGTGTCGGCCTGGACATAGGCGTTCTCGGTCGCCTCCCACCGTTGCTTGTTCTGCCACCAGAAAATCCCACCGATGAGGAGGGTGATGAGAACGGCGGCGGCGGCGACGAGGGGAACGAGCTTCTTTTTGGGCAGGGCGGGCATGACGGGTCCTGAACGCGACTTGCGGAAAAATAGACGACATCGTCCAAAATTCAACCCCACACGGCCTGTGGTCTTCCGTAAACGCCTGCCTAACTCCCGGGCGCTAGGGTCACGGGGCGGCATTCGGAGGCGAAGATGGCTCAACGAAAGGTGTTTCGGACGGTCGGCGCCGCAACGGCGGCCGCCCTGTTTATGGCGGGCTGCGGCGGCGGAACCACGGCTCCCCAGAAGGGGGAAGGCCCTCCGGGGGCCCAGCCCGTCGACGACTGGAAGGGCAAGATGGGCGATCTCATGACCCCCTGCCAGGACGCCCTGAAAGACACGGACAAGAGCGTGGGCCAGATTCGCGCTGGTCGCGCGACCTTGAACGAGATCAAGTTGAGGGCCGACGAGACCGTGGCGGTCTGCGAGAAGGCGCTCGCGGACTGGACCGCTCTTCGCATGCCGACAGAGGCCGCAGAGCCCTGTCTGCAACAGGCGACTCTGATGCGCGATCAGGCCTACGCCCTGCGTCAGGGGCTGGATCACTCCATGTCCAAGACCTACCAGGCCCGGGCCGACCGACTGGAGGAAGACGCCAAGAAGGCGGCAGACGCCTGCAAGAAGGCGAAGAACAAGTAATCCCCCGGTCGGTGAGACCGGTCGCCAAAGCGCCCTGATTCATGCGCGTCATGCGCGACAAGGGGCCACTGGCGGTCGTGCGTTTGCCCGTCTAGGTTTCACGTCTCACGTTGCGCCTTGGGGTGTCCGTTGCGTTTAAACCGTCTCTTCGCCGCCGGGCTCGTCGCCCTTGCGATGGTTTCAGGGTTCGGCCTGCAGGCCTGGGCCCAGCAGGCCAAGGGCCAGCAGCCCCCTGTTCTGCAGAAGTCTGAGGACCCGGGCACTCACTACGGTCCCAAGGTCCTGGACGGCGGCAAGACGGTCGACAGCGGCAAGCCCTCTGCGCCGGCCACCCGCGACCTGGACACCATTTCCCAGGATCCTGCGATCCGGCACGGCGTGCTTCCCAACGGCATGCGCTATTCCGTCATGCGGAACGGCACGCCCGCGGGCGCGGTCTCCATGCGCCTCTACATGGACGTAGGCAGCTTCCAGGAAGGCGACGACGAACGGGGCGTCGCTCACTTCCTTGAGCACATGGCCTTCAACGGCACCCGAAACTTTCCCGAGGATGCTCTGGATCGCACCCTGGCCCCGGCCGGCGTTCAGTTCGGCCGCGACCATAACGCCCAGACCAGCTACTTCTCCACGGTCTACATGCTGGACCTTCCCGGCAGCGACGCCGGCAAGCTCGACCTCGCGTTCAAATGGCTGCGCGACGTCGCCGACGGCATGACCCTGGATCCTCAGGCGGTGGTGCGCGAGCGGGGCGTAGTCGTCTCGGAACTGACGTCCGGCCTCAGCCAGCAACGATCCGTCGCGGAAGCCATTGGCTACTTCCTGGGCAAGGGACTGCGGACGCCCGATCGTGATCCGATCGGCACCCGCGCGTCGATCATGTCCATGACCTCGGCTCAGCTCCGGACCTTCTACGAGCGCTGGTATCGCCCGGAGAACGCCATCATTGTGGTGGTAGGCGACGCGCCGGTCGAGCAACTGGAGGCGCGCGTTCGCAACGCCTTCTCGTCCTGGCGCGGCAAGGGCGCGGCGCCGACACGGCCGCCGTACCGCGTCCCGGACACGACCCGACCCATGGAGGTGCTGGTTCGATCCGAGCCGACCCTCCCGACCTTCATCATGGCCTGCCAGGTGGCGCGCGCGGATCCACCCGCGCCGCAGACTATCGTCAGCCTCCGCCTGCAACTTGAGCACGATCTTTGGCAGGCGATCCTGAATGAGCGTTTCGTAGCCATGGCTTCGGCCGAGCGGCCGGCTTTCCTCGCCGGCGTGGCGTCCCGCGACGATTCGAACCGCGAGTCCTCCCAGACCTGTCTGATGAGCGTGCCGCTGCAGGATGACTGGCGGGGCGCGCTGACGGCCCTGTCGACCGAAACCCGCCGGTTCCTGGCCCATGGCCCGACGCAGGACGAGTTCGAGCGCGCCATCGAGGGGCAGCGTGCGCTGTTGCGCGGGGCTTCCGGCGGCCAGGGGACCCGCCAGAGTTCGGATCTGGCGTCCACCATCGTGGCCGCAGAGGCGGAGGGTTCGGTCAGCGCCAGTCCCGACGAATACGCCCGTGTGTTCGAGCGGGCCGTGGCCGGGATGACGCCCGAGACCCTGCGCCGCCGAGCGGCCGCCGACTGGTCCGGCAATGGCCCCTATATCGTGCTAACCGCGCCCCAGGCTCCGGCGAACACTGAACTGGTCGCTGCCTGGACGCAGGCCCAGGCTGGGCCCCCTCCCGGCCCGTTCGTGGCCGCAAAGCCCGCGACCTGGGCCTACACGCGTTTCGGCCAGACCGGCCGCGTCGCGAAACGCGAGATCGTCAATCCCCCCGGCTTTGTCCGCTTGACCTTCGCCAATGGCGTGGTGGTCAACTTCAAGCAGACCGCGTTTGCCCAGGATCGGGTCAATGTGCGCGTCCGCTTCGGGGCCGGTCGGAGCGGCCTGGCGCCCAACGACCTGTTCACCGCCACCATCGGCGCCGAATTGCTGGTCGAAGGCGGACTAGGCAAGCATGACGCCGACACCGTGCGCCGCATCTTCTCCGACCGCGGTTGGGGCGCGGACACGTCCATGCTGGACAACGCCTTCATCATGGAGGGTCTGACCGCATCAAATGGTCTGGAGAGCGAGCTTCAGATCCTTGCCGCCTACCTGTCAGATCCCGGCTTCCGACCCTCACTGGACGCCCGCCTTCCGACTGCCATGGACACCATCTATCGGATGCACAGGACGGATCCGAACCTGGTGCTGTCCGAAGCGCTGACGGATGCGGTCACACCCAACAGCCCGATGGCCCTGCCGCCCCGCGAGCGGCTGGCGAACATCCACACAGCCGACTTCGCCAGACTGTTCAAACCCCTGCTGACCACCGCTCCGCTTGAGGTGACGATCGTGGGCGACATCGACGAACAGGACATGACGGCGCTGATGGCGAAGACCCTTGGCGCCTTGCCGAGACGCACCGGTCGGTTCGACCGCCGGCCGGACGCCTGGTGGGCGCGCTATCCGGCCGAGGCTCCGCCGGTCATTCGGGCCTATCATGAAGGTCCGCCCGAAAAGGCCGTGGTGGCGGTTGTCTGGCCGCTCTACGTCGCCGATCCCGCACGCCGTCGCGAGGAGTTTTCCCTTAACCTCGTGGCCTCGATCATGGACTTCCAGCTGCGCCATCGCATCCGCGAGGAACTGGGCAAGAGCTACGCGCCGTCTGCCAGCATCTCGATGCCCGACTTCTCCGACCAGGGCGCCATCACTGTCATGGTCGAGACAGCTCCGGAGGATGCCGAGGCCGTGGCGCGGGAGATCCAGGCCGTGGGAGCCGAGATCGCCGCCGGGAACTTCAATCAGGACGTCCTCGATGACGTGCGCACCCCGTTCCTGGAGCAGCGCCGACAGTCACGGGACACCAACGACTGGTGGCTGAACGCGCTGGACGGCTCCGCTGCGGACCCGACCAATCTCAACGACTACATGACCTATGAGGAGATATTCCGGAACCTGACCCTGGCGGAGATCAAGAGCTTCGCCGCCAAGTGGATCTCGCGGAAGCCCGTCGTCGCGATCGTCACTCCGGATCCGCGATCGGGTCAGACGGCGGCGGCGACCGGAACCCGCTAAGGCGGCACGCCTGATCGCCGTCACTTGGGGCTGTGAGGGCGCCGCGCCTGGCTAGGTCGCCAGACAGACTACCTGTGCGACGCGCAGGTCTCGGCGCAGCTGGTCGCCGACGCGACCGTAGTTCTCGACCGTAATCAGGTCGCCTCGCCCGGTTTCAGACGATGGGCGACGCGTATTGTCGATCGCGGTCCGTAGGCTTTCCGGCGCCGAGGTGTAGATCCGTCCGCGGCGGGGCGACTCGGCAATGGTCACCCCGACGACACGCCCTTTGTCGTCCAGAGCCGGTGCGCCGGACAGCCCGGCCAGGGATCCCCGCATGCCCGAGGTCCGGCCCACCTCGACCCAGGCCAGCACCGGCTCCTCCCTCGCGCCGCGACCCTGCACCCTGAGGGTTTCACGCCCCAGCAGGCGGGTGGCGGCTTCACCTGGATGCCCCTGGGGAAAGCCCGGATGGAAGGCCCGCTCGCCGACCCGCAGGCTGGCCGGGGCGATCGGCAGGGATTGAGGCCCCCCGTCGGTGGACAGGATCGCGATGTCTGTCGACGTCGAATAGCGCACGCGCGCGGCCACGGCGTCGTTGCCGGCCACCACAATCGCGACTCGCCGACAGCCTTCGACCACGTGACGCGCGGTCAGCCAGTCGCCCGCCTCGGCGACGGCGAACGCAGTGCCGGAGGCCGGGATGAAGGGCCCCTCTCCGGCGTCGACAACCACCGCGGGGTCGAACGGGGTGGACGGCCCCAGCAAGGCGCCCACCTCATCGCTTTCCTCAGGCGGCGCGGGGGGCGCATCGGCGTTCTCACGCTGGCCCAGGCAAGCGATCAGCAGCCCCAGCGTGGCGGCTGCGTAGACCAGCCAGTCAGGGACGCGGAACATGACTACCCCGCCACCGCCGCAGCCAGGATGACGGCGGAAGCGAGCTTGGCCGCGATCAACAGGACGGCCGCAGAGACCTCGCCTTCCTGGATGCGCTGGGGCAGGCCGGTCAGCAGGAAGTCGATGATGCGGAAGACAAGCAGCTGCAGCACGAGAGTGGCCGCGCCCCAAACAACGATTTCCAGCATCGAGTTCGAGGCCGAAAGCGATGCCGCCAGGGGAAGGGCCAGTCCGATCAGCACGCCGCCAAGGGCGACGGCGGCGGCCGCATTGCCCTCCCGGATCAGAGCGATCTCCTTGTAGGGCGTCAGCAAGGCGTAGAGCGTGGCCCCGACAAACAGCAGACCAGCGGTTATCCCGGCATGGGCCAGGGTCACGGGGAAACCTGACGCGAAGGCCTGAACCTCAGGGCTCGACAGGTCTGGGATTAGTTGGGTCCAATCCATGGTCGCTGTATCACTCTGGCTGCGCACCGGGCGTCAGCCTGCCCCTCTGCATGCTGCGGGCCACTCTATACCCGCCTCAGCGTCGGCGGGAGATCGGGTACGGCAGTCGCTCGCCTTTCAGTCCACGCTCACCATGGCCCGCAGCGCGCTGGCGCGGATCTTCTCACTCTCACTTTTCAGTTGGCCGCAAGCGGCGAGAATGTCCCGGCCCCTCGGCGTTCGGATCGGCGAGGCGTAACCGGCTCGATTCAGCTCCGCGGCGAACTTCTCGATGGTGGCCCAGTCCGAACATTCGTACTGCGAGCCTGGCCAGGGGTTGAAGGGGATCAGGTTGATCTTGGCCGGGACGCCCTTGAGCAGCTTGACCAGCGCTCGCGCTTCAGCAGGGCTGTCGTTGACGCCCTTCAGCATCACGTACTCGAAGGTCACGCGACGGGCGTTGCCAAGGCCAGGGTAGGACCGGATCGCGGCCATCAGATCCTCGATCGGGTACTTCTTGTTCAACGGCACCAGCTCGTTGCGCAGCAGGTCATTGGTGGCGTGAAGGCTGATCGCCAGCATGGTCGCGGTTCGGGCGCCGAGTTCGGGAATCATCGGCACCACCCCGGAGGTCGAGACGGTGATGCGCCGCCGCGAGATGGCGATGCCCTCGTTGTCGGCGATGATGTCGATCGCCGAGGCGACGTTGTCGAGGTTGTAGAGCGGCTCGCCCATCCCCATGAACACGATGTTCGAAAGCTTGCGGTCCTCCTTGGGCGAGGGCCATTCCCCCAGGTCGTCGCGCGCCACCTGAACCTGAGCCACGATTTCCGCGGCGGTAAGGTTGCGCACCAGGGCCTGGGTCCCCGTATGACAGAAGCTGCAGTTCAGGGTGCAGCCGACCTGGCTGGAAACGCAGAGCGCCCCGGCCCGGCCCACGTCCGGGATGTAGACGGTCTCCGCCTCGATGCCGGGAGCGAAGCGGATCAGCCACTTGCGCGTGCCGTCCTTCGACACCTGCCGTTCGACCACCTCGGGCCGTGCAATCGAGAAGGCTTGCGTCAGCTTCGCACGGGTGTCCTTGGCGACGTCGCTCATGAGCGCGAAATCAGTGACGCCGTAGTGGTGGATCCAGCGCCAGACCTGGCTGGCGCGCATCCTGGCCTTGGCCGCGTCGGCCACGCCGGCGTCGATGATCGCCTGACGCAGTTCGTCGCGCGTCATCCCCGACAGATTGGGAATCACGGGCGCCTTCGAAGCGCGGGAAAGGTCGAGGGTCGTAGCGCCCACGGGAAGTCCTTCGGCTCTGGGAAGCAGGCAATATAGCACAGAACCCGTGGACTTTAAGGCGGCCCCGCCTCAGTCGGGCGTCTGCGGAATATCCAGGATAGGCATCACCTCGACCCCGTCGCCCGGGAAGATCATGAAGTGGGGATGGTTCTCGAACATCCTGGCCGCCGCTTCGTGGCTCTCGGCCCGCACGATGGTGAAGCCGCCCATGCGGTTACGGATGTCCTCGACGCCGGACTTCGACGTCTTCTTGGTGCGGCCAAGCGGTCCGCCCATGAAGACGATATCGTCGCCGTGTCGGGCGCCCCAGTCCTGCCAGGCCTGCATCCCCTCCCTCATCCGTTCGGGAGTCAACTCGGGCGGCGGGCCGTTGGTCGGTTCACCTACATAGACGGCGAGGAACGTGGGCATGGACGTCTCCGGGATTGACTGGAAGGCGACCACACGCCCGCACCGGGCTCACGTCAAGCGCCGCAGCCAGGACGCGGACCCTAGTCGTCGAATACTTCAGAGCGGATTTCTCCGCCCGGCGTGAGCACCGCCCGCTTCATGCCTTCGGAGTTGTACAGGGTGGCCAGGCGACCCTCCCGGTCCACCGCGATCAGACCGCCGTCGCCGCCGAGACCGCCGATCTCGCTGAGGACGTCCGCCACCGCCTCCTGGAGATCCTGCCCGGCCGCGACCCGCCAGCCGACCTGGGCGCAGGCGGCGGTCAGCATGAAGTACTCGCCCTGGCCTGTGCCCGACACGGCGACCTGACCATCGCACCAGGTGCCGGACGCAATGATCGGCGTATCGCCGACCCGGCCCGGCATCTTTCCGAAGACCCCGGCGGTCGAGGTCGCCGCCGCCATGTTCCCGTCGGCGTCCAGCACCACGCAGCCGACCGTTCCATGCGCCAACCGGCCTGGCGGGTGGTTGTCCTCACCCTGTCCTGCGGCCGTGAACCAGGCCTTGGGATCGTCGATTCTGTCGCAGTTGTTGGCCGCTGCAAAACGGGCCGCCCCGTCACCGGCCAGCATGACGTGGGGCGTCGACTCAAGGACCAGCCGTGCGACCTCAACCGGATTGCGGAACCCCTGGAGGGCCGCGACTGCGCCCGCGTGCCGGTCGGGGCCGGTCATGATGGAGGCGTCGAGCTCATACTGGCCCAACTCGTTCGGCGAGGCGCCCCGGCCCGCGACGTACAGGCCCGAGTCCTCAAGGTCACGCACGGTGGCGACGGCGACGTCGAGGGCGCTGGTCCCTCTGGCCAGCATGTCGCGCGCCGCCTCGACCAGGCCACGCATGTGGGGCGTTTCCCGGGAGTAGTCGCGATTGCGCTTGGCGCCTGCGCCCCCGTGCAAAGCCATTGCAAAACGCGCCATCGCAGGCCTCCCGCCGCCAATTAGGCCTTGCGGCCAGTCGTCACGCCCCTCTTAACTGAAGGGCGGGGCGGTGCTTAGCGTTCCCCGGCTACAGGCTCAACCATGACGAAGGTCGCCAAGACCGTGGACGCCGTCTTTACCACCGACGCATACCGGCTGTCCGACGACCTGGATCTCGTGGCCCTGCGGGCCGCATTCGAGGCGGATGGGCGATTGCAGATCCGGGACGTGCTGGACCCCCTTAGCGCCCAGGCCCTGGCGGCCGCCCTCGACGCCGAGGAGGACTGGCTCCGTTCGGTTCGGCTGGCGTCCGGCTCCTTCAGCGCGCCTCTCAGGGGACGCGCGCCGGTCCAGCCCCTGCATGCCGAGTGGATCGCCGAGGCGCGCGTCGATCCGGACGATCCGGCGATGCAGTACATGTTCGACGTGCGCCGCCTGTCTGCCGAGCGCGCCTTCGGCCTGGAACGTGGGGACCAGCTCAACGCCTTCTATGACTTCGTCAATGGGCCCGAGTTCCTCGCCTTCGGGGCCGCGCTGACCGGAGAACACCCGGTTGCCTGCGAGGCTCAGGCGACGCGGTACCGGCGCGGCGACCTTCTGACGCTGCACTCCGACCGCGACAGCCATTCGCGCCGCACCGCCGCGTGGGTGTTCAACCTGTCCCGCGAGTGGCGCCCGGAGTGGGGCGGGCTGCTGCTGTTCCACGAAGGCAGCCGTATCGTCGACGGCTTCAGCCCGCTGTTCAATTCCCTCAGTCTGTTCCGGGTGCCGATGGATCACTCGGTGACCCAGGTCACCGATTTCGCACCCCGCGACCGGCTCGCGATCAGCGGCTGGTATCTGCGGGCCGAGTAGAGCCGCGATGCCTGCAGCTGATCTGAAACGGGTGTTGCAGCCGGTCCCCTCCTGGCTGACGCTAAATCCGGCGCTCGAACCCCTCGCCCTGGCCCAGCGTTTCGCCGAACGGGGTCGCATCCATGTGCGAAACCTCCTGACGCGCGACGCGGCAAACCGCATCCACGCCAGCCTGTCGAAGGAAGGACGCTGGGCCCGGTCGACCATCTTTCGCGGAGAACCCGGGGATTTCGACCTGGAGGTCTTGCGGGCGCTGGCTCCGGGAGAAGCGGCCGCCCGCCGCGCCGATCTCGCCGAACGGGCGCGGTCCGGGTTTCAGTACGAATTCGACAATTACCGCCTGTCGGCGGCGATGCTGGCGGGGGACCGGTCGGGCTGGGTCTACGAGAGCGTGTTCGATTTTGTGAACGGTCCCGACTTTCTTGGATTTGTGCGGGTCGTCACCGGCGACGACCGCATCGTCTTCGCCGACGCCCAGGCGACCCGGTACAGGGCGGGGCACTTTCTCACGACTCACGATGACGACAAGCCCGGACAGGATCGCCTGTTCGCCTTCGTGCTGAACTTCACTCCGGTGTGGCGGCCGGACTGGGGCGGGCTGCTGGCCTTCATCGATGCCGACGGCCACATCGAGGAAGCCTGGAAGCCGACCTTCAACGCCCTCAACATCTTCCGCGTGCCGACCAGTCACGCGGTCACCGAGGTGGCCTCCTATGTGCAGGCCGAGCGCCTGTCGATCACGGGCTGGCTTCGTTCGCGCGCAGATCCGGTGACCGCGCCCTAGTCGTCCTCCCGGCCGAGACGCTCAAGCGCCTCTGTCGCAGACGTCCGATGCCGCTCCTTGACGTTGGCGCCGAGGATTCCGAGCACCGTCGCGATGACGGCCGCGTCATCCGTGAATCCGATTCCCGCCAGGATGTCGGGCAGCGCGTCCGTCGGCAGGACAAAATAGGCCAGCGCGCCCAGGAGCATGCCCTTGGCGGCCGCCGGGGTTTCCGGGTCGCGGGCGCAGTACCAGGCCGCCACGACCTCACGACTGAAGGGAATGCGCGCTGCGGTCCGTCGGATCTTCGGCCAGAAACCCTTGCGCACTCGGACTTCATTGACTCGCTGGACGTGGGGCGTCAGCGCCCGGGACGGGTCGATCGGGCCGCGGGGGTCGAACCCGGTCTCGCCGGTCGGTTTTGCTTTTCGGGCGGCCACCGCTAAACCCTCGTCCGCATACGCGCGCCCCACCGGACGCGCCCTTCACATAGTCCTTTTTCGAGCAGGAAAAACGTCCATGAAACTCGACGGTTCGATTTCGGCCATCGTCACCGGGGGAGCGTCGGGCCTGGGCGAGGCCACAGCGCGAGCCCTGGCGGGTCAGGGCGTCCGTGTGGCGATTTTCGACATGAACGCCGAGCGCGGCGAAGGTGTAGCCCGAGAGATCGGTGGGGTGTTCTGCAATGTCGACGTCACCTCTGACGCCAGCGTGCAGGCCGGCTTCGAGAAGGCCCGGGCGGCCCATGGCCAGGAGCGCATCCTGATCAACTGCGCCGGCATCGCCATCGGTCAGAAGACTGCGTCACGCGACAAGAACGACGCGAACGTCATCAAGTCGCACGACATGGCCGCCTTCGAAAAGGTCATCCAGATCAACCTCATCGGATCTTTCCGGTGTCTGTCGCTGGCGGCGGCCGGCATGATGACGGCGGAGCCGATGACGGACGGGGAGCGGGGGCTGATCGTCTCGACGGCGTCTGTCGCCGCCCAGGACGGTCAGATCGGCCAGGCGGCCTATTCGGCTTCAAAGGGGGGCGTCTACGCCCTGACCTTGCCTGCGGCGCGAGACCTCATGAATGAAGGGATTCGGGTGAATACCATCCTCCCCGGGATCATGATGACCCCTATGATGGCGGCCATGCCGCAGAACGTTCAGGATGCGCTCGCGGCCTCGATTCCTTTCCCTAAGCGGCTGGGGAAACCGGAAGAATACGCCTCCCTGGTGCTCGAAATGTGCCGCAACAGCTACCTCAACGGCGAGTGTGTCCGTCTCGACGGCGCCATTCGCATGCCCCCGCGCTGACGTTCGTCGCGGACTGCTTGCCCCTGCGACATCAACCATAGTTCAGGGTAGGCAGACGCCGGGGAATGTGGTCATCCTGTCTCCGACTGGAGAAAAGTGCCCGTATTGCGCAACAACGCGGGCCATGAGGGAGACTTGCATCCATGCGTCCGTCTGAGTCGATTGCCGAGCGCGGCAACGAAGCGAACTATGATCCAACCCTGGATCCTTTCTACGGGGCGAACCCGCGCGGTTCCGGGCCGTCTTTCGACATTCTGAATGATGTGCTGAACGGCCGCCCGTTCGTCGGTGAGGGCCACGGCCAGGGGGGGGTCTTCCCGAACGGCTTTCCGGCGCTCGGCCAGCTCGGCTTTAGCTGGAACCACGCGAGCGTCGACTCGCCCCGCGCTTCGGCCGAGACCGGTCGAGGCTCACTGGCCTCGAACTTCATCGCCCAGACGGGCGGCGGGACGATCCAGGACACGGGGCCGGGTTCGGGCGGCGACACCATCCCCGGCAACTCGACCAGCACCGAGGTGCTCGTTCTGGGCGCTCCGGCAGTCACCCAGTACATCAACTCCGCCTCGGACCAGGACTGGTTCCAGGTCACCCTGGTGGCCGGCCACTACTACGAATTCACCATGGACCCCCAGGGCTCCCTCGACGCGGTGATCGAAATCCGCGGCGGCGCGACGGGCAACGTGTTGCTGGGAAGTTCGGACGGACCGCTTGCCCCTGATACGGAAGTCCTGGGCTTCTACTGCGAGACCAGCGGCACCTACTGGGTCAAGGCGGACGGCTTCACGTCCTCGACCGGCGCCTACACCCTGTCAGGCGTCGAGGCTCCGCTTCCCGACCTGCTGAGCTCCATCGACTGGGGCGGCGTGAGCAACGTCGTGCCGGGCGCGGCGGACAATGTGATCGAGGTCTATTTCTGCGAGGCCGGCGAGTCGTTCGGGGGCTCTTCCGCCTCGCTCGGCTGGACGGCCTACGAAATCCAGCAGGCGATGCTGGCGTTCAACGAGTACACCAAGATCACCGGCATCACCTTCGTCCAGTCGTTCAACTCGGCGACCGCTGACTTCCACATGGTGACAGCCCAGAACGGCGGCGGCACGCTTGGCCAGATGGGCCCGCCCAACACGGGTTCGGGCTCCGGCGTCGGCACCTTCTGGGTCGATGGCTTCGGCTGGAGCCGGACGGCGGGCGGCGGCCTCGAACAGGGCGGCTACGGCTTCGTCACCCTGGTCCATGAGATCGGCCACGCCATGGGCATGGCTCACCCGCACGACAATGGCGGCGGCTCGACGGTCATGCTGGGCGTTTCCGGGCCGTTCGATGACTTCGGGTTGTACAACCTGAACCAGGAACTGTTCACCATCATGTCCTACAACGCCGCCTGGGATTCCGGTCCCAACGGCGCGACCCCGAGCGCCATCACGGCCTACGGGTTCATGGGTTCGCTCGGTGCTCTCGACATCGCAATGATGCAGGAGAAGTACGGCGCCAACATGAGCTGGCACACGGGGAACGACATCTACGAAATCCCCGCGACCAATGCCGTCGGCACCTACTTCCAGTGCATCTGGGATGCGGGCGGCGACGACACGATCCGGTATTCGGGCTCGGCTGACGCGGTCATCAACCTGAACGCCGCGACCATCGACTACTCGGCTACGGGCGGCGGCAACCCGTCGTACGCAACCGGCATCTACGCGGCCTTCTCCATCGCCCAGGGCGTGATGATCGAGCGCGCGGTGGGCGGCTCGGGCAATGACACCCTGATCGGCAACGCCGGGGGCAACGTGCTGCAGGGCCGTGCCGGCAACGACACCCTGACCGGCGGCGATGGCAATGACAGCCTGCTTGGCGGCGCCGGCGCCGACGCCCTGAACGGCGGCAACGGCCTCGACTACGCCAGCTATGCCGACGCCACCGGCGGCGTGGGGATTAACCTGACCACCGGCGTGCACACGGGCGATGCGCTGGGCGACACCTTCTCCGGCATCGAGCGCTACCGCCTGACCGGCTTCGCCGACACCTTCGTGGGTTCGGCGGCGGGCGACTACGCCTACGGCAACGACGGCAACGACACGCTGTCGGGCGCGGGCGGCGTGGACAAGCTTTACGGCCAGAACAACAACGACACCCTGAACGGCGACGCCGGCAACGACATCCTGATCGGCGGCGCCGGGGCCGACGTCTTCAACGGCGGGGCCGACCGCGACACGGCCTCCTACGAGGACATGACCC
>JAIBAU010000030.1 GCA_019695035.1 Caulobacteraceae bacterium | reverse complement strand
ACAACGAGGCCGACATCCGAGCCCACGCCCTGGGTCGCGTCGATGACGGAGCCCGCGACCGTGACCACCTGACCGGCGCTGTAGATGTAGATGTCGCCGTCCAGACCGCCGAGGCTCGTTGTTCCGCCCGATCCGGTCCTGTAGCCGTAGCATTCGACGCAGTTGCCGACGTAGTAGTAGGTGTAGACGGTGGCGTTGGCGTCAAAGGTCACGCCGCCCGTGTTGCGGTTGACGATGCTGATGCCCTGCAGCGAACTGACCAGCCCGTCGATGACGATTTCGCCGTCGTTCTGGTTCGTCGCATCGCTGACGATAGTGATCGCCTCGCCGCCGTAGATGTAACCGCCGACGAATATGTCGTGGGAGCCTCGAAGCTGAATGCCCGCGCCGGAGATCAGGCCGTCAACGGTCAGGGCGCTGTTCGCGCCCGTGGTTTCCAGGACGATGTCGCCCGCTCCGTTGACATAACCGGTGTCTGTGACCGTCAGGTCGCCGGAGGCGCTGATGTGCACGACGGGGTCGTAGGCGTCATAACCGCCACTGACCTCCCCACCGATGACAATGTCGCCATAGGGGTTGGAGATGTCGATGTAGTCGGCGGACACCAGGCCGTAGATGTCTACATCCCCCGCGCCGCGCATGGTCAGGGTGAAATCGTAGAAGGCGATCACGTCGGCGTCGGCGCCGATGCTCACATCGCCGGTCGCCAGCAAGTGGATCGAGTCGGCGTGAGCCGCGTCGTTGATGGTCAGGTCGCCGCCGGAGTCGATCAGGATCAGGCTGTTCGCGTAGAGGTCGCCCTCGACGGTTATGTCGGCCGCGCCATGCAACTCCAGGGCTCCGCCCGAAACGATCATCGCATAGGGGTCGATCGTGATGTCGCCCGCGGCGTAGACGTAGAACAGGTCGCCGGCGACCACGTAGCCTTCGCCGATATGGACAGAGCCGTTGGTCGCGCTCAGGTTAATGTCGTCCGCGTACATGTACATCGCGAGGTCGATTGACGAGGACGTCGGACCATCGGGGCCATAGGCGGTGACGTTGATGTAGCCCGCGTAGGCGTTGGACGACGGTCCGGATTGCAGCAGGCCGCTCGCGCCCCGCACCTGGCCCAGGTGGCTGGTGATATTTATGCCGCCCAGGGAGTCGCCATCCGAATTGGCGATGATGCCGGCGCCGTCGAGCACCACATCGCCGGGTCCGCGATTGTCGATGTCCACCACGTCCGCAGCGTGCAGCAAGCCGCCGACAGTGACATCGCCGGCGCCGGAGCCCGTCCGATTCAGAGCGATATCCGTCTGGGAATAGATGTCACCGTCGAGGGTGATATTGTTTCCCGCCTCGATCAGGACATCGTACGCGTCGATAATCGAGCCAGCGTCAGTGACAAAATCCTCGGGCGCGCCGACCGAAAAGTCTGAGGTGATTTCGATGCGGCCCGGGCCAATGTGGATCGATCCGCTCGTGGTGTTCAGATAGAGGTCATCGGCGTAAATATCGCCGGTCAGATCGATGGCCGACGCTCCAGAGACGCTGTCGTCAGCGGCGGTGATTTGCACCGCGCCTGCGACCGAGTTGGAATCCTGGCCCACCACGAGCCGGCCGTCGACCACCACCGCACCATCGCTGGTCAGGTAGAGGTCGCCCGAACCCACTCCGTCGGAATTGGAATGCAGATAGCCGTCGACGATCACGTCGCCGCCGGCAGCGGTGTTGACGACAGAAAGCCTGCCCGCAGTCTCGATATTTCCCACGGTGACGTTGCTGTCCGTGCTCAGCCCGCGGATCAGGACATCCGCGTCGGCATAAATCGAGCCGGGCGCGTAGATCTCTCCGTAGGCCGTCACATCGACGCCGCCGCCGGTATGGACGGTGGCGTTGGAGCCGATGCGGAAGTCGTAATAGGAAACGGCGTCGAACCCTTGGTCGATAACGACATCGCCATCGCGCAGGTAGATCGAGCCGTAGTCCGCATAGAGCAGAAGATCGCCGGCATGGATGTCGCCGGAAAGGTCGATGGCCGAACCGGCGGCCGAGCCGCCAGGGTCGTCGGAGGCGCCGGCGCCGATGTAGACATTGCCGGTGTAGTATCCCGCCTTGCCGACCATCATCGAGGATCCGGCGCCGGTCACGACCCGGCCGTAGGCGCTGAGGTAGATGTAGTCCGTATCACCGTCATAGTTCGCATCGGCGCGGAGGTAGCCGCCGCTGTTCAGGACGATGTCGCCGGTCGCGCTGATATAGATTGAGCCATCAGCCTCGATCGTGCCGAGGGAGATGTCGGCGTCAGCGCCGTAGACCCCGAGGTAGACGTCGCCTCCCGCATAGATCGCGCCGTCGGCCTGTACGCCGTAGTAGGCCGTGATCGCCACGTCGCCGCCGGCGTGGATCGAGGCCGGCGCATCCATGATGAAGTGGTCGTAGGCGTAGATGGCCAGCGAGTCCTCGACGTGCAGATCGCCGTCGCGCAGGTGGATGGACCCGTAGGGCGTGGATAGGGCAAGGCCCTGGGCATAGATGTCGCCCCCCAGGTCGAGCGGCTCTACGTCGCCGCCGCCGTGTCCGAAAGCCGTGATAACGACGTCCGCTGTCGCGTCGCTGGTCTGGCCAGCCACGATGGTAGAGCCCGCCGCCGTCGTTACGACGCCGTAGGCGTAGATATTGATTCCATTGGCGTTTGCGCTGTCGGTGTCGCTGTGCAGATAGGCGGCGGCGCCCAAACTTAGGTCGCCGCCCGCGCTGAGGTCGATGGACCCGGGCGTCTCGAGCATCCCGCCGAGGCTGAGGTCTGCGTCTACCCCTGAGGCCACGATGGAGATATCGCCGCCGGAGTGAATGTCGCCGTCGAAGTCCACCCCCAGGCCGGCGCTGATGCTGACGTAGCCACGCGTGACCAGGTCGCCGTTGGCGTCGCCGGTGAAGTATCGGGAGACATCGAAGGTCAGGTCGCCGTAAGTGTGAATCGAACCACTGATGTCCAGTGAGCCGTCGTCGACCTGGACACCGACCGTCTCGGCCTGGATCGCCCCCCCCAGGGAGACCTGAGTCGGTCCTCCCGCATTGGTCGCATCCGAGTGGATTTGGACCGTGCCGCGGTAGGGCTCTCCGGCGTCGCCCACGGTGATCTGTGAACCAGCTACGGTCGTGATGTCCTGACCGGTGATCTCGATCGTGTCGTTCTGGTAGCCCAGCGGACCGCCGTTGTCGGTGGAGGCGTCGCTATTGGCGTGCAGGTTCGCGTTGGCCCCGATCGTGACATCGCCGTCGTCGTTGCGGATGGCTATGGTCTCAGTCGTGGTGACGTCGCCGTCGAAAATGATCTGGCTGCCGGCGGCGCCGTTGACGTAGATGTTCAGATAGTCGGCGCCGATCGTGACGCCATCCAGCACGTTCACATTGCCCTTGCCCTCGATGGCAACGAGGTCCGTGGCGGTAATGCTTCCGCCGCTAAGGGTGATGTCGACGGCATCAAAATTGGCCTGGATGGTGACGTTGCCGGACTGAATGTCGGCGGCGAGGTCAATCCCCCCGTTAGCGCCGTTGGCGACGATGTTGACGTAGGCTCCGGTGTAGGCGCCCGGCGTGCGGATGCTGGCGCCAGCGTCCGCAGTGATCGCGCCCTCCCCCTGGATCCAGATGCCCGGATAGCCGTATTCAACCGGCTCGCCGGTGTAGAGGTCGGCGTTGGCCCCCAGGTGGATCTCGCCGCTATCCTGGTAGACGCGAATGCGGTCGCTCGCATAGATGACACCGTCGATTTCCAGCACGCCGGGGCCATTGCCGCCTTGGGCCAGGAGATTGACGACATATTCGCCGTGGATGTCGCCGGCGAGGTACATGCTGTCGAACGCGTCGAGGTAGACGATCGAGTGGTCTGCGGCCGGACTGGCCTCGATCAATGCTCCGGCGTCGGTACGGATGTCGCCGTCGGCGGCGATGTAGAGTCCGCTCTCGAAACCGATGGTCCCGCCGGTCTGGTGGAAGTCCCTGCCGGCGTAGATATCGACGACGTTGCCCGCCACGTCGGCGTCGACGGTGATGTCCCGGTCGGCCGAAACAGTCAGGGATCCGGCTGCGAGGACGGTCCCCGTCCCGTCGATCGTCAGGTCCGCGCCGTTCACCATCGCGCGGATGCTGGTGTCGCCGCCGCTGTGCACTGACCCGTCGATGGTCATGGTCGCCGGGCCTGCGGCGTAGCTGGCCAGGATCGTCGAACCGTCCGAATCCACCACGCCGGTTCCGGTGACGGTCAGGTCCCCCGTGAGCACGGTTGTCGACGACGTGGAGTCGACGGTCCCGGAAATCGTCGTGGGCCCTCCCGAGCTCAGAATGACCCCTTCGGCGCCGTCGACGACACCGCCCGCTGTGATCTCGAGATCTCCGCTCGAGAACAGCGCCGTCGCGTTGCCGGCGTTGCTACCCGTCCCGAACGCATAGACCGAGCCGCTGACCGTCAGGGTCCCGCCAGCGTCCGTCACCGAAAGGATCATGTCGGAAAGGCTGGTGACAGTGGCGCCGGACGCGATGGTCAGGTCGCCGTAGGCGTACATCTTCAGCACGGCGCCCGCAGAGAATTGACCAGCCTCGATGTCCGAGCCTGAACCAATGGTCAGGTCGCCACCCGTCGACGTCAGGCTGACCAGCGTGCCGTAGATGTCGCCGTTGATCACGACGTCGTCCGTCGCCATCAGGTCGACGGCGACCACGCCGCTCGCTCCGATATCGCCGTCGAGGGTCGCCGAATTCACATCGATATTGACGCCGTAAACCGAGTTGAGAACGCCCGCGGTGGCCAGGTGGACGTCGCTGGTGGTGAGGTCGACGACGCCATCGGCGCCAGTCAGGATGACCACGCCGTCCTGAGTGCCGGGCTTGGCGCCCTGGGCCGTCGTTGCGCCGCCCAGATTGATGACGGTCTGCCAGCCGGACTCCACGCCGCCCGGGGTCGAGACGCCGACCCATGTGTGAGCCGTCGTGACCCCGGTGGAGCCCTGGGTGAAGCTGGGGCGTCCCCGGCCTGCAACCGCCTGAACGGTGGCGTCCACCAGGTCCGGCGCAGCGCCGGTGGTGTCCATGGTGATCTTGGCGCCCTCGGCGACGCCGTACCAGACCGCGTCGCTATTGGAGACCACCGAACCGTTCTGGACGATGGTCTCGCCCTGCAGGACCATGAATCCGTTGGTCGCCGTCAGCTGGGCCCCGTTGGTGACGGTCAGGGTCGCGCCGTTGCGGTTCGCGAGGGGCGACAGGGTGACCGTGTCGCCGCTAAGCGCCGCGGCGATGTCGGTGTCCTGCAATTGGGCGGTCGACCCCACGAAGCTGCCCACGTTGACCTGGGCGTTCGCGCCGAACAGCAGACCGCCGGGCGAGAACAGCCAGACACCGCCGTTGGCGGCCAGCGAACCGTCGATGGTGGTGAATGCGGTAGGGTCCACCCGGTTGAACGCGATGGCGTTGGCGTTCGGCTGATTGAAGGTGACGGACTCACCCGAGGCGATGTTGAACGTCGACCAGTCGATGACGACGCGGTCTCCGGCCTGATCGACCGTGACCGAGCTCGAACCCGTCGTGATCGTCGTTCCCGACCCGCTGCCGCTGGGGTCGTAGATCACCCCGCCGGACGGCAGGGCGCTGGCGGCGCTGGCGAGCGACCACACGATGACGCCCGCGGAAGCGGCGCCGACCAGGCGTGCGCGGCGGTCGCGCAGGTATTGAGGGGGAGCGGGCCGGATCATCGGCGGTCTCCGTTACGCATGCGCGACCAGCCCCAGCGGATCGCATCGTCAAAGGATACTGTCAGGTTCACGAGCACCGCCGAGCCGGGCGTGGCCTCGCCCAGCCCCTGCGGGGGATCGAGCGGCTTGGCCCACAAGATGTCGAGGCGACCCTTACCTTTGGCCTCGATGCGCAGGCCGGCCCCGGTCGAGGCGATGGTGCGGCTGGAAACGCCGAATGTGTCGTCGTTCCAGTAGGAAACGTTGTCGTAGAAAATGAAGGGAGAGGCGGCGAAGTTGCCGGCGCCGAAGCTGTAAGGCCCCCAGCGGCTTTCAATCACGAACGCGGCGGCCTGGTCCCCGAATGCGGAACCCGGTTCGTACCCCCGGCCGATCGACAGGTTGCCAGCGCTGTATTCCTCCGGCGCCAACAGCGGTCCGCCCGACCACTGCGCCTCGAAACGGCTGTAGAGGGTCCAGCGCCGCTGCAATTTCAGCTCGGCTTCGCCGCCGCCGCGCAGCACGAAAGCCTGGGGATCCCCCTCGCTGCGGGACAACAGCTTGTCGCCGGGCTGGCTGGCGTTGCCGATATCTAGGCCTTGCCGGGCCTCGACCCATCCGGACAGAGCGTGTCCCGGGTCGGACCATCGGCCGGCGAGCCGCGCCGTGAGGATGCGGGTCCGGTCCTCGGTGATCCCGATCGTGGAGAACACGTCTGTTTCCTGGTCCGACCAATCGAAGCCAGCGGTCGCGAGCACTCCGCCCCAGCCGCGCGCCAGGAGGGGCTGCGTCAGTTCTGCGTGGTAGAACTGAACGTTGGTCGCGAGGTCGAGGGCGGCGACCGCGCCTTGCGGATTGGAGTCCGCCCACAGGTAGTTAAGGCCCACCGTCGTGCCGGACGCGTTGAGCCGCCGGCTGTGTCCAAGTCGGACGACCTGCTGCTCGCCGCTGTCGAAGGTCGTGTAGTACTGGACTGTCGTCTGGTCGCCGTAGGTGGAGCTTCCGTAGAAGTCCGCGCCGACCAGGACCCCCCAGGGCCCGACGGGTTCGGAGAACAGGTTGTTGACGTTGGTGTAGGCGCGCCAACCCTTCCGACGCGGTTGGACCACGAGGTTCATGCCGCCGGGCTCTGATCCCCGGCGAAGCGCGCCTGACAGGGCCAGGCCAGGCACCTGGCGCGCGAGTTCGTAACTGGACTCCACGTCGTCGGCGGAAAGCGGCGCCTTGGTGGTCAGACCGGCGAACGCCGCCGCAGCCTGACGCCGCGCTACCGGATCGTTGCCGATGACCGTCACATCCGAGATGCGGCCCTCAACCACCTCGAAGCGAACTTGGCCGTCCCGGACCTCCTGCGGCGGGACGAGCACGGCCACGAAGGGATAGCCGTGCTCGGCATAAATATGTTCTGCACGGGCCGCAGCGGCGCGCAGGTCGGTCAGGGTGGCGCTGCGCCCCTTGAGCGAAGCCCAGGCCGGGCGCAGTTGCTCCGCGGTCAGGGTTCTGGCCCCGGTGAAGGTGACGTTCTGGACGACAAACCCGAGTTGGCCCTCGGTAGGCTCCACGGTCGCTCGCGCCTCGTCGACCTGAAGTTCCTCGGCGGCGGGGGTCGCCGGGGGCAGGGCGGCGGCAGGATCGTTCCGCGTCAAAGGCTGGTCCTGCGCGATCGCCGCGCCGGCCCCCGAGATCGCGCATGCGAACCCTACACTCGCCCACAGATGTCGCATTCGGCCCCCTCCGCCTCAGGGACGGAAACCCTAAGGGTCACAGGCGTCCATGTCGACACCCTACGGAACAGCGTTCTTCTGCCCGACTCGGCCGATAAGGCTTGCACTTTCAGGCTTCTCGTCACGTTGCCGCGACGGAAACAAATGTTTTTCCCGCACCGCGCCAGGTTGCAGGTAGCCTACCTCCACGCAAATGGCGAGTAGACGCCATCGCGGCGTCGCAGGAAGGCCTTGGGAGAAACGCTCAGAAGGCGCGGCGGCGACCGGCGCGTCAGGCCGCGATCATGCGCTCCACCTCGGCGACGAGGTCACGCAGGTGAACGGGCTTGGAAAGAACCTTGGCCTGCGGCGCGGACTGGGCTGCGGACAGGGCCACTGCGGCGAAGCCAGTGATGAACATGATGCGCAGATCCGGTTGGCGTTGCGCCGCTTCACGAGCGACCTCGATGCCGTCGGCTCCGGGCATGACGATGTCGGTCAGCAGCAAATCCCAGGGACCGTCATCGAGGGCGGCGATGGCCTCGTCGCCGTTCTCGCAAACGGTCAGTTCGTGACCCGCGCGCTCAAGCGCCCGGCCAAGGAACCCCCGCAGGCTGTCGTCGTCTTCGGCAAGGAGAATTCGGGCCATGGGTGATCGCGACCGTTTACCAGTTTTGGCAGCCTAGCTCGCCGATCGTAAACCGTGCATGAAAACCGCCGGTTGGACAAAATGCGCTCACGGGCGTTGCCGCAGCGCCGCGGTCTTCCCTTGCGTTGACTAAATCCGCCGCCGCGCATTGATAGGCCAATGACCGTGGCCGTTCCCGCCGAGGACCCCTTTCCTAGCGTCGCTCCCGCGCCGCCGTTTGACGTGCTGCGCAGCCGTTCGCCACGGACGCCGCTGATTTTTTCGTCGCCTCACGCCGGACGGCTCTATCCGGCGGACATGATGGCCGCCTCCCGGCTGGACGCCTCAGAGATTCGACGTTCGGAGGACGCCCATGTCGACCACTTGATCGAAGGCGGTCGAGCGCTCGGCGTCGCCTTGTTGATCTGCCGCGTTGGTCGAGCCTATGTCGACGTCAACCGCGATCCCTGGGAACTGGATCCCGGGATGTTTTCGGACGCTGTCCCGCGTCACGCTCGCTCCAGCTCAGCGCGGGTTGCGGCCGGCTTGGGCAGCGTCCCCCGGGTCGTCGGCGACGGCAAGTCGATCTATGCCCGGAAGCTCCGCTTCCACGAGGCCGAGGCGCGCTTGGCCGCCATCCATGGACCGTACCATGCCGCGCTCGAGAAGCTGATGCGGCAGGCTCGGCGGAAGTTCGGCGTCGCGGTCCTGGTCGATTGGCATTCGATGCCGTCCGCTGCGACGCGGGCTGAAGCGAGGAAGGGCCGCCCCCGGCCGGACATCGTGCTGGGGGACCGGCATGGCTCGGCCTGTTCCCCCGTTCTGACGGAGTTGGTGCGTCAGGAACTCGAACGCATGGGATATGTGGTGGCTTTGAACCGTCCCTACGCCGGCGGCTACACCACTCAGGCTCATGGCCGGCCCAACGAAGGACTGCACGCCCTGCAGGTCGAACTCGACCGAGCCCTTTACCTCGATGAGGCGACGCTGGGGCTGACCGCGGGTTTCGTGCGCCTCCAGTCGGACCTGCAAAGCCTTTTCGGCGTCCTGACGTCCCAGGACTGGCTGCAGAGGCTCGGCCAATAAAAAACCGCCCCGGAATCCGGGGCGGTGAAGTTCGATAGGGAGGAAACGCCCGAAAGGGCATTTGCGGGCCGTCAGGGAACGGCCAGCCCCCAAAGGCTACGCCGCACTGCACACAAGCGCAAGCGGAAATGTTGCGGCGCAACCATCACAGATCGTTACACAGTAACGACTAGGCACCGAATTCATCCAAGGAAGAATTTTTGCGCCTGCGTTGCGGCGGGACCTGTTCAAGCGCCGCCCTGGCCTTCCTCAGGCCCTGCGCGGCCGGTGACCTCGACTGTCGCCAGACCAGCAGCGCCGTCGCAGCCACGGCAGCCATGGCCAGCCAGGCCGCGCCGTAGACCCAAGCCGCCGCGGCGAGGGCGAAATAGTACCCCCGCACGCCCCGGCTAAACGCCGTAAGGGCGGGGTTCATCACCTCGGCGGCGGCCTCGGCGAAGGCTCGAGACTGCGGTCCGTCGCCGGACGGCGCCGCTCCGATCAGGGCGAGGCAGTAGTTCTGCTGGCGGATGGACCAGATGAAATCCAGAAGCCCACGCGAGAGACAGATGATGACAAGGGCCAGCTTGATCTCGAGGCGTTCGGCCGAAACCTGGACCCCCAGCCCCGAGACATCCGGCAACATTCCCTTGCCACCAAACAGGGCCCCGGCGACCGCCGCGATCAGAATAAGGCTGGCGGACCCGAAGAAGGAGGCCGAGTTGATCGCATGTCCCATCAACTGGCTGTCCACCATGCGCATCTCGCGCCGCGTCATGGCGTTCATCCAGGCCAGGCGGATCACCTCCATGTCGCGCGTGATGGCGCCCGACCGGCGCGAGATGGAGTGCAGCACCGGCTCGTAGAACAGCCAACAGATGAAGAAGACGCCGAGTGCGATCCAATCCCAGAGGGTCATGCCCTGAGCGTAACGTCATTCGCGGTCGGCAGAGAAGCCTTGCCCTTCGGCTCGCCGGGCCGCTAGGCATGGAGCATGGCCGACAGCAATCCGAACTCCACCGAGCCTGCGGCGGTCCGGACCCTGCTCGTATTCGCCCACCCCGCGCTCGAGCGCGGCCGGGTCAACCCCCTGATGTGCGAGGCGGTCGCCGATCTGCCTAACCTGACGGTGCATGACCTCTACGAAGCCTACCCGGACTTCACCATCGACGTGCCGGCCGAGCATCGCCTGATGCTGGCCCACGATCTGATCGTGCTGCAGTTCCCGATCTACTGGTTCGCCATGCCGTCGCTGCTCAAGGAATGGCTCGATCTGAGTTGGTCCCGCGGCTTCGCCTTCGGCCAGGGGGCGAGGCTGAAGGGGCGAACCCTGATGTGCGCCGTTTCGACGGGGGCCAATCGCGACGCCTACGAGAACGGAGTCTACCGCTTTCCCTTGGCGGACTTCCTTGCGCCGGTGAAGCAGACCGCCGAGTACTGCGGATTGAACTGGGTAGAGCCGTTCGTGCTTCACGGTGCGCAGGCGCTGGAGCTGGAAGGCATGGAGAAGGGCATGGCTCGCTACAGGTCCCGCCTGCAGAAGGTGGCCGCCGCCGTGCAGCCGGTCGCGCGCCGCCGCCCGGCCGACGCCATCTGATGGACGGGCAACTCGCCACCGCCGTCGTCTATCTCGCCGCCGCCGCGATCGCCGCGCCGGTCGCCAAGCGCGTCGGACTGGGCGCCGTCCTCGGTTATCTGATCGCCGGCCTGATAATCGGCCCTTCGCTGCTGAACCTGGTCGGCGAGACCGAGGACGTGCGCCACGTCGCCGAGTTCGGCGTCGTCATGCTGCTCTTCCTCATCGGCCTTGAGGTTAGACCCGCCCTGTTGTGGAGCCTCAGGACAGCGATCTTCGGGGCAGGCCTGGGACAGCTGGCCGCCACCACCGGCGCGCTGATGGGCGTGGGTCTGCTGGCCGGACTGGACTGGCGCATGGCGCTCGCGACGGGGCTGATCCTGTCCATGTCCTCCACCGCCATCGTACTTCAGCTGCTGGAGGAACAAGGCCTGCGGCGGGCCCCTCCAGGCCGGGCCGCATTCGGAGTGTTGCTGTTCCAGGATCTGGCGGTGATCCCGCTGCTGGCCTTCCTGCCCCTGCTGGCGACGCCCGGCGTTGCGCCCGCCGCCGCCACCGAAGCCGAGCCTTCAACCAACCTGCTCTCCGGCCTGCCCGTGGGGCTGCAGGCGTTGGGGACCATCGCCGCCGTCCTCGCCGTGGTGGTCGCGGGCCGGTATCTCACCCGACCGGCCTTCCGCTTCATCGCCCGGATGCAGCTCCGCGAGACCTTCACCGCGAGCGCCCTGCTGCTGGTCGTGGGCGTCGCCCTGCTGATGCAGTCGGTCGGGCTGTCGCCGGCGCTCGGAGCCTTCCTCGCGGGCGTGGTGCTGGCCGAGAGCGAGTTCCGGCGGGAGCTCGAGACCGACATCGAACCGTTCCGAGGGCTCTTGCTCGGTCTTTTCTTCATCACCGTGGGCGCGGGCCTCAACGTCCCCCTGGTGCTGCAACAACCTCTGCTTCTCGCCGGGATGACCCTGGGCCTCATGCTGCTGAAAGGCCTGGTGATGGCAGGGGTCGGCCGCCTGTTCGGCGAGCGTTGGCGCGACGCCGGCACGGCCGGGGCGGCGTTGAGCCAAGGCGGCGAGTTCGCCTTCGTACTCCTCGCCTTCGTGGTCTCGGCGCAGGTCCTGGATGCTCAGCTGGCGAGCCTGCTGACAGCCGCGGTCGCCCTGTCCATGGCGGCGACCCCGATCGTCTTCGCGCTCTGGCGAAGGCTCTCGCGAGAGGGGATCGAGCGGCCGGAAACCCCGGAGAACGACTTCGAAGGCGCCGATCCCCAGGTCTTGATCGCCGGCGTCGGCCGCTTTGGGCAGATCGTGCAGCGGGTCCTGCAGGCCAATGGTTTCGAGACCTCGGTGCTGGAGAGCTCGGTCGAGCAGATCGCCCTGCTGCGCCGCTTCGGCAGGCGGGTCTACTATGGCGATGCTCTCAGGCTTGACCTGCTGCGCGCCGCCGGCGCGGAGAAAGCCCGGGTTCTGGTCATCGCGATCGACGATGCGGCCCGCGCGACCGAGTTGGTGGAGATGGCGCGCGAGGCCTTCCCCCACCTCACCGTGCTGGCCCGCGCCTTCGACCGCCGCCACGCCTACGACCTGCTCAACCACGGCGCACACGGGGTCGAGCGCGAGACGTTTGAAGGCGGCCTGGCCCTGGCGGCCGACACCCTCCGGGCGCTCGGCTGGCGCGCCTATCGCGCCGAGCGGGCCGCGCGCCTGTTCCGCATGCACGACGAGAAGCTGTTCCAGGAACTGCGGCCGCTGTGGGGCGACGAGGAACGCTTCACCGTCGCAAGCCGCGAGAGCTCCCCCCGGATGGACGACCTTCTCCGCGCCGACGTGGCCCGGATGGGTGAGGAGGACGACGACCTGCTCGACCCCGAGGACGCGGAACCAGCCACCTGACCCGGATTACGAACCCTTAACGGGCAGCCTCTCGACGCGAGCCGCGGCGCGCGCAAATATCCGCGCCTGTTCAGGGGGATACTCATGCTCAAGGCCGCTTCCACCGCGATCGTGCTCGCGCTCGCCTCCGTCGCCGTCGTCCAGGCGCAGCCAGCCACGCCGCCTCCCGCGGCCGCCTCAACCGAGGACGCCGCCTTCGCGGCCCTGCTCCACGACTACGAGGTCTACCAGCGCGGCGAGGACCCCTTCACCGCCGGCAGCGAGGGCGACAAGGCCGCGCTGGCCCAGATGCCGGACTTTTCCCGCGCCGCGGAGATCCGCCGCGGCGAGGACATGAAGGCCTTCGCCGCGCGGCTGGCGCATATCAATCGGGCGCGGCTGTCCACTGATGACGCCCGCCTGAACCACGCCTTCCTGACCCGCGTGCTGCAACGCTCGATCGAGAGCGTCAGGTTCGACGGCAGCCGCCTGGCCTTCGATTCCGAGGGCGGTCCTTCGACCTTCCTGGCCTACATGGCCTCCTCGACCCGCATTTCGAACCGTCAGGAGGCCGAGGCCTACCTGCAGCGCCTGGACGGGGTGACGAAGGTGTTTGCCGACGTCACCGACTCCGCCCGCCGCGGCATCCGCACCAACTTCACCCAGCCCCGCTCGGTGGTGGAGAGCGCCCTGGCCGTGATGCGCGCGGAATTGGCCGTGCCGCTGGACGACGACGTGGTGCTCAGGCCCTTCGCCGTGCTGCCCGCCTCCATCCCCGCCGCCGAGCAGGCCCAGTTGCGCGAACGCCTGCGCAAGCTTGCTGTGGAGAAGGTGCGACCGGCCCGCGAGGCCTTCGTCCGCTTCGTGGAGACCGAATATCTGCCGAAGGCGCGCAAGGGCCTGGGGATCGGCTCCCTGCCGGGCGGACAGGAGTACTACGCCTTCCTCGCGCGCGGCTACACGACGACGGACATGACGCCCGCCGAGATCCACGCCCTGGGCGTTTCCGAGGTGAACCGCATCCGCGGCGAGATGGACGTGGTCATGCGGCAGGCCGGGTGGACGGGGGACTTCGCCTCCTTCCTGCACTTCCTGCGCACGGATCCCCAGTTCTATGCGACCAGCCGCGAAGACATGATGGAAAAGGCGTCGGAGATCGCCAAGCGCATCGACGACAAGCTGCCGACCCTGTTCCGCAACGCCCTGCCGCGCCTGCCCTACGGCGTGCGCCCCGTGCCCCGCGAGATCGAGGACCAGTACACCACCGGCCGATACAACCCGGGGTCCTTCGAGCTGGGCATCGCCGGGGGCTACATGGTCAATACCGGCAAGCTGGATCAGCGGCCGCTCTACGAACTGCCGGCGCTGACCCTGCATGAGGCGGTCCCTGGCCACCATCTGCAGATCGCCAACCAGCAGGAACTGACCGACCTGCCCTGGTTCCGGCGCAACGCCGACGTCACCGCCTTCGTCGAGGGCTGGGGCCTCTATTCCGAATACCTCGGCATCGAGATGGGCATCTACCGCAATCCCTACGAGCGCTTCGGAAAGCTGTCCTACGAGATGTGGCGCGCCTGCCGCCTGGTGGCCGACACCGGCATCCACGCCATGGGCTGGTCCATCGAGCAGGCCCGCGCCTGCTTCCGGGACAACTCGGCCCTCGCCCCGCACAACATCGAGACCGAACTGCAGCGCTACATCGGCTGGCCCGGTCAGGCCCTGGCCTACAAGATCGGCGAGTTGAAGCTGAAGGAACTGCGGCGCCGCGCAGAGGCCGAACTGGGCGACCGCTTCGACGTCCGGGCCTTCCACGACTTCGTCCTGCGAGGGGGGCCCTTGCCGCTGGATCTGCTCGACCAGCGCGTCAACGGCTGGATCGCGGAACAGAAGTCCAGGCCCTGAGTCGCACCGGGAAGCCGGTCCGGATCCGGCGTGGCGAGTGGCTCATTACGGGTCATTCGCCACATTCTCGTCACAGGCGACGACCATTAGGCCCGCCCCCGCGACGGTCCTCCTGACGCACAGCCCCGCGGGTTCCAGCCGGTCCGGGCGTCCAACCTCCCGTTTAGAACAATAAAAAAATGGCAGATACGACGGGCGGCCCCTTCCGGCCGCACGAGGACCTTTCCGCGCGCAGCGCGGTGGTGGACATCGATATCGATGTCGCCCTGGCGATCGGGCGGGCTGCGGCGCGCACCCTGCGCCAGCTGTCGCCGGAAGCCTCGGACCTCTTCACGACCTTCCTCCAGCGCGAAATCGACCGGCTCAAGCTGGCCGGCCCTGGCGCGTCGGAGGTGGCCCAACTCCAGCTCAGGCAGTTCCTGCGCGAGGGGTGATCCAGTCTCAGTCGCGTAGCGTAACAGTGCGCGCGTACCTGCGGGGGCCCGAGCCAACCTCCCCCCACCACGGCCCGGACCTTGCAGCATGGCCCTCGGGGATTTCCTCCCCGAGGGCTTTTTGCTGACCATGCTGACGACGGAAACCGTCCATCCGTCCAGACTGACCCCGGGCCAGATCGCCGCCTGGCGCGCGCTCTGCGCGCGTGAGCCCGCCTTCTCCAGTCCCTTGCTGGGCCCCGATTTCACGCTGGCCGTGGGGGCCGTCCGCGAGGACGCGCGGGTGACCGTCGGCTACCACGCCTGCAGGCCCGCCCTCTTCTGGCCGCATCACATCCGTCCGGGCGGCCTGGCGCGTCCGATCGGCGCCCCGTTTTCGGACTACCACGGGGTGATCTCCGCGCCCGGTGTGCCGTTTTCACCCGCGGAGTTGATGGCCGAGGCGGGGGTGCGGCGGTTCGTCTTCGACGGCCTCGTCGACCCTCAGGGCCGCTTCGCCCAATGCACTTCGGTCGAACGCCCGGTCTACGGCGTGCGGCTGACCGGCGACGCCAACGCCTATTTCGAAGCCCTGCGCGCCGACAGCCCGAAGCGCTTCAAGAACATGCGGCGGCTCGAGCACAAGCTGGAGCGCGAAGTCGGGCCGCTCACCCTCGAGGCTCCGGACCGCGCCCAGGACGCCTTCGAAAGCCTGATGGCCTGGAAGAGCGACCAGTTCCGCCGCACCGGCCTGCACGACGTGCTGGCGCCCGACTGGGTGCGGGCGCTGATGGCGTCGCTGTTCGCGATGACCAACGCGCCCATGCAGGGCCTGCTGGTCACCCTGCGGGCCGGCGGCAGGCCGGTGGCGGGACACTTCGGGGTTCGCGCCGGCGACGCCTTCCATCCCTGGATCGCGGCGTTCGATCCGGCCTTCGCCGCCTACGGCCCAGGGGTCACCCTGGTCAGCCAGGCGATCCGCGCCATGGGCCGGCTGGGGCTGAAGAGCTACGACCTCTCCGGCGGCCACGATCACTACAAGAAGCCGTTCGTGCTGGGGACCGAGACGGTGTCCCAGGGGGTGGTCGCCCACGGTCAGAAGGCCGGCGCCGCCAATCGCTTCGCAGATCGGCCCTCCACGCTCGTCCGCGTGGGGCGAAGGCTGGACCACATCGCCGCCGTGGAGCCCACCCTGCCGGGCCGCATCGGGGGCGTGATCAGCGCCTTGGCGGGCGCCTCCCGACGGCTGGGCGCCGGAGCCGGCGAATGAGCGCGCCGCGCCTCACCGTGATGATCCCGACCTGCCGGCGGCCGGCCCAGCTGGCGGTCGCGGTGCGCTCCATCTTCGCCCAGCAGGGCTTTGCGCCCGGAGACGTCGAACTGGTTGTGGTCGACAACGATCCGGCCGGCTCCGCCCGGGCGGCCTTCGAGGCCCTGGCGGCCGCAGCGCCCGTGTCGACCGTCTATGTGCATGCGCCGATCCCGGGCGTGGCCCAGGCTCGCAACGCCGGCATGGCTGCAGCCCGCGGAGAGATGGTCGCTTTCCTCGACGACGACGAGGAGGCGCCCGCCCACTGGCTGGCGGCCCTGGTCGCCGCGCAGGCACGCCACGGCGCGGCCGTGGTGTTCGGTCCGGTGCGGGCCGCCCTGCCCGCCGGGATCGACGAGCATCGCGCCTATCTGGAGGACTTCTTCTCGCGCGCCGGCCCGGCTGAAGCGGGCGTCATCGAGACCTACTACGGCTGCGGCTGCAGCCTGCTGGTCCGCGCCGCCATGCCGCCGGGAGACAAGCCGTTCGCGGCCGAGCGCGACCATATCGGCGGCGAGGATGACCTGCTGTTCGGGACCATGAAGGACCGGGGGGCGCGCTTCGCCTGGGAGCCGGCGGCCTGGGTCTGGGAGCACGTGCCGGCGGCCCGCGCCAACCTCTCCTACGCCGTTCGCCGCGCCTTCGCCTATGGCCAGGGACCGACGGCCGCCGCCGCCGCCGCGAGGCCGGTTCGCTGGTGGGGCGTGCTGGGCTGGATGGCTCAGGGTTCCGTCCAGGCGGCCGTGTTCGGCCTGCTGGCGGGCCTGCAGTGGCTGATCCGGTCGCCGGCGCGCGCCCGCACCCTGGATCGCGCCGCGCGCGGTCTGGGCAAGCTGCTCTGGTTCGGAGCCTTCAAGATCGAGTTCTACGGCCGTTCGGCCGCTGCGTAGCAAAGAGACGGGGCAAGAAGGGCGCAGAATGAAGCCTTCCATCATCACCGACTGGACCGCCGAGAAGATCCGGGGCTTCACCCACGAGACGCTGCAGTTCCGACACAAGCTGCAGCACCGCTTGATGTTCACCGATCCCGCGCTGGAGGAAATTCTCGACCGCTATCCGCGCGACAAGCTCGGCGTCTTCACCATGGGCGCCGATCCCACGGACTGGCGGAGCTGGCGGCGCGGCAAGGCCGGCGACCTGAGCGGCGCCGAGCTCCTTGAAGCCGCCCGCACGGGCCGCATCTGGCTGAACCTGCGGGCGGTCAACGAGCACGACCGGGACTACGCGGACCTGTGCGACGAGATCTTCGCCGACAAGGCCCGCTTCGCCCCGCACATCAAGACCTTCAAGCGCGACATCGGCCTGCTGATCTCCTCACCCAACGCCCAGGTGTTCTACCACCTCGACGTGGCGCTGGTGTCGCTTTGGCAGCTGCGGGGGACCAAGACCGTCTGGCTGTACCCGCCCGCCGAACCCTACGTCGGCCAAGAGGACCTCGAGCGCATCGTGCTGCGCGAGACGGCGGAACAGTTCCCCTACGATCCCGCCTGGGACGAGGGCGCGCAGAAGATCGTCTTCGAGCCCGGCATGATGGTGACCTGGCCGCAGAACGCCCCGCACCGGATCGTCAATTCGGACAGCCTCAACGTCTCGCTGTCGGTGGAGTTCATGACCCCCGAGGCCCTGATGCGGGCGAATGTGATCTACGCCAACGGCAAGCTGCGCCGCATCTTCGGGGCGCGGCCGGGCGTGCAGGCGGGCGCGCATCCGTTGGCGCTGGGCAAGCTGGCGCTGGCGCGTCTGCTGAAGGCGACGGCGAAGGAAAAATCGGTCGAGCCGCTGCCGCCGTCGTTCTCGCTGGATCGGCGCGAGCCGCTGATGGCCTAAAGCCGAATAAAATCAGCGGCCGCCCCATGTTTCACGTGAAACATGACAGATGCGGTCGCAGCGATTTCGCCGGATTTCGGTCCCCGGAAGGGGCCGCGCTCGGCGCATCGGGTCGATTTTCCGGCGGCTCGGATCGAAGTTTCGGGCGCAAGAACACGCCGTTCGCCGGCGCGCCGGAGGGCGGCCGAACTGGACGCTTGACCGGGGCGAACCAGGGGGCATGAGAGGCGCATGGACTTCGTCATCGCTCCCCCCGCCCAGCCCTCGGTCGCCGTCGCCGGGTCCGACGCCCGGTTCCCGGTGCGCCGCATCTTCTGCGTCGGCCGCAACTACGCCGCCCACGCGCGGGAGATGGGCGGAGACGAGCGCGAGCCGCCCTTCTTTTTCTCGAAGCCCGCCGACGCGGTGGTGGAGTCGGGCGCGAGCATCCCCTATCCGCCCGACACCACCGACCTGCATCACGAGATCGAACTGGTCGTCGCGGTCGGGCGGGGCGGCTCGGACATCCCGGTCGAGGCGGCCCTGGACAACGTCTGGGGATACGCCGCGGGAATCGACCTGACCCGGCGCGACCTGCAGGCCGCCGCCAAGAAGGCCGGCAAGCCCTGGGACCTGGCCAAGGGCTTCGACCGCTCAGCGCCGATCTCGCCCATAAGGCCGGCCGCCGGAGCGCACCCCGGGGCGGGGCGCATCTGGCTGGCGGTGGACGGCGCGATGCGGCAGGAGGGCGATCTCCGCGACATGATCTGGTCCGTGGCCGAGACCCTGGCGGCCCTGTCCCGCTCGGTGATCCTGCAGCCCGGGGATCTGGTTTTCACCGGCACGCCCGAGGGCGTCGGGCCCGTGGCGCGCGGGCAGACCCTGACCGGCGGCGTCGACGGAGTCGGTGAGATCCGGGTGCGCATCGACGGCTGAGCCCGGAGCGCAGAAAACGCGGCTCTGCGACTTTCTGCACCTGTCGCAATGCTTGCGGCCAAGCTAAAGGATGCGCGCGTTCGAGCGCCCTTCCCCGGAGCCACCGTGACAACGAGCCCCTCCTACGTTTCCCTGTCCGGCGTCCAGCTGGTCCGCAAGGCGACCCTGGGCGTGATTCTGCTGCTGGGGCTGGCGGCCTTCGCCCTGACGCGGGCGAAGGGGCTTGGCCCGGCGGGGCATGACACCGTCGAGATGGTCGGCCTGGGCCTGATCGTCGTCTGCATCCTGGGGCGGGTCTGGTGCTCACTGTACATCGGCGGACGCAAGGTGCGGGAGCTGGTCGACAACGGGCCCTACTCGATCAGCCGCAACCCGCTCTACGTGTTCAGCTTCATCGGCGCCGCCGGCATCGGGGCCCAGTCGGGCTCAATCGTCATCACCCTGGCCTGCTTCCTGGTCTCCTACATCGTCTTCGCCGTCCTGGTGCGTCAGGAGGAAGCCGCCCTGCTGAAGGTCCACGGCGAGACCTACGCAGCCTACATGCGCTCGACGCCGCGCTTCTTCCCCAACTTCTCGCGCTGGTGGGACCGCGAGACGCTCACCGTCCACCCGGTGCGCATCGCGCGGACCTTCGCCGACGGCCTGTTCTTCCTGCTGGCCATTCCCGTGGCCGAAGGCCTGGAATACCTGCAGCAGATTCACGTCCTGCCCGTGCTGGCCAGCCTGCCCTAGGCGGCCTTCGGCGGCAGGCGCAGCGGCCGCACTGTGGCCGCCTCGGCGGGCGGCGCGGGCTTGCGCCGGTAGGCCACGCCCTTGGTCCAGATGCGAAGCGCACCCCAACCGATCCCCGCCACGACCTTCAGGGTCATCAGGGGCTGGCGCAGGAACGCCCCCAGGAGGGCGGCGTCGCTGAGTTCGCGCCGTTCGCCGGTGAAGGCCGTCAGGATCTTCGGTCCGGCGGCGTCGGCGGCGTCGACCTTCACCGTCACCGCGTCGTCGGGCGGGCGGATGGCGAAGTGATAGGTCATGTCCATGTCCATGAAGGGCGAGACATGGAAGCGCTTGTCGCAGGTCTGGCGCACCATGGGCCCGGTCTCCGGCTCCACCGGCAGCACATAGGCGTGGCGTTCACCGAAGGTGTTGTTCACCTGGTAGACGAGGCAGGCCAGCCGCCCCTCGCGATCGTCGCAGAAATAGACGCTTAGCGGGTTGAAGGCGTGGCCCAGGATGCGGGGGATGCACAGCAGCCGGATGCGGCCGCCGCGGGTGTCGAGCCCCGCCCGCACGGTGGCCGCCTCGACCCAGGCGCGCAGGTCGCCCGACCCGTCGCCGTGATCCGACGGATGGAAGCTGAAGAGGTTGAAGCGATCCAGCGAGAACAGGCGCAGTCCGGCGTCCAGAGCCGGAAGTTCATCCAGGTCGAAGAGCAGCTCGGTCAGGCTGTGCCTCAGGTGATGCACGCGCGGCCGCAGCCGCCGGTGGAACACCGATCCGGCGTACAGCGCCGAGGCGAAGCCGCCGCTCACGCGGCTGGCTCCAGCTGCGGGTCGGCGGCCTCGAGGTGGATGCGGCTGCTCTCGCCCTCGACGCTCCAGGGCCGGCGCAGGCCGCCGAGCGCCTCCGCCGCGGCGAGGCCCGCCTGCAGTCCGTCCTCGTGGAAGCCGGAGCCGAAGTAGGCCCCGCAGTACCAGGTGCGGTTGACGCCCTGCAGCGACCACAGCCGGCGCTGGGCGCGGATGGCGGCCGCGTCGAACAGGGGGTGCTGGTAGGTCTCCTCGTGCACCACCGACCCGGGCGCCGGCTCCTGACCCGGATTGAGGGTGACGAACAGCGGCGTGTGCTCGGGCAGCAACTGCAGGCGGTTCATCCAGTAGGTGACGCTGAGGTCGCCCGTCTCGTCTTGGGCGTCGGGCCTCCGGCCGACGTAGTTCCAGCTGGACCAGCAGTTGCGCCGTCGCGGCATCAGGCGCTGATCGGTGTGCAGCACCGCCCGGTTGGGCGTGTAGCGGAACGCGCCCAGCAGGGCCCGCTCGGGCGCCGTGGCGTCGTCGAGCAGACCCAGCGCCTCGTCGGCATGGGCGGCGATCACCACCTGGTCGAAGCGGCGAACGGCGCCCTGGATGTCGAGGATGTCGACGCCCTCGGCGTGGCGCCGGATCGAACGCACGGCACGGCCGGTTCGGATGCGGTCGACGTAGGCGGCGGTCAGCTTGCGGACGTAGGCGCGGCTGCCGCCGTCGACAGTGCGCCACTGGGGTCTTCCGGCCAGCTTGAGCAGGCCGTGGTTCTGGCAGAAGCGGATGAAGGCGGCGGCCGGGAAGTCGCGGATGCCCTTGGCCGACGTCGACCAGATGGCGGCCGCCTGGGGCAGCAGGTGATCGTCCTGGAAGGCCCGGCCGTACCCCTGCTCGCAGAGGTAGTCGCCGAGCGAGGTCATACGCCGGTCGAGCCCCGCACAGTGGGCGGGGGCCTCGCGGTAGAAGCGGACGAGATCGGCCAGCATGGACCAGAAGCGCGGGCTGAGCAGGTTGCGCTTCTGGGCGAACAGGCTGAGCGCCGAGTTGGAGGAGTACTCCAGCCCGCCGCCGTCCAGCGACACGCCGAAGCTCATGTCCGACTGCTTGGTGGCCACGCCGAGATGGTCGAACAGGGCGACCAGATTGGGATAGTTGGCCTCGTTGTAGACGATGAAGCCCATGTCCACAGGGATCGCCGCCCCGCCGGCGCGCGAGGGCGCCTCGACCGTGTGGCTGTGGCCGCCGACCCGCCCCTCCTTCTCGTAGACGGTGACGCGGTGGCCCTGGCTGAGCAGCCAGGCGGCGCTCATGCCGGCGATGCCGGAACCGACGATGGCGATGTCGAGGGGGCGGGAGGGACGCTGCAGGGAATCGAAGGGCACGGAAAGCCTCACGGGGGGATACCTGGCGGTCGTTACGGGGCCCGATGCGAAACGGATCAGGGGCGGGCTGCCGTCCCCGCGCGCGCCGTGTAGGGTGGTGATCCGGCGGGGCGCGGGCCCCGTAACAGGGGCATGCATGCGACCACCCCCGCCGCCGCAAGGCGCCTGTCCACATCCGCGCGCGGCGCGCGCCGGACGGATTCCGGCGAGGGCGCGGTCATGGGCGGCGTGAGCGAGGTGATGACCCAGACCCGTGCGGACGACCCGGCGGCCCTGATCGTGGCGGTCGCGACCCGCGGGGACCGCGACGCCTTCGCCCTGTTGTTCGAGCACTTCGCTCCCCGGGTGAAGAGCTACATGCTCCGTCTCGGCGCGCCGCCCGAAACCGCCGAGGAGCTGGCGCAGGAATGCCTGCTGACGGTCTGGCGCAAGGCGACGCTGTTCGACCCCGCCCGGGCCGGCGCTTCGACCTGGATATTCGCCATCGCTCGGAACCTGCGGATCGACGCGGTGCGCCGCCAGCGCAGGCCCAGGTTCGAGGACGATCCGACCGACGAGCCTGCTCCGGAGCCTCCGGCGGACGCGATCGCCTTCGCCGCCGAGCGCGACGTGCGCCTGCGCGAGGCGATGCGCGAGCTGCCCCCTGACCAGGCCGAGGTGATCCGCCGATCGTTCTTCCAGGACAAGGCGCACTCCGAGATCGCGCGCGAGCTGTCGCTGCCTCTCGGGACCGTGAAATCAAGACTGCGGCTGGCCCTGGCCCGCCTGCGCGGGCTGGTGGGAGATCTCGCATGAGTCCCGCCCCCGCCCCGACTGACAACGACAAGAAGACCATGACCCTCTCGCATCATCTCTCCGACGCCCTGATCGTCGACTATGCTTCCGGCTCCATGGGACGAGCCCAGTCGCTGGTCGTCGCCACCCACCTGCACGCCTGCGCGGCCTGCCGCGGCCGCGTGGCCCAGGCCGAGGCCGTCGGCGGCGCCCTGCTGGAGGAGATCGCCTCCACGCCCCTGGCCCCGGACGCCCTCGATCGGGCCCTGGCCCGCATCGAGCGGCCTCGCGAGGCCGCAGCGCCCGAAGCGGCGGCTGGACACGCGCGCCAGCCCGCCGACTGGATCTCGGTGCCCGTCGAGGTCGCCGAAGCCGCCGCCCGCAGGCGCTGGGTCGCACCCGGAGTCTGGGTGGCGCCGGTCGACGTGGGGAGCGGGGACGGGGCCCTGACCTACCTGCTGCGCGTCGGGCAGGGCATGCGGATGCCCCAACACACCCACGCGGGTTGTGAACTCACCCTGGTGTTGAAGGGCGCCTTCGACGACGCCGGCGTGCGCTTCGGCCCCGGAGACATCTCCGAGGCGGACGACGCGGTGGAGCACAGCCCGGTCATCGCGGCCGGGCAGGAATGCGTCTGCCTTGTGGCCTGCGACAATCGTCTTATCGTCAAGGACTGGCTGGGCCGCGTCGTCCAGGCTTACGCAGGTATCTGAACCTCATGTCCTACGAACTGACCCTGATCCTGGCGGTGAGCGCCTGCCTGTCGCTCGCCCTGATGTTCGCCTGGGTGGTCGAGAAGCTGACCGGCAACGGCGGGTGGGTCGACGTCATCTGGACGTTCTCCACGGGCGCGGCGGGCGCGGCCTACGGCCTGCTGCCGCCGGACGGCGAGATCACGCCCCGCGGTGGTCTGATCGCAGCCATGTCCCTGCTGTGGGGCCTGCGGCTGGGACTGCACCTGGTCGGGCGCGCCAGCCGGCACAGGGACCCGCGCTACATCAAGTTCCGCGAACAGTGGGGCAAGGGCGCCGACGCGCGCATGTTCCGCTTCCTGCAGATGCAGGCGGTCGCCGCGGCGCTGCTGGTGATGACCATGTGGCTGGCCGCGCGCAACCCGGCCCCGGGCCTGACCGTGATGGACTGGGCGGGCGTGGCGGTCTTCGCGCTGTCCCTGTTCGGCGAGTCGGCGGCGGACGCCCAGCTGGCCGCCTTCAAGCGGGACCCGGCGAACAAGGGGAAGGTCAATGACCGCGGCCTCTGGGCCTGGTCGCGGCACCCCAACTACTTCTTCGAATGGATCATCTGGCTCAGCTACGCCCTGATGGCGGTGAACCTCGCCGGCGACTGGTCGTGGGGCTGGCTGGCCTTCATCACCCCGCTCTACATGCTGTGGCTGCTGACGCGGGTCACCGGCATCCCGCCGCTTGAGCGCCACATGGAGCAGACCCGGCCGCAGGCCTGGGCCGACTACAAGGCCCGCACCTCGGTCTTCATCCCCCTTCCCCCGCGGCGGCGAGGCCAGTCATGAAATATGTGATCGCCTATGTGGGCGCGCTCCTCAGCATGGGCGTGCTGGATGCGATCTGGCTCGGCACGGCCGGGCGCGTGCTGTATCGGCCGGCGATCGGCGAGATCATGATGGCGCAGGGATTCCGCGTGGCGCCGGCGCTGGTGTTCTACGCCCTCTACCTGGTCGGCATCGTGATCTTCGCGGTGGCTCCGGCCTTCCGGTCAGGACAGTGGACCACGGCCGCCCTGATGGGCGGGCTGTTTGGCTTCTTCTGCTACATGACCTACGATCTGACCAACCAGGCGACGATGAAGGTCTGGCCGCTGAAGATCACCCTGATCGACATCAGCTGGGGCACGGCCCTCACCGCCGTGGCGGCGACGGTCGCCTTCCTGGCCGCCAAGCGCTTCGCCTGACCGCCTACTGGGCCGGATCGACCGGCGCCTCGGCGCCGCCGTCGTCGGGCGGCGGGTCCTCGGACCCGAACAGGTTCTCGAACAGCGAGCGCTGTTTCTGGCGCAGTTCGCCCAGGCTCGAGGCCCGCACGTAACCGACCCCGCCCTGGGTGAGCGCAAGCTCCGACCAGCCGTCGTCGGTGACGCCCTGGACCTGGACCGCGTCGCCGGTCTTCAGCCCGCCCGCGGCGTCGGCGCCTTCGCGCGGCTCGGCCCGGATCTGGACGTCCTCGAGCGCGTACAGCTTCTCGGGCCGCGACGAGTCCAGGGACGGTCGCGGCGTGGTCGAGAGGTTTCGCAGCCAGACGTACTGGCCCCGGTGCTCGCCCTCGGTGACCTTCAGCCAGCGCGACGCACCGTCGTCGCCGTCGACCGGATGGCCCCGCACCTGCTCGCCCCGGCGCAACTCGGTCAGGGGGCGGTTGTCGGTGGAGGGCTCGGGCCGCACCCGCACGCCGCGGGTGACGTACCAGGTCTCGGCGCGTTCGGCCTCGACGGCCGGCTTGACCGCATAGTTCAGCACCGCCAGCCCGCCGGCCAGCAGCAGGCCGACGACCAGCAGGACGCGCAGGAAGTCGTTGCCCTTGCGCCGGGGAGCGGCCGCCGGGAGCGGCGGCTGCGGGGCGAGGTCGGGAGCGCGCGGACCGGCCGGCGGCGGCGGCGT
>JAIBAU010000056.1 GCA_019695035.1 Caulobacteraceae bacterium | reverse complement strand
GAACGAGCCTGGGTGCGCTTGGATTTGGTGAAATCGAGGAAGCCCACGCACTATCGATCCGGCCTTTCAAGCTTGCGCAAACCAAGGAAGCCCGAAGCCAGTGTCCTTACTGCGCTGTCTGCTGCGGAATGCTGATTTTCGCGGCGGAGAGCAAGGAAGAGAAGGGCAAGATGGAGGTCACCCATATCGAGGGTGACGTCGACCATCCCGTCAACCGCGGCACGCTTTGCCCGAAGGGCGCCGGCGCGCTCGACTACATCAAGGCGAAGACGCGCGTTAAGTATCCGATGTATCGCAAGCCCGGCGGCACGCAGTTCGAGCGCGTGAGCTGGGATTTCGCGATGGACCGCATCGCCAAGCTGATGAAGGAAGACCGCGACGCCAACTGGATCGAGAAGAATCGCGACGGCGTCACCGTCAACCGGTGGCTGACGACCGCGTTCCTCGCCGGCAGTTCGGTGGCGAACGAGGGCGGCTGGGCCACCTTCAAGGTCTCCCGCGGCCTCGGCCTGCTGCAGATAGAAAACCAGGCTAGAATTTGACACGGACCGACGGTGGCCAGTTTGGGCCCCACATTTGGTCGCGGTGCAATGACGAATTCCTGGATGGACATCAAGAACGCCGATGTCGTCTGGATCATGGGTGGTAACGCAGCGGAGGCACATCCCTGCGGCTTCAAGTGGGTCACCGAGGCGAAGGCCGAGCGTGGCGCCAAGCTGATGGTGGTCGACCCCCGGTTCAACCGGTCGGCGGCCATGGCGGACCACTACGCGCCGATCCGTTCCGGATCGGACATCACGTTCTTGTCTGCCGTGATCAACCACCTGCTCACGAACGACAAGATCCACAAGGAGTACGTGCGCCACTACACCAACGCCGCCTTCATCGTGAAGGACGAGTACGAGTTCAACGAAGGACTCTTCTCGGGCTACGACGAGAGCAAGCGGTCGTACGACCGCAGCACGTGGGAATACAAGTTCGGCCCCGACGGCTTCGCGATCCGCGACATGACGCTGTCGGACCCGCGCTGCGTGTTCCAGCTCATGAAGAAGCACTTCGCGCAGTACACGCCGGAGCTGGTGCAGCGCGTCTGCGGCACGCCGAAGGACAAGTTCCTGAAGGTGGCCGAATGGGTCGCGTCCACCGCCAACGGCGAGCGGGCGATGACGATCATGTACGCCCTCGGCTGGACGCAGCATTCGCACGGCGCCCAGAACATCCGCTGTGCGGCGATGATCCAGCTGCTGTGCGGCAACATCGGCATCCCGGGCGGCGGCGTGAACGCATTGCGCGGTCACTCCAACGTGCAGGGCATCACCGACGTCGGCACGCTGACGGCGGCGATCCCGGGCTACCTGGCGCTGCCCACCGAGCAGGAGCCGACGCTTGAGTCGCATCTCAGCAAGCGCGCCTTCAAGCCGCTCACGCCGAACCAGACGTCGTACTGGCAGAACTACAGGAAGTTCTACGTCTCCTTCCTGAAGACGCAGTTCGGCGCCAACGCGACCAAGGAGAACGAGTTCGGCTACAACTACCTGCCGAAGCTCGACGGCATCTACGACTGCATCAAGATGTTCGACCTGATGCATCAGGGCAAGACCAACGGCCTCATCTGCCAGGGCTTCAACCCGCTGATGGCGATCCCGAACTCGAACAAGAGCCGGGAAGCGTTGTCGAAGCTGAAGTTCCTGGTCAGCATGGACCCGATCGAGACCGACACGGCCCGGTTCTGGGAAAATCACGGCGAGTTCAACAACGTCGATCCCGCCAAGATCCAGACCGAAGTGTTCATGCTCCCGGTCACGTCCTTCGCCGAGGAGGAAGGCAGCGTTACCAACTCCAGCCGCCTCATCCAGTGGCGGTGGAAGGCTGCCGATCCGTACTACGAGTCCAAGACCGACATCGACATCCTCGCGGACCTCTTCGTGCGCATGCGCAAGATGTACGAGAAGGATGGCGGCAAGGGCAAGGACGCGATCCTGGCGGTGGACTGGAGCTACAAGGACCCGCTGCATCCGAGCGTCGACGAGCTTCAGGCCGAATTGAACGGCCGGGCGCTGGTCGATCTCAAGGACGCGGAAGGCAAGGTGGTCCGCGCCGCCGGCCAGCGGCTCGCCTCGTTCGGCGAGATGCGGGACGACGGTTCGACCGACGGCTGCATGTGGATCTACACCGGCTTCTATGGTCCGACCGGCAACATGGCCCAGCGTCGCGATAACTCCGACCCCTCGGGGCTCGGTGTCTATCAGAACTGGGGCTTCTCGTGGCCGGCCAACCGCCGCATCCAGTACAACCGCGCCTCGGCCGATCCTGACGGCAAGCCGTGGAGCGAAGCCAAGAAGTACATGTACTGGAACGGCGAACGCTGGACCGGGCCGGATGTGCCGGACTATGTGCCGACCATCCCGCCGGAGCGCGCTGTCGGTCCCTTCATCATGAACGCGGAGGGTGTGTCGCGCCTCTGGGTTCGTGGCCTGATGGCCGACGGTCCGTTCCCGGTGCACATGGAGCCGTTCGAATCGCCGGTGCCCAACCTGGTGTTCCCGAAGCTCAAGGGCAACCCGGTGGCGCGGGTGTTCAAGAACGACATGGAGGCTCTTGGCGCGTCCAAGGACTTCCCGATCGTCGGCACCACCTACCGGCTCACCGAGCACTTCCACTACTGGACGAAGAGCGTGCACGCCAACGCGGTGATGCAGCCCGAGTTCTTCGTGGAATTGTCCGAGGAGCTCGCCAGGGAGAAGGGGATCAGGCACGGACAGATGGTCCGCATCTGGTCGAAGCGCGGCGAAGTCAAAGGCAAGGCCGTCGTCACCAAGCGCATCAAGCCGTTCATGATCGACGGCAAGCCGGTGCACCAGGTGGGGCTGCCGCTCAACTTCGGCTTCATCGGCGAGACCAAGAAGGCGTCACCGATCAACGGGCTGACCTCCGCGATCGGCGATTCCAACTCGCAGACGCCTGAATACAAGGCGTTCCTGGTCAATATCGAGCCCATCGCGGGCCCGGTGGCATAAGGGGGAGGACACAGCATGTTCACGCCAGTTCCGAACCCCACCACCAATCCCGGACCCGCGAAGTTCGGCGAGCAGGACCTGATCCGTCGCTCGGCCTCCACCGTCACCCCGCCCGCCAAGCGGCAGACCGAGGTGGCGAAGCTGATCGACGTGTCGAAGTGCATCGGCTGCAAGGCCTGCCAGGTGGCGTGCCTCGAGTGGAACAACCTCACCGAGGAAGTCGGCATCAACGTCGGGGTCTACGACAACCCCCACGACCTGACGCCGAACACCTGGACGCTGATGCGCTACACCGAATACGAGAATGCCGAGACCGGCAATCTCGAGTGGCTGATCCGCAAGGACGGCTGCATGCATTGCGAGGACCCGGGCTGCCTCAAGGCCTGCCCGGCGCCCGGCGCCATCGTGCAGTACTCCAACGGCATCGTGGATTTCGTCCACGACAAGTGCATCGGCTGCGGCTACTGCGTGAAGGGCTGCCCCTTCAACATCCCGCGCATCTCGAAGGTCGATGCGAAGGCCTACAAGTGCACGCTCTGCGTCGACCGCGTCGCGGTCGGCCAGGGCCCCGCCTGTCAGAAGGCGTGCCCGACGCAGGCCATCGTGTTCGGCACCAAGGACGAGATGAAGCAGTGGGCTGACCACCGCATCAAGGATCTCAAGTCGCGCGGCTTCAAGAACGCGGGACTCTACGATCCGCCGGGGGTGAAGGGCACGCACGTCATGTACGTGCTGCAGCATAACGACAAGCCGCAGATCTATGCGGGGCTTCCCAACAACCCGTCGATCAGCCCGGTCGTCGAGCTCTGGAAGGGAGCCACCAAGTATGCGGGCCTCACCGCCATCGGAGCCTTCGCCGCGATCGGCTTCCTGCATCATCTGCTCACCGGCGCCAACCGCGTGTCGGCGGAGGATGAAAAGAACGCCGAGCGGCTCACGGAGGGTCGGTCATGAGCACTGAAGTCGAAAGCGGCGACGGCGTCCATCCCGGCAAGCCGGTGATCGTCGACCGCTACACGGTGGCCGCGCGGATCAACCACTGGATCACCGCGGTCAGCCTGGTCCTGCTGGCGCTGTCCGGCCTCGCCCTGTTCACGCCCGCGCTCTACTTCCTGACCGGGCTGTTCGGCGGCGGGCCGACCACGCGGATGATCCATCCGTGGATCGGCGTGGTGCTGTTCCTCTCGTTCATGGGGCTGTTCATCCGCTTCTTCAGGTTGAATCTGTGGGAGCGGACGGACAACGTCTGGATGAGCCGGCTGCGCGACGTGCTCGCCGGCGACGAGGAGAAGCTGCCCGAGGTCGGCAAGTACAACGCCGGCCAGAAGATGGTGTTCTGGTCGATGTCGCTCTTGATCCTGGTGCTGATCACCAGCGGCGTCGTGATCTGGGACCAGTACTTCTCGAACTACTTCACCATCGAGCAGAAGCGGATCGCGGTGCTGGTGCATTCGATCACCGCCATCGTCGCGATCTGCGTCTGGATCGTCCACGTCTACGCGGCGATCTGGGTGCGCGGCACGATCAGCGCCATGACCCGCGGCCGGGTGACCGGCGGCTGGGCGTGGCGGCATCATCGCAAATGGCTGAGGGACCTGGTCACCACCAAGCATTAATTGCGCTCCGGCGCCGGCCTGACCCGCCGGCGCCGGGCGAAATCGAGACCCTGCGTTGAAGCGCTCGCGGATGACCGGCTGTCGGTGCGATGCATGCGCTTCCCGAAAGCCACGTGGCCCGTGAGGTTCGTGAGGATTTATGATGTCTGGCGTCGATACGACCGCACCTGATCCATCCGTCATCAGCAACATTCCGACGCCGCCCTTTGCGCGGCTCCCCGCTCCGAACCGCCTGTTCGCGGCCCGCGCGGCGCGCTTCGCGGCGCTCGCGGAGGGCCACGATCTCGCGCCCTACCTGCGGTTCCTGGCCGGGCTGTGCGAGGCCCAGGCCGCGATCCAGGACGGGCTGCCGGAGCCGGAGGCGGTCGCGGCGGACGTGCTGGAGCGCGCGCAGCAGCACAAGATGCCGCCGCTCGACCGCGGCGGCTTCGCCCCCGATGCGGCGTTCACCGCGACCCTCGACCGCCTGCTCGAGGCGGCCGCGCGGCTGGAGATGCCGGAGCCGGCGCGCGCCGCGCTCCAGCGCGTCATCGCCGCGGACGGCGCCGCGCGCGCGGCGATGATCCAGAACGTGCTGGCGGAGGCCATCCCGGTCGAGGCGCTGGCCGAGCACGTCTTCGTGGCGGCGGCGCTGCAGGTGCATTTCGCGCGGCGGGCGGCGCGG
>JAIBAU010000029.1 GCA_019695035.1 Caulobacteraceae bacterium | reverse complement strand
GGACCGGCCCCTTCGTCTTGGGGGCCGTCAGAGGCCGGGATGCTTCGGGGGTCCCTGCACCGACGCTGGCGCTGCCAGGTATCCTCGTCTAGTGTTCACCCCGCCGACGCCGCAAAGGCGCCGGCGAAATTCTTTTGGGGCTTCGCAGTTAGATCTATGAGCAAGAAAACCAAGGCGCCCGAGACCGAGGCGCAGACGGAAGAAGTGTCCAGCGTTTCTTCGGTCTCTCCCGGTGTGGACGTGAGTGCGCCGACTACGGCTGAGAACGCCACGCCCCAGGCGGCCCCGCAGGCCCAGGGCGGCCGCCCGGCCCAGGGGGCGCCGCAGGGCCAGCCCCAGACCAAGATGTCCGTCTCCCGCGGCTTTGCGAACTGGATGTCGCTGCAGCGCTGCTCCATCGCCTTCACCTCCTACCAGACGGGCAAGCTGTTCCTGGTCGGTCTGACGCCGGAGAAGAAGGTTTCCTTCCACCAGCAGAGCTACCAGCGGGCCATGGGCGTTCACGCCCAGCGCGACCGTCTCTATGTCGGCTCGCTGTTCCAGATCTGGCGTCTGGAGAACGTGCTCGGGCCGGCCGAACGCGCCAACAAGCACTTCGATCGCCTGTATGTACCCCGCAACGCGCAGACTGTTGGGGATGTCGACGTCCACGAGGTGTCGGTGGACCGCGCGGGCCGGATCATTTTCGTCAATACGAAATATTCGTGCCTGGCCACGGTCTCCACGCGCTTCGGCTTCCGTCCGATCTGGAAGCCGCCGTTCATCTCCAAGCTGGCCGCCGAAGATCGCTGCCACATGAACGGCATGGCCATGGAAGATGGTCTGCCGCGCTACGTGACCGCCGTGTCGCGCTCGGATGTGATCAACGGCTGGCGTGAGCGTCGCCATGAGGGCGGCGTTCTGATCGACGTGCAGAACGACAAGATCGTCACCGATGAGCTGTCGATGCCGCACAGCCCGCGCGTCTATAACGGTCAGGTCTACGCTCTGGATTCTGGTCGGGGCAATCTGATCCGCATCGATCGCGAGACCGGCAAGAAGGAAGACATCTGCTTCTGCCCGGGCTTCCTCCGCGGGCTGTCGCTGCATAACGGCTACGCCCTGGTGACCTGCTCCAAGCCCCGTGATGGCGCCTTCGCCGGCCTGGAGCTGCAGAACCAGCTCAAGAAGCGAGATGGGGAAGCCTGGTGTGGCGTGCTGATCATCGACCTGCGCTCCGGCGACATGGTCGAGTTCATCCGCATGGACGGCCAGATCGCCGAACTGTTCGACGTGGCCATCATCCCGGACACCCTGTGCCCGATGGCGATCGGCATCAACTCGCCCGAGATCCACAGCATGATCACCTTCGACAAGGAGTTCGCGCCGTTGATCGCGCCGGTGAGCGGCGCCCAGCCGCAGGCCAAGCCGGCCGCGGCCTGAGTCCTCTGAAAGTCAGGCAAGCCGGGGTCCTCGCGGCCCCGGCTTTGTCTTAGCCGGGACCTGAGTTAGACGCATCGCCATGTCGCGCCTGTCCGAACACCTGAAACGCCTGGAAGCGGAATCGATCGAGATCATCCGCGAGGTGGCGGCTGAGTTCGAAAAGCCGGTGATGCTCTATTCCATCGGCAAGGACTCCGGCGTCATGCTGCACTTGGCGCGCAAGGCGTTCTACCCGTCGCGCCCGCCGTTCCCGCTGCTCCATGTCGACACGCTCTGGAAGTTCCGGGCGATGATCGAGCACCGCGACCGCATCGCCGCCGACTATGGCTTCGACCTCCTGGTTCACACCAATCCGGAGGGCGTCGAAAGGGGCATAAACCCTATCGCCTCAGGATCGTCGCTGCACACGCAGGTCATGAAGACCGAGGCGCTCAAGCAGGCGCTGGACAAGTACGGCTTCGACGCCGCCTTCGGCGGCGCACGCCGCGACGAGGAGAAGAGCCGCGCCAAGGAGCGAGTGTTCTCGTTCCGCTCGGCAGGCCACGTGTGGGACCCGCGGAACCAGCGGCCGGAGCTCTGGCGTCTATACAACACACGGATATCCAAGGGCGAATCGATCCGCGTCTTTCCGCTGTCGAACTGGACCGAGCTCGATATCTGGGAATACACCGCGGCGGAGGAAATCCCGATCGTGCCTCTCTACCTCGCAGCCCCTCGGCCTGTGGTGTTCCGCGATGGCATGCTGATCATGCGGGACGACGACCGCATGCCGCTGCTTGAAGGCGAGGTCGAAGAGGTGCGCATGGTTCGGTTCCGCTCGCTCGGCTGCTATCCGCTGAGTGCGGCCGTCGAGAGCGACGCCTCCAGCCTCGAACAGATCATCGCCGAACTGAAGGGTTCGACCACTTCCGAGCGCCAAGGCCGACTGATCGACTCCGATGAGGCCGCCTCCATGGAGAAGAAGAAGCGCGAGGGCTACTTCTGATGGCAGACGGTTCCGCAGCCTCCGCCAGCAAGGGCCTTCTGCGCTTCCTCACCTGCGGGTCAGTGGACGACGGAAAGTCGACCCTGATCGGACGGCTTCTCTACGAGGCCAAGCAGATCTACGAAGACCAGCTGGCGACGCTGGAACGGGATTCGAAGAAGCACGGGACGACGGGCGAAGAGATCGACTTCGCGTTGCTGGTCGACGGCCTGGAGGCCGAACGCCAGCAGGGCATCACCATCGATGTCGCCTATCGCTTCTTCTCGTCGGCGAACCGCTCGTTCATCGTCGCCGACACGCCCGGCCACGAGCAATACACGCGCAACATGGCCACGGGCGCATCCAACTCGGACGCCTCGGTTATCCTGATTGACGCCCGCAAGGGCGTGCTGCCGCAGACCAAGCGCCACAGCTTCATCTGTTCAATGTTCGGGATCCGTCACGTGATCGTGGCGGTGAACAAGATGGACATGATGAACTTCAACCAGCGGGTCTTCGACGAAATCGTGGCCGAGTACCTCGCCTTCGCGGCGGAGCTGGGCTTCGAGTCGATCACGCCCATCCCGCTGAGCGCCCGGTACGGAGACAATGTCTTCGAACGGTCGGCCCGGACGACCTGGTACACGGGACCGACGCTGATCGAACAGCTGGAGAGCATCGACGCTGAGGCGTCGCTGGAGGAACAGCCGTTCCGCCTGCATGTCCAGTGGGTTAACCGCCCGGACCAGTCGTTCCGCGGCTATTCCGGCACTGTCGCGTCGGGCCGGGTGAAGCCCGGAGACCTGCTCGCCGTGGCTGCGTCGGGCAAGAAGAGCAAGGTCAAGCGACTGGTCACCTTCGACGGCGATCTCGCGGTGGCGAGCGCCGGCGACGCCGTTACGGTCGAGCTCGAGGACGAGATCGACATCATGCGCGGCGATATTCTGGCGGAAGCCCAGGCGCGTCCGGAGGTGATCGACCAGTTCGCGGCCCAGGTGCTGTGGATGGGGGAGCAGGCGCTGTTCCCCGGGCGGCCGTACCTGATGAAGATCGGGGCGCGTTACCTGCCGGCCCAGGTGACCGAGCTTAAGCACAAGATCGACGTCAACACGCTTGAGCATCTCGCTGGAAAGTCCTTGTCACTCAACGAGATCGGCGAGTGCAACCTGTCCGTTGCGGCACCCGTCGCCATCGATCCGTTCGTGGAGAATCCGCACACCGGAGCCTTCATCCTCATCGACCGCTTCACCAACGGGACCGTGGGGGCCGGGGTCGTGCTGCACGGCCTGAGGCGGGCGACCAACATCCACTTCCAGGAGCTGTCGGTGGACCGGGCAGCGCGGGAGCGGTTGTCGGGGCACCGCGCGGGAGTCCTTTGGTTCACAGGGCTTTCCGGGGCCGGGAAGTCCACCATCGCCAACATCGTCGAGCGCGAGCTGCACCAGCGGGGGGTGCGCTCCTACCTGCTGGACGGCGACAACGTGCGCCATGGGCTGAACCGCGACCTGGGCTTTACGGATGCGGATCGCGTTGAAAACATTCGCAGAGTCGGCGAGGTCGCGAAGCTGATGGTGGATTCCGGCACGCTGGTGCTGGCCTCCTTCATCTCGCCGTTCCGGGCCGAGCGCCAGATGGTGCGGGAGCTGTTCGGCGAGGGGGATTTCCTCGAGATCTTCGTCGACGTGCCGCTCGACACGGCGATCGAGCGCGATCCCAAGGGATTGTATGCAAAGGCGAAACGGGGCGAGATCAAGAACTTCACCGGCCTCGACAGTCCGTATGAGCCGCCCCAGAAGGCGGAGCTGAGGCTGGACACGGGCGCGCTTTCGCCGGAAGAGGCGGCCCGGTCGGTCATCGCGGAGCTGGAGCGCCGCGGGCTGATCTGACGGGGACCAGGCGATGAGCCAGCTATCCCTTAAGGCGCAAAGGTTTCTGAGCTGGGCGCCGGCCCTGGTCGGGGCCGCCGGCATGGGTCTGATCCTCTGGCTGGCGGCCGGACGGTGGGCGCACGCGGGGGCCTCGGTGCTGGCCATCCTGGCCTTGGCCGGGGTCAGCGTCCTGGCCTGGCTGCGGGCGCGCAAGTTGCTGAGGGCCGGTACGAACACCCCAGTCTCCGGCGCCCCAAGTCCATCCGCCGGTACGTTCACCCCTCTGGCCGGCGCCTTCGACGCCATGCCCGAGCCGGTGCTGATCGTGAGCGCGGATTCCCCCGCCCCGGGGTCCGCCCGGCGGGTGATTTCGGCCAATCGAGCCGCCCGCGACCTGCTGAAGATCCCCGCCGAAGGCGCCGCCCTGGTCGCAGCCATCCGCGACCCCAAGGTGCTGGAGCAGGTCGACGCGGCCCTGCAGCGCGGCGCCGACGGCGAGGTCGAGTTCGCCCCCGGCGGCCTGCACGACCTGCACTGGCGGGCCGAAGTGCGGGCCATGCCCGAAGGCGCCGCCGGCGCGCGGCTGGCGATGGTGCACCTGCGCGACGAGACCGAGGCGCGCCGGCTGGAGCGGATGCGCGCCGACTTCATGGCCAACGCCAGCCACGAGCTGCGCAGCCCCCTGGCTTCGCTGACCGGCTTCATAGAGACCCTGAAGGGCGCGGCCCGGGACGACCCGGCCGCGCGCGAGCGCTTCCTCGACATCATGGCCGTGCAGGGCGACCGCATGGGCCGGCTCATCTCCGACCTGCTCTCGCTGAGCCGCATCGAGCTGGACGAGCACATCCCGCCCGAGGGGGTGGCTGACCTGAACCAGGTGGCCGCCGACGTGGCCGACGCCCTGACGCCGCAGCTGGCCCGCCGCGGCCTGCGCCTGACGCTCGAGGGCGCCGGAGCGGGGGAGGCGGTGGTGGCCGGCGACCGCGACCAGCTTGTCCAGGTGGTTCAGAACCTCGCCGAGAACGCCCTGAAGTATTCCCCCGACGGCGGCGAGATCCGCTTCGAGCTGGTCGGCGGCTACCGACCCCTGGATCCCGTCAACCGCACCGGCGGCCTGTCGCGCGCCGTGCTGCTGCGTCCGGCCCACCAGCCCGGCGTTCGCTTCATCGCGCTGAAGGTGCGGGACCGGGGTCCGGGTATCGAGCCCCAGAAGCTGCCGCGCCTGACCGAACGCTTTTATCGCGTCGAAGGCCAGAAGAGCGGCGACCGCCTGGGCACGGGCCTGGGCCTGGCCATCGTCAAGCACATCGTCAATCGCCACCGCGGGGGGCTGATCGTGGAGAGCGCGCCGGGGGAGGGGTCGATCTTCACCGTCTACCTGCCGCAGGCCGCGAAATCGTCCACAGCCGATGACGACGACCGTAGCAAAACTGTCATGCAAGCGTCGTAAAGCCCGCCCCGACCGCGGGCCTTCCCGCCCGGCGGCCTGACGGGACCTTCGCCGCCGCCATGTTCTGGATCGCCATCCTCGGCCTCTTCCTGTTCTCGGCCGCGGCCTTCGGCCTGGCCCGGCGCAAGGCGTCCGACGCCGCCCGCGCCGCCGGACGCCGGCCCAATTCCCTTCCGGGCCAGCAGGCCGGTTATGTGGCGCTGTGGGCCTTCACCCCCGCCCTCATCCTGCTGGCTTGCCTGATCGTCTTTTCCGGCCGCATCGAGACCGGGCTGATCGAAGCGAATCTGCCGGGGGCGGCCGCAGCGCTGGAGGCGGACCAGAAGGCTCTGTTCGTCGGGGACGTGCACGCCATCGCCGAGGGTCGGCCAACCAGCGCCGCGACCTGGTCCGGCCCCTTGGCCACCGCCCGCGCGGCGGCGGTGGACAAGGCCCGCGACTACGAGCTGCTGACCGGCTGGGGCGGGGTGATCCTGGCGGGCCTGGTCGCTGTCGCGGGGTTCCTGCTGGCGTTGCGACGGCTGTCGCCCGACTTCACCGCCCGCCGCCACGCCGAGGGCTGGATACACGGCCTGCTCATCACCTGTTCGGCCCTCGCCGTGCTCACCACGGTCGGCATCATCGCCTCGCTGCTGTTCGAGAGCGTACGCTTCTTCCAGGTGGTCTCGCCGGTGGATTTCCTGACCGGTCTGCACTGGAGTCCGCAGACGGCCTTACGCGAAGACCAGGCCGGCTCGGCTGGAGCGTTCGGCGCCGTGCCCCTGTTCGTCGGCACCCTGCTGATCATGACCATCGCCATGGTGGTGGCCGCGCCCATCGGCCTCTACGCCGCCATCTACCTGTCGGAATACGCCGGGCCGCGGCTGCGCGCCTGGGTCAAGCCGGTGCTGGAGATTCTCGCGGGCATCCCTACCGTGGTCTTCGGCGTGTTCGCAGCCCTGACCGTGGGCCCTGCCTTCGCCGCCTTCTTCAAGTGGATCGGCGGCAACCTCGTCGGCGGCCCCCTCGACGGCGTCGGACAGTACCTGGTGCAGGTGCAGCCCAACATGGCCCTGGCCGCCGGCGTGGTCATGGGGGTGATGCTGATCCCCTTCATCTCGTCCCTGTCGGACGACATCCTCAACGCCGTGCCCCAGAGCCTGCGCGACGGCTCCTACGCCATGGGCGCCACGAAGTCGGAGACGGTGAAGAAGGTGGTGCTGCCCGCGGCCCTGCCGGGCGTGGCCGGCGCTTTCATCCTGGCCGTCTCGCGAGCCATCGGCGAGACCATGATCGTGTTGCTGGCCCTGGGTTCCGGCGGCGGAACCAACCTCACCTTCAACCCCCTCGACGCGGTGTCCACGGTGACGGTGCAGATCGTCAGCCTGCTGACCGGCGACCTCGAGTTCGACCGCCCCACCACCATGGCCGCCTTCGGCCTGGGCCTGACCCTGTTCGTGGTCACCCTGACGCTCAACATCATCGCCCTGCGCATCGTGCAGGCCTACCGGGAACAGTATGACTGACGCGGCCCTCCCCCCTCCGCCGTCGGCCGCCGGACGGGCCGCGGCGCGCGCCGCAGCCGGCAAGCGGCTGAAGCGCCGTCATGCGGCCGAGGCGCGTTTCCGCGCCTACGGCCTCGGGGCCATCGCGCTCGCCATCGGCTTCCTGGCCATCCTGCTGGCCGGGGTGATCCAGCAGGGCCTGCCCGCGTTCCGGACCAACACCATCAGCCTGCCGGTCTACGTCGATCCGGCCAAGGTGGACGCCCGCGACCCGCAGGGCGCCAACTACGACTTGATGATCGCCGAGCAGCTGCTGAACCGGCTGCACGTCGAAAACGACGACCTCGGCGAGAACGCGCTCAGGGCCAAGGACCTGCTGTCGCCGGACATGGGCTTCCAGGTGCTGGACGCGGTGAAGCGCGATCCGTCGCTGATCGGGCGGACGCTCACCATCGCGGCCCCGATCGGGGGCAACGCCGACCTCTATTACAAGGGCGAACTGGGCCGCGAGATCGCCGAGGCCGACCGGAAGCTGGATGACGCCCAGCTGGACTGGCTGGACCGCCTCAAGGCGGACGGCCTGGTCACCGAGGGCTTCAACACCCGCCTCTTCACCCACGCCGACTCGACCCAGCCGGAGCTGGCCGGTCTCCTGGGCGCCATCGTGGGTTCCGCCCTGATGCTGCTGGTCACCGCCCTGGTCGCGGCCCCCGCCGGAGTGCTGGCGGCGGTCTACCTGGAAGAGTTCGCGCCGCGGAACCGGCTGACCAATTTCATCGAGGTCAATATCAACAACCTCGCGGCGGTTCCTTCCATTGTCTACGGCATGCTGGGGCTGGCGGTGTTCATCAACTGGCTCCAGTTCCCCCGCTCGGCGCCCATCACCGGCGGGGTGGTGCTGGCGCTTCTGGTGCTGCCCACCATCATCATCGCCACCCGCTCGGCCCTGAAGGCGGTGCCACCGTCGATCCGCGAGGGCGCCCTGGCGGTCGGCGCCTCGCCTACCCAGGCGGTGTTCCACCACGTGCTGCCGCCGGCCACGCCCGGCATCATGACCGGGGTCATCCTGGCGTTGGCCCACGCCCTGGGCGAGACCGCGCCCTTGCTGATGATCGGCATGGTCAGCTTCACCACCAGCGTGCCGGAAGGCTTCACCTCGGCGGCGACGGTGCTGCCGGTGCAGATCTTCATCTGGGAGAACGCCGCCGAGCGCGCCTTCCATGAGAGGACCGGCGCGGCGATCCTGGTGCTGCTGGCCTTCATGGTCGTTATGAACCTCGCGGCCATCCTGCTGCGCCGCCGCTTCGAGCGCCGGTGGTAGGCATGACCGAGATCTCCCCGCGCCGCTTCCTCCGACAGGGACCCGACATGGAAACCAGCATCGCACCGCCGGCCCCCGTCGCCGCCCACCATGGGCCGGTCGGCGCGGCCAAGATCGAGGCGCGCAACGTCAACGTCTTCTATGGGCCCAAGCAGGCCCTGTTCGACGTCAACCTGGACATGGCGGATCGCTCGGTGACCGCCCTGATCGGCCCATCCGGCTGCGGCAAGTCGACCTTCCTGCGCTGCCTCAACCGGATGAACGACACCATCCCCACCGCGCGGGTGGAGGGGGCGATCCGGATGGACGGCGAGAACATCAACGACCGCGGCGTCGATCCCGTGCTGCTGCGGGCCCGGGTGGGCATGGTGTTCCAGAAGCCCAACCCCTTTCCCAAGTCGATCTTCGAGAACGTCGCCTACGGCGCGCGCATCCACGGGCTGGCCTCGTCCAAGTCCGAGATGGAGGGCCTGGTCGAACAGGCGCTTCGCCGCGCCGGCCTCTGGGCCGAGGTGGCCGACCGGCTGCACCAGCCCGGCACCGGCCTTTCGGGCGGCCAGCAGCAGCGCCTCGTGATCGCCCGCGCCATCGCTGTCGAGCCGGAGGTCATCCTGATGGACGAGCCCTGCTCGGCGCTGGACCCCATCGCGACGGCGCGCATCGAGGACCTGATCGACGAACTGCGCGCCCAGTACTGCATCGTCATCGTCACCCACTCGATGGCCCAGGCGGCCCGGGTGTCCCAGCGGACGGCCTTCTTCCACCTCGGCCGGCTGGTCGAGGACGGAGCGACCGAAGAGATCTTCACCAACCCGCGCGACACGCGCACCCACGACTACATCACCGGCCGCTTCGGCTGAGGACCCGACCCATGGCACACCAGCACATCGTTTCGGCTTTCGGCGAGGAACTGGACCAGTTGCGCGCCGACGTGGTGCAGATGGGCGGCCTTGCGGAGGCCCAGGTCGGCGCCGCCGTCACCGCTATCGTCCGCCGCGACGCAGCCATGGCGCGGGCGGTGGTCGAGGGCGACCGTCGCCTCGACGAACTGCAGGCCGAGATCGAGAAGAAGGCGTTGCGCCTGATCGCCCTGCGCCAGCCCATGGCGGCCGACCTGCGCCGCACCATGGCCGCCCTCAAGATCTCGCTCTCGCTCGAGCGGGTGGGGGACATGGCCAAGGGCATCTGCAAGCGGGCCGGCCAGCTCTACGACGCCGACCCCATGACCTCGCTGTCGAAGGCGTTCGAGCGGATGGGCAAGCTGGTCGCCGCCCGGCTGAAGGAGGTCCTGGACGCCTACGCGCGCCAGGAGATCGACGGCCTGCTCAGCGTCTGGTCCCACGACGACGAGGTCGACCAGCAGTACGACAGCCTGTTCCGTGAGCTGCTCACCCACATGATGGCCGACCCCCGCACCATCAACGCCGCCGCCCACCTGCTGTTCATGGCCAAGAATCTCGAGCGGGTCGGAGATCACGCCACCAATATCGCGGAAATGGCGCATTATGAGCTGACCGGCGCCGAGATCGCGGGCGCGCGGCCCAAAGGGGATGCGTCCTGATGGCGGCGGCCAACATCCTGGTGGTCGAGGACGAGGACGCCCTGGCGACCCTGCTCCACTACAACCTCGAGAAGGAAGGCTACCGGGTGGGCCTCGCCGGCGACGGCGAGGAGGCCTTGATCCAGATCGACGAACAGGCCCCGGACCTTGTGGTGCTGGACTGGATGCTGCCCAAGGTCTCGGGCATCGAGGTCTGTCGCCGGCTGCGCGCCGCCCAGGCCACCCGCAACCTGCCGATCATCATGCTGACGGCCCGGGGCGAGGAGGCCGACCGGGTGCGGGGCCTGGACACCGGCGCCGACGACTACCTGACCAAGCCCTTCGCCATGAGCGAACTGTCCGCGCGGGTTCGGGCGGTGCTGCGCCGCATCCGTCCGGGCCTGGCCGAGGACAGCGTGCAGCGCGGCGACCTGGTGATGGACCGGGTGGCGCACAAGGTCAGCCGGGCCGGGCGCGACATCCATCTGGGCCCGACCGAATACCGCCTGCTGGACCACCTGATGCAGCACCCCGGCCGGGTGTTCAGCCGGGAGCAGCTGCTCGATGCGGTGTGGGGATCGGACGTCTATGTCGAGGTGCGCACCGTCGACGTGCACATCGGCCGCCTGCGCAAGGCCATCACCGGCCCCGGCGAGAAGGACCTGATCCGCACCGTGCGCTCGGCCGGCTACGCCCTGGAACTGGGCTAGTTCAGACGCCTTCGGGTTCGATCTCGTAGACCCGCGAGCAGTACTCGCAGGTCACACGGATCATGCCGTCGCCCTCGACCATCTCGGCGCGCTCGCTGATTGGGAAGGCGCGCAGCATGCCCAGCACCCCTTCGGCCGAGCAGCGGCAGGCCGCACGCAGCGCCTTCGGATCGAACATCCGCACCCCGTCCTCGTGGAACAGGCGATAGAGCAGGCGGTCCGCCGGAAGCTCGGGATCGGTCAGTTCCTCCTCGCCCAGCGTCTGGAACAGGGCGTTGACGTGAGTCCACGCCTCCTCGGTGTCGCCCCGGGACAGGTCGCCGGCGATCAGCTGGATCATGGCCCCGCCCGCGCGCCAGGCGCCGTCGTGCTCGCTGACTCCCAGCAGCACCCGGGTGGGAAGCTGTTCGGACTGGGCGAAGTAGTGCTCGGCGCAAAGCGCCAGGGTCTCGCCCTCGATCGGAGTGACGCCCTGATGGCGGTCCTTTTCCGGACCCTGGTCCACGGTCATGACGAAGACGCCCTTGCCCAGCAGGGTATGGGCGCCGGGCCGGGCGTAACCGTGGCTGAGCTCGTCCACGCGGGCCGGATCGAAACGGCAGTAGCCGCGCAGGCTGCCGGAGGTGTCGTAGTCGGCGACCACGTAGGCCACCGGGCCGTCGCCCTGGGCCTGGACGATGAGCCGGCCGTCGAACTTCAGGCTGGCGCCGACCAGGGCGGCCAGGGCGCAGGCCTCGCCCAGCAGGTTGGCCACCGGTTCGGGATACTCGTGCTGCCTCAGGATGGTGTCGATCGCCGCGCCCAGGCGCGCCACGCGCCCGCGCACCGGCTGGTTCTCGATCTGGAAGCCGGCGATCAGGTCGTCGGCGGGGAAGTCGGCTTCGGTCAAAACAAGGTCCTGCGCGGGCGGCTCCAGAGCGCCCTGGTGGAGGTTGAACTGAATCGGACGCCCCCAGATAGGCGCCCCAACGCGCGAATTTAAGGCGCTCGACCGGAGCAGGGCGAATCGGGCTTTGCTGCGGGTGCGAAGAGTGTTCCCATCCGCCTATGAGCGCGCCGGCCTTCATCGTCGACTTCGACTCCACCTTCACCCGAGTGGAGGCGCTGGAGGTGCTGGCCGAACTGGCGCTGGCGGACCATCCCGAACGCGAGGCGGCGCAGGCGGAGGTGCGGCGCCTGACGGACCTGGCGATGGGCGGCGAGATCGGTTTCGGCGAGGCGTTGCGGCGGCGCATCGAATTGCTGCGGCCCCGCCGCGAACACTTCGCGCCCCTGGTCGAGCGGCTGCGCGGGGAGGTGTCGGCCTCGATCCGCCGCAACCGCGACTTCTTCGAGCGCAACGCCGGCCGCATCTGGCTGGTGACCGGAGGCTTCCACGACTACGTCGACGACATCGCCGCCGAGTACGGACTGCGGCCGGACCACGTGCTGGCCAACCGGCTGACCTGGGACGCCGACGGGACGGCCGTCGGCCTGGACGCGGCCAACCCCCTGTCACGCGACGGCGGCAAGGTCGAGGCGGTGCGGGGGCTGCAGCTGTCGGGACCGGTGGTGGTCGTCGGGGATGGCTGGACCGACTACGAGATCCGGCAGGCGGGGGCGGCGGACCGATTCCACGCCTTCACCGAGAACGTGGCGCGCCCCCGGGTGGTGGCCGCGGCCGACCAGGTCTCCGCCTCGTGGGACGAGGTGCTGCACGCCGAGGGGCTGGCCGGACGGTGGTCCTATCCGCGCAGCCGGATGAAGGTGCTGCTGCTCGAGAACGTCCACCCCGACGCGGCCCGGCGCTTCCGCGACGAGGGCTACGACGTGGCGATCGAGCCGGGCGCCGTGTCCGAGGTCGAGCTGGCGGGGCGGCTGAAGGATGTCTCCATCCTGGGCATTCGCTCGAAGACGCAGGTGACCGCCGCGGCGCTGGCGGGAGCCGAGCGGCTGCTGGCGGTGGGGGCCTACTGCATCGGGGTGAACCAGATCGACCTGGCGGCTTGCGCCGACCGGGGCGTGGCGGCCTTCAACGCCCCCTATTCGAACACCCGCTCGGTGGTCGAGCTGGCCATCGGCGAGATCGTCGCCCTGATGCGCCGACTGACCGACCGCACCGCCGAGGCCCACGCCGGCCGGTGGGCCAAGACCGCGGACGGGGCCCGCGAGATCCGGGGCAAGACCCTGGGCATCGTGGGCTACGGCGCCATCGGCTCGCAGCTGTCGGTGCTGGCCGAGGCGCTGGGGATGACCGTGGTCTACCACGACATCGCCGAGAAGCTGGCCTATGGGGCGGCCCGGCGGGCGCGCTCGCTCGGCGAACTGCTGGCCCAGGCCGACGTGGTGTCGCTGCACGTCGACGGGCGGGCCGGGAACCGCCACCTGATCGGGGCCGGCGAGCTGGCGCTGATGAAGCCGGGCGCCCTGCTGCTGAACCTCAGCCGCGGCCACGTGGTGGACGTCGAGGCCCTGGCCGCGGCGCTGCGCGCGGGCCGGCTGGGCGGGGCGGGGGTGGACGTCTTTCCCGAGGAGCCCGCCGCCAACGGTGAGCCGTTCGACACCCCGCTGCGCGGCCTGCCCAATGTCATCCTGACGCCCCACGTGGGCGGCTCGACGGAGGAGGCGCAGGCGGCGATCGCCGACTTCGCCACCGAGCGGCTGCTGGGCTTCCTGCACCGGGGCGACACGACCTTCTGCGTGAACCTGCCCAATGTGCAGCTGTCCGAGGTCAGCGGCGGCCACAGGCTGCTGCACATCCACCGCAACCGGCCCGGCGTGCTGGCCGGGATCAACCGGGTGCTCGCCGAGCACGGGCTGAACATCCTGGCCCAGCATCTGAAGACCGACGACCGCATGGGCTATGTGATCACCGACGTGGACCACGACTACCCGCAGGCGGTCAGCGCCGCGCTGAAGGCCCTGCCGGAGACGGTCCGGTTCCGGGTGCTGCGCTGACGCGGTAGATGGCCAGGCTTTCGCGCCGACCTTCCGAGTAGTTGAAGCCGGTCACCCGGGTGGTCAGCCGCGGCTCGAAGCCGAGGCTGCGGGCGGCGGCGTCGAAGGCGGCTTCCTTGCGCGTTTCGACCGCGGCGACGCCGCAGCGCGGGGCGGCGGCGAGCAGGCGGGCGGCCTCCCCGGGCTTGCGGGCGAAGCGGACGTGGCCGCCGGCGGCGAAGACCAGGCTGGGCTCGCGGTACTTCAGGGTCACCAGGTCCGGGCGGGGGCAGCCGGGCGCCGCAGCGCGGGCGGCGGCCAGGATGCGCGGCGACAGGAACATCCCGGTGGTGGAGGGGATGACCAGGCCGTAGGCGTTGACCTCGGCCACGACCGCGGCGGCCACGGCGGCGAACAGGGCGGCCTGCGCCTTGCCTCGCGCCGCCAACAGCAGGGTCGCCGCCAGGCCGGCCATCGCCAGGGCGGCCAGGGCGATCGCCAGCGGCGGGAGTCCGCCCTGCAGCCACGCCGATCCCGCCGGCGCGCCGACGACGATCAGCAGACCGAACACCAGCCACAGGGCGGCGGCCGCCGCGAAAAGCCGCGGACGGCCGAAGAAAGGGCGCTCGGGCAGCTGCTGCAGCGCCGCCCCGGCCAGGGCCGCGACCGCCGGCAGCAGCGGCAGGGTGTAGTGCGGCAGCTTGGTGCCGAACAGCTCGAAGGCGATCCACGCCGGGACGATCCAGGCGAGGCAGAAGCGCACCGGATCGCTCATCCGCTCGCGCCAGGCGAAGGGAGCCGCCAGCCAGGCGAAGAGGGCGCCGGGCCAGAACATCAGGTTGAAGGCCAGCAGGTGGTAGCCCGGCGGGCCGCCGTGCGCCTCCTGCGCGCCGGCGACCTTGCCCAGGGCGTTGCGGCCCAGCGCCTCGGCGAAGAAGGCGCCGTGGGTGGCCTGACCGATGGCGGCGAACCAGGGCAGGGTGAGGGCCAGCGCCAGCGGCAGGCCCCAGGCGACCTCGAGGCGCGACAGCCACCCCGCGCGGCGCTCCAGCAGGACCAGCCCCAGCACCGTCCCGCCGCTGACCAGCAGGATGATCGGCCCCTTCAGCATCAGCCCGGCCCCGAGCGCGGCCCAGAACAGGGCGGTCCAGGCGCGGTGCGGCCGGGGGCCGGCGCGGGAAAGGTACAGCCGGGCCAGGGCGGCCTGGGCCAGCAGGGTGACGGCGCACAGCACCGCGTCGATCTTGGCGAAGCGAGCCTCCAGCGTCAGCACCACGGCGCAGCCCATCATCAGGGCGGCGGCCCGCCCGGCCCGCGGGCCGAACAGCAGCGCCGCCACCCACCAGGTCAGGAACACGCTGGCCACGGCGGCCAGGAAGCCGGGGGCGCGGTGGGGGCCGATCTCGCGCACGGCCGGGTCGCCCAGCAGCCGCACCGAAACCGCCTGCAGCCAGTAGATTCCCGCCGGCTGCAGGTTGCGGGCGGTGTCCATGAAGCGGATGCGGACGTAGTCGCCGCTCTCGATCATCTGCCGGGTCGCCTGGGCGTAGCGGCTCTCGTCGCGGTCGAGCGGCGGAATGCTCGACTGGCCCGGCAGGAAGGTCAGCAGGGTCAGCAGGGCCACGAGCAGGGCCATTCCCCGGGGCGTCGCCATCGCCTGGCGCAGGCGCGCGGCCAGGCCGCCGTCGGCGTCGGTCACGACGGGCGGGCGGCGGCGAGGTCGGCCTCGTCGTCCTCGCGCATCCAGCGGCGCGCCAGCAGGCCCATGCCGATCCAGACCGCTGCGCTGAGGCCGATGGCCAGGTAGTGTTCGAACCCGCCCCCGCCCAGAGCCCGCATCAGCGAATGGCCGGCGAAGACCACCAGGGCGATCTTGGGGATCGAGCCGAGGGCCGTCCCCAGCACGAAGTCGCGGGCCCGCACTCCCGCCACGCCGGCGGCCATGTTGACGATCATGAAGGGCACCGTAGGGGCCAGCCGGATCAGCAGGCAGGTCATGAAGCCGTGGTCGGCGACCTTGCGCATCAGCCGCGCCACCGTCGCGCCCGCGTGCGCCCGCACCACATCCTCCCCCAGCGCCCGTCCGACCGCCCAGCCGATGGTCGAGGCGACCAGATTGCCGATCCAGCTGTAGGCGAAGCCGGCGTCCGGACCGAAGGCGACCACGGCGGCGGCCACCAGCGCGATCTGGGGCACTCCCAGCATGGCGAGGAGCGCGAAGGCCAGCACCGCTGCAGGCAGGGTCCAGGGCCCCAGCGCGTTGGCGCCGGCCAGCCAGTGCTCCAGCGTCGCCGGAGCGTCGACGCCCAGGGCTACGGCCCCGAACATGAAAAGCGCCCCCACGGCGCCGAACAGCAGCAGCGCGACGCCGGTGGAACGCAGGCCGTTCGGATGGTCGATGTCCGCCACGCCTCAACCCTCGCCCAGCACGGCCGGCGCGCGGGTGCGGCTGCGCAGCCAGGCCACCCCCAGCAGATCTCCGACTCCGACCAGGGCGCGGCCCCAGTTGGTGTACTTCGAAGCCCCGGCGGCGCGCGGACGATGCCGCACGTCGTGCAGGATCAGCGGATGGCCATAGCGCGCGAACAGGGCCGGAAAGAAGCGGTGCATGCCCTCAAACACCGGCAAACGCAGGAAGGCTCCCCGCTCGAACAGCTTCAGCCCGCAACCGGTGTCGGGGCAGCCGTCCCGCAGCAGGGCCTGGCGAATGCCGTTGCCGATACGGGTGGCGACCTTTCTCGACCAGGGGTCCTCGCGCCGCCGCCTCACGCCCGCCACCAGGGGAGACGCGGCGGCGGGGTCCACCGACCACGCGAGCTGGGCCATCTGAACGATGTCGAGCGGGTCGTTCTGGCCGTCGCCGTCCATGGTGCCGATCCAAGGCGCGCGGGCCCATTCGACCCCGGTGCGCAGCGCCTGGCTTTTGCCGCTCCGGGTCTGGCGGACCAGCCGCACCCGGGGGTCGGCGATCTGTCGGATGCGGGCGGCGGTGTCGTCGGTGGAGCCGTCGTCCACAAAGAGGATCTCGAAATCCCCGACCGGGGTCAGGGCCGCGAGCGCCTCGCCGGCGACGGCGGCCACGTTCTCGGCCTCGTTGAAGACAGCGATGACGACGGAGAGGCGAGGCGGGGCGGGCATGGGGACATCGGCAGGCTGGAGGAGCGCATCTGGGTGCGCCGCATGCGTATTGCTACGTCAGCGATGCGATATCGGTTTCAAAAGCGGCGCTTTTCAGTGACGGCGGTCGCGGCGAGCGGGACGGAACAGCGGCGTATAACCGTCCTGGTAAGGATCCCGGACCCGGCGCTCGTAGATGCTGAAGGCGCAATCCGAGGCGGTGGGGAAGCAGTCGGATTCGTCGAGCTCGTCGAGATAGACCCACGGCGAACGGCCGTCCCGGGGCGCTTCCGGAAGCCATTTGTCGAAACGGACGCTCCATTCGGCGGGCATGGAACGGTCTCCCCGCGCGGTCTTCACCTGCGGCGAGAACGTCTGGACGCCGGCCAGGTTCCTTCGCGTGCTCAGGCGTCCACCTTCTTGCCGGAGATGGGGACGGCGTCGCGGATCAGGGCGTCGATCTGGTCGGCCAGGGCCCGGCCCTTGGCGGTCAGATAGACCAGCCGCCCGCGGCCGTCGGCCGGGTCCTCGACCAGCTCCACAAGCCCCAGCGCCGGCTTCATGGCGCCCGGAGTCCCCGGGGCCGCGAAGGAGCGAATGCAGCGCGACGCCGTCGCCTCGAGGAGCCGCGACACCTGCGCGATCTCGGTGACGCTGGCGCCCTCGTTTTCGCAAATGTACAGGAAGGTCAGGACGTTATTGATCCACAGGTCCGGCGTCAGCTTGCGGAAGAGCTCGAAGGCGGCGAGGACCGTGTTGCGTCTGCGCATGGTTCAGCCGCTCAGTCGACGTACTGATTCAGGCGACCCGTGCGCTCTCGCGAGGGCTGCTCGGGGCGGAACCGGCGGGCCGCACTGCGTTCCTTGCGTTCACGCAGCATCATGGCGGCCTGGGGGTAGTCCTCCCGCACCTGGTTGAGGATGTTTTCGATCCGCCGCTGGTGGTCGGCGGCGACGACGAAGTCGTCGGCGTCGATTTCGATGACAATCTCGGCGCGCAGTTTCATGACTCAAAAATCCCTGGGCGCCCCATCGCTGGGGCGGGGTTGCACTGATAAACGTCCGGTCGTTGCAATCAGATTCCCACGACCGTTTCGCGAGTGCACCGATCTATCGACGGATGACGAAAAAGCGCTGCAAGCAACCGATCCGTTCCACAGACGACTGTGTATGGTCCGCCAATGTCGTCAGTGAGGATCGGTCGGCGGGTCCAAACGCGCGCCCGGGCGTTAGGGGAGTCCGTACGCCCGGGAGGAGGAACCAGCCTGATGCGACCCCTGCGCGTCCTCATCGTCGAGGATGAAGCCCCGGCCGCGCGACGTCTCCAGCTGGCCCTCGCGGAGGCGGCCGGGGTCGAAGTGGTCGGCGTGGCTTCTGATGGTCCGGCCGGTCTGGAGATGGTGCAGACCCTCCGCCCCGACGTGGTGATGACCGACATCAAGATGCCCGGCGTGAGCGGGCTCGAGCTGGCGCAGGTCCTGTCCGAGACCCTGGCCCCGGCCATCATCTTCGTCACAGCCTACCGCGAGTTCGCCGTCGAGGCCTTCGAGCTGGCCGCGATCGACTTCCTGACCAAGCCGGTGCAGTTCAGCCGGGTCCACAGCGCGCTGGAGCGCGCCCGCACGCGGCTGGAGGAGACAACGGCGCGGCAACGCGCGGCGGACCTGCAACGCCTGCTGGCCTCGCTCAAGGAAGAAAATCCCGACGCCGGCGCCTCAGCCGGTCGGGGCGTGCTCTGGATCAGCGAGGGACGGCGGCGCGTCCGCATCGAGGCGCAGTCCATCGAATGGCTCGAGGCGGAACGCGACTATGTCCGCCTGCACAGCGGGGCTCAAAGCCACCTGATGCGAGGCACCCTGCAAGCCCTCGCCGACCGGTTGGCGCCGGAGGTGTTCTGGCGCGTGCACCGCTCGGCGATGGTCAACCTGAAGTCCGTGGTTGCTCTGTCGCCGCGCGCCTGGGGCCTGTCGGCGATCAAGCTGGCCTCCGGCGCAGAGGTGCCGGTGGGCCGCTCCTACCTGGCGGCGACCCGGACCCGTCTGGGCATGGACAGCCGCAACGCGGACTGATCCGCCGCCTCGGGGCCGTTGATCCTGCTTCCTGCGCAAAAGAAGAGCGGCGGGGGTTTCCCCCCGCCGCTCGGTAGTCTTGCCGGTTTCCCGGTGCTTAGAAGCGGACCTTCGCGGAGATCGAGAAGGTACGGCCCAGCACGCGGTAGACCTGCGGGTCGGTGTTGGCCTGCGAGAACAGACCAGCGGGGGTCTGGGGCGGGTCTTCGTCGAACAGGTTGCCGATAAAGCCGGTGACCTGGAAGTTGTCCGTGATATTCCAGCGAGCCGAGATGTCGACGTAGCTCGCGGCCGGGTCCATCTGGCCAGCCGTGCCCTGACAGTTGTCCGGGCCGACGCCGAAGGTCGGGTCACAGATTTCCGGCACGTAGGACCAGCGCGCGAACGCCGTCCAGTCGCCGAGGGTGTAGTAGATCGACAGCGTGGACTTCCAGTCGAACAGAGCGCCGCCGATGGCGCCCGAGGTCGTCCCGATGAACTCGTTGTTGTTGATCTGGAAGCTGTCGATGAGCGACAGCAACTCGTTGACACGCAGGCGGCCCGGGATCGGGAGGAAGGTGTCCTCCAGGTTCACGGTCCACTCGAACTGGAAGTCCCAGCCGCGAGTTTCCAGCGTGTTCAGGTTGGCGATCGTGGTGTTGACCGAGGTGACCTGACCGGTGACCGGGTCGCGGGTGATGCGGAAGCACTGCGACTGGTCGGTGGAGAGGTTGCCCGGCGTCCCATAGCACGAGTTCAGGAAGAACTGCGCGCCGAGGGGGGCGATCGCGTCTTCGATCTTGATGTCGTAGTAGTCGACGGTGGCGCGGAAGTCGCCGACCGGGAACCAGTCGGGCTGCAGGACCAGGCCGGCCGTGAGGCTCTGGGCCGTTTCCGGCTTCAGGTTCGGGTTGCCGAACGCGAAGGCCTGCACCTGGCTGTTGTTGGCGGCGAAGCCCGGGTAGGCCGCGAGCGGCACGCCCTGGGCGACGCAGAGAGCCTGCAGGCCCGGGGTCGCGTTGACCGCCGACTGACGGCACGGATCCGTGTAGGGCGGGAAGCCCTGGTCGCCGTTCTGGAACAGTTCGATGACCGACGGAGCGCGGGTGGCTTCGTTGTAGACGCCGCGGAAGCGGAGCCATTCAACCGGAGCCCATTCCGCGCCGATCTTGAAGGTGTCGACGCCGCCGACCGACGAGTAGTCGGAGTAGCGGTAGCCGCCTTCAATGCCGAGGTAGTAGGCCAGCGGCTGGTCCTTGATCAGCGGCACGGAGATTTCCGTGTAGAGCTCGGTCACCTGCACCGAACCGTTGATGTCCTGAACCGCGTTGAAGCCGAAGATGTTGCCGGTGCGCTGTTCGTTGTCGACGGTGAAGGCGATGTCGGTGTCTCGGTATTCCACACCGAACACGGCCGCGATCGGGCCGGCCGGCAGCTCGAACAGATCGCCGCGCACGAAGCCCGCGATGCGGGTTTCTTCGACCTGGGTCTCCGAGAAGGTGTTGACCTTCAGGAAGCTGACCATGGCCGGGGTCAGGGTGCCGGGGCCGAAGATGTCCAGCGGCACGCAGCCCGGGAGGGCGGCGGCGCCGAGCGGAGCGCCGGCGGGGGTCTGACAGCCCGCGAGGCCCTGGGCCAACGCAGTACGGTTCACCGAGTTGATGCCGTTCGAGTCGAAGTGGTTCGAGCCGTACGAGGCGGTGACCGACCAGTTCCAGTTGTCGTTGAAGTCGCCGTCGACGGTGGTCAGGCCGTAGAACGAGTTGTTCTCGAAGAACCCGTTACGGGTGCCGACCTCGTTGGTGCGGCGGTCGATGGTGAACGGCGCCAGGGGATTCGGCCGCGAAGCCAGCGCGATGGCCAGGTCCGGGTGGTTGGCGTTGATCAGCGCCTGCATGGCCGGGGTCAGGGTGACGGTCAAGCCCGTGGCCGGCGTCGGGGCGAGCTGCACTTCGCTGGTCGAGTTGACGAAGTTCAGCAGCACCTTGGCGCGGATCGAGTCCGTGATGTCGTAGGTGGCCGTGGTGGTCATGTTGAAGCGTTCGGCCGGGATGATCAGGTAGTTGTCCGGCGCGAAGTTGTAGCGCGAGGAACCCGCCGAACGATCCGGCACGGCGCAGGCGCCGGCGGTGTTGCGCGGGGTCAGCTGGCCGGCGTCGTTGAACGACAGGTTGCCGGAGTTGACGCCGAGCGCGGGGCTGGGAACGCCGTCGCAGTTGGTGTCGGTGTTGCCCGGGCCGAAGGTGCCCGGCAGGAGGATCGACAGGTTGGTGAACGGGTTGGCGCCGTTGTTCGTGATCCAGCCCCAGGCCGGGGTGGCCGAGCCGCCCGGGAAGAGGAAGCGACCGGCGGCGACACAGGCGACGCCTTCGGCGGCGGTGTCGGCGATGGTCGTCCGGGCGCCCGACGAGTCGTAGCAGGCGGCCGCCGAGGTGCGCGAGAACGCGAACTCCGACTGCAGGACCTTCTCGCGGTTGTAGTAGGCGGCGTAGGCGGTGGCGTTACCGCGGCCGTTGGCGAAGTTGCCGCCGATGAGGGCGTTGACTTCGACTTCCGGAGCCTTGCCGTCGAAGGACGAGCCGTAGGTCGCCATGATCTCGGCGCCTTCGTAGTCGTCCTTGAGGATGAAGTTGACGACGCCCGAGATGGCGTCCGAGCCGTAAACGGCCGACGCGCCGCCGGTGACGACTTCAACGCGATCGATCAGCGAGGCCGGGATCGTGTTCAGGTCGACAACGCCGGTCGTCGAGGAGGCCGGGACGCGCTCGCCGTTCACCAGCACCAGGGTGCGGTTGGCGCCGAGGCCGCGCAGGTCGATGGTCGAGAAGTCTTCACCGCCCGCGTTGTTCGAGGTGCGGGTGTTGCCCGGAACGATCTGGGGCAGTTCGTTGAGCAGGGTGTCGACGGTGAGGGTGGCGGTCAGCTCCAGCTGTTCGGAGCCGACGGTCGTGACCGGCGAGATGGCCTCGAAGTCCTGGCGGACGATACGAGAACCGGTGACCACGACGCCTTCGACTTCGGTGGCGTTCGGGTCATCCTGGGCGTACGCCGGTGCGGCCTGCAAGGCCAGCAACGCCGCGCCGCCGATGATGGTCGACGCCAACAGGCGCTGACGGGCAGTTTGGGTTTTCAACTTCATTCCTCCTGAGCTGGCGCACGCCACACATAGGGCGCGGAGCCTGAGGAATGCCTAAGTCTTTAAGTGAAATAAGGTCAACGCAAGGCAAGCAACGCTCTGCCACATTGCAAGGGTATGTAACTAGATCAGCACAAATCGTTCCGAGCAATGATAACGATTACTGTATACGCATATTAGTCTAACGCATGTAACAACAGATTAGAGGCGCTTCCCTTGATGGCTCAGGGGCGCGCCGGGCTCGCCTCCCGTGGCCGCCGAGGTCCGGGACGGCCCCCAGGGTTCCGCATCATCGCCACAGTGGTGCTAGAAGGTGCGCGGGCGTGAAGGTCGAAATCGGGGCGAAATTGGGCCGATGACGGTGAACCGTGACTTCTGCAGCAGCGAGTGAACCGCGACCGGGGGCGGCGGTCGTCCCCCTGCGAATCGCCGGCTTCGGCGCCTACCGGCCGGCTCTGCTGCGTCGGTCCCAGGCATTGGACGAGGTCTATGGCAAACCCGCAGGCTGGACCCGGGAGACCTTTGGCATCAGCGCCCGCGGCGTCGCCGATCCCGAGGCGGAGACAACCTCGGCGATGGCGGCCCGCGCCGCACGCGACGCGCTGGCCGGAGCGGGCTGGGCGGCCGGCGAGTTCGACGTCCTGATCGGCGCCTGCGGGGTGATGGAGCAGCCCATCCCGGGGGTTTCCGTGCTGGTGCAGCAGGCGCTGGGCCTGGGCGGGTCCGGCATCATGGCCTTCGACGTAAACCAGACCTGCCTGTCGTTCCTGGCGGCGCTGGACGTGGCCGCGATGGGCTTTTCCGCCGGACGCTGGAAGCGCGCCCTGATCGTGGCCAGCGACATCGCCTCGGCCGGCCTGGACATGACGACTCCCCACGCCTCCGCGATCTTCGGAGACGGCGCGGCCGCGGTCTGCCTGGAAGCGGCCGACGACCCGCAGGGGCCCGCCCTGCTGTCCCGCAGCAACGAGACCTACGGCGAGGGCAAGGACCTGTGCAGCCTGCGGGCGGGCGGGACGCGCATCCGCGTCGAGGCCGGGTATGAGGCGCTGGTCGCCGGGTCAAAGTTCCAGATGGACGCCTTCGGAATCTTCAAGGCGGCCGCCCGGCGTCTGCCGCCGCTCATGGATCGGGTGCTCGCCGAGGCGGGGCTGACCCGCGAGAGCGTCGACCTGATTGTTCCGCACCAGGCCAGCCGGCCGGGGCTGGACCACGTCCGCAAGCTGGTCGGGGGCGATCCGGACCGACTGGTCGACATCTTCGAGGATCACGGCAACCAGATCGCCGCGTCCCTGCCGACCGCGCTGGTGCACGCCTACGCGCAGGGCCGCCTGACCCCCGGAACCACCGTGCTGCTGCTGGGAACGGCCGCGGGCATCAGCGCCGCCGCCATGGCCCTGAGGATCTAGTGACCGCCCCCCGACAACGCCGGGCCCTGGTGACGGGGGCGACCGGGGGACTGGGCCTGGCCCTGGTCGAGGGGCTGGTCCAGGCCGGCTATACCGTCCGCGCCACGGGCCGCGACGGAACCGCGCGTCAGCGCCTGGAGCGCTGCGGCGCGGAGGTGGCGCTGGTCGATCTGACGGAGCCGGACGCCCCGCGCCGGCTGTGTGACGGCGTCGATGCGGTGTTCCACGCCGCCGCCCTGTCGAGCCCCTGGGGCGCCGAAGCCGCCTTCCGCCGGATCAATGTCGAGGCGACGGAGCGCCTGCTGGCGGCGGCGCGCGAGGGTGGGTCGGACGCTTTCGTCTTCGTGTCCTCGCCCTCGGTCTACGCGCGGCCGCGCGACCAGCTGAACCTGACCGAGGATGACCCGCCCGCCGCCCGCCCCATGAACGCCTATGCGGCGACCAAGGGCGAGGCCGAGCGACGGGTGCTGGCGGCGAACGCGCCGGGATTCTCGACCATCGCGGTGCGTCCCCGCGCCATCGTGGGGCCCGACGATCGCGTACTGCTGCCGCGCGTCCTGCGGCTGGTCCGGCAGGGCCGCTTTCCGGTGATGCGGGGCGGACGGGCCCTGATCGAACTGACCGACGTGCGCGACGCGGTGCAGGCGCTGCTGCTGGCGGATGCGCGGCGGGCGGGGGCGGCTGGCCGGGTGTACAATGTCTCGGGCGGGCGCCCTGTGGCGGTCCGCGACCTTGCGCTCGGCCTGGCCGAGGCGCTGGACCGGCCCATTCGGCTGGTCGACCTCCCGGCGGGACTGGTGATGGCCGCGGCGGCGGTCCTCGAGGCGGCGTGCAGGCTGACGCCGGGGCGGCCCGAGCCGCCGCTGACCCCCTACGGAGCCGCCGCCCTGACCTATTCCCAGACCTTCGACCTGACTCGGGCGCGGGACGAGCTGGGCTATGCGCCGCGCCACGATCCGCTGGCGACGGCCGCCGCCGTGGCGCGGGCCGGAGCAGGCCGATGACCCGCTGCCGGGTGCGCATCCTGCGAGCCGGAGCCTGCCGGCATCCGGCTTTCATGGCGCGGCGGGGGGCGGGCCTGAATCCGGTCGTGTTCCCCTCGCTGGTCGGCCTCATCGAGCACCCGCTCGAGGGACCGATCCTGTTCGACACGGGCTACGACCCCGCCTTCCTGCGCGCCACGGAGCCCTTCCCCGAACGGTTCTACCGCTGGGCCACGCCGGTCGAGCTGGACCCGCGCGAGCCGGCCAGCGCGCAGGTGCGCCGCCTGGGCCACGCGCCCGAGGACATCACCGCGGTGGTGATCTCGCACTTCCACGGCGACCACGTCGCGGGACTGCACGCCTTTCCGCGGGCGCGGCTGTTCTGCGCGCGGGCCGGTCTGGCGCAGGTGCGGGGCGGCGACCGGCTGGGCCGGGTGCGGCGAGGCGTGCTGGCCGGGCTGGCGCCGGCGGACGTCGAAGCCCGCGCGCGCTACTTCGAGGACCTGTCCCGCACGACCCTGCCGCCCGCGCTCGCCCCCTTCGACAGCGGCGCCGACCTGTTCGGCGACGGCTCGCTGGTGGCGGTGGAGTTGCCTGGCCACTGCCCGGGGCACTGGGGCCTGGCGGTGCGCCGCGAGGACGACGCGCTCGAGTTCTTCGTCGCCGACGCCGCCTGGTCGACCGCCGCCGTGCGCGAGGCCGCGCCGCCGCCGGCCTTCACCACCGCCGTGCTGGGCGAGACCGCTCCCTATCGCGAGACCTTCGCGCGCCTGCACCAGCTGTGGGCCGCCAATCCGGACCTGACCCTGACCCCCTCGCACTGCCCCGAAGCGGCGGCGCGCGCCGAGCCGCTCGATGACGCCTGACAGCCGGGCGATCCTGCGCGCCTGGGGCGGGGCCCGCTGGGCGCGACTGACCCTCGCCTCGCGCGGAGACATAGAGCGCCTGCAGGCGCGGCTGTGGCTCGACCGGATGGCGCCGGTGGTGCGGCGCACCCCGGCGGTGGCGCACCTGGCCGGACGCAAGCTGGCCGCGTTCCCCGTCGTGGGACCGGACGAGATTCGCGCCGACTTCGCGCGCTGGAACACCCTGGGCCTCGACCTCGCGACGGCGGAGGCCGGCGCCCGCGACGCCGAGGCGGGCGGGCCCGGCGAGGTCGCGCCCGGCGTGGCTGCGGGCTTTTCGACCGGCACTGCGGGTGCGCGCGGCCTGTTCCTGTCGAGCGAGGCGGAGCGGGCGCGCTACATCGGGCTGAGCCTGGCGCGGCTGCTGCCGGCGACGGCGCTGCTCGGCCGCTGGAAGGCGGCGCTGGTGCTGCGGGCCGACAACCGCCTGTACCATGCGGTCGAGGGCGCGGGCCGCTTCACCTTCCGCTTCTTTCCGCTGGCGGGGGACGCGGCGGCGCGGGCCGAGGCGTTGCAGGCCTATGACCCAGACGTGTTGATCGCCCCGGCGCAGGTGCTGGCCGACCTGGCGCGCCGGGCGGAGGCCCGCCCCGGCCTGCCGCCTCGTCTGCGCCGCCTGTTCTGGGGCGCCGAGCCGATGGGCGCGGGCGAGCGGGTCTGGATCGCCGAGGCCCTGGGCGTGCGCCCGGATCCGATCTACCAGGCCACCGAGGGCTTCTTGGGCGCGCCCTGCGCCGAGGGGACGCTGCACCTCAACGAGGACGCGCTGGTGGTCGAGCTGGAGGCGGTGGAGGGCGCGCCGCTGTTCCGCCCGGTGGTCACCGACCTCTACCGCTCGAGCCAGCCGATGATCCGCGTGCGGCTCGACGACCTGATCGAGCCGCTGCCGGGGCGCTGCCGCTGCGGCTCGGCCCTGCGCGCCATCGCGCCGGTGGAGGGCCGGGTCTCCGACCTGTGGCGCTGGCCCGGGCGGGTGGTGCGCCCGGCGGAGGTGTGGGCGGCGCTGGAGGGCGCGCTCGGACCCCGCGCGGAGTGGCGGGCCGAGGCGTCGGCCACGGGGGTGAACCTTAGCCTGGAGCCCGGCGCGGCGGCGGCGAAGGCGGTGGCGGCGGTGGCCCCGCTGGCCGGCGGCCGGCCGGTGAGGGTGGCGGAGGAGTCGCCGCTCGACGGGGGCCCCAAGCGCCGGCGGGTGCGGTGGCGGTCGTGAGCCGGACGGTCCTGATCAGCGGCGCCAGCGCGCCGGTGGCGCTGGACCTGGCGCGCCGCTTCGCCGCCGCCGGCCTGGCCCCGCACCTTGTCGACAGCCTGCCCAGCGCCCTGGCCAACGCCTCGCGCACGCCCGCGGGCGTGCACCGCTGGGCCTCGCCGCGGCGGCGACGAGACCGC
>JAIBAU010000028.1 GCA_019695035.1 Caulobacteraceae bacterium | reverse complement strand
CCCGGCCGACCTGCGAGGCGGCCCGCGCGCTGCGCCGCCCGGACCCGGCCCCGGCGCGGGGGTTCCTCGAAGCCCATTTCCGCGCTGTCCCGGTCGAGGGCGAGGGCCTGCTCACCGCCTATTTTGCCCCCGAGTATGAGGCCCGCCGCACGCCCGACGAGATCTTCTCCGCTCCGGTCAAGCCCAGGCCGCCGGGCCTGACGCGCGGCGCCGACGGCCGCTACCCCGCCTGGAAGACCCGCGCCGAAATCGAGGCCGAGGCCGAGGATGCGGCCAACCCGCCGCTGGCCTGGATGCGTCCCGAGGACCTGTTCTTCCTGCAGATCCAGGGCTCCGGCTACCTGACCTTCGAGGACGGCGGCGGGGTTCGGGCCGCCTACGCCGCCGACAACGGCCAGCCGTTCGTCGGCGTCGCCCGGCCCATGGCCCAGCGTGGGCTTCTGCCGCCCAACGGAACCTCGGGCGAGGCCATCCACAGCTGGCTCGCCGATCACCGGGGGCCGGAGGCGCGGGCGATCACCGACCTGAATCCGCGCTACGTCTTCTTCGCCCTGCAGCCCGACGACGGCGAGCAGCCGCGCGGCGCGGCCAACGTCCCGCTGCCCGCGGGCCGGTCGATTGCGGTAGACCCGGCCTTCCATGCCTATGGCGAGCTCTACTTCCTTGACGCCGAGGGCGGCGCCCTGGCCGGGGCGGCGGCGACCTATCGCCGCCTGGCCGTCGCCCTCGACACCGGCGGCGCGATCAAGGGCGCGGTGCGGGCGGACCTGTTCATGGGGCGGGGCGACGCGGCGGGCCAGGAGGCGGGACGCGTGAAACACCCCCTTCGGATGTGGCGACTGGTTCCAGTCGGCCCGCGCTCCTAGCCGCGGCTGAGGCCGCCCAGGATGCCCCGCAGGAGGGCGCGGCCCAGGCCGCTGCCCACCGAGCGCAGAACCGACTTGCCGAAGGCCTCGCCCATCGACTGTCGGTTCGAGGGCCGGGGCGCGCGGGGCTCCCGATAGCGCGGCGCCTCCCGCCGGGCCTCGCGGATCTCGCGATCGGCTTCCCGTTGCGCGGCGTCGCGGGCCTTTTCGGCGGCGCTCTGCTGCTGGGCCGCCTGGGCCTGGGCGTCCGCAGCCTGGGCGCGGGCGGTCAACCGTTCGTAGGCCGACTCCCGGTCGGTGGCCGTGTCGTAGAGGCCCCGCAGGGGGCTGGCGCTCATCACCTGGGCCCGCTCGGCCGGGGTGATCGGGCCGAGCCGCGAGGAAGGCGGCCGGATCAGGGTGCGCTGCACTACCGACGGAACGCCCTTTTCGTCGAGGGTCGAGACCAGCGCCTCGCCCACCCCCAGTTGCTGGATCGCCTCGGCGGTGTCGAAGGCGGGATTGACCCGGAAGCTGTCGGCCGCCGCCCTCAGGCCCTTCTGTTCGGCGGGGGTGTAGGCCCGCAGCGCGTGCTGCACCCGCGCACCCAGCTGCGCCAGCACGGTGTCCGGGACGTCAGCCGGATTCTGGGTGACGAAATAGACGCCGACGCCCTTGGAGCGGATCAGGCGAACGACCTGTTCGATCTTCTCCAGCAGCCCCCTCGGCGCATCGCGGAACAGCAGGTGCGCCTCGTCGAAGAAGAAGACCAGGCGAGGCTTGTCCAGGTCGCCGACCTCGGGAAGCTGCTCGAACAGCTCGGACAGCAGCCAGAGAAGGAAGGTGGCGTAGACCCTGGGACTCTGGATCAGGCGGTCCGCCGCCAGGATCGAGACCAGGCCGCGCCCGTCTCCGCCGACCCGCATAAGGTCCTCGAGCCGGAGCGCCGGCTCGCCGAAGAAATGGCCCCCGCCCTGATCCTCCAGGGTGAGCAGTTCGCGCTGCAGGGCGCCGATGCTGGCGGGGGCCACGTTGCCGTACTTGAGGCCGATCTCGCGGGCGTTCTCCCCGACATGGGCCAGGACGGCGCGCAGGTCCGCGAGGTCCAGCAGCAGCAGCCCCTCGTCGTCGGCCACCCGGAAGGCGATGGTCAGCACCCCTTCCTGCACGTCGTTCAGCTCGAACAGGCGCGCCAGCAAGGTCGGTCCCATTTCCGAGACCGTGGCGCGGATGGGGTGACCCTTCTCGCCGAACAGGTCCCAGAACACGACCGGCGCGGCGCGCGGCGTCAGGTCCACGTCCATCGCCTGGGCGCGGGCCAGCAGCTTTTCATTGGGCGAGCCCGGCGCGGCGATGCCCGACAGGTCCCCCTTCACGTCGGCGGCGAACACCGGGACGCCGGCGTCGGAAAAGGCCTGGGCCATGATCTGCAGCGTCACCGTCTTGCCGGTGCCGGTGGCCCCCGCGACGATGCCGTGGCGGTTGGCCTTGTCCAGCCGCAGCAGTTCGACCGCCTCCGCCTTGCCGAGGACCACGCAGCCGTTCTCGATCGAGTTCATCGCCATCTCCGAAGGGAACGCGCCACCCTAGCGCCGCCGCCGCGGCTCGCGCCAGCGCATTGACGGGGGCCGCGGGCGCCGCGACAACGAGGCCACCAGGGGAGGGACAGCATGGACTCCACGGCGCGCAATTCGCTGGTCCTGATCGCGGTCGTCGCGGTCGGCGTGGCGCTGCATCTGATGAGCGACATCTTCACCCCGCTCATCCTCGCCATCTTCCTGATGTTCCTCATCGACGGGCTGGCGCGGCAGGTGAACCGCTGGCTGCCGTGGCTTCCCGGCTGGGCGGTGCTGCCCACGGCGCTGGGCGTCATCACCGTGGCCTTCCTCGCCTCGGCCTGGCTGATCGTGAACGGCATCGCGGGCTTCTCGGCCGACGTCGTGCAGTTCGGCGACAAGATCAACGGCGCCATCGCCAAGCTGGCCTCGCGCTTCGAGTTCGACGCCTTCACGGTGGAGAGCTGGCTGCGCGACAACGTGAAGATCCAGAGCGTGACCTCGGCCGCGCCCCAGGTCCTCCGCACAGCTCAGACGGCCTTCTCGGGCCTGGGCTACAGCTTCTTCGTGCTGGTCTACCTGGGATTCCTGATCGCCTCGCGCGACAACTTCCGCCGCAAGATCGTGGTGCTGTTTCCGGAGCGGGAAGACCGCAAGGACGCCATGCACGTCTTCGACCGGGTCCGCTCGGGCGTCGAGGGCTACATCTGGGTGCAGACGGTGACTGGCCTGATGATCGCCGGCGTCTGCTGGGGCGTGATGGCCGCGGTGGGTCTGCACAACGCCCTCTTCTGGGCCTTCCTGATCTTCGTGCTGAGCTACATCCCGATCATCGGTTCGGTGATCGCCGCCCTGGCGCCGCCGCTGTTCGCCCTGGTCCAGTTCGACAGTCCCTGGCCGGCCGTGACCATCTTCGTGGTGACCCAACTGGTTCTGCAGGTCGTGGGCAATGTGGTGCTGCCCAAGATGCAGGCCGACGACCAGAACATCGACCCCATCGTGGTGCTGCTGTCCCTGGCTTTCTGGGGCGCCATCTGGGGAGTCACGGGCGCCTTCCTGTCAACGCCCCTGACCGTGATGGCCATGGCCATCATGGCCGAGTTCAAGGGTTCGCGCTGGGTTGCGGTGCTGCTCTCCGGAGACGGCGACCCCTATCCCGACGACGCGCCCCCGCCCAGCCACGACCCGCCGATGCCGCACCCGGCCGCCCCGGCCAAACCCAGGAGCCGCGCGGGAAGCCGAAAACCTCCGGCCTGAAGGTTCACCAAAGCGTGATTCCGGGCTCTTTAATTCCGGCTCCGCGTTCCTATCTAGCAATCGTCAGGGGCCAACCCTCCCCCCCTCCCGGTCCCTGGCGCCGACGCCCGTCTCCGTCCCCCCAGCACGACGGGCGTCAAGACAAGGTCCGGCCCACCCTCCCCCCCCACGGCCGGACAGCGAGCCGCCGGTCTCCCCGACCGGCGGCTTTCGCTTTTCAGGGGCCCGGCGAGGGGATTTCTCGCCCGGAAAGCGGCGCCCGCCCTTTCGTTTCTGCAGAGATTGGCCTAGCAGGACCGCGACAGTTGATCGCGGCCGCCAGCCGGATAGGCTCGCCCGCAAAGACCTCGGGAAATATCCTTCATGGACGGCGCCGGCGTTCCTGCCAAAACCCTCGACACCATCAAGAAGGCCTTCGCCAAAGCTCTGGGCAAGAGCGGTCCGAACGCCCTTTCGGCCATGGAGGCCGAGTTCATCAGCCTCGCGCTCGAGGACTACGCCGCCGATGAAACGCCCGAGCTGAACACGGCGGACTTCGCTGCGGTGCTGGCCGAGTTCTGGCGCTTCTCCGAGACCCACAATCCGAAGGACGGGCCCAAGATCCGGATCCGGCAGGCGGTGGGGGCCAGCGGCAAGGGCCTGAATTTCGACGTCGTCGAGATCGTGCAGGATGACGCGCCCTTCCTGGTGGACAGCGTGATGGGCGAGCTGGGCGAGCAGGGCGTCTCTGTCCGCTCGATGTTCCACCCGCTGCTGATGATCGACCGCTCGGCCAAGGGCAAGCGCGGCAAGGACACCGACGGGGTGCGGGAAAGCACCATCCTGGTGGTCGCCGACCCGCTGGGCGAGGACCGCCGCCAGATGGTGGTCCAGGGCCTCAAGGACACCCTCGCCGACGTGCGCGAGGCCGTCCGCGACTGGACCGACATGTCCGGGGTCATGCACTCGGCCATCGAAGGGCTCGAGAAGGCGCCCAAGGGTGTCGACAAGGGCCTGCTCGACGAGAGCATCGCCTTCCTGCGCTGGCTCGAGATCGGCAATTTCGTCTTCCTGGGCGCGCGCGAGTACGCCTACCCCCGGACCGAGGACGGCGGCTATTCGGCGTCGGCGCCCCTGGACCAGTCGGGCCGCAGCCTGGGCGTGCTGTCCAATCCGGACCGCGCCATCCTGCGCCAGACCTCGGAACAGGCGACCCTGACGCCGCAGGTCCGCCGCCAGATCGACCTGGCCGAGCCGGTGACGGTGGCGAAGGCCAACATCCGCTCGCGCGTCCACCGCCGTGGCTACATGGACTATGTGGGGGTGAAGCGTTACGGCGCCGACGGGCGGCCGACCGGCGAGATCCGGTTCGTCGGCCTGTTCACCGCCGAGGCCTACGACCAGACCGCCTCGTCGGTGCCCCTGATCCGGCGCAAGGTGGCCAATGTTCTGGCCCGCGCCGGCAAGGCGCCCGGCAGCCACAACCAGAAGCGGCTGAAGAACATCGTCGAGAACTACCCGCGCGACGAACTCTTCCAGATGACCGAGAACGACCTGCTGCGCATCGCGCTGGGGGTCCTGCACCTGTTCGATCGTCCGCGGGTCAAGCTGTTCACGCGTCGCGACCCGTTCGATCGCTTCGTCTCGGTGCTGATGTACGTGCCGCGCGAGCGCTACGACGCCGGCATGCGCGAACGCGCGGGCCAGATTATCGCCGACGCCTGGGGCGGACGGCTGTCGGCCTGGTACCCCCAACTGGGCGACGCGCCCCTGGTGCGCATCCACTACATCGTCGGGCTCAATCCCGGCGACCACCTCGAGCCGGACGAGGCGGCGATCGAGCGGGCGGTCACCGAGACCAGCCGGTCCTGGGCCGAGCGCTTCTCGCGCGCGGCCCGGGCGGCCGGCATGCTGGACGCGCAACTCTCGTCTCTGACCGGCACCTGGGCCGAAGCCTTCCCCGTCGCCTACCGCGACCGCTACGCCGTCGAGGAGAGCCTGACCGACCTCGGCGTCATCGACCAGACCCAGGACGAGGGCGTGAAGGTGCGCGCCTTCCGCAACCCCTCCGACACCCAGCTGCAGTTCCGCTTCAAGCTCTACTGGCGCGGCGCCGAGCCCGTGCCGCTGGCGGACGTGGTGCCGATCCTCGAGGACATGGGCCTGAAGGCGCTGGAGGAATACAGCTACTGCATCAAGCCGACGGGCGCGAAGACCCCCGTCTGGGTGCATGAGTTCCAGCTGGAGGACCCGCGCGGCGCCGGCCTCAGCTTCGACGCCGTGAAGGGCCCGTTCGAGGCGGCCTTCGAGGCGGTATGGTCGGGCCGGACCGAAAGCGACGGCTTCAACCGGCTGGTCGTCGAACTGGGCGTCGACTGGCGCGAGGCCGCCCTGGTCCGGGCGCTGTGCCGCTATCGCCAGCAGTCCGGCCTCGATCCGTCGCAGGCGGTGCAGGAGGAGGCCCTGCGCGACCACCCCGAGGTGGCCCGCCTCCTGCTCGAGCTGTTCACGGCCCGCTTCGATCCCGCCGCCGGCAAGGACGCCGCCTCGCGCGAGAAGAAGGTTTCGGCGCTGTGGGACCGGATGGTCGCCGCGCTGCAGGCCGTCTCCAGCCTGGACCAGGACCGCGCCCTGCGGCGCCTGGCCCTGCTGGTCCAGGCGATCAAGCGGACCAACTACTACCAGCCCGGGCCGGACGGAGCGCCCAAGCCGTATATCTCCTTCAAGGTCGCCAGCCGCGAGTTGGCCGACCTGCCGCTGCCCAAGCCCTACCGCGAGATCTTTGTCTGGGCCCCGCACGTCGAGGGCGTGCACCTTCGCTTCGGCCCGGTCGCCCGCGGCGGCCTGCGCTGGTCGGACCGGCGGGATGACTTCCGCACCGAGGTGCTCGGCCTGGTCAAGGCGCAGCAGGTCAAGAACGCGGTCATCGTGCCCAACGGCTCCAAGGGCGGCTTCTATCCCAAGCAGCTGCCCCGGCCGACGGACCGCGACGCCTGGCTGGCCGAAGGCATCCGCTCCTACAAGACCTTCCTCTCCGGCCTGCTCGACCTGACCGACAACCTCGACGCGGCGGGCAAGGTCGTGCCCCCGGCGAACGTGGTCCGCTGGGACCAGGACGACCCTTACCTCGTCGTCGCGGCGGACAAGGGCACGGCGACCTTCTCGGACATCGCCAACTCGGTCTCGGCCGACTACGGCTTCTGGCTGGGCGACGCCTTCGCCTCGGGGGGCTCGGTCGGCTACGATCACAAGGCCATGGGCATCACGGCGCGCGGCGCCTGGGAGGCGGTCAAGCGCCACTTCCGCGAGATGGGCAAGGACATCCAGTCCGAACCCTTCACCGTGGCGGGCGTGGGCGACATGTCGGGCGACGTGTTCGGCAACGGCATGCTGCTGTCAAAGGCGATCCGGCTGGTCGCCGCCTTCGACCACCGCGACATCTTCCTCGACCCGAATCCCGACCCGGCCCGGTCGTGGGTCGAGCGCAAGCGGGTCTTCGACCTGCCCCGCTCCTCCTGGAACGATTACGACAAGAAGCTGATCTCCAAGGGCGGCGGCGTGTTCTCGCGGTCGCTGAAGGAGATTCCCCTGTCGAAGGAGGTGCGCGAGGTGCTCGGGGTGACGGAGACCTCGATGGCGCCCAGCGACCTGATGCACGCCATCCTCAAGGCGCCGGTCGAGCTGCTCTACTTCGGCGGCATCGGCACCTACATCAAGGCGCCCGCCGAGACCCACGCCGACGCCGGCGACAAGGCCAATGACGCCATCCGCGTCGACGGGCCGGAGGTGCGCGCCCGCGTCATCGGCGAGGGCGCCAACCTGGGCCTGACGCAGGCCGGGCGCATCGCCTACGCCCGCGCGGGCGGACGGCTGAACACCGACGCCATCGACAACTCGGCCGGCGTCGACACCTCCGACCACGAGGTGAACATCAAGATCCTGACCGGCCAGCTGGAGGCCAAGGGCAAGCTGTCGCGCGACCGGCGCAACAAGCTGCTGGCCTCGATGACCGAGACCGTCGGCCTGCACGTGCTGAAGCACAACTACGACCAGACCCTGGCCCTGTCGCTGCAGGAACAGACCGCCGCCTACGATCTGGACGCCCACGAGCGCTTCATGTTCCGGCTGGTCGGCGAAGGGAAGCTCGACCGCAAGGTCGAGGGGCTTCCCGGCCCGGTCGGAACCAAGGAGCTGATGGCCCAGAAGCTGGGCCTGACCCGGCCGGAACTTGCGGTGCTGACCGCCTACGGCAAGCTGGAGCTGAAGGACGACCTGGTCGCCTCCAAGGCGCCGGACGATCCGTTCCACGAGGCCACGCTGAAGCGCTACTTCCCGAAGCAGCTCGGGGCCTACGAGGCGGCCATGAAGTCGCATCGACTGCGCCGCGAGATCATCTCCACGGTGATCGCCAACGAGCTGGTCAACATGGCCGGGCCGACCTTCCCCGGCCGCCTGCGCGACAACGCCCAGTGTGACACCACCGCCCTGATCACCGCCTTCGAGGCGGCCCGGCAGGTGTTCCGCCTGGACGAGGCTTGGGGGGCGGTCTCGGCCCTGGACCTGAAAATCCCGGCCGAGGCCCAGCTGGCGCTTTACCAGGAGATCAGCCGCGTGGTGCGCCGCCAGACCTACTGGCTGGCCCGCCGCGTTCGCACCAAGACCTCGGTGCAGACGCTGATCGACGCCTACCGGCCCGCCGCCGACGCCCTGCGCAAGGAGGGCGCCCGGATCCTCTCGGCCTATGAGCAGGACGCCGTCGCCCGCCGCGCCGCCGCCTTCGTGGCCAAGGGCGCGCCCCAGACCCTCGCCGATGCGGTGGCGGTGCTCCGCCCGCTGACCGCCACCAGCGACGTCGCCGACCTGGCGAAGGCGGTGAACTGGAGCGTGGTGCCCGCCGCGCGCCTGTACCACCAGGTGGGCGAGGCCCTGCACTTCGACCGCCTGCGCGCCGCCACCGGCATGCTGCCCGCCTCCGACCATTACGAGCGAGTGGCCTCGCGCCGCCTGATCGAGGACCTGCTGACCGAACAGGCCGACCTGACCCGGTCGGTGGCCAAGGGGCGCAAGGAAGCGGTCGGCAAGAAGGTCGAAAGCGCGCGCGACGCCGTCTCCGACTGGATGGCCTCCCGACAGAAGGCGGTCGATCTGGCCCGCGCCACGGTGAGCGAGATCGAGGCGGCCGGTGACTGGACCTTCGCCAAGCTGACCATCGTCAACGCCGCCCTGCGCGAGCTGGTGGCCAGCGCCTAGGCCCCGGCCCTGGCGCGATCCCGGGAGGGACCATGTCGGTTCGCAAGTTCCTCATCGTCGTCGATGACAGCCCGGAGTTCCGCGCCGCCCTCGCCTACGCCTGCCGCCGGGCGCGCAGCACGGGCGGGGTCGTGGCCATGCTGCGCGTGCTGGCCCAGCCGGAGTTCGAGCACTGGTCGGGCGTGCGCGACGAGATCGAGCGCGAACAGCGCGCCGAGGCCGAGGCCCTGCTGCAGAAGCTGGGCGCAGAGGCCGAGCAGCGCACCGGCTCCCGGGCGGAGTTCCTGATCGAGGAGGGCGACACCGTCGGCGCCATCAAGAAGGCTGTTCTGGCCGATCCGGACATCAAGATCCTGGTGCTCGCCGCCGCCACGGGCGGTCGGGGTCCCGGCCCCTTGGTGGCGAGTATCGCAAAGGAAGGCGTGGGCTTCGGACGCAAGCTGCCGGTGACGGTGGTTCCGGGCGACCTGACCGACGAGGAGGTCGAGGCGCTGGGCTGACCCGCCGAGCGTGTGAACGATCGCGCCCGCCGCCCCGGGCCGGCTTGCGTATTTGCCGGCCTCGCGCCACATGAGCGGCGAAGGCGAACCCATGTTCATCCAGACCGAACCCACACCCAATCCCAATTCGCTGAAGTTCCTGCCCGGCCGCGCCGTGTCGCCGGGCAAGCCGATGGAGTTCGCTTCGCCGGACGAGGCGGTCGCCTCGCCCCTGGCCGAGGCCCTGTTCGACGTCAGCGGCGTGGAGCGGGTCTACTTCGGCCCCGACTTCATCGCCGTGTCCCGGCGCGAGGACGCCTCGCGGGACTGGGACGAGCTGAAGGCGCCGGTGCTGGCGGCCATCATGGATCACTACGTTTCGGGCCAGCCGCTCCTGGCCGGCGGCGCGCGCTCCGATCCCGACGCGGGCGCTGCGGCCCACAACGACACGGCCTACGAGGGCGACGCGGCCCAGATCGTGGCTGAGATCAAGGACCTGCTGGACACCCGCATCCGCCCGGCCGTGGCCCAGGACGGCGGCGACATCCTGTTCGACCGCTTCGATCCTGCCGAGGGAGTCGTCTGGCTGCACCTGCGCGGGGCCTGCTCGGGCTGCCCCTCCTCGTCCGCGACCTTGAAGGCGGGGGTGGAGAACATGCTGAAGCACTATGTGCCGGAAGTGACCCGCGTCGAGCAGTCACTCTAGGGCGCCGATGAGACTCCTCGCCCTCGACACCGCGCTCGAGCTCTGTTCCGCCGCGGTGCTGGACGGGGACCGCGTGCTCGCCGCCCGCGCCGAGCCCATGGCGCGCGGGCATCAGGAGCGGCTCGCCCCGCTGGTCGCCGAGGTGATGGCCGAAGCGGGACTGCGCTTCGCGGCCCTGGACCGGATCGGCGTTGGCGTGGGGCCCGGGTCGTTCACCGGCCTGCGGGTCGGGCTGGCGTTCGCCAAGGGCCTGGGCGTCGCCCTCGGTCTCGAGGTGGCCGGGGTGGGCGACCTGGCGGCGCTGGGGGCCGGGACCACCGGCTTCGCGGCGGCGGTGATCGACGCGCGCCGGGGTCAGGTCTACGCCCAGCCGTTCCGCGACGGCGACGCCATCGGGCCGCCCCGCGCCCTGGCGGTCGAAGATCTGGTCCACTGGTTGATCGATATTGATCCAGTCGGCCCGGGCCAGCTGGTCGGGCCGGGCGCGGCCCTGCTGGCCGAGGTCTTCCCCTCCGCCGGGATCGACGCTCGCGGCGGGCCGGACCCGGTCATACTGGCGCGCCTCGCCCTGTCGACGGACCCGGCGCCGCCCCATCCTGTCTACCTGCGTGCGCCGGACGCCAAGCTGCCCGCGTCGGCGTTCGGCGCATGAGCATCCGCGAAGCCACGCCCTATGACGCCGACGCCCTGGCGGCGGTGCACGCGGCCTGTTTCGAGCGGCCGTGGTCGGCCGCCGAGATCGACCGCATGATGCTTGAGGGCTTCGGCTTGGTCAGCGAGGGGCGGGACGCCTTCCTGCTGGGCCGTGTCTCGGCCGGCGAGGCGGAGATTCTCACCGTGGCGGTCGATCCGGCCTGCCGCCGCCAGGGCCACGGCCGGCGGCTGGTGGACGCCGCCATCGAGGTGGCGCGCGACCAGGGGGCGGAGATGATCTTCCTCGAGGTTGCGGCCGATAACGCGCCCGCCATCGGCATCTATCACGCCGCCGGCTTCCAGCTGGTCGGCAAGAGGCCGGGCTACTATCACCGCGCCGAGGGGTCGCGCGCCGACGCCCTGGTGATGAAGCGCAGCCTGTCCGCCTGAGCCGCTGTCGGCTTCGGCGTATCGCCGCTTAACCTTTTGCGCGAGCCCGCCTATCTTCCGCGGCCATGGACCGGATCGAGAAGCTCTGCGCCGAGCGCGGCATGCGCATGACAGACCAGCGGCGCGTCGTCGCCCGTGTGCTGTCCCAGTCGCAGGACCACCCGGACGTGGAAGAGCTGTACCGTCGGGCCGCCGCGGTCGATCCGCACATCTCCATCGCCACCGTCTACCGCACCGTGCGCCTCTTCGAGGAAGCCGGCGTGGTCGAGAAGCACGACTTCGGCGACGGCCGCTCGCGCTACGAGGAGCTGACCGACGACCACCACGATCACCTGATCGACACCCGCACCGGCAAGGTCATCGAGTTCTATGACGAGGAGATCGAGAAGCTGAAGCAGGCGATCGCGGCCCGCCTCGGTTATCGCCTGATCGGCCACAAGCTTGAACTGTACGGGATCTCGGACGGCGACAAGAGCGGGTCCCACCCAGAAGAGAATTAGAACTCGCGTTCTGTTTTATCTGGTCCTTCCCACGGGCAGCACCGGCGCCACAGCGGCCGACCAAGCGTCCGGCCGGACCTGGGGGCAACTTGCGCCCCGGGATCGTGGCGATCATAACCCCCGCCCATGTCCGACCACCCGTCCGACCACCCGTCCGACCACCCATCCGCCCGGCCGTCTGCGGCGCCGCTGAAGCGGCTGCACATCAAGACGTACGGCTGCCAGATGAACGTCTACGACTCCGAGCGCATGGCCGATGTGCTGCGGCCGCTGGGCTATGCCCTGTCCGACGAGGCCGAGGGCGCCGATCTGGTGGTGCTGAACACCTGCCACATTCGCGAGAAGGCCGCGGAGAAGGTCTATTCCGAGCTCGGCCGCCTGAAGGCGATGCGGGAAGCCAAGCTGGCGCGCGGCGAGGGGCGGTCGACCATCGTCGTGGCCGGCTGCGTCGCCCAGGCCGAGGGCGAGCAGATCATGATCCGCCAACCGGCCGTGGACCTGGTGGTCGGGCCGCAGGCCTATCACCAGCTTCCTGAGCTGATCGCCCGCACGACCCGGGCCCGGGGCGAGCGGCTGTCCGCGGACTTCGCCGCCGACGAGAAGTTCGACGCCCTGCCGGCCGAGCGCGGCGTCTCCGGGCCGTCGGCGTTCCTGACGGTGCAGGAGGGCTGCGACAAGTTCTGCACCTTCTGCGTGGTCCCCTATACGCGGGGCGCCGAGTGGTCGCGGCCGGTGGCCGACATCGTCGCCGAGGCCGAAGGCCTGGCCGCCAAGGGGGTGCGCGAGCTCACCCTGCTCGGCCAGAACGTCAACGCCTACAATGGCGCGGGACCCGACGGCGCCCCCACCTCCCTGGCCTCCCTTTGCCGCCGCCTGGCGCAGGTCGAGGGCGTCGCCCGGCTGCGCTACACCACCAGCCATCCCGCGGACATGGGAGAGGACCTGATCGCCGCCCACGGCGAGCTCGACGTTCTCATGCCCTACCTGCACCTGCCGGTGCAGTCCGGATCGGACCGCATCCTGCGGGCCATGAACCGCAAGCATACCGCCCGCAGCTACATGGACCTGGTGGGCCGCATCCGCACCGCCCGCCCGGACCTGGCCCTGTCGAGCGACTTCATCGTCGGTTTCCCGGGCGAGACCGACAAGGATTTCGAGGACACCCTCGCCCTCGTGCGGGAGGTCGGTTTCGCTTCGGCCTTTTCGTTCAAGTATTCCCGCCGGCCGGGGACGCCTGCGGCGGCCATGCCGGGACAGGTCGAGGACGCGGTCGCGGAGGACCGCCTGGCCCGGCTGAACGCCTTGCTGGACGAGCAGCGCCTCGCCTTCAATCGCGCCACCGTCGGCAAGCGCTTCGACGTGCTGTTCGAGAAGCCGGGGCGCCATCCCGGCCAGGCGGTCGGCAAGTCGCCGTGGCTGCAGGCCGTGTTCGTCGAGAACGCCGAGCCGCTCATCGGCCGCATCGCACCGGTCGTCATCGAGGACGCCGGGAACAACAGCCTGCGCGGCGCGCTGACGCCTCACCAAGCCGCCGCCTGAGCCCCCGATCGTTCCGATGTCCCCCCGAGCCGAAGACTTCATCCCCCTCTCCGATGTCGGCCTGCACGCCGTCTCGGGCCCGAACAGCCGGCACGCGGCCCTGCTCGAGGACGCGTTCCATGTCCTGATCGAGACTCCTGGCGGCGGAGTGTCCGTGCGGGGCGACGCCAAGGGCCGGGCCGGGGCGAAAGAGGCCATCGCCTCCCTCGCCGCCCGCGCTGAAGCCGGAGCCGAGGTGACCGAGGCCGACGTGCGCCAGACCATGGCGGCGGTGCGCGCCGGCAAGGCTGTTGCGGGCGCCACCCTCACGGTGGGACGGAAGGGACCGATCGCGCCGAAGACCGCGGCCCAGGCTCGCTACCTCGACATGCTGGATCGCTGCGAGCTGGTGTTCGGGGTCGGGCCGGCGGGCACCGGAAAGACCTTCCTCGCTGTGGCCTACGGCGCCACCCTTCTGCTCAAGGGCGAAGTCGACCGCCTCGTGATCACCCGCCCTGCGGTGGAGGCCGGCGAACGCCTGGGCTTCCTCCCCGGCGACATGAACGAGAAGGTCGACCCCTACATGGCCCCGGTCTGGCAGGCGCTGGACGATATTCTCGGGCCGGAGGCGGCGCGGCGGCGCCGCGACCGCGGCGAGATCGAGGTCGCGCCCCTGGCCTTCATGCGCGGCCGCACCCTGAGCCACGCCTTCATCATCGTCGACGAGGCCCAGAACGCGACCCGGCTGCAGATGAAGATGGTGCTGACCCGCATCGGCGAGGGATCGCGGATGGTGGTCACCGGCGACCCGACCCAGGTCGACCTGGTGAATGCGCGCGACAGCGGCCTGGCCCACGCGGTCGGCCTGCTGAAGGGCGTCGAGGGCGTGGATATGGCCCACTTCGAAGCTTCGGATGTCGTGCGCCACCCGATGGTGGAGCGCATCGTGCGCGCCTACGACAGGGACCAGGCCCACGTCGCCGAACGGCGCGCGGCGCGCGAAGCCGATGACGATTGAGGTCGAGATCGAGGACGACGCCTGGACCCGCGCCCTGCCGCAGGCGGAGGCGACCGCCGCCCGGGCGGCGCGGGCCGCCCTGGCGGCCGGCGGTGCGGACGCCGCCGCGACCGACGTCACGATCCTGCTCACGGACGACGGGGTGTCGGGCGCGCTGAACCAGCAGTACCGCGGCAAGCCCGGCCCGACCAACGTCCTGAGCTTCCCCGCCCCCGAGAGCGCCCGGCCCCACCTGGGCGACCTGGCCCTGACCTTCGGCGTCTGCAGCCGCGAGGCGGGGGAGCAGGGGAAGTCCCTGGCGGACCATCTTTCGCACCTGGTGGCGCACGGGGTGCTTCATCTACTAGGATGGGACCACCAGACGGACGACGAGGCCGAGGCCATGGAGCGGCTCGAACGCGATATTCTCGCCGGCCTGGATATTCCGGACCCCTACGGTCCCTGACTCCTTGGCCCTGAGGTCAGACACCCGAACCCCATGCCCAGCGACAGTTCCAGTCCCTCCAGACCGAAGCGATCGGTGATGGACATGTTCGCCTGGCTCGCCGGCGACCGCGCCGAGGAGCGCGAGGACGTTTCCGAGATCGAGGCCAAGGCCGAAGCCTTCCAGGAGCTGCGCGTCGACGACGTCATGACGCCGCGCGCGGACATCGTCGCCGTCGAGGTGGCCGCCACCCTGGGCGAGCTGCTGCGGGTGTTCGTCGACAGCGAGCACTCGCGCCTGCCGGTCTACGGTGAAACCCTCGACGAGCCGCTGGGGGTCATCCACATCAAGGACGTGGTGCGCCTGCTGGTCCCGGACGAGACCGGGACCGCGGCCCCGGACTGGGCCGAGCCGGTGATCTATCGGCTCAAGCGCGACGTGCTGTTCGTGCCGCCGTCCATGAAGTGCGCCGACCTCATGCTGAAGATGCAGTCCTCGCGCCTGCACATGGCACTGGTCATCGACGAGTTCGGGGGCACCGACGGCCTGGTGACCCTGGAAGACCTGATCGAGTCGGTGGTCGGGGAGATCGAGGACGAGCACGACGAGGCCGAGGCCCCAAGTCTGGTCACCCGCCCGAACGGCGTCGTGGAGGCCGACGGCCGCACGCCTCTCGAGGATCTGGAAACCGCCCTGGAGGCGAGCCTCGCGGTGGAGGAGCTCGAGGAGGAGGTCGACACCGCGGCGGGTCTTGTCGGAGCCCTGGCCGGGCGCGTTCCCCAGCGCGGCGAGGTGGTGCCCCATCCGGCCGGGTTCGACTTCGAGGTGATGGACGCCGACCCCCGCCGGGTGAAGCGGCTGCGGATCCGTCGCCGTGATCCGGCCGCCCCGGCCGCCTAGCCGTGGGAATCGATCCGCTCGCCCGCCTGGACGGCTGGAGGCTGCGCCTGGCGACCGCCGCGCTGGCGCTGCTCGCCGGCCTGGCCGCGGCCCTGGCCCACCCCCCCTTCGGAATCCTGCCCGGGCTCCTGGGTTTCGCCCTGCTGCTCTGGCTCACCGACCGGAACGCCGGACCGCGGCCCCTGCGCGGGGCTTTCTGGTACGGCTGGCTGGCCGGGTTCGCCTATTTCGGCCTGGGGTGCTGGTGGGTCGCGGAAGCATTCCTGGTCGATCCGGCCCAGGCCTGGATGGCCCCCTTCGCGGCCTCTCTTCTGCCGGCGGGACTGGGCCTGTTCTGGGGTGCGGCCCTGGTGGTCTATCGCCGACTCCGCCCCGCGCATGTCGGCCGGGCGGTGGTGTTCGTGGGGATCTTCACCCTGTTCGAATGGCTGCGCGGCCACATTCTCTCGGGCTTTCCCTGGAATCTTCCCGGTGAGGCCTGGAAGGCGGGCGGGCTGGTGTCGCAGTTCGCTTCGGTGGCGGGCGCCTACGGCCTGACCTGGCTGACGCTTTTCATCGTCTGCGCCCTGGTTCCCCTGGTTCAGCCCGGACCAAGGCGGCCCGCCGCGATCCTGGCGGGCGCGGGCGCCGCCGTGCTGGCCGGGCTCCTGGCCTTCGGGGCGGTGCGCCTGCACGGCGCGGTCGAGGCCCCCACCCGGACCCTGGTCCGCGTGGTCCAGCCCGACATCCCGCAGGAAGACAAGTGGACCGAGGCCGCGTTCCGTTCGATCGTCCAGAAGTACTTGGACCTGACCGCGCAGGCGCCGCGCGGCGCGACGCCCTCGGTGGTGATCTGGCCGGAGGGGGCCCTGCCCGCCGCCGCCAACGACCTGTTCGCCCCCGGCGCCTGGACCCGGGCCGCCATCGCCCGCGCGCTGCGCCCGGGGCAGGTGCTGCTGGTGGGGACCTACCGCGTCGACGGCGCGCCTTCGGGCGAGGTCTACTACAACAGCCTGCTGGCCTTCGTCCGCGACGGGGACGACCTGAAATACCTCGGGGTCTACGACAAGCACCGGCTGGTGCCGTTCGGCGAGTTCATGCCGCTCGACGGCCTCATGGAGGCGACCGGGGTGAAGGCCCTGACCCACGTTGGAGACGGCTTCAGCCACGGTCCGCGTCCGCGCCCGATGCAGGTGCCGGGCGTGCCGCTGTTCCAGCCGCTGATCTGCTACGAGAGCCTGTTCCCCGGCCTGGCCGAGGGAAATCCCCGCCCTGCCTGGATCGTCAACGTCTCCAACGACGCCTGGTTCGGACGCACCTCCGGCCCGCTGCAGCACCTGAACCTGGCCTCCTACCGGGCCATCGAGCAGGGCCTGCCCATCATCCGCGCCACCCCGACCGGGGTCTCCGCAGTGGTCGACGCCTACGGCCGGACCGCGCCCGGCCTGTCGCTTCGGCCGGGCGAACACGGCGTGCTCGACGCCCCCTTGCCAGCGGCGCTCGAAAATACGTATTTCTCCAAGATTGGTGATTTGGGGGTGTGGGCGTTGATTCTGGCGAGCCTTCTGGTGGTCGTCCCAATCCGTCGCCCGCTCCCGCACGTCGACTGATTGCGTGAGACACCCCAGGGTGGCCGGAGTACGATCCGGGCGCGGCTGGCTTGAAGGATTCAACCATGGCCGACGTTGCGTCGAGCGCGCCGAACCCGATTGATCTGCACGTGGGGGCCCGGGTCCGTATGCGCAGGAAGTTCCTCGGGGTCAGCCAGGAGCGCCTCGCCCACGCCCTCGGCCTCACCTTCCAGCAGGTCCAGAAGTACGAGCGGGGAACCAACCGCATCTCGGCGTCCAAGCTGTTCGAGATCAGCCGCTTCCTGCAGGCGCCCGTGGCCTACTTCTTCCAGGGCCTGCCGGCCGAGGTGGAGGATCGCGAGTTCGCCGAAAGCCAGAGCGAGCAATCGCTGCACGGGTTCCTGATGACGGCCGAAGGCATCGAACTGGCCTCGCTGTTTCCCCACCTGACTCCCAAGCAGCGTCGGCGAATCCTGGAGTTGGTGCGCACCCTCACCGACGACGACCAGGACTAAAAGCGGAGCCGGGGCGCACGCCGCGCCTTGCTCATATAAAGACATCTTTATATGTTCCGCGTCCCTCCAGCCGCGCGGAAAGTCCAGGCGTGATCAGGCCCTCCTACATCTTCACCAGCGAAAGCGTTTCCGAGGGCCATCCGGACAAGGTGGCCGACCGCATCTCGGACACCGTCGTGGACGCCTTCCTGAAGGTCGATCCCGAGGCGCGCGTCGCCTGCGAGACCCTGGTGACCACCAACCTGATCGTCCTTGCCGGCGAGGTCCGCGCCACGAAGCCCGGCAACACCAAGGAAGAAAACCAGAAGCTCACCGAGGACATCGTCGACAGCGTCGAGCCGCTGGTCCGCGACGCGGTCCGTGACATCGGCTACGAGCAGGAGGGCTTCCACTGGCGGGACGCCCGCTACGAGAACCACCTCCATCCCCAGTCGGCCGACATCGCCCAGGGCGTGGACGCGGCCGAAGGCAAGGACGAGGGCGCCGGCGACCAGGGCATCATGTTCGGCTATGCGACCGACGAGACGCCCGAGTTGATGCCGGCGCCGCTGCACTATTCCCACGACATCCTTCGCCGTCTCGCCGAGGCCCGCCATAGCGGCCAGGCCAGGGGGCTGGAGCCGGACGCCAAGAGCCAGGTCACCCTGCTCTACGAAAACGGCCGCCCCAGCCGCGTGCTCAGCGTGGTGGTCTCGACCCAGCACGCCGACGGTCTGTCCTCGAAGGACGTCGAGGCGATCATCCGGCCGTACGCGGAACCGGTCTTCCCGGGCCACCTGCTGACCGAGCAGACGGAGTGGATCGTCAATCCGACGGGCAAGTTCGTCATCGGGGGGCCGGACGGCGACACGGGCCTGACCGGGCGCAAGATCATCGTCGACACCTACGGCGGCGCAGCCCCGCACGGCGGCGGCGCCTTTTCGGGCAAGGATCCCACCAAGGTCGACCGCTCGGCCGCCTACGCCTGCCGCTACCTGGCCAAGAACGTGGTGGCCGCAGGCCTGGCCCGCCGGGTCACGCTCCAGGTCAGCTACGCCATCGGGGTCAGCCGTCCGCTCAGCTTCTACGTCGACACCCACGGGACGGGCGAGGTCGACCCCGCCCGGCTGGAGAAGCTGTTGCCCGAGCTGATGGACGGGCTGACGCCCCGCGCCATTCGCGAGCACCTGCAGCTGAACCGCCCCATCTACGCGCGCACCGCCGCCTACGGGCATTTCGGCCGCACGCCGGACAACGAGGGCGGGTTTAGCTGGGAGAAGACGGATCTGGTGGAGGCGCTGAAGGGTTCCTTCTGAGGCCTCGGCCGCTAGGCGGCCCGCCCGCCCTGGTCTATAGGCCCGCGCTTCATGACCGCCGATCCCGCCAAGTCCGCCGCTCCCACCTGGGGGCCCATGCGCTCCTACGGGCGCATCAAGTCGCGCACGCTCAAGCCGCGGCAGGCGGCGCTGTTCGACACCCTGCTGCCCCGCATCGCCATCCCCGAGGAAGGACCGCTTGATCCGCAGGTGTTGATGCCCGGGGCGACCGGGTGCTGGCTGGAGGTCGGATTCGGCGGCGGCGAACACATGGCGGCGCAGGCCGAAGAGCGTCCGGACGTTCTCTTCCTCGGCTGCGAGCCGTTCCTGAACGGCGTCGGCTCGGCCCTGCGCCACATCGACGAGCGCGGGCTAGAGAACGTTCGGCTGCACGGGGGCGACGTCCGGCCCGTGCTTCAGCGGCTGCCGGACGCTTCGCTCGACCGGGTCCTGGTGCTTTTCCCCGATCCCTGGCCAAAGGCGCGTCATCAGAAGCGCCGGCTGGTGCAGGCCGAGACCCTCGCCGAATTCGTCCGGGTGCTGAAGCCCGGCGGCCGCTTTCGCTTCGTCACCGACTGGAAGGACTATGCGGCCTGGACGCTGGAGCGGGCGCTGCGGCAGCCCGGCCTGAAGTGGCTGGCTGGACGGGCGGACGATTGGCGCACCCCGCCCGCCGATCACGTGACCACCCGCTACGAGGAAAAAAAGCTGGGCGACACGCCGCCCATCTACCTCGACTTCGATCGCCTCTGAGAAAGTCGCGCGACCCAGGCAGGGTCAAAACCGGTTGGCCGACAGCCCCGGATCGTGATGCTCTGCTGTTCCGACGGGCGTCGCCGGCCTCAGGAATTCGGCGCCCGGTCGCACGGGCGAGGCGGTGACCACCGGGGCGGTCTATCCCGACGGGCCGCCTGGCTAAGGAGGATCCATGCAGCGACGCCAATTCGTACTCACAGGCGCGGCCGCCCTGACCGGGGCCTGTTCGCGTCCGGCCTCCAGCGTCCCTGCCGATGCGCCGGACGGCCCCCCAGGCGACAAGCCCAATCCCTCACCGCTGTACAGCTGGACCAACGGACGCATCCCCCAGCGCCCGGACATCGGCTGGTCGGTCCTGACGTTGCCGAACGGCGGCTCCGCCGGCCAGAACGGCTTCCGCTCCTACCTCATGCAGAGCGTGTTCAAGCTGTGGCTGGCCGCGGCCCTGCTGGACGACGTCGACCGCGGCGCGCGCCGGCTGGACGATCCCGTGACGATCACCCGCGCCGACCTCGGCTACCCCTACCAGCCGGTGGCCGAGAAGGTGGGCCCCGACGCCTATCACACCACCCTGCACGACCTGCTCCGCTTCATCGTCATCCAGTCGGACAATCCGTCCGCCGAGGTGTTGCTCAAGGCCTACGGGGGTCCCGCGAAGCTGACCGCCTGGCTGAAGGCGAAGGGGATCGAGGGCGTTCGCGTCGACGGCGGCGAGCGCGCGCTGCACGCCCAGGCGGCCGAGATCGACGCGGCCACAGGGGAGCGGCAGAACGAGCTGGTCGACCGCTTCGTCGGCGGGACCGCCGACGGCTCGACGCCCAATTCCGCCACCCCCGACGGCGCGGTCGCCGCGCTCGGCAAGCTGTATCGGGGCGAGTTGCTGTCGCCTGCCTCGACCCGGTTGCTGCTCGCCACCATGGCCGAGACGGTTACGGGCGAAAAGCGCATCCGGGCCGGTCTCGAGCCCGGATGGAAATGGGCCCACAAGACGGGAACCGGCGGCCACGCCAACGGCCAGACCCGGACCCTTGGCGTCGGCGACATCGGCATCCTCACGGCGCCGGACGGCGACGCCTATGCGGTGGCCATGTTCGTCGGCGGCGCGCCCGAGCCCATGGACACGCAGGAAGGCTGGTTCGCGGATCTGGCGCGCGGCGTCGTCGCGGCGTGGAAGAAGGACAAGGCCGTCGCCAGCGACTAGGATCTCGCCGGACCGGAGGCCGTCATGCTTGAGATCGAGGAAGCCGTCGCCGTGCTGGAGGAGTCGCTGCAGGTCGACCTCGAACGGTGCAGTCGGGCCCTGCGCGACAGTCAGCCCGACAAGGCGGCCGAGCACCTCGAGATCGCCATGGCCAAGCTTTCCGGCGCCGTCGATCTCCTGCGCAACGCCGCGCCCGCTGTCGACTAGGCGCGCCTCAGCGGCGTTTGCGGCCCTTCCCGCCGAGGTCGGTCAGCATCCAGTACCAGTGGTCGACATCGTCCTCGAACGCCTTGACCGGCAGGCGCTCGTCCTGGCCATGCGCCCGGTCGTCGATCGGCACGACGGCCCAGCTCCCGTCCACCCCGTAGGTCGGGATTCCGAAGTGGCGAAGAATGATCCCGTCCGACGCGCCGAGGCTCATCGAGGGCACGACCGTCACGCCGGGGTGATTGCGGCGCAGGGCCCGGGTGTAGGCGTCCATGACGTCCTGGCGAAGGGGCGAGCCCTCGGCCTCCCAGATCGTGCCGATCGGCTTGACCTCGACGCCGGGGTCTCCGATCGCGGCTGCGAGGATGCCTTGCACCGTGGCGATGCTCTCGCCCGGGAAGATGCGACAGTTGACGGTCGCCTGCGCGGATTGCGGCAGCGCATTCTCGCCATGGCCACCCTGCAGCAGGGTGGCCACGCAGGTGGTCCGGGTCGAACCGACGTATTCTTCGCTGGCCTCCAGCACGTCCGCCGCCGCTTCGTCCGCGGGATTGGCGATGAAGCGCCGCGCCGCTTCCGCGATCGGGTCGCCCGCAGGCCGGTCCTTCATGTCCGCGACCAGGCTGAGGCGGGTGGTGTCGTTGATGTGCGAGGGGAAGCGCGCGTCCTGGACCTTCAGCAGCGCCTGGGCCAACTGATAGATGGCGTTGTCGCGGCGCGGCCCGGAGGAGTGGCCCCCGCGGTTGCGCGTCGTCAGGGTGAAGGAGGCGTAGATCTTCTCGGAGGTCTGCAGGCCGAAGGGCAGGATCTGGCCCTGCTCGTTGAAGGCGCCGCCGCCCGCGTCCGCGTTCAGGGCGTACTCGGCGTCGATCAGGTCGCGATGCTCGCGGGCCAGCAGGGCGGTCGTCTCGCCCGTCGTCTCCTCGTCGCCGGAGAACTCAAGGATCAGGTCCCGCGTCGGCACGTAACCCTCGGCCTTCATGCGCAGGAAGGCCGTGGCCAGGGCGACGACGCCGATCTTGTCGTCAGAGGTCCCCCGTCCGTAGAAGTAGCCGTCGATCTCGGCGAATTCGAAGGGATCTCGCGACCAGTCCGAGGCGAGGGCGTCCACCACGTCCATGTGGGCGATGGCCAGGATCGGTTTCTTCCCGGACGAGCCGTCCCCGCGGTAGCGAACCACCAGGGCGGCCGTATCCTTGTGGCGAACGACGTGGATGTCCTGGTCGGGAAATCCCGCGGCGCGGAACCGGGCGGCCAGTTTCTCGGCGAGTTCGGGCGTGCCGTTGTTGCCGACCGCGGTGCGGATGTTCACCGCCTCGGCGAAGATCGCCCGGCCCACCGCGTACCAGGGGGCCGATCCGGTGTTCGCGGCGGGCGCCGCGAGCGCCGGCGCGACCAGCGCCACGGAAAGGACGGCCGCCGCCGCCGCACGCATCATTCGCCGCATCGTTCCCCTCCGGAGCCGCCCCGGGGCCGGGACGACACTGAACCCTGTTCACATCGTTCGGCCTCCGAGCCGGAGCCGTCAAGCCGCGACGCAACTTGACGAGGCGCAATTCGGCGCCTGACCCTCCGCGAACGCCTGCAGGAGCGCCCGCGTGTCCGTCGCCCCGACGCCTCTTCGCCGCACCAGCACGCCCGCGCTGATCGCGGGGGCCCTGGTCTACGCCGGGGCAAAGATGGCCGCCATCGGTCTGCTCACCGGGGTCGGCCCCGCCCAGATCGCGGCCAGCCGGGACCTGATCCTGCCGATCGCCCTGTCCCAGGGCGTATCGGAGTTGCTGGCGGTGGCCCTGGTCCTGGTGTTCGTGGTCGGCTTCACGCGGATCTCGCCGCGCTCGGCCTTTCTCTGCGCAGCGCTGGTCCAGGCGGCGCTGGGCGTTTTCGCCCCCATGGAGTGGAAGGACACCTGGATGCGCTGGATGTTCGGGGCTGTCGGGCTGGACCAGGTCTGGTCGCACCTCGGCCTGTCGCCGCCCTTCGGCGCCCACGGGCCGTTCAGCGGCGTTTCGCTGATCAGCCTGGCGGTCTGCGCGGCGGCGGGCGCAGTGGCGCAGGCGGCGCACAACCGGGTGGCGGGCGGCCGGGCCGGACCGGAGGGGGCGGCGCTCCGCTGAGGAGGCGGCCGATAAGGTTCGGTTGGTGTTCCAAGCGGGCTTGTTGCCCGGGGCCCTTGGGTCTATATGACCTCCCACATCGCTATCGATAGCGTCGCAAGGCGTTACCGAGCGGCGGGCTCCGGCCCCGCCGCTTTTTTGTTGGTTTTTCGGACTTGAAGACAAAGACCGCTGAAGACCGCGAGCTGCTCGAGCTCCTTGAACCCGTCGCCCAGGCGGAGGGGTTCGAGATCGTGCGCCTGCGGCTTATGGGCGGCAATACGCGTCGCCTGCAGATCATGGCCGAACGGCCGGTCGACCACGACATCGGCATTGACGAGTGCGCGCGGCTGTCGCGCGCCCTTTCCGCGGTGCTCGACGCCGCCGATCCGATCAGCGGTGAATATGCGCTGGAGGTGTCCTCGCCGGGCATCGACCGGCCGCTGACTCGGCTTGAGGACTTCGAGACCTTCGAGGGCCTGGAAGCTCGCATCGAACTCGACCGGCTCGCCGAGGGGCGAAAGCGGTTCAAGGGCGAGCTGGCCGGCGTCGACGGCGACAATGTCTGCCTCAACCTCGAGGGTGAGGAAGAAACCCTGCTTCTGCCGTTCGCGTGGATCGCGGAGGCCAAGCTGGTGCTCAACGACCAACTCATGAAGCTGGGGGCCGAACAACGCGCCGCCCGGCTGGCCGAGCAGGCCGACCACGACAACGACGACCAGAAAGAGGATTGACCCGATGAGCTTCACGGGGATCAGCGCCAACAGGCTCGAGCTGCTGCAGATCGCGGAAGCCGTCGCGCGCGAGAAGTCGATCGAGAAGGAAATCGTCATCGAGGCGATCGAGGAGGCGATCCAGAAGGGCGCCCGCTCGCGCTACGGCGCCGAGCACGACATCCGCGCCTCGATCGACCAGAAGACCGGCGAGCTCACCCTCACCCGCGTGGTCACGGTCGTCGATGACGAGGAGCTCATCGAGAACGACTACGCCATGCAGCACCTGTCGGACGCGCTGAAGACCGACAAGGAAGCCTATGTCGGCAAGACCTACGTCGAGGTGCTTCCGCCCTTCGAGTTCGGCCGGGTGCAGACCCAGATGGCCCGCCAGGTCGTGACCCACAAGGTTCGCGAGGCCGAGCGCGAGCGCCAGTACGAGGAGTTCAAGGACCGCGTCGGCGAGATCGTCAACGGCGTGGTCAAGCGGGTCGAGTACGGCAACGTGGTCGTCGATCTGGGCCGGGGCGAGGGCGTCATGCGACGCGACCAGTCGATCCCGCGCGAGCTGTTCAACATCGGCGACCGTATCCGCTCGTACATCTACGACGTGCGCCGTGAGACCAAGGGCCCGCAGATCATGCTGTCGCGCGCCCATCCGGGCTTCATGGCCAAGCTGTTCGCCCAGGAAGTGCCCGAGGTCTACGACGGCGTCATCGAGATCCGCGCTGTGGCCCGCGACCCGGGTTCGCGCGCCAAGATGGCGGTGCTTTCCAACGACGGCTCCATCGATCCGGTCGGCGCCTGCGTCGGCATGCGCGGCTCACGCGTGCAGGCGGTCGTGGCCGAGCTGCAGGGCGAGAAGATCGACATCATCCCCTTCTCGCCGGATGAGGCCGCCTTCATCGTCAACGCCCTGGCCCCTGCGGAAGTGACCAAGGTGGTGATGGACGAGGAGGACGAGCGCGTCGAGGTGGTGGTGCCCGACGAGCAGCTGTCGCTGGCCATCGGCCGCCGAGGCCAGAACGTCCGTCTCGCTTCGCAGCTCTCGGGCTGGCAGATCGACATCATCACCGAGGCGCAGGACTCCGAGCGCCGCCAGCGCGAGTTCGCCGAGCGCACGGCCCTGTTCCAGGAAGCGCTGGATGTGGACGAGGTGATCGCCCAGCTTCTGGTCACCGAAGGCTTCGCCGCCGTCGAGGACGTGGCCTACGTCGAGGCGGACGAAATCGCCTCAATCGAGGGCTTCGACGAGGACACCGCTGCGGAACTTCAGGCCCGCGCCCGCGAGTTCCTCGAGAAGGAAGCGGCCGAGATGGACGCCAAGCGCCGCGAGGCGGGCGTCGAGGACGCCGTGCTTGAGGTGCCCGGCGTGACCCTGCCCATCGCGGTCGCTCTCGGCGAGGGCGGGGTGAAGACGGTCGAGGACCTGGCGGACCTGGCCACCGACGAGATCCGCGGCGGGTACGAGTTCCGGGACGGCGAGCGCGTGCGCACGCCCGGCGTGCTCGAGAGCTTCAACCTGTCCGTCGAGGACGCCGAGATGCTGATCCTGCGGGCCCGCGTGGCCGCCGGCTGGATCTCGGAGGAGGACCTGCCGCAGCCCGAGTATGTCGAGGAGGAGGCCGTGGAGGCCGAGGCCGGCGAATTCGACAATGTCTGGTCGACGCCTTCTCAGGACGCGGCGGCCGGCGAGGCCGAGGCCGACGACCAGGCCGACGGGGCCGAACTGGCGGCTGACGAGGAGGACGGGCAGGAGGCGTAAGCTTTCTGCCTTTCACCCGGGGCCGTGAGCAACCCGAAGGCAGTCATCGACGCGCAGCGTGAGCGCCGCGATCTCGTCACCGGCGAGGTGATGGACGAGGCGCGTCTTCTGCGCTTCGTCGCCTCGCCCGACGGCGTGGTCACCCCCGACATCGGCCGCAAGCTGCCCGGTCGGGGACTGTGGGTCGCCGCCGACCGCGCCTCGGTGGCCCAGGCCGCGACCCGCAATCTGTTCTCCCGCGCGGCGAAGGCGAAGCTGGCCGCGCCCGCCGACCTGGCCGACCTCGTCGAGCGGCTGCTGGCGGCGCGGGCCGTCGCCCTGCTGGGGCTGGCGAAACGCGAGGGCGTTCTTATATCGGGCTTCGAAAAGGCCAATGCGGCTCTGCGCGCCGGCAAGGCGGGCTGGCTGATCGAGGCCTCTGACGGCTCACCCGACGGTCGCGGCAAGCTGATGGCCGTCGCCGCCCGCCAGTCCCCGCCCGTCCCTGTCTGCGGCGCATTTTCGGCCGACGAATTGGGTTTGGCCTTGGGATTGGAAAATGTGATACACGTCTGCCTCCTTGCGGGGCGACAGGCCGGGCGTTTCACCCATGCGGTGGAAAGGCTGGCCGGTTTTCGCCCGCTCCTTCCTGAGAGTTGGCGCGAGGAGACCTCGGACGGGCGGGGCGGCTGACGCTTCGGCCCGCTTTGTTTATTGGACGTGCGTGTGAATTGACCGGCTCTGCCGGTTTCTTGAGTTAAGCGAGCGGAATGACCGACCAGAACGACAACAACGACCAGGGCTCCAAGCCGGCGGCTCCCTCGGGCGCCCCGCGCGCGCCGCTGACGCTCAAGCCCCGGGCCGCCGGCTCGGTGAGCTCGGGCACCGTGCGCCAGAGCTTCAGCCACGGTCGCACCAAGACCGTCGTGGTCGAGACCAAGCGCCGCGTCGGCGCTGCGCCGGGGGCTGGTCACCAGCGTCCGCAGCCGCAGGCCTTCGACGTCAAGGCCCGCCCGCGCCCCGAGGCGCCCGCCGCCCCGGCCGCGCCCGCGGCCCGCGAACCCCAGCTGCCCGGCGGCCTTTCCGCCGAAGAGATGGAGGCCCGTCGCCGCGCCATCGAGATCGCCCGCGCCGAAAGCGAACGCCGTGAGGCCGAGCGCCGCGCCCGCGAAGAGGCCCGCGCCCGCCAGGAAGAAGAGCGCCGTCGCGAGGAGAACGCCAAGCCCGCGCCGCAGCCGAAGGAGCCCGCCCCCCAGCCGGTTCAGGCCGCCCAGCCCGCCGCCGCGCCGGCGCGCCCTGCGCCGCCTGCCGCGCCGCGGCCCGCCGCTCCGGAACGTCCGGCCCA
>JAIBAU010000027.1 GCA_019695035.1 Caulobacteraceae bacterium | reverse complement strand
CGGCCCCTGAGGTCGCCAAGCCGTCCCGCGCCGGACCGCGCGGCCCCGACCGCAAGCCTGCGCACCTCGAGGAAGCCGAACGGGCGCGCCGCGCCAAGAACGCCTCGGCCGGCGAGGGCAAGGCGGTCTCGCGCACCAAGGGGGAGCCTGGCCGCCGCCAGGGACGCCTCACCATCCAGGCGGTCGCCGGAGACGAGGACGCCGCCGAACGCATGCGTTCGCTGGCCTCGGTCCGCCGCGCCCGCGAGCGGGAGAAGGAAAAGCGCCGCGGCGGCGTGGTCGAGCAGCCCAAGATCGCCCGCGACGTGGTTATTCCGGACGTCATCACCGTCGCCGACCTGGCCAACCGCATGGCCACCCGCGGCGTCGAGGTCATCAAGTTCCTGATGCGTCAGGGCATGATGCTGAAGATCAACGACGTGATCGATTCCGACACCGCGGAGCTGGTGGCCACCGAGTTCGGCCACACCGTTATTCGGGTCTCGGAATCCGACGTCGAGGAAGGCTTCATCACCGGCGAGGACAAGGACGAGAACACCGTCACCCGTCCCCCGGTCGTGGCCGTCATGGGCCACGTCGACCACGGCAAGACCTCGCTGCTCGACGCGCTCCGCTCCACGGACGTGGTGGCGGGCGAGGCGGGCGGCATCACCCAGCACATCGGCGCCTACCAGGTTCGCCTGCCCGACGGGCAGCGCGTGACCTTCCTGGACACGCCGGGCCACGCGGCCTTCAGCGCCATGCGCGCGCGCGGCGCCAACGTCACCGACATCGTCATCCTGGTGGTTGCGGCCGACGACGGCGTGATGCCGCAGACGGTCGAAGCCATCAATCACGCCAAGGCGGCCGGTTCGCCGATCATCGTGGCGGTCAACAAGATCGACAAGCCGGAGGCGGACCCGACCCGCGTCGTCAACGAGCTGCTGCAGCACGAGATCGTGGCCGAGAGCCTCGGCGGCGACACCCAGATCATCGAGGTCTCGGCGACCAAGCGGATGGGGCTCGACAATCTCATCGAGGCCATCCTGCTGCAGGCCGAGGTCATGGATCTCAAGGCCAACCCCGACCGCACCGCCGAAGGCGTGGTGATCGAGGCCAAGCTCGACAAGGGACGCGGCCCGGTGGCCACCGTCCTGGTCAATCGCGGCACCCTCAAGCGCGGCGACATCGTCGTGGCGGGCGCGAGCTGGGGACGCGTGCGCGCCCTGGTCAACGAACGCAACGAGCAGGTGCCCGAAGCCGGCCCCTCGGACCCGGTCGAGATTCTGGGCCTCGACGCGGCGCCCGACGCCGGCGAACCCTTCGCCGTGGTCGAGAACGAGGCCCGCGCGCGCGAACTGACCGACTACCGTGAACGCAAGAAGCGCGAGAAGTCGGGCGTTTCGGCCTCCGCGGGCGTGTCCCTGGCGGACATGATGTCCAAGCTCCAGGACAAGAAGATTTCGGAGCTGCCGGTGGTCATCAAGGCCGACGTGCAGGGCTCGGCCGAGGCGATCGTGGGCTCGCTCAACAAGCTGGCCACCGACGAGGTGCGTGCGCGCATCATCCACTCGGCCGTGGGCGGCATCAACGAGTCGGACGTCCTGCTGGCCAAGGGCGCCGGCGCGCCGATCATCGGTTTCAACGTGCGCGCCTCCAAGCAGGCCCAGCAGCTGGCCGAGCGGGAAGGCGTCGAGATCCGCTACTACGCGATCATCTACGACCTGATCGACGACATCAAAGGCGTGCTCTCGGGCATGCTGGCTCCGATCCAGCGCGAGACCCGCCTGGGCGAGGCCGAGGTGCTGCAGGCCTTCGATATCACCAAGGTCGGCAAGGTCGCCGGTTGCCGCGTCTCCGACGGCGTGGTCCGCAAGGGCGCCCGCGTCCGCATTATCCGCGACGACGTGGTGGTGCTGGAGCTGGGCGTGCTGCAGACCCTCAAGCGCTTCAAGGACGAGGTCAACGAGGTTCAGGCCGGTCAGGAATGCGGCATGGCCTTCGCCGGCTTCCAGGACATCAAGCCGGGCGACCACATCGAGTGCTTCAACCTCGAAGAGGTGAAGCGGTCGCTCTAGGGCCGCCCCTTCCTTCCAAAAGCTTGGCGCCCGCCGGAAACGGCGGGCGTTCCTGCATGGAGTGCGCGGCGCGCCTGAAAATTGACACCCGGCCTCGCCATCGGCTTAACCCCTTCGGGTCACTGGCCGGGATAAAGAGCCCATGCGTCCGTTTCGCCTGATCGTCCTGTCCCTGATCGCCGCCGCCTGCGCCGGCGCCGCCGTGGCCGACTCGATGATGTACCTCGCCTTCGACGCCGAGGGAGACGCGGCCCGCTGGCGGACCGGGGACGTGACCCTGGCGATCCGCAAGGGCCTCCTGTCCCGCCGGGTCGACATGCTGTTCCGTCGAAAGGGCTCCGACCTGCCGCTGCTGAAGAGCGACGCGCCGTTCGAGGCCCGCGCGCTGGGCCCGATTCTCGGCGGGGCCGACCCCGAGGACATCCGGCTCTATTCGGTCGATCCGCGGGCGGGGGCCAAGTTCATGCCCATCGCCTGTTCCGGGGTCACCGAGAAGGCCTGGGTGGCGATGACCGAGCCGCGGCCCTACCACCCACTCAAGATCTGGGTCGTCCGTTGGGATGCGGCGAAGGCCCGGCCGGCCCTCTGCGTCGAGATGGACTACCGCTATCGCGGCCAGTGGCAGTTCCCGCCCCGCCCGAACCGGGCGGCCGAGGAAAGCCCCTACTTCAGCCAGGCGGCGCACTAGCCGCGCGGCCTCTTTTCGAAATCCCGTTTCCGCGCCAAGCTCGGGCGACGCTGGAGGACCCCATGAAGCCGTGGATGACCTGCGCCCTGGTCGTGCTGGCTCTCGCGGCCTGCGGGCAGCCAAACGCCAGCCAGGCGACGCCGCAGCCGCAGGGGGAGCCGCAAGAGGCCGATCCGGCCGCCATGCCGCCGATGGACCAGTTCGCCCCGCCTCCGCCGCCGGAGCCCGTACGGCCGGTCCAGCCTCTCTCGAACACCGCCGCCGCGATCACCGGGGCTGCGACCTTCGCGGCCGGGCAGTACCGCTTCGACCTGGGCCAGACCTACAAGGTGCGGCCCGAAAGCAAGATGGGCGCGGACCTGCCCTGGTCCGCCCGAGGCAAGAGTTGGGCGGAGCTGCTGGGCGTCGACACCGGGGGCGAGGTCGAACTCGTCCGGGTGGTGGAGCAGGCGATCGACAGGAGCCGGGCCCGCAACGGCAGCCTGTGCGGAGGCCAGCGCCCGGTGCGCTGGATCGCCCTGGCGCGCTCGGGCGAGGACGTGGGCGCGGAAGTGCACATGGCCGCATTCTCGGGCGACAGGCCGCCCGGCCCGGCCGGCAGCGAACGCGACCTCTGCGGGACCTTCAACTACGCCGCCGGCAATTAGGGTGCGCCGCGGCGGCCAAGGCCTGCTGGTCGCTCTGTTGGGCGCGCTGCTGCTGACGTTCGGAGTCAGTCGGCCCGCCGACCCCGCGCTCTGGCCGCCGCAGGGCCCGGACCGTGTGACCGTCTACCTTGTCGACAACGGCTACCACTCCAATGTGGTCCTGCCCCGATCCGCGCTGGCGGCGAGCGGGGGCGCGGCGGCCCGGGCTCTGGCTCATGTCCCGCCCGGGGACTGGGTGGCGGTCGGCTGGGGCGACCGTCGCTTCTTCACCGAGAGCGGCCTCAGCCTGCGCCGTGCGCTGGACGGCCTGCGCGCCCTGTTCGCGCCCGGAAATCCTTCCGTGACCATGTTCGAGCCCCTGCCGGACTCGCCGGAACGGCTCTGGCGCAGCGGCGTGCTCCGGCTCGAGGTGTCACGGCCCGGATTCGCCGCCCTGGTGCGGCGCATTGACGCCTCCCTGCGGCTCCGCGGCGGCGCGCCGGTGGAGGGGCCGAGGGGGCCCGCCCCGAAGGCCCGCTTCTTCGAAAGCGGAGAACACTTCTCCATCTTCAAGCTGTGCAACCACTGGGCGGCGGGACTCCTCAACGCGGCGGGCCTTCCGGTCCGGCCGGTGCTGGACACCTGGGGCTCCGGCCTGGCCTTCGACCTGCGGAGCGGGGCGCTTCGGCGCAGCGACCGCCAAACCGAAAATCCAATGCGCTAGCGTCGCCGCGCGGAGCGGGCTATCTCACGCCCCGTGTCGACCCTCGCCGAATTCCGCACCCTGTATGACGAGATCATGCGCCTGCTGGCCAATGGCCAGAGCCAGGCCGCGTCCGCGCGGCTCGATCGCGCGCGCGCCGAGCGACCAGACGATCCCGGACCGCCGACCGTGCTGGGCACGGCGCTGTCCCTGATCGGACAGCGCGCCGACGCCGTCGCCGCCTTCACACGCGCCCTTGAGTTCGACCCGGCCTTCGCGCCTGCGCTCTACTACCGCGGGATCGAGCTCCAGGCGCTGGGAGACCTGCACGGCGCGGCCGCGGACTTCGAGAAATCCGCCGAGATGGCGCCGGACTATGCCGAGCCCCTGGCCCAGTTGGCCGACATCGCGGCCCGGCGCGGCGACGCTGAAGCCACCCGCGCCTTCGCCGGTCGAACCGCCGCCCTCGATCCGGGCGAGCCGATTTCCACCCTGGCCTTCATCGCCGCCGATCTGATCGTGCGCGACTTCACCGCCGCGGAGGCCGGCGCCCGCGCCGCCCTGGCGTCGGGACGCCTGTCGCCCCACAACCGCGCCATTGCGCTCGGGCAGCTCGGAGACGCCCTGGACGGTCTGGGGCGCCGGCCAGAGGCCTTCGCCGCCTGGTCCACCTCGAACGAGGGTCTCAAGTCACACTACGCGCCGATGTTCGAACGGCCGGAAGAGCACACCCCCCTTGGCCACGCCCGCCGCTTGCTGACCTATTTCGAGAAGGCGGACGCCCAGCCCTGGGCGACCCGAGCCGCCGATGGCCCCACCCACGGTCCCGCCAGCGGCCACGCCTTCATCGTCGGCTATCCGCGCTCGGGCACCACCCTGCTGGAGCAGGTCCTGGCCAGCCACCCCGATGTCGTGGCCCTCGAAGAGCGGAGCTGCCTCGAAGACTCCCTGACCGACCTGTTCCTCGACGCCAAAGCCCTCGATCGGCTGTCCAAGGCGCGGTCTGACGATCTGCAGGCCTACCGTGCCGCCTACTGGCGCCGCGTCGCCAACGACGGCGTCGATGTCCACGGCAAGGTTTTCATCGACAAGATGCCGCTGAACACGGTGCTGCTGCCGCTGATCCACAAGCTGTTCCCGGACGCGCGCATCCTGTTCGCGATCCGGGATCCGCGGGACGTCGTGCTGAGCTGCTTCCGCCGCCGCTTCGGCATGAACCCGGCCATGTACCAGATGCTCACCCTGCGCGGGGCCGCCGAGTACTATGACGTGGTCATGAAGCTGGGCGCCCGCTTCCGGGAGATCATGCCCCTGAAGGTCCGGGAGTGTCGCTACGAGGCCCTGGTCGAAGATTTCGAGACCGAGGCGCGCCAACACGCCGCCTTCCTCGGCCTCGACTGGTCCGGAGCCATGGCCGACTTCGCCAAGACCGCCAGGACGCGGCCGGTCAACACACCGAGCTCCACCCAGGTGACCCGAGGATTGTTCCGGGAAGGCATGGGTCAATGGAAGGCCTACGCTGACCAGCTGACGCCGGTCGCTCCCAGGCTCGCTCCCTGGGTCGAGCGCTTTGGCTACGAGGCCTGAGCCGAGCCTCGCTTGACACCTTCGCGTACGGGCGCAGGCTGAACCCTGCGCCGCCGCTGGAGGGTCCATGCGCAGGATAATGGTTCTGGCCGCCACGGTCCTGGCTCTCGCGGCCTGTCAGAAGTCTGCCAACAAGGCGGCTCCGCCTTCCTCCGACAGTGAATCCGTCGCGCCGCCTGTCGCGGCCGCCCCGCCGGCTCCCACAACCCTGTCCGCCGACGAGGCGTTCCGGCTCGCCTTCGGCGCACCCGCGCCGGTCCAGCGGTCCGTTACGCGGCAGAACGACTTCGAGGAGGTGCTGTCCTACGGATCCGGCAAGCTCGTGCCCCTGGCGCCGGACCTGGTCGCCCTGGTCAGCACCGCGACCAACGCTTCCGACTGCCATGCCTGTTCGGGGGCCCTGTCGGTGCATTACCTGAAATGGGACGGGACCGCCTGGAAGCGGAGCGGCGCCTGGCCGGAGCTGCTGTACGGCAACGGCTTTGGCGCGGCGCCGGACTGGACTGTCCGGCAGGATCTGGGCCGGCCGAACTACCTGATCAGCCAGGTCGGCTGGACCGGCCAGGGCTACACCTGCTCGAGTGCGGACGTGGTGTATCTGGGTCCGGACGCACCGGTCGTCATGGGCGAGGGCATTCCGCTGCATTTCGACAATGAGGGCGTGGGAGAGGATCCGGTAGTCAGCATCGACGGCAAGCTGGGTCGCGGCCCCGACGGGAAGCTGCGCGTCACCTTTAACGGGACTCGTTCGGGCTTCACCGACTACGAGATCGTCGGCGGCAAGCTGCATCGCGTCTCCGAAAACGTCATCGACAGCTGCTGAGGTGGACAGCGCGGCCGTCGGCCTGTAAGCCGCCCGGCCCACACTTTGACCCCGCCGGCCCGCGTCCGATCCGCGGCCCGGGGCAGGAGACGACCCATGGCCCGCCACGGCCGCGACGACAAGCGCCCCCAGGGCGCCGGCCCGACCCAGCGCCAGCTGCGCGCCGGAGAACTCATCCGCCACGCCCTCGTGGAAGTGCTGCGGGAGGAGGAAATCCACGACGAGCACCTGACGGGCGTGTCGGTGACTGTGACCGAGGTGCGCATGTCGCCCGACCTGCGCCACGCTACCTGTTTCGTGGAGCCCCTGGGCGCCGGGGTCGGCGCCCTGGCCGAGGATGCCGGAGAGGTGATCAAGGCCCTGAACCGTCACGCCCGGTTCCTGCGCGGCGTGTTGGGTCGGCACATCGACATGAAGTTCACGCCGGACCTCAAGTTCATTCATGACGAAAGCTTCGACGAGGCGTCCCGCATCGGCCGCCTGTTCGACGACCCCCGCGTCCGGCAGGACCTGATCAACACCCGCGACTACGAGTCCGGGGAAGACTGAACCCATGGCGCGCCGCAGGAAGGGCGATCCCGTCTCGGGCTGGATCTGCCTCGACAAGCCCCTGGAAATGGGCTCCACCCAGGCCGTTTCGGCCGTCCGCCGGCTCTTCAACGCCCAGAAGGCCGGGCACGCGGGCACGCTTGACCCCCTGGCCACAGGCGTGCTGCCCGTCGCCCTGGGCGAGGCGACCAAGACCGTGCCCATGATGATGGACGCCGAAAAGTCCTATCGCTTCACCATTGCGTGGGGCGCGTCGACCACGACTCTCGATCGCGAGGGCGAAGTGACGACGCGGTCGGACGTGCGCCCCAGACGGGAAGAGGTCGAGACTGTCCTGCCCCGCTTCATCGGCCGCATCCAGCAGGTCCCGCCCGCCTTCTCGGCCATCAAGGTGGACGGCGAGCGCGCCTATGACCTGGCCCGGGACGGCGAGGCCTTCGAACTGAAGCCGCGGGAGGTGGTGATCCACGAAGCCGAGGTCATGGATCAGCCCGATCCGGATCACGTGGTCATCGAGATCGACTGCGGCAAGGGAACCTATGTCCGCTCTCTGGTTCGGGACATCGCCGCCGCCCTGGGCGCCGAAGCCCATGTTGCGGAGCTGCGCCGCCTCGCCGTTGGCCCCTTCCTGTCCGGCGAGTCGATAACACTGGATAAATTGGCCGATCTGGTGCATAGGGGCGCCCTGTCGGAGGCGCTGCTTCCGGTCGAGACCGCCCTGGACGACATCCCGGAGCTGGCCGTGACCGATGAAGACGCCTTCCGGCTGAGGCAGGGACGGTCCGTTGTCCTGCTTCCCCGACAGGTCGAACAGCTTCGACCGCGCCTTGGCGCGACAAGGGCTGTTTCGGCCATGACGGGCGGCAGGCTGGTGGCCCTCTGCGAAATGCGGGCGGGGCATTTGTCCCCTACGCGCGTCTTTAACCTCTGATCCCGAAAGGATCCCCGATGTCGATTACGATTGAACGCAAGGCCGAGCTGATCGGCGAGCACAAGCGCTCCGACAACGATACCGGCAGCGCCGAGGTCCAGGTTTCGATCCTCTCCGAGCGCATCGCCAACCTGACCGAGCACTTCAAGACCCACAAGAAGGACAACCACTCGCGTCGTGGCCTTCTGAAGATGGTTTCGCAGCGCCGCCGCCTGCTGGACCACCTCAAGAAAACCGATCAGGGGCGCTACGCCACCCTGATCGAAAAGCTGGGCCTGCGCCGCTAAGCACAGGCCTCACGAATGGGCCCTCCATCGTCGGCGGGCCCATTCTCGTATCTGAAAGGCGCCTTATCCGCGCCATCGCGAGGGCTCACCTGCAGTCCTCATCCCGACCGACGCATCCGGCGCCGGTAGCCAGGACGACCGCAAGGCAGAGAAGAAACCTTAGAAGCCCCGATTGTCCGCCCCCGCGAGGAATACGCCCGCGGGATCAGAAAGAAGCAAAATGTTCGATATCAAACGCAAGACCATCGACTGGGCCGGCCGTCCGCTGACCCTGGAGACCGGCCGCATCGCCCGTCAGGCCGACGGCGCCGTTCTGGCCACCTACGGCGAGACTGTGGTGCTGGCCACCGCCGTGTTCGCCAAGCAACCCAAGGCCGGCGTGGACTTCTTCCCGCTGACCGTGAACTACCAGGAAAAGACCTTCGCCGCCGGCAAGATCCCGGGTGGCTACTTCAAGCGTGAAGGCCGTCCGTCGGAGAAGGAGACGCTGGTCTCCCGCCTGATCGATCGTCCGATCCGCCCCCTGTTCGTGAAGGGCTTCAAGCACGAGACCCAGGTCGTCGTGACCGTGCTGCAGCACGACATGGAGAACGACCCCGACGTCGTGGGCATGGTCGCCGCCTCCGCCGCCCTCACCCTGTCGGGCGTCCCCTTCATGGGTCCGATCGGCGCCGCGCGCGTCGGCATCGTGGACGGCGAGTACGTCCTCAACCCCACCCTGGACCAGATGCCGGAAAGCACCCTGGACCTGGTCGTGGCGGGCACCGAAGACGCCCTCATGATGGTCGAGTCCGAAGCGCACGAGCTGTCGGAAGAGAAGATGCTGGGCGCCCTGATGTTCGCCCACCGCGGCATGCAGCCGGTGATCGACGCCATCATCGAACTGGCCGAGCACGCCGCCAAGGAGCCCTACGACTTCCAGACGGAAGACACCGGCTACATGGTCGAGGCGATCAACAAGCTGGTCGGCAAGGACCTGCGGGCCGCATACGGCGAGAAGCAGAAGGCCGCCCGCCGCGACGGCATCGACGCCGCCAAGAAGAAGGCCGCCGAGTCGCTGGTGAAGTCCGACGCCAATCCGGAAGGCTTCGACCCGATCAAGTTCGGCGGCGCCTTCAAGGAAGCCGAAGCCCACATCCTGCGCCGCGACATCATCGAGAACGGACACCGCGTGGACGACCGTCCGGTCGACAAGGTCCGCCAGATCGTTTCGGAAGTCGGCGTCCTGCCGCGCACCCACGGCTCGGCCCTGTTCACCCGCGGTGAAACCCAGGCCCTGGTCGTCGCTACCCTGGGCACCGGCGAGGACGAGCAGTGGATCGACGCCCTGCAGGGGACCTACAAGGAGAAGTTCCTCCTGCACTACAACTTCCCGCCCTACTCGGTGGGTGAAGCTGGCCGCATGGGTTCGCCGGGCCGCCGCGAGATCGGTCACGGCAAGCTGGCCTGGCGCGCCATCCGCCCGATGCTCCCGTCGGCGGAAGACTTCCCCTACACCATCCGCCTGGTGTCCGAGATCACCGAGTCGAACGGCTCGTCCTCGATGGCCACGGTCTGCGGTTCCTCGCTGGCGCTGATGGACGCGGGCGTGCCGCTCAAGTCGCCGGTGGCGGGCATCGCCATGGGCCTGATCCTCGAGCCGTCGGGCGAGTACGCGGTGCTCTCCGACATCCTCGGCGACGAGGATCACCTCGGCGACATGGACTTCAAGGTCGCCGGCACCGAGAACGGCATCACCTCCCTGCAGATGGACATCAAGATCCCCGGCATCACCGAGGAGATCATGAAGAAGGCGCTGGCCCAGGCCAACGCCGGCCGTCTCCACATCCTGGGCGAGATGTCCAAGGCCATGGATGCGCCGCGCGCCGAACTCGGCGAGTTCGCTCCCAAGATCGAGACTATCAAGATCGCCACGGACAAGATCCGCGAAGTGATCGGTTCGGGCGGCAAGGTGATCCGCGAGATCGTCGAGAAGACCGGCGCCAAGGTCGACATCGGCGACGACGGCACCATCAAGATCGCGGCCTCGGAGCAGTCCAAGATCGATGCCGCCCGTGACTGGATCAAGTCCATCGCCTCGGAGCCCGAGGTCGGCGTTATCTACACCGGCAAGGTCGTGAAGACGGTCGACTTCGGCGCCTTCGTGAACTTCTTCGGCGCCAAGGACGGCCTCGTCCACATCAGCCAGCTCGCCCCGCACAAGGTCGCCCAGACGACCGACGTGGTGAAGGAAGGCGACGTGGTGAAGGTCAAGTTCCTGGGCTTCGATGACCGCGGCAAGACCAAGCTGTCGATGAAGGTCGTCGACCAGGAGACCGGCGAAGACCTGACCGACAAGATCAACGCCGAGCGCGCCGCCCGCGGCGAGGGCCCGGAAGAGGATCGGGGTCCGCGTGAACGCCGCGGCGAAGGCGACGGCGGCGATCGCCCGCGCCGCGACCGCGGCCGCTCGCGCGGCCCGCGCCGCGAGCGCACGGAGGAGACCGCGGAGTAATCTGCGGTCTCACATACTGAAATGAAGGGGCGGCCCCGGTCACGGAGCCGCCCCTTTCGTTTGTGCGCTATGCTCGTAACATGGCCCACCGACCGCTCACCGCCGGGGAGATCGACGCCGCCCGCGAGGTGTTCGGCGCGGCCCTCGACTACGAACCCGTGCGGCTCTGGGCCCAGCCCTTCGGATTTCGACGCGTGTTCGTGGCCGGCCGATGGTTCGGTCGCGACTGGATCGTCTGGCCCGGACCCTCGCTGCGGCCCGACTACGCCGCTGCGGACGCGCCCCTCGGCGACCTGGCCACCCTGATCCACGAGCTGGTGCACGTCTGGCAGGCGCAACAGGGCGTGAACCTGGCGCTCGCCAAGCTGCGCGCCGGGGACCGGCCCGAGAGCTACGCCTATGCGATCGAGGACCACACCCGCTGGGAGGACCTCAACATCGAGCAGCAGGCCCGCGCCGTGGAGGACGAATTCCGCAGGCGGCGAAACGGGCGCGTGGCGATGCTGGCCGGCGCGGCCGAGGCCTACCGACGCATCACGCCGTTCCGGGTCTGAGGCCTTAGCCGCGCGAGCGCCAGAAGCCGACCAGGCGGCGGGTCTCCTCGAGCACCGGCTCGGCGATCAGGCTGGCGCGTTCGGCGCCCCGGGCGAGCAGGCGGTCCACCTCGGCCGGATCACTCATATAGCGACGCATCTCGTCGCCGATCGGCGCAAGCCGGGCCACCGCAAGGTCAGCCAGAGCCGGCTTGAACGCCCCGAAGCCCTGGCCGCCGAACTCAGCCAGCACCTCGGCCTTGGTCTTGTCCGCCAGGGCCCCGAAGATGCCGACCAGGTTGTCGACCTCGGGCCGGTCCGCCAGGCCTTCGATCGTCTCGGGCACGGGCAGGGGGTCGGTGGTCGCCTTTCTGATCTTCTTCGAGATGGTGTCGGCGTCGTCCATCAGGTTGATGCGGCTCATGTCCGACGGATCGGACTTGGACATCTTCGCCTTGCCGTCGCGCAGGCTCATGACCCGCGCGCCCGGTCCCTGGATCAGGGGTTCGGGCAGGGGGAAATAGCCGGGCGCGCCGAAGTCGTTGTTGAACTTCTGGGCGATGTCGCGAGTCAGTTCGAGGTGCTGCTTCTGGTCTTCGCCCACCGGGACCGCGGTGGCCTTGTAGATCAGGATGTCGGCCGCCTGGAGCACCGGGTAGGTGTAGAGTCCGACGGACGACCGCTCCTTGTGCTTGCCGGACTTCTCCTTGAACTGGGTCATCCGGTCGAGCCAGCCGACGCGGGCCACGCAGTTGAATATCCAGGCCATCTCGGCGTGGGCGCGTACGGCCGACTGCGGGAAGATGGTGGCGATGTCGGGATTCAATCCGGAGGCCAGATAGGCGGCGGCGATCTCGCGCGTCTGGGCGGCCATCAGGGCCGGATCCTGCCACACGGTGATGGCGTGAAGGTCGGCGACGAATAGGTAGCAGGGCGCCTTGTCCTGCAGGGCCACGAACTTTTTCAGGGCGCCGAGATAGTTGCCGAGGTGCAGCGCGCCGGAGGGCTGCACGCCCGAGACGATCAGCTCGGGGCCGGCGTAGGCGGGCGCGCCGTCGGCGGCGGGGGCGGGGGTGTGGTCGGTCATGGTGAAATAGTCTTCGGAATCGAGGATCGGCGTGGGCGCGCGGGGCCGCGCGCGACGAGGAGGCTCAGGTCGCGGTCAGCGGCGCCATCGGCGCGGACGGGGGGCGAGGTCCGAAGTCTTCATGGGCCTGCGAGATAACGGTGGAACGCTGCGGGAGCAAGGCAGGCCCGGAAGGCTCCGCGATTTCCGCCGCGGCCGTGGCCGGGAACCCACGCGTCTGACCGGAGCGCCGTCCTCAGAACGCCGTCGGGGGCGGAACGTCGGCTTCGCCGGCCTTGGGCTGGCGGGGGGAGCGCTTCAACGCCGCCTTTATCTCGCTGACCTTGAGCCCGCCGAAGGCCAGCACAAGGAGCGGATAGGACAGTCCGCCAGCCAGGCTGACCAGCAGCACCATGATCTCCTTGGGACCGAGGCCGCCGAGACGGAGGCCGCCCAGCAAGCCCTCCAGCACGAGGCGCCAATGCGAGGCGGCGGCCAGGGCCAGGCCCATGACCATGCAGGCCAGCAGCACCCGGATGATGCGGCTCCAGGCGTTGGCGCTGGGGGCGTAGTGCTTCCGGCGGGCCAGGGTGAAGAGCATCTGCCCGACATTGATCCAGGCGGCGATGGCCGTGGCTGCGGCGATGCCCTGGAAGCCGATGGTGTAGAAGAGCGCCACGCCCAGGATGATGTTCACCCCCACCGAAATCAGGGCGAAGCGCATCGGGCTCCTGGTGTCCTGGCGGGCGAAGAAGGCCGGGCCCAGCACCCGGACCAGCACGAAGGCGGGCACGCCCCAGCCGTAGTGGAAGAGCGCCTGGGCGGTGAAGCGGGCGTCCTCGACCGTGAACTGGCCTCGCGTGAACAGGCCGTCGATCAGGTAGAAGGGCATTGAGACCAGGGCCGCGGCGGCGGGCAGGGTCAGCGCCAGGGCGAAGATCAGGGCCTGGTCGGTCGCCGCCTGGGCGTCGTCGTGGTCTCCGGCCTGGATCGAGGCCGAGAGCTTGGGCAGCAGGGCCACCCCGATGGCCACGCCCACCAGCCCCAGCGGCAGCTGGTAGAGGCGGTCGGCGACCGCCAGCCAGGAGCGCGCCCCGTCCTGCAACGAGGCCAGCATCGAGGAGATGAAGATGTTGATCTGGGTGGCGCTGGCCGAGACCGCGCCGGGGATGGCCAGGGTGATCAGCAGCTTGATTTCCGGCGTCAGGCGCGGCCAGCGCAGCACGATGTTGGCCCCGGCCTTGCGCGCGCCCCACCACAGCACCCCGGCCTGCAGCACGCCCGCGATCAGCACCGCGACGCTGGCCGCCTTGGCGCCGGCGATCGGGTCGCTGGCCGGCAGGACGGCGATGAGCATCACCAGGTTGAGCAGGATCGGGAAGGCGCCGGAGACGATGAAGCGGCCGCGCGCGTTCAGGATGCCCGAGAGCAGGGCGCCGATGGCCATGCAGGGCAGGTAGGGCATGGAGATCTGCGTCAGCAGCACCGCCAGGTCGAACTTGGCCTTGTCGTCGACGTAGCCCGGATTGATGCCCAGCATCAGCCACGGCATCGTCAGCTGGAAGACGACGGTGAGGATGATGGTGGTGGCCGCGAGCGTGGCCAGGGCGTCCGAGGCGAGCCTGTCGGCGGCCTCCTTGCCGTCCTTCTCCAGGGTCCGGGCGTAGGCGGGCACGAAGGCGGCCGCGAAGGCCCCCTCGGCGAAGATGCGCCGAAACAGGTTCGGGAAGGCCAGCATGGTGTTGTAGGCGTCGGCCGCGGGCGTCAGGGACGCGCCTAGGCGCGCAGTGATGACCAGGTCCCGGGCCAGGCCGAGGAAGCGGCTGATCAGGGTCAGGCCCGAATAGATCAGCGACGAGCGCAGGATGCCCGGCTTCTTCGCGGGCGGCGCGGGGGCCCCGGCGGAGGAGGCGACATCTGCGGTCGGCGAAGCCGCGTGCGGGGCCGGATCTGCGGGAGAGCTCACGGAATCCCGTTACGCCTGCCCATGCCCGCCCGCAAGCGCGGCGGCGGGCGGCGCTCGTCATGCGTGCAGGTGCTTGCGCCGCCGTAACCGGTGGACATTATTCGGCCATCGGACGCCCTGGGGGGCAGATGCAACCGCTTCGCAATGTCCTGCGCCTTGCCCTCGCTTCGGCCGCGGTTATGGCAAGCTTGGCCTTCGTGATTCTGCCGCAGTCGGCAGTCGGCCAAATCTATCAGGACAGGCGGACCGACGAATTCCCCGAGCCGATGGTTCTCGAAGGCCGTCCGACGATATGGTTGGGAGCGGCCGCGCGAACTGAATCCGATCCGGTCCTTTACATCAACGTCGCGGTGCGGAAATGCGACCGGGCCCAATTTGACGAAAACCGGCGCCACGTAGCGAGATACCGAGACGTAACTGCGCGTTGGGTGACCGAAATGCGCGGGATTCTGGCCAGTGAGCGCGCCCGGCTTGAACTTCATCAGACAAAGCTTGAGAAAGCCGAAGCGCAGAAGGCGCGGGCGAAAACGCCCGAGGAGATGGCTGCGGCGTCGCAGTTGGTTCGGGAAGAGAGCGATCTGGTGGCCTTCATGCGTCGCGAGCTCGACCAGACGATCCGGATTCTCCAGCGGGTGACCACTGAGCTGCAATCGATCGACACGTTGTTGGGCTGGATTGATGACGCGTGGGACGACGCGGGCTGCCAGCCGCTGCCCCCAAGACCGACCTCCAGCCGGTGTCTCGACTCCCAAGGTCTTTTTGACGAAATCAACCGCGCCCGCCTCAACCCGGCGGGCTACGCCGCGGGTTGGCGTGGGGCGGACGCGGATGTCGTCGCTTTCCTGCGCAACCGCCCGCCATCGCCGGCACTGACGCAGAGCCCCATGCTCGACGCCGCGGCCCAGCAACACGCCGACGACCAGACCCGCGCCGGCTTCACCGGCCATCGGGGCTCGGACGGCAGCACGCCTATGCGCCGGATCCAGGGCGCTGGCCTCTTCTCGACCATGACAGCCGAGGTGATCGCGGTTGGCCAGACCAGCCCCAGCGATGTTGTCAGGCAACTCATCACAGACCGGGACAGCCCTACCAAAGCGCACCGGGAGGATCTTTTCGACCCCGATTTCGTGCTGGTTGGCGTGGGTTGTGGTGAGGACGAACGGGCGGGCCGACTTGTCGTCTTCGATCTGGCAAATCCCCCGACGCCCCGGAATCAGTGAGGCGCTCCGCGTGCATGCGTCGCAGGGACTTTTCCGCGCCGCCACGCTCCTATGTCGGACCGCCGAGGCGGGGGGAGTTCATGCTCAAGTCGATCAGGTCGCTGTTCACGGCCCGGGCCCTGTCCGTGGCGCTGGTGCTGGAAGTCGGTTTCATCACCGGCCTCTACGTAGGCAAGACCGGGGTGCTTAGCCCCTTGCAGTGGGCCGGCGCCGGCGTTGCGCTGTTGGGCTCGTCCCTCCTGGCCGCGATGGTACACGCCTGGCCGCGCGCCGCCGACCGAAAGGCCTCGGCCTCAGCCTGGGCGCGCGACTAGGCCGGCTCGATCGCCGCCCCCAGGCTCCGCATCAGGGCCACGAAGGTTGGGAAGCTGGTGGCGATCATGCCCGGCTCGTCGACCGTCACGGGTTGCTCCGCCGCCAGCCCCAGCACCAGGTGGCTCATGGCGATGCGGTGATCTCCGCGCGTCTCGACGCGGGCTCCTCCCCGAACCGCGCCGCCCGAGCCGCGCACCACGAGACCGTCCGCCTCCTCCGCGACGTCGGCGCCACACGCGGCCAGACCGCGCGCCATGAGCGCGATGCGATCGCTTTCCTTGACCCGCAACTCGCCGATGCCACGCATTACGGTCTCGCCACTGGCGAACGCGGCGGCCGCGGCCAGGATGGGATACTCGTCGATCATCGAGGCGGCGCGGTCCGGCGGGACGGTTACGCCCGTGAGCGGGCCGTATTCGGCCGTCACATCGCCGACCGGCTCGCCGCCTTCTTCGCGAGCGTGAGCGACGCTCAGGCGGGCGCCCATCTCCCGGAGGGTCTCGAACAGGCCCGTGCGCAGGGGATTCAGCAACACGTTGCCGACCGTGACCCGCGACCCCGGGACCAGCAGCGCCGCCACCAGCGGAAACGCCGCCGAGGACGGGTCGCCGGGGACGACGACGGCAGCGCCGGCGAGGCGCTGGCCGCCCGCTATGCGCAGGGTCCGCCGCCCGTCTTCCTCGACCTCGTCGATGATGGCTCCGAACGCCCGAAGCATCCGCTCGGTGTGGTCCCGGGTCGGGATGTCCTCGACGAAACGCACAACGCCGGAACCGTTCAGGCCGGCCAGCAGGACCGCGGACTTCACCTGCGCCGATGGGGCGGTCTGCACCACGACGCCGCCACTGATGCGGCCGTCCGCCAGACTGATGAGCGGCAGCCGGCCGTCGCGACTTTCAAAGCGCGCGCCAAGCTGGCTGAGGGGGTCGATGACGCGGCCCATCGGCCGGGAGCGAAGCGAGGCGTCGCCGTCGAAGGCGGCGTCTATGGGAAAGGGGGCGGCTGCGCCCATCAGCAGCCGCACGCCCGTGCCGGAATTGCCGCAGTCGATGACCGCTGAGGGTTGCCGGAAGCCGCCGACCCCCTCCACGCGCCAGCGCCCATCTCCAAGACGGGCCACGCGGGCGCCGAACGCCTCCACCGCCCGGGCGGTGGCCAGCACGTCAGCGCCCTCGAGGAGGCCTTCGATCCGGGTAGTCCCGTGCGCCAGGCCGCCTAGGATCAGGGCGCGGTGGGAAATGGACTTGTCGCCGGGGGCGCGGGCCTCGCCACGCAAGGGTCCCGAGCGCCGGGCGGTCAGGCTTTCGTCCGCGCTGGGGTGCTGATCCGACACGTCTTTTCCGCCTTCGCCGCAGAGGGCTTTTGACAGCGAGGCCAACTGGTGGCAAGGGACGCGCCGCTCATCCTCAGGCCCCCCAGGCGACCCCTCGCGGGGGCCCGATCAATTCAAGGCATCCAATGGCCAATCCGGAACTCGGCGCCAAGCAGGTCTGCCCGAACTGCCAGGCGAAATTCTACGACCTCAACCGCCGTCCCGCGCACTGCCCGAAGTGCGAGACGGACTTCGACCCTGAAGACGTGGTGAAATCGCGCCGCATCCGCGCCCGCGCCATCACGCCGGACGCCGAAACGGACGAGGACGCCGAGGATCAGGTCGCGGCCAAGGGCGGCGACGACGAGGAAGAAGAGGAAGAGGACGTCGGCGCGCCCGAACTCGACAAGGTCGTGGCCGATGACGCCATCATCGTCGCCGACGACGACGAGGAGGAAGGCCCCGAAGGCGTCAAGGGCGGCGATGACGTCGACCTGGGTGTCGGCGAGGAAGAGACCCTCGACGACGAGGACGACGATTCCGTCCCGTTCATCGACGATGACGACGATGACGATCTCGACGACGAGATCGAGGGCATCGGCGGCGACGACGAAGAGTAGGAAACAGCCCGCGTCGGCGGGATTCTGAAAAGGCTTGCGGCGGGGCTTGTCAGGCGAAGTTTCTTCGCTATGTTCCGCCGCCTCGCGGGCGACCAGACCGCGGAAGCCTGGGGCTATAGCTCAGCTGGTAGAGCGCTTGAATGGCATTCAAGAGGTCAGCGGTTCGACTCCGCTTAGCTCCACCATCGAAGGCCTCGCGGGAAACCGCGGGGCCTTCGTCCTATTCGGGTCCCGCCAGCGGGGGCCCGGCCGGGACCCCCCGCCGGAGGGGGCTTGCATCGCGCCCCCCTTACGTGTGGAACGCTCTCCATGAGTTTCGTCATCGCCGTCGACGGGCCGGCCGCATCCGGCAAGGGGACCGTGGCCCAGCGCCTCGCCCAGGCCTATGGCCTGCCTTACCTGGACACCGGCCTGCTGTATCGGGCCGTGGGCGTGACCCTGATCGAGGACGGCCTTTCGCTGGACGATCCGGAAGCGGCCGAAGCCGCGGCCCGGGTGCTGTGTCTGGAGACGCTTGACCAACTGGACCTGCGCGGCCGCATGGCCGGCGAGGCGGCGAGCCGCGTGGCCGTGCACCCGGGGGTGCGTGCGGCGCTTCTCGAGTTGCAGCGTGGCTTTGCGCGGCAGCCGGGCGGCGCGGTCCTGGACGGGCGCGACATCGGCACCGTCATTGCGCCGGACGCGACGGTGAAGATCTATGTGACGGCCTCGCCAGAGGTCCGCGCGGAACGCCGATGGAAGCAGCTGGCCGGCCTGGGGGAGCAGGTGGCCTACGACGACGTGCTGGAGGATATCCGCAAGCGCGACGCGCGTGACGGCGGCCGCGACGCCGCTCCCATGACCATGGCGGAGGGGGCGCAGTTGCTTGATACGACCCATATGGATATAGAGGCGGCGACCGATGCGGCCCGCCGCATTGTCGAGGCAGCGCGCGCCGCCGGCCCCACAGGGGCCCAAGGCTAAACCAATCGCGTTTTTCCTCGGACGGCCGCGGGCGATGAGGACCTTTCGGGGTCCCCTTTGGACGAACAACCTAAAACCAACCCAAGCGCGGATTCCGCCGGCGTTTCGCTGCGCGTGGTCTGCCCAACCCAATTGAAAGCGTTTCTATGACTGATGTCATGAACCCCAGCCGCAACGACTTCGCCGCCCTGCTCGACGAGCAGATGGCGGGCCGCGACATGATGGAAGGCCAGGTGATCCACGGAAAGGTCGTGGGCATCGAGAAGGACTTCGTCATCATCGACGTCGGCCTGAAGACCGAGGGCCGCATCCAGATGAAGGAATTCGGGACCAACGCCGACGGCTCGCAGCCGAAGGTGGGGGACACCGTCGAGGTATACCTGGAGCGCATCGAGAACGCGATGGGCGAAGCGGTCATCAGCCGCGACAAGGCCCGCCGCGAGGAGGCCTGGACCCGCCTGGAAGTCGTCTTCGCCGATGGCCAGCCGGTCATGGGCACCATCGTCGGCCGCGTGAAGGGCGGCTTCACCGTCGACCTCGGCGGCGCCTCGGCCTTCCTGCCGGGTTCGCAGGTGGACATTCGCCCGGTTCGCGACGTCGGACCGCTGATGGGCAAGGAACAGCCCTTCGCGATCCTCAAGATGGACCGCCCGCGCGGCAACATCGTCGTCTCGCGCCGCGCCATCCTGGAGGAAGCCCGCGCCGAGCAGCGCACCGAGCTGGTGTCGCAGCTGGCCGAGGGCGAAGTCCGCGAAGGCGTGGTCAAGAACATCACCGATTACGGCGCGTTCGTGGACCTGGGCGGCATCGACGGCCTGCTGCACGTCACCGACATGAGCTGGAAGCGCGTCTCGCATCCGAGCCAGGTTCTGGCCGTGGGCGATACCGTCAAGGTCCAGATCGTCAAGATCAACCCGGACACCCAGCGCATTTCGCTGGGCATGAAGCAGCTGCAGGCCGACCCGTGGGACGGCGTGGACGCCAAGTACCCGGTGGGCGCCCGCTACACTGGCCGCATCACCAACATCACCGACTACGGCGCCTTCGTGGAGCTGGAAGCCGGTGTCGAGGGCCTGGTGCACGTCTCGGAAATGTCCTGGACCAAGAAGAACGCTCACCCGGGCAAGATCGTCTCCACCTCGCAGGAAGTGGACGTCATCGTGCTGGACGTGGACGCCTCCAAGCGCCGCATCTCGCTGGGTCTGAAGCAGGCGCAGGCCAATCCGTGGGAGGCCTTCGTGCAGGCGCACCCGATTGGTTCGGAAGTTGAAGGCGAGGTGAAGAACGCCACCGAGTTCGGCCTCTTCATCGGTCTCGACAACGACATCGACGGCATGGTGCACCTGTCGGACATCGACTGGAACGTCGCCGGCGAGGAAGCCATCCAGCGCTACAAGAAGGGCGACATGGTCAAGGCGCGCGTTCTCGACGTCGATGTCGAGAAGGAACGCGTCTCCCTGGGCATCAAGCAGCTCGGCGGCGATCCGATGACCGGCGACAGCTTCCGCAAGGGCCAGACGGTCACCGTCACGGTCACGGAAGTGACCTCGGGCGGCATCGAGGTGAAGTTCGGAGATGACGCCACCCCGATGACATCGTTCATCCGCAAGTCCGACCTGTCGCGCGACCGCGCCGAGCAGCGTCCGGAACGCTTCGCCGTGGGCGACCGTATCGACGCCCAGGTGACCAACGTCGACAAGGCGGCCCGCAAGGTCTCCGTGTCGATCAAGGCGCTGGAAATGGCCGACGAGAAGGAAGCGATCGAGCAGTTCGGCAGCCAGGACTCGGGCGCATCGCTCGGCGACATCCTGGGCGCCGCCCTGCGCGAGAAGGCCTCCAAGGAGTAAGAGTCCTGTGGGCCGGACGACCGGCTCCAGGGACGCCACGCCAGCCCCGTCCGGGAAACCGGACGGGGCTTTCTCGTGAGGCGTCCGCCGTCGTCGCCGGCGGAAAAAAGCCCAGCCCCCGCGCTGGTCACGGTGCGGCCAAGCTTGCTACTAGGACGGGATCGGCCCGGCGCCGACCGTATTTCTAAGCCTAACAGCGTTCTTCGCCTTGTAGGCGAACGGGATTTCGATCATTTTCGGTTTTCGGGCCCAGGGGAGCTCCCATGATCAAGTCTGAGTTGATCGCGAGGTTGGCGGCCGAATATCCGCACCTGACGCATCGCGACGTCGAGCGGGTGGTCAATGTGGTGCTTGACGGCATGGTCGGCGCCCTGAGCGACGGTGGCCGCGTCGAGCTGCGCGGCTTCGGCGCTTTCTCGGTGCGGTCCCGCCCGGCCCGGGCGGGACGCAATCCGCGCACCGGCGAGAGCGTTTCGGTGCCTGCCAAGCACGTGCCCTTCTTCAAGAGCGGCAAGGAGCTGCGCGAGCGGCTGAACCTTTCGGGCGACGCCTGAGTCCGCCGCCCATGCCGGTGAAGGAACTGGCCGCCAGGGGACGCGGCTTCTTCGGAGAATTTCGCGAGTTCGCGATCCGCGGCAACGTCGTCGACCTCGCCGTGGGCGTGATCATCGGCGCGGCCTTCGGCAAGATCGTCACCACCCTGGTCGACAACGTCATCATGCCGCCCATCGGGTTGCTGGTCGGCAAGGTCGACTTCGCCCACATGCAATGGGTGCTCAAGCCCGATAACCCTTTGACCAAGCCGAACGAGGCGGTGGTCCTGGGCTACGGTCTTTTCATCAACGCCATCGTCCAGTTCACCATCGTCGCCTTCGTGGTCTTCCTGCTGGTGCGCGCAATCAATCGCGTACGGGAAATGGAGGCCCGCAAGCCCGAGGGAGAGGCGTCTCCTCCGCCGCCGACGCCAACCGAAACGCTACTGATGGAGATTCGCGACGAGCTGCGCCGTCGCCCGCCTGCCGGGAAGAAGGCCTGAGCCGTTGGCAGGCAAACCGGAAGGCATACCCTTCGAACCCCTGAACGACCTCGAGCGCCTGCTGATGCGGGCGGCCGTCGAGGAGGATCAGCGCCCGGCCTTCACCCGCGCGCTGCTGGACGCGCCGCTCTATGCGGTCTCGCCGGATCCCTTGCCGGAGGGAGACCAGGTGTTGCTGGCCGAGGCGCGGGTTTCGCTGGCCATGGTCCCGCTGGAGAACGGCGGCGCCGCCACGGCGGTTTTCACCGCCCCCGAACGGGTGGGGCAGGCTTACGGACCGGAGGCCCACGCGCTTGGCATGCGCGGCGCGGACCTGATCGCCATGGTCGCGGAGCGCCCGCTGCTCCTCAACCCGGGCCTCTCCTACGGCGTGCTCTGGGGCCCAGAGGATCTGGCCATGTTGCTCGGGCGGCCGGTCTCCCGGACGCTGGGGGTCGACACCCAGGTGCTGCTCGGAAGTCCGGCTGAGCGGCCCGATGACCTGATCATGCGCCTGGCCGAGGCGTTTCAGCCCGAGCCCGGCGTCGCAGGGGCCTGGCTCGCGCTGGCCCATTGGCCGGAACAGAACGAACAGGCCTGGTATCTAGACCTGCGATCCTCGCTGCCGGCCGAGCGGATCAACGCCTTGCTGGCCCGGGCGGTCGACGGCGCCGACCTGCGCGGCCGGCATCTCGACATGCGCATCAGTCCTCCCGGCGGCGAGCCGGGCGTCGGCATTCCGGTGGTGAGCCGCTAGGCCGGATTCGCGGGTCTCCGCTAGAAGCGCATCGCGCCCTTGTGCTGTTTCAGTTCGCTGAGCAGGTCCTCGCCAAGATCCGTGGCCAGTCGGCGCAGCCGCGGACTGGCGAGGAAGGCGACGGCCGCAACGCCGACGAGCAGCGCCAGGCCGTAGGAACCCGGGCGACGACGCACTTCCGCGGCGGCGATCATCGCAGCGTCCCGGCCTCGACGGCGGGCTTCCCTGGCGAGGTCCGCCGCCTGTTCGCGGGCGTTTTCGAACTCTTCATAGGCGCGAGCCCCCGCGTCGCCCGCGGCCTCGCGCAGGGCCCGGCTGGCCCGGTCCAGCCGCCGTTGCACCTTGGCTCGTTCGGCGGTGAAATCGAAATCTGCGGCGAGACCCATGACGCTCTCCCTTTATGGCGTTCGCGTCACTAACGCACCGGATCACAAAGTCGTTCTCGATCCGGTTTCGCATAACGCAGTTATGGACTTGGTTGCAGCGAACCCTATCATCGCCGCCGCCGGCGCGCCCGCCCGGCGTTCGGCCTGCGGGCGACGCCGGTCCAACGGACCTCCAGAGGGGAGTGAACCATGACCACTGTCCGTATCCTGACCGCCGCGCTGATGTGCTCGGCCCTGGCCCTGTCGGCCTGCCAGAAGAAGGCGGAAACGCCGCCGGCCGACACCGCAGCGCCGGCGGACGCCGCCACTGCGCCTGCGGCCCCGACCGCTGACGCCGCCGCGACCCCGGCGGCGACCAACGTGCCGGCGGAGTGTCAGTCGTACCTCGACCATGTGAAGGCCTGCACCGACAAGCTTTCGAAGTCCAACGCCATGGTGGCGGAGCAGATGCAGCGCTCCGTGGACCAGACGCGCGCGCAATGGTCCGCCATCAGCGACCAGGCCGCCCTGGCCAACGCCTGCAAGACGGCGGACGACTCGTTCAAGTCCACGTCCACGGCGATGGGCTGCTGACGACCGAGGGGGCGGGCGCATCCCCCGCCCCCTCGAAGCCGCCTCCAAGGCCGAAACCCGCGTCGATAACTGCGCGAACTGTCAGAAACCCGACGGTGACGCACCGGACTCGGTGGTAGGACTCCCCTGGGGGGCGAGCCGCGACTGACCCGCGCGGAACGCCGACATAGTGCGGGGTGGTGTATTGGCGAGCGAAATCCGAGCGCTGGAGATTGCCCCGCAGGACGCGGTATAGGCCGATGTTCAGCCGCAACATGGTTCTGAGATCCGTCGAACTTCCCATCCGCGCGAAGTTCCAGGATCGGTTTGAACTCTTCCCTCTCAGCAAGGCGGCCATTCTTCACGAAACCGGAGACGCGGTGGAGTGGGTCTATTTTCCGGAAACGGGACTGATCGGCCTCGCGAGCGAGACCTCGGGCGGCGAGAGCGCGCAATGCGCCACCGTCGGCTACGACGGCGCTGTCGGCGTGTTCGAGGCCTGCGGCTCACGGCGTGTATTCCACCGCGCGCAGGTCCAGGTGCCAGGTCGGGCGTGGCGCGCCCGGGCGGGGACCTATCGCGAGCTGTTCGATCAGTCTGAAAGCTTGCGAACCAGCGTGCACAAGCTGGTCGAGGTGCTGCTGGCCGAGTCGCGGCAGTACGTAGCCTGCAATGCGCTGCACTCCCTGCAGAGCCGTCTCGCGCGACTGCTGGTCGATGTGCAGGACAAGGGCCAATGCGGCGACACCCTACCCCTGACTCAGGACGCCCTGGCCCAGATGCTCGGCGTTCAGCGGACGTCGGTGGCCCTGGCCGTCGCCTCCCTGCAGAAGGCCGGCGTCGTCCGCCGGGGCCGCGGCGCCCTAGCCATCGCCGACCGCAGCGGGCTGGAGCGCGAAGCCTGTTCCTGCCGGGAAACCCTGACTTTCGCGCGCGATGAGATCTACGCCTCCTTCGACACGGCGTGTGACGCATGACCGGGGAGCCGCCGCCCCGCAGCCGCGAGCGCTATCTCAGGCAAGCGGAACAGGCGGCCGACCTGGCCCGACGGGCGGCGACAGAGCAGGAGCGCGAGGCCTTTGAGGACATCGCGCGCCTCTGGCGAAAGCTGGCCGGACAGCCCGGCGACGACAACGCCTAGGCGTCGGCCTGGCGGTACAGCAGCCAGGCGCTGGCGAGGTCCTGAACGATGTGGCCAAGGGACTTGTAGGCCGTGACATCGTCGACGGATCGACGCCCCTCGATCCGGCCTGACAGGACATCTCCGATCTCGCCCAGGACATGATCGTCGCCGATCAGCCCGCGCGCCTTGGCGGCCAGGAACTCGGCCCCCTGGGCCAGGACGCCTTCGCGGCTGTCGGCGAAAAGGCGCGAGCGCAGCACGAGTGCGTCATCCACCTCGACCGGCCCCGCTCGGCTGGAGCCGACGATGTTGACGTGGGTTCCCGGCCGCAGCCAGTCGCCCATGAGGATCGGCTCCGCCGCAGCCGAGACGGTGCAGACGATGTCCGCGTCTGCGACCGCCGAATGGGCGTCGGAGACAGCCTCCACCGGCAGGTTCAGCTCGGCGGACATCCGTCCGGCGAAGGCCGCTGCGCGCTCGGGAGATCGACCCCACACCCGGATGGATTCGATCGGCCGCACCTCGCGCAGGGCCCGGCAGTGGGTCGCCGCCTGCTCTCCGTAGCCGAGGACCGCCAGGCGACGCGCCTCCGGCCGCGCCAGGGCGTCGGTCGCCACGGCCGAAGCGGCCGCCGTGCGAATAGCGGTGATCTCGCCCGCATGAAGGACGCAGACCGGCGCTCCGCTTTCGGGATCGAACAGCACCACCACGCCCTGGTGCGACTGGACGCCCTTGGCGAAATTGTCGTGGAACACGCTGATCAGCTTTGAGCCGAAGGGACCGACGGAGCCCATCGCGCCTGTCATGGTTCCATAGAGCCGACCCGGGGACAGTTCGATGATGGCGCGGAGCAGCTGGATCGTGCGCCCCTCCGAAAGCGCGATCATGGCCTCGCGCACGACCGGGATGCAGACCGGATAGGTCAGCCGGCGCGCCACCTCGTCACGATCGATGAACCGCATGCGCGCCCCCTATTGCCTCGCCGCTCCAAGGGTGGAACCTAGCGCCCTCTGAAGGGTGAGGGGAGACAGGCCGCGTGGACAAGGGGAGCTTCGATCCGGTGCGGCCGGTCACCCTGGCCGAAATCGAGGCGGCGCGCGCGCGCATCGCCGACACCATCGTTCGCACGCCGCTGCTCAGGCTCGAGCTGGGACCGGACGCGCCGGACATCCGCCTGAAGCTCGAGAACCTTCAGCCCATCAACGCCTACAAGCTGCGCGGCGCGGCCAACGCCGTGGCCCGGCTGAGCGACGAGGATCGTCGCAAGGGCGTCTGGACCATCAGCGCCGGCAACGCCGGACAGGGGGTCGCCTTCGCGGCCCGCAAGGCGGGCGTGCCCTGCAAGGTGGTGGTGATCGACACCGCGCCGCAGGCCAAGATCGACCGCATGCGCGCCCTGGGAGCCGACCTCATTCCGACGCCTTTCGACCAATGTTGGGACGCCATGGAGAAACGAGCCTTCCCCGGCATGGAGGGAACCTTCGTTCATCCCTTCGATGATCACGATTTCATCGCTGGCAACGCGACCGTCGCCCTGGAGATCCTCGAGGACTGCCCCGAGGCCACCCGCGTGATCGGCGCCATGGGGGGTGGTGGGCTCCTCACCGCCATTGGCAGCGCGGTCAAGGCGCTCCGCCCCGACATCCGGGTGCTGGGAGCGGAGCCGGAGACGGCCGCGCCCCTGGCGCGCTCCCTCGCCGAGGGCGGGCCCCGCGAGTTCGGCGGATGGCAGGCCAGCTTCGTCGACGGGGCCGGCGGGCGCAGTGTTTTTCCGCGAATGTGGGAGCGCCTCCGCCCGGTGATCGACGGCACGGTGGTGGTCAGCCTCGACGAGAGCCGCGCCGCCATGCGCCTGATGGCGGAAAAGTCGCGGGTGATCTCGGAGGGGGCCGGCGCCCTGGCCCTGGCTGCGGCGCTCAAGGACCCCGAGGCCGGCGGGACGACGGTGTGCGTCGTCTCAGGCGGCAACATCGACCTTGGGAGATACTGCGAGCTGATCGCGTGAATCCGTATCCCGATGACATCTTCACCGAGCCCGAGGATGTCGACCCCGACACCTTGGCCAACCTTGGACCGCTCACCCGTCTCGCGGGACTCTGGGAGGGCCCCCGCGGCGTCGACCTGAACCCGAAGGCGGACGGGCCGGAGCGACGGGAATATCTCGAGCGGATCGAGATGCAGCCCATCGACCCGCAGGCCAATGGGCCCCAGCTGCTCTACGGGCTGCGCTACCATGTTCATGTGAAGACCGAGGAAGAGGACATCACCTTCCACGACCAGATCGGCTACTGGCTCTACGAGCCCGCCACCGGCCTGATCCTCCAGACCCTGACGATCCCCCGCGGCCAGTCGGTGCTGGCCAGAGGCCGGGCGTCCGAAGATCGGCGCAGCCTGAGTGTCGAGGCCGTCCGCGGTTCGACCGAGAACGGGATCGTGTCCACAGCCTTCCTCGAGTACGCCTTCCGGACCGACGCCTATCGCCTGGCCATTCAATTCGAGGAGGACGGTTCCTGGTCCTATGTGTCGGACACGACCCTGCAGGTACGTGGTCAGGAAAAGCCGTTCCTGCACACGGACCGGAATCGCCTGGTGAAGGTCGGTGAGCCGACGCCCAATCCGTTGCTGCTGATCCGCCGCGGCCTGGCGGGCTAGACGATCGGCGCCACTGGGAAATGGCGCACCCGACACGATTCGAACGTGTGACCTTTGCCTTCGGAGGGCAACGCTCTATCCAGCTGAGCTACGGGTGCAGGCCTTGGAGCGGCGCTTGTAACGGAAAGGGTTGGTCCGCTCAATCCCG
>JAIBAU010000026.1 GCA_019695035.1 Caulobacteraceae bacterium | reverse complement strand
GGGGCCTGCGATGCTCGGGCGGGGGGGGTGGCCGCTCGCGCAGCGGGCGCGGCCGGTCGTGCCGCCGGGGCGATGGCCGGAGCAGCCGCAACGGGCGCGGCCGGCGCGGCTTCAGTGACCGCCGGTGCGGCCACCTCCGGCGAGGCGGGAGCGGGTACGTCGCTGAGGCGGCTCGTGGTCAGGCTATCGGTGTCTTCCGCGGGGGCCTGTTCCCGACTGGACTCGCCTGCGGTCAGCGCCCACGCGCCGACCCCCAGCGCCAGCACCACCGGGATGGCCATAAGGGCCATCTTGGGGACGCCGCCTTTCTTGGTCGGCCGACGCGCGTAGACCGGGGTGTTGTGGAAGGTCTCTTCCCCGTCGAGGGAGTCGTAAGTGGCCGGCTCGTAGGTCTCGCTGGCGGTCTCGCGGGGCGCCGCGCCGTAGGGAAGCGGCCGGGCCCCCGTCTCCGGGTATTGCACCGTCATGGCTCTCTCCGAAATCGTGGATAGCTTGAGTGTCGGAGAAGTAAACGTAGCGGGACGAGCCCGGTTCCAGCCAAATCTGCGCGATACAGTCCTGTTGCTATGCATAACTGAACAAACTTTGGTCTTATTTTGTCGCGGGGGCAGAGAGTTGTTATCGTGAATTGCGGCCCAATTCGGCCCGAATTGATTGAGTTGATTTCTCAATATGGCGACGCTTGACCCCTTGTCGCAGTGGCTACGCCTAAAGCGGCCTTGACCGGCCGCCCCCGCCTTGCGACTAGCAATTTCCCCCCGGAGGAGAGGCGAACGCATGGGAGTTCTGGCGCGGATCAGGCGCGAGTCGCGGTTCATGGCGGCGCTCAGCCGGCTCTTGAAGGGCATCAAGGGCATCTCGCCGGAAGGCCGCGAGCTGGTCTGCGACGACTTCGAACGCGCTGCGGATCGATGGCCCGACAACGTCGCGATGATCTGCGGCGACCGGCAGCTGACCTATCGGGAAATGGACGCCCTGGCCAACCGCTACGCGCACTGGGCCAAGGGACGGCAGATTCGGCGGGGAGATACGGTTGCGCTCCTCATGCCCAACCGGCTTGAGTATGTGGCGATCTGGCTCGGACTGGCGAAGGTCGGGGTCGCCACCGCGCTGATCAACAACAACCTGACCGGCAAGAGCCTCGCGCACTGCCTCAACCTATCTGGCGCGACGCACGTGCTGGCCGACGGGGACACCTGGCAGGCGTTTGAGGAAGTGCGCCAACAGATCGGGCGCACGACCATGCTCTGGGTCCTGGGCCTCGGCGAAGGCGACGAGACCAGCCAGCGACGTGGCCTGGACACGGCCGTAAAGGGCGCCAGCGCGGTTCGCCCGGACCGGGCGGCGAGGGAAGACATCAAGTCCGGCGCGACGGCGCTTTACATCTATACCTCCGGCACCACGGGCATGCCCAAGGCGGCGCGGATCACTCACGCCAAGGCGCAGCTCTACATGCGGGCCTTTGCGGCCACGACCCAGGCCAAGCCGACCGACCGGGTCTATTGCTGCCTCCCGCTTTACCACTCGACCGGCGGCCTCTGCGGGGTGGGGTCGGCGCTGCTCACCGGCGCCGCGCTGGTAGTGCGCAAGCGCTTTTCGGCGCAGGCCTTTTGGTCCGACGTGGTGACCCACGGCTGCACGATCTTCGTCTACATCGGCGAACTGTGCCGCTACCTCGTGAACTCGCCCGAGCAACCGATGGAGCGCGAACACAAGCTGCGCCTGGCCTTCGGCAACGGCCTGCGTCCCGAGATTTGGCCCGAGTTCCAGAAGCGGTTCCGCATCCCCGAAATTCTCGAGTTCTACGGCTCGACGGAAGGCAACGTCAGCCTCTTCAATTTCGACGGCAAGCCAGGCGCGGTTGGGCGGATCCCGAGGTACCTCCGCAATCGCTTCAACATCCGGCTGGTGAAATTCGACCTGGAGCTCGGCGAGCCCGCGCGGGGGACGAACGGTCTGTGCATCGAGGCGCGACCGGGCGAGATCGGCGAGGCGATCGGCGAGATCGGACATGACGTGCGACACGCCTTCGCCGGCTACGCTGACAAGGCCGCGAGCGAGAAGAAAATTCTACGCGACGTCTTCAAGCCGGGCGACGCCTTCTTCCGGACCGGCGACCTGATGCGCCAGGATGAAGCAGGGTACCTCTACTTCGTCGACCGGGTGGGCGACACCTATCGCTGGAAAGGCGAGAACATCTCCACGACGGAAGTCGCGGAACGGCTCGCCGGCTTGCCGGGCGTCGAGGAGGTCAATGTCTATGGCGTGCCGGTGCCCGGCGCTGAAGGCAAGGCCGGCATGGCCGCCATCGTGGCCGGGGAGGGCTTTGACATCGACGGCATGAAGGCTCGCGTCGACCACGAACTCCCCTCGTACGCCCAACCTGTATTCGTGCGACTCCAGCGGGGTATCGAGACCACCGGGACCTTCAAGTACACGAAGACGGCCCTGGTCCAGGAAGGTTTCAGTCCGCCGAACTCCAAGGACAGGATCTATTACCGTCACCCGGAAAGGGGCTATGTCCGCTTGGACAAGCGCGCCCTGACCAAACTCCAGGCTGGCGAACTCAAACTCTAGACTGCCCGGGTCCGCGGACGAGCCGAGGAACACCCCCCATGCGTGAGCACCTTCAGTTCTACATCGGCGGCGCCTGGGTCGATCCTGGCCGCCTCCAGACGATTCCCATCATCAATCCCGCGACGGAAGAGGTCAGCGGTCATGTGAGTCTCGCGTCGGCGGAGGATGTCGACCGGGCGGTTCATGCCGCGCGCAATGCGTTTGCAGCCTGGTCGCAGACTTCGCGCTCGGAGAGGCTCGCCCTCTTCGAACGCATCATCGCCGAGTATCAGCGGCGCATGCCGGATCTGGCCCGAGCCGTCACCGAGGAGATGGGCGCACCCATTGGGCTCAGCGAGCGAGCCCAGGTCCCGACCGGCCTCATGCACCTCGTCACTGCGATGGAGGTGCTGAAAACCTATGAGTTCGAGCGGCCCCGGGGCACCACCTTGCTGGTTCGCGAACCGATCGGAGTGTGCGGCTTCATCACCCCCTGGAACTGGCCGCTGAACCAGATCTCGGCCAAGGTCGCGCCCGCTCTGGCTACCGGATGCACCATGGTGCTGAAGCCGTCGGAGATCTCGCCGTACTCGGCGGTCATCTGGGCGGAGGTGATGGACGCCGCAGGCGTGCCGGCCGGCGTCTTCAACCTCGTGCAGGGCGACGGCCCGACCACAGGTGCGGCCATCGCCTCGCACCCGGATGTCGATATGGTCTCGTTCACCGGCTCGACCCGGGCCGGCGTCGAGGTGGCCCGCGCCGCGGCGCCCACCGTCAAACGCGTTCACCAGGAGTTGGGCGGAAAGTCCCCCAACATTGTGCTCGACGACGCCGACGTCGCCCGCGCCGTGACCGCCTGCGTACGCTCGGTGATGAACAACTCCGGGCAGAGTTGCAACGCGCCGACCCGTCTCCTGGTGCCTCGTGCACGCCTCGACGAGGCCGAGGCGGCCGCCCGCGCGGCCGTCGACAAGACTGTGGTGGGCGACCCGAACGGCGAAGCCCACATCGGGCCGGTTGTGTCCCGCGCACAGTGGGAGAAAATCCAGCAGCTCATCCTTGCGGGCGTCGACGAAGGCGCCCTGCTGGTCGCTGGTGGCCCGGGACGTCCCGAAGGGCTGTCGCGCGGCTGGTACGTCCGGCCTACGGTCTTCTCCCGCGTCGACAACAGCATGCGCATCGCCCGGGAGGAAATCTTCGGGCCTGTGCTCTGCATCCTTCCCTATGACACGGAAGAGGACGCGGTCCGGATCGGGAACGACACCCCCTATGGGCTGGCGGCCTATGTCCAGAGCGGAGACGCCGCGCGGGCCCGCCGCGTCGCCGCCCGGCTTCGCGCCGGTCAGGTGAACATCAACGGAGCCGCGCCCGACCCCATGGCGCCCTTCGGAGGCTTCAAACAGTCGGGTAACGGTCGCGAATGGGGTGAGGAGGCTTTCGGCGAGTTTCTCGAGACCAAGGCCGTTCTGGGCGGCGTGGCCGCGGAATAGCCAAACCCTCAGGCCAGGCGGCCCGCGACCTCATCTCCGATGGCCAGCGAACTCGTCAGCCCGGGACTCTCGATACCGAAAAGTGCGACGAGGCCATCCAGGCCATGCTGCTCGGGGCCCGCGATGCCGAAATCCGGCTGCGGTTCCCCGGGGCCGTGCAGCTTGGGGCGGATGCCGGCATAATCAGGCGTCAGCGCTCCGTCGGGCAGCGCGGGCCAGAAGCGGCGGATGTAGGCGTAGAAGGCCTCCGCCCGTTCGGCGCGGACCTGATAGTCCTCATGCTCGACATATTCGAGGTCTGGTCCGAAGTGGGCCTGGCCGCCCAGGTCACGCTTGTAATGCACCCCCAGGGCGCCAGGGATCGGCGGCGGATAGACAAGGTGGCTGAACGGCGGCCGACCGTGCAGCAGGAAGTAGCTCCCCTTGCCGTAGTGTAGCTCGGGTATCGCAGCTGCGGGGAACCCCTCAATTCGGGCCGCCGCGGCCTGGCTGCCAAGCCCGGCGGAGATCACCAGCCTGCGGGCGCTGACCGCCGCCGGCGCTTCACCCCCCGTCCGAATCCGCCAACCGCCCCCGGGAAGGGGAGCGGCGCCGTCGAAGGGCGTGTTCATCACGACCGTACCGCCGCGCTGTTCAATTTCACCCTGCAGCGCGAGCATGTAGCCGTGACTGTCGAAGATCCCGCTTTGCGCCGACAGCAGGGCCTCGACCGCCCGGACCTGGGGTTCGAGGGCGTGGGTCTGGGAAGCGCTCAGTCGAGACACGCCCTCGACGCCGTTGGCCTCGGCCTGAGCAGCGATGGCGTCCAGCCGGCCGACCTCGTCGACCTCGGTTGCAACCACCAGCTTGCCGCACCGCTCGAAGGTGACCCCGTGGCTCGCGAGGAAGTCGTACATCAGCCGCCGCCCGGCGACGCACAGCCGCGCCTTCAAGGAGCCGGTCGGATAGTAGAGCCCGGCGTGGATGACCTCGGAGTTCCGCGACGACACGCCCTCACCGACGCCGTCCTCCTTCTCGATCACCAGCACGGTCTGGCCAGAGCGGCCCAAGGCGTAGCCACAAGCCAGGCCTACGGCTCCGGCGCCAACCACCACTGCGTCGAAATCGAATCCGCTCATCGCCCGAGCGTAACGCGCCGGGCTGCGAAACGGACAGCCAATCGATCCGGCGCGCGACCCCTGCCGGACAAAGAAAGACCGGCCGGAGGTCGCCCTCCGGCCGGTCGGTCAGCCCCTTTGGTCTTGTAAAGGCTTAGTACTTCAGCTTCAGCGTCACGCCCATGGTGCGGGGCGCGCCGAGGAAGGCGTCGTACGTGCCGGTGTCCAGCGCCGGGTTGTAGTAGGTGCCGTTCGGCTGGACGGTCGACTGGAAGAAGGTGCCCTGCAGCGACGCGTTGAACGCCACCTGCTTGTATTCTTCGTCGAACACGTTGTTCGCCCAGAACTCCACGGTCCAGGAGCGGTCCGGCGCGCCGATGCCGATGCGGGCGTTGGCGACGAAGAACGCGTCCTGTTCACCCAGCGGCAGCAGGTCCGACTTGGTGTTGTAGTCGGTCATGTACTTGCCGGAGAAGTTCAGCAGCAGACGCAGGTTGTCGCCGATGTCGCGGTCGAAGGTGGCCGAACCGGAGATCGACCATTCCGGCGCGAACGACGGACGGTTGCCGGGCAGCAGCGAGAGCGGGCCGAAGGTCGACGGCGTGTCGAGGTCCGCGGCGGTGAAGTTGTCGTACTCGGCGTCCGTGTAGGTGACGCCGCCGGTGAACGACAGACCTTCCAGCGGGGTGAACCAGATCATGTCCGCGTCCACACCCTGGGCGGTCAGGCCCGGGATCGACTGCACCGTGAAGGAGGTGCCCAGGAAGGCGTTCAGCTGGAAGTCAGTGAACTCCTGGTGGAAGTAGGTCGCGTTGAACAGGAACGAGCCGTTCGCCCAGGTGGTCTTGGCTCCCAGCTCGTAGCTGTCGACCGTTTCAGCCGGGAAGAAGGTGTTCGCCACCGGAACCACGCCCGATCCGCCCGACTGCAGGCCGTTCGAAGACTGGATGCGGTCGAGGTTGAAGCCGCCGGCCTTGTAGCCGCGGGCGTACGAACCGTAGAGCATGATGTTTTCGTTCATGCGGTACGACAGCTTGGCCGTGCCCGACAGATCGTCGTCATCGAAGCTCTGGCGGCTGATGCCGGCGCCGAAGCCCGCGAAGTTCGTTTCGAAGAACGGGTTGGCCCAGGGGAGGCAGAGCAGGCCCTTGGCCGAGGCCGGCGTGGCGTTCGCCAGCGCCGCGGCGCAGACCGCGCCGTTCGAGCCGGTGTTGTTGAACTTCGACACGACGGCCTTGGAGTCCATCGTGTAGCGAAGGCCGACCGTCAGCTCCCAGCCCTCGGCGAAGCGCCAGCTGTTGTTCGTGAAGAACGCCAGGCTTTCCGAGTTCTGCGAGTAGATATCGGCGATGCCGTCGCCGGCGGTGTTCACGACGCCCTGGTTCAGGCCATTGGCCAGGCAGGCGGGGTTGAACACGACCGCGGTGAAGCAGCCCAGGCGGTCCGGGCGCTGCACGTTCGCGGCGGTCAGCAGGAACGAGGTGTAGGCGTTGTAGTCGCTGCCGTAGATGTAGCTGTCGCGACGCATCAGGTCTTCGGTCGAGTAGAAGGCGCCGATGAGCCAGTCGAGGTGCTCCGTCGCGCCGGCCAGGCGGAATTCCTGGCTGAAGGTGTCGATGGAAACCCCGTTGTCCCCGTTGTCGTCACGCCAGGCGATGTCGGCGCCCGAGAAGTCCAGGTCCAGACCGTTGACCAGGTCCCAGGCCCGCATGGCGGTGACCGAGGTCAGGGTGGCGTTGATCGACTCGAAGTCGAGGTTGGCTTCGGCCGACCAGCCGCGATCACGGATGTCCTGGTTGTTGTCGCGGTTGGCGAAGGCGACCCGGGCGTACGGATCCGCCGGGATCGACACGCCGGTGCCGACGGCCAGGGCGTTGATGAAGTTCGAGGTCGGGCCCGTACGGATCTGGACCGCGGCGCAGCAGACTTCCTCGCGGTGGGTGTAGTCGGCGATGAAGCGCAGGTCGAAGATGTCCGACGGCTGGAACAGCAGTTGGGCGCGGCCGGTCCAGAAATCCTGGTCGTTGTCCTGGGTGTTGGTGCGCGGGCCGTCGCCGGTGTCCACGTCATAGAAGCCGTCCCGCTGGCGGCGGGCGACGTACAGGCGGCCGGCGAGGACGTCATCGACGATCGCGCCGGTCACCGAAGCCGACATGCCCAGCTGGCCGTAGTCGCCCGCGGTGCCTTCGAGCTCGACGCCGTAATCGAACGACGGAGCCTTGGTGATGATGTTGATCACGCCGGCCGAGGTGTTCTTGCCGAACAGCGTGCCTTGCGGGCCCTTCAGGATTTCGATGCGCTGCATCTCACCCAGGTCGCCGAAGCCGACGCCATTGCGGGGACGGTAGACGCCGTCGATCACCACGCCGACCGAGCTCTCCAGGCCGGGGTTGTCGCCGACGGTTCCGACGCCGCGGATGCGGGCGGTGGTCGAGGATTCGTTGGAGGTGGAGGTGACGGTCAGACCCGGGGTCAGGATCGTCATGTCCTTGATGTCTTTGACGCCCGCGTTTTCGAGCGCGGCTTCCGGCAGGGCCGTGACCACGATCGGCACGTCCTGCAGGTTCTGTTCGCGCTTCTGCGCGGTGACCACGATCTCGTCGACCGACGTGACCTCGTCCTGAGCGTAAGCCACGCCCGCGGCGACGGCCGACAGCACGGCGGCCGACGCGGTGACGCGAAGGAATTTGGTGAAGCGCATTTCCTACCCCGACGTTGGTGCGCCGCACTTGCTTGCACGGGCGCGTTGATCTGCCCCGGATTCCCGCCCTGAGAGAAAAGGGAATCCGACGGAATTGGAGTAACCGAAGCCAAGTTTCGCCACAAGTATGGCGGGCCCGCGCAAGCCCTTATGAGACAACGGTGTGACGAAAAGGAAACAGGGGAAAAAGCTTACCTAACGGAAGCTGCGTCCTGCACTTGCTTGCACGGATCGTGGTTTCCCCGGGGGCTGGCCGGCTCGAGCGGAATGTCCTTTGCGAGCGGGGCCGCACCAGTATGATGATACCGGAAACGGGGTCCACGGGAGGGCGGAATGGCGCAACACATGCTCGAGATCGCGGCGGCGTTGCTGGCCGCCACGGCGTTGGCGGCCTGGCTGAACGCGCGTGTGGTGCGCCTGCCCGTCGCTGTAGGCCTTCTGGTGATCGGAGTGCTGGCCGTCGTCGCGGTTCGGCTCGTCGATCTCTTGCAGCCGGCCTCCGGAGCTTCGGCGATCCTCGCCGACCTGCTTTCGTTCGTGGACTATCCCAAGCTGGTGCTCAATTTCCTGCTGGCCTACCTCCTCTTTGCGGGCGCCATGAACGTTGATCTGAAGGCCCTGCGTCGGCGGGGTTGGGCGACAGCGATCCTGGCCACCGTGGGCACGGTGCTGACCGCCGGACTAATTGCGGGAGGCTTCTACCTTGCGGCGCAGGCGGCGGGCTTCGGCGTCTCTCCGCTCTGGGCAGTGGTCTTCGGCGTGCTCGTCAGTCCGACCGATCCGATCGCCGTGCTGGCGATGACCAAGCGGACCGACCTCGACCCCGAAGTCCGCGCCCAGCTGGAGGGTGAGGCCCTGTTCAACGACGGGGTCGCCGTGGTGCTTTTCCGCGCTGCGCTCGCGCTCGCGGTCGGCCAGGCCGCGGCGGATCCCGCGGCAGGCGTCTCGGTGGATGTTCTGTCGCTCGTCGAACACGTCGGCGTCGAAGCCCTGGGCGGCGCCTTGGTGGGTCTGGCCGGCGGTGTTCTGGCGGTAATGGTCATCGGCGCCGCGAGGGACTGGATGACCGAAACACTCGTGACCGTGGTCTGCGCAACCGCGGTCTATGCCTTCGCCATGCACTTCGAGTTGTCGGGGCCGATCGGCGTGGTGGTCGCGGGTCTCGTGGTTGGATCGCCATGGAGCGAAGCGCGCATGAGCGCCGAAGCGCGTCACTACATCCGTCCGTTCTGGCATTTCGTGGACGAGGGGATGAATGCGGTCCTGTTCCTGCTGGCGGGGCTGATGGCCCTGCAGTTGGACCCGGCGCGGACTCCCTGGCTTCTGGTGGTGGCCGCCCCCCTCCTGGTGCTCGCCGCGCGGTGGCTCGCCATCGGAGGCCCGGCGGCGCTCCTGCCGCTGATCCGGCGCAAGGCCAGCCTGACCCTGGTCAGCGTCCTGACCTGGGCCGGCGTGCGGGGCGGGCTGTCTCTGGCGATGGCGCTCTCACTGCCCGAGGGCGAGGAGCGCCAGATCATTCTCGCGGCGACCTTCGGCGTGGTGCTGTTCTCGATCGTCGTGCAGTCGATGACGATGGAGGGATTGGCCATCCGGACCGGCTACGGAGTGAAGAAGGCTCAGCCGGACGCGACACACTAGGCGAGACCGCTGAAGGGGCTATAGGGACGCATGGTTTCCATGCTGCGTCCCGACTCCCGCTTCGCCCTGCTCGGCCCGGAGTTCGGCGACCTGGTCGAGCCGGCCGAATTCCCTGAGGCCTTGCTGCGTTGGCGCAACGACCGGGCCGCGGCCGACCTGGGCCTGGAGGGTCTCTCGGACGGCGACTGGATGGCGCGGTTCGCGCGGTTCGAACCGCTCGACCCTTCTTTCGGCCCTCCCGTGGCCATGCGCTACCACGGTCACCAGTTCCGCACCTACAACGCGGACATCGGGGACGGTCGGGGGTTCCTCTACGCCCAGCTTCGCGACCGGCGTGATCGGCTGATCGATCTTGCCTCCAAGGGATCGGGGCGCACGCCCTGGTCGCGAGACGGCGACGGACGGTTGACCCTCAAGGGCGCGGTGCGGGAAGCCCTTGCCAGCGAGATGCTGGAAGCCCTCGGCGTTCCCACGGGGCGGACGCTCTCCATTGTGGAGACTGGAGAACAACTCGCCCGCTTTGACGAGCCCAGTCCGACCCGGGGTGCGGTCCTGGTGCGCGCGCTCCACAGCCACGTGCGCATCGGAACCTTCCAGCGGCATGCCTTCTTCGACCGGCGAGATCTGCTGGCCCAACTGGTCGACCATGTGGTGGACGCCTACTTCCCAGACTTAGGGCCAACCGGTGACGCGGCGAGGGTTTCGGCTCTCCTCGGGGAGGTGACGCGGCGTCAGGCCAGTCTTGCCGCGCGCTGGATGGCGGCGGGGTTTGTCCACGGCGTGCTCAACACCGACAACCTGAACGTGACGGGCGAGAGCTTCGACTACGGGCCCTGGAGGTTTCTTCCGCACTACGACCCCGCGTTCACCGCGGCCTATTTCGACGAGGGCGGCCTGTACGCCTACGGGCGACAGCCGGAGGCCGTATTCTGGAACCTGCAGCAGCTGGCCGCCTGCCTTGCACTGCTAGTCGAGGATCATGCGCCCCTGATCGAGGCCCTGAACGGCTTCTCCGCGGCCTATCATGCCGCCCTGCGCGAGGCGTTCACCGCCCGGCTGGGGATCAGATCGCGGGGCGAGGAAGCCGACGGAGCGCTGGTCGTGGCGCTGCTTACCTTTCTCCGGGATGCGGGAGAGACGGTGCGGTTCGAACCCGTCTTTTTCGACTGGTTCGGGGGCCTTGTGTCGGAAGCGCGAGCCCGGAGGGGGGCGCGGGCCGGCGCGTATTCCGGGTCGGCCTTCGCGGCCTTCCACACCGCCCTGGGGCCCTACGAGCCGGCAGGCGCCCTGGGGCATGGCTATTTCGGCGCGGCCGATCCCCAGGAGATGCTCTACCCGGAAGTCGAGGCGATCTGGGCTCCGATCGCCGACAAGGACGACTGGTCGCTCTTTCACGCCAAGATCCGAGACGTTCGCGACGCCGGAGAGGCCTACGCCCTGGCCCCTTTCGACTAGACTTCTTTGCGTAGGGAACAAAAGTGGTACGGATGCACCATCGAGTCGGACGAAAGGGACCCCATGCCGACCAATTCACCCGCCGCCCGAATTTTCCACGATCTGCACCAGAACGGGCTTCTGGTCCTCGCGAACGCGTGGGACGCCGGATCGGCGCGCTTGATCGAAAGTCTGGGGGCCCGGGCGGTCGCCACCACAAGCTGCGGCGTGGCATGGAGTCACGGCTATCCGGACGGAGACGCCTTGCCCATGGATCGCGTGGTGTGGACCGTCGCGTCGATAGCCCGGGCGGTGCGCGTGCCTGTCACCGCCGATGTCGAGGGGGGCTATTCGGATGACCCGGCCGGGGTGGCGGCCAACGTCGCCAGGGTGATCGAGGCCGGGGCGGTAGGGATCAACCTGGAGGACGGGGCGGCGAGCGTCGACCTCACATGCCGAAAGATCGAGGCGTCTCGACGTGCGGCGGAACGCCTGGGGGTGGAGATCTTCATCAACGCGCGTTGCGACGTCTATCTCCGGGGCCTTGCACCGGCCGGACAGCAGGTGGCGGAAACACTCCGCCGGGCGGCGCTCTATCGTGACGCAGGAGCCTCGGGGCTATTCGCGCCGGGTGTCGTCGAGGCCGGGGAAATCAGGGAATTGGCGGCGAACGCCGGCCTGCCCCTCAACGTCATGGCCCGCAGCGGCTTGCCGGACGGGGCCGGGCTGGCGGCGCTGGGCGTACGTAGGCTCAGTTCCGGGGGCGATCTGGCCGAAGCCGTCTATGGTCGCCTCCGCTCCTTGGCCGTGGCCTACCTGGCGAGCGGAGACTGCAGCCCCCTGCTGGAGGGCGCGATGGGATATTCGGACCTCAACGAACTCATGGCCGGCCCGGCATAGCGCTGATCACGATGGATCACGCGGGGGGTGCTTGGGTTTGCCCTCGTAAGCCGATCGATACAGTCGCACGACGGCGATGGCTGCGATGACGATCGCCACGCCGGCGGCGATGACCACCATGATTCCGACCAGTCCCATCGTCCGCTCCTTCGAATCCATTCTCGCGTATTGCGCGGGCGAGTGAAATGGCTGGCCAGCCCGGGGGGTAGCGAATTCGGACGACTAGGCCAGCGTGATGAAGGCGCCGATCTCGTCGGCGCCCAGCCCCAGGGCGCCCGCGCTCCGGGGATCGCCCCGCCTTCTCAGTGCGTCGAGCGCCGCGCGCGCCGCAGCGGGCGGAGCCGGGTGGGGCTGGTAGTCGGTTACGCGATTGTCCGAGAGCAGCGGATAAAGACGGATGGCCGGCAGGGACGCTTGGGAGAATGACAGTTCGAGAGCGCCGCCGAGCGGCAGGACGCCAGGATGCTCTCCATAGCGGCCCGGGGCGTTGAACATGAAATTTCCGATACCGTAGCAGATCCAGCGGTTCTGGTACTTCTCGACCTCCTGCAGGGCGTGGCCGTGGTGACCGATCACCAGGTCGGCGCCCGCGTCCACCAACGCGTGCGCTGTTCTTTGCTGGGCGCTGGTGCGCCATTCGTAGTTCCGGCCCCAGTGCGCGAAGGCGATAACGAAGAGATCCGGGATCCGCGCCCGCAGCGCGTTGACCCGCGCGGCGAAATTGTCCGGAGCGAGCAGGTTCGTCCCGGGGCGGTCGGGACCGGCGTAGAAGCCATAGGTTTCGGCATAGGCCCGTCGGTAGGCGAACAGCCCAAAGACGGCGACAGTGGCCTTGCGCCCGTCGGGCCGGGGAAACGAGATGAGCAAAGGCGATGCGGCCTCCGCCGCGTTGCGGCCCGCCCCGAAGCTGGCCAGGCGCTGTCTCGAAAGCGCGTCGATGGTCTGCGCCAGCCCTTCCGGGCCGAAGTCCATGCTGTGATTGTTCGCCAGGCCGACGGCGTCGATCCCCGCCGCCCTGAGGGCTGCAGGCGCGCGCACGGGATCGGACCAGTGCAGGTAGTCGCGCTCAGCGTGGAGCGGCTCGCGAAGACGGGTCAGCGGGGTTTCGAGGTTGACCACGGCGTAGTCCGACCGGCGCAGGAGTGGGCGCAGGCCCTCGAGTGAATGGCTGTAACCGCGTCTGGCGGCCTTCTGGGGCGCGTAGCTCTCGGCGAAGCTGGTGTCTCCCCCGAACAGCAGCCGGTATGGAGGAGGCGAGGCGTGAGCCCGGGGAGCCGACCAGAGGCCCACGGACATACCCAGGGCCGTCGCCAGCAGCCCTCGTCGATGCGGGCTCGCCGCCACGCGGCCTGGGCCGGGGTTCAAACAGGGACGATTTTCGCGCGCTGAGGGCAGCCGATCACTCATTGACGCTGACGCTGCAACGTCTGCGCCGTGATCGACGGAGTGGCGGCCCGGGAGGGACTCGAACCCCCGACCTTAGCTTTAGGAAAGCTCTGCTCTATCCGGCTGAGCTACCGGGCCTGCGCCGGGTCCAGATAGCGCGCTGCAGAGGCAACACCAAGACCCTCCCGCCTGGTCGGTCGATTGTGGTTAACAGCCGTTCTGATACAATATCTTGCGGTGAACAAAGCCCGAATCGGATGAGGTCACTGATTCGGTCATGATTCGTTTCGCGCCTGTTCCGCCAGTGCAGCTTCAGGCGTTAACCAGCTAAACCATATGCCAAATCGACCCGCTTGCCCTTCGGGCTGAGCATCGCCACCTTGGAAACATGAGTGACCGTGGCGCGGGTCTCGCGCCGTCCAGACTGACGGCGGTTCTTGGACCGACCAACACGGGCAAGACCCACCTCGCGGTCGAGCGGATGCTCGGCCACGCCTCGGGCATGATCGGTCTGCCGCTTCGCCTGCTGGCGCGCGAGATCTACGATCGGATCGTCAAGCTGAGGGGCGCGCGCTCCGTCGCCCTCATAACCGGCGAGGAAAAGATCGTCCCGCCGCGGCCGGTCTATTTCGTCTGTACCGTCGAGGCCATGCCGCTCAATGCGGACGTCGAGTTTCTGGCGGTCGACGAGATCCAGCTGTGCGCCGATCCCGAGCGCGGCCACGTTTTTACAAATCGCCTCCTGCACGCACGGGGGCGTTTCGAGACCATGTTCCTGGGCAGCCAGACCATGGCGCCGCTCATCCGCGCGCTCCTGCCCGAAGCGCAAATCGTCGCTCGCGAGCGGTTCTCGACGCTCTCCTACGCCGGCTCGAAGAAGGTGACGCGCCTCCCCCGGCGCTCCGCGATCGTCGCCTTTTCGGCCGATGCGGTCTACGCGATCGCCGAGTTAATCCGTCGTCAGCGGGGGGGCGCGGCGGTGGTGATGGGGAGTCTCAGCCCGCGCACCCGCAACGCCCAGGTGGCGCTCTACCAGTCCGGCGAGGTCGACTTCCTTGTGGCGACAGACGCCATCGGCATGGGCCTCAACATGGACGTGGACCATGTGGCGTTCGCCGGCCTGCGCAAGTTCGACGGCAAACGCACAAGATGGCTGCACGCACCTGAAATTGCACAGATTGCGGGGCGTGCCGGCCGGCACGTTAGGGACGGCACCTTCGGTGTGACGGGCGAATGCGTCGAGATGGACGAGGACCTGGTCCTGGCGGTGGAGAGCCACCGCTTCGATCCCGTGGTGGGCGCGGAGTGGCGGAACGCCGATCTCGACTTCGACAGCCTTAAGGATCTGCTCCGGTCACTGGCGCGGGCCCCGCAGCGACCGGGGTTGAAGCTCTCGGCCGAGGCCCTGGACGAACTGGTGTTGCGCAAACTCGCCGAAGAGGAGGAGGTCGCTCGCCGGGTGGGGGATCGTGGACGCCTGAGACGCCTCTGGGAGGTCGCCCAGATTCCGGACTTCAGGAAGACCAGCCTCGATGAGCACGTGCGGCTCGCGAAGGGCGTCTTTGAACATCTGACCGGGCCGGGCGGACGACTCCCTGATGACTGGATCGCGCCCCAGTTCGCAGCCCTTGATCGCACCGACGGGGAGATCGACGCCTTGGCTGGTCGCCTGGCCGCGGTGCGCACCCTGGCGTACGCCGCGAACCGGCCGGACTGGCTGCGGAACGCCGCCGAATGGATGGCGAGGACCCGCGCGCTGGAGGACCGGTTGTCGGATACCCTTCACGAGAAGCTGATGCAGCGCTTCATCGACCGGCGGACCAGCGCGCTGATGCGGTCCCTGCGGGTGCCGGACGAACTTCTCGCCGGGGTGGGCGAGGGGGGTGAGGTCACGGTGGAGGGGCACTTCGTCGGCAAGCTTCGTGGCGTGCGCTTCGAACCGGCCCAGGGCGGCTCGCAATTGGAAGACAAGGCCCTGCGCGCGGCCGCCCAGCGCGCCGTCGGTCCGGAAGTGGCGCGCCGCCTCGGCCGCCTCGCCGCCGACGCGGACGCGGCCTTCGCCCTGCACCCTGACGGCACGGTGACCTGGCGCGGCGAAGCGGCCGCCAGGGTGCTGCCGTCTCGCAGTCTGTCGCCCCGTGTGCGCCTGTTGGCCGAAATGGGACCGGAGACAGCCATCGAGCGCGCCTCCCGGCGGATCGAGGCTTGGCTGGCGGCGGAGGCGAGGCGGCGGCTTGCAGCGCTGGTCGGGATCGAGGAGGCCTTGGCGAAGGGCGCCTTGAGGGGGCTGGCGCGAGGTGTCGCCTGGCGGCTGGCGGAATCGGGCGGGCTCGTCGACCGGCGCGAGGTGGACCACGACTTGAAGGCGCTGAGCCAGCAGGAACGAAGAGCTCTGCGGGCATTGGGAGTGAAGTTCGGAGCCTTTTCGGTCTGGGCGCCCGGCCTTCAGAAGCCTGGCGCGCGCACCATGGCTGCGGTGATCGCTCCGGATGGCCCCGCAGACTGGCGGCCGCCTCCAGGAAAAGTCTCGCTGCTTCCCGCGCCGCAGCCCGGACCCAGGGCGCTGGCGGCGCGGGGTCTGCGGGCTTGCGGGCGACTGGCCGCTCCTGTCGACCAGCTCGAGCGCCTCGACGAGATGCTGCGCACGGCGCGACAAGCAGGCGGGCGGACTGTCCTGTCGGATCAGGCGCGTGAAGAGCTGGGCTGGAGCGACGAGGAGGCGGCGCAGATCCTGAAGAGCCTGGGCTTCAGTCGGGGCAAGACCAGCCCGGTCTGGAAGCCCCGCAAGGCGACGAGACCCGAGCTGGCCCAACCCGCGAAGTATTCGCCTTTCGCGGCGCTGGCGGCGTTGAAGCCGGTCGAGCCTCGTCGTGCGCGGCGACCGCGCCGTCGCAAGTCGCGAGCCGGTCCGGGCGACGCCTCGTGAGCGACGCCAGCGAACCCTGCCGCATCGACGTCTGGCTGTGGCGCGCGCGCTTCTTCAAGACACGCGGCCTTGCGGCCAAATTCGTGGAGGCCGAACGAATCCGCCTGATCCGCGCGGGTCAGGGGGAGGTGCGGCTGGACAAGGCCTCGCGCACCGTCCGGCCAGGCGACAGGCTGGTGTTCGCGATCGGCGGCCGCCTGTTCGACCTGTCTATCGTTGACGCCGGCGCGCGGCGCGGACCCGCAGCCGAGGCGCGGGCCCTCTACACCCTCGAGTCCTGAACGCGTTGATACGGTCGATTTCCGCCCGGGAAAGGCCGCGTCGTGAGGCCGCGCGCGGTTGACATTGGCGATGCGAGGTCGCATTTCGCGCCCGCAGCAAAACCCCCGGACGCCGCCCGTAAATGACCTACATCGTCACCGACGCCTGCGTGAAATGTAAGTTCACGGATTGCGTCGAGGTTTGTCCCGTCGACTGCTTCTACGAAGGCGAGAACTTCCTCGCCATCAATCCCGACGAATGCATCGACTGTGGCGTCTGCGAGCCGGAATGCCCGGTTGACGCCATCAAGCCGGACACCGAGGACGAGCCCGACGGCAAGTGGCTGCACATCAACGCCACCTACGCCAAGGTATGGCCGAACATAACGCACAAGAAGGACGCGCCCCCGGACGCGGCCGACTACGAGCGGGAAACGGGCAAGTTTGAGAAGTACTTCTCGGAGAAGCCCGGCGGCGGCTCCTGATCGATTCGACAGGCGGGTCCTTGATCGGTCGATCCGGGAGGGAACACCGGTCGTCGTGAATTCCGAGGTCCGCGCAAGGGATTCCCGCGATCCCACCCGCAAAGTTCAGCCCTCGGTCAAGCGTCGGTCCACGTCGCTTTGAAAAGGCGGGATTTTGTGATATGTTCGTCACATCAGTCGGGCGGCCCGCGAATTTCGTTGGCCGCCCGTGTTCACGAAAAGAACCGCCCAAAGGCGGGCTTCGGTCGAGGTTGGGTGTCCAAATCCTTCGAGATCGGCGCAGTCCCCGTCATCCCGCGAGGGTGACGTGACCGCGCTCTGTTTCGAGGGCCGCCCCTGCTTCTCCCGGAAACGAGAGGACTGAGAGCAAAGCATGCCGAACAAGAATGGTCTGGACTTCAAGGTCGGGGATTTCGTCGTGTACCCGGCCCATGGCGTTGGTCACGTAGCCGGGGTCGAGACCCAGGAAGTCGCGGGCATGTCGCTTGAGGTTTATGTCGTCACCTTCGATCATGAGAAGATGACGCTGCGCGTTCCGACCAAGAAGGCCAAGACCGCCGGCCTGCGTCCGCTGGCCGCTGGCGACGTGGTGTCCAAGGCGCTCACGACCCTCAAGGGCCGCGCCCGCGTGAAGCGCACCATGTGGTCGCGCCGCGCCCAGGAATACGAAGCCAAGATCAACTCGGGCGACCTGATCTCGATCGCCGAGGTGGTTCGCGACCTGCACCGCGCCGAGAACCAGCCGGAACAGTCCTACTCGGAGCGCCAGCTGTACGAGTCGGCCCTGGATCGCATGGCCCGTGAAGTCGCCGCCATTGAGCGCATCGACCGCGACGCGGCCGTCGCCATCCTGACCAAGTCGCTGACCAAGGCGGCCTGAACAGGCTGCAGGACTGGATGGAGACGCCCCGACGGAAACGTCGGGGCGTTTTTCGTTGGCTACTCGACCGTCACGTCGGCGACGTAGCGTTTGGCGACCTCGCCCTTGAAGACCAGGTTGTCGGGGCCGATCAGCATGCGACCGGCCGGCACCAGCCCAAACTCGAGCCGGACGTGGCCGGGCGCGTCGGCCTCGTAGGTAAAGACCGCCATGTCCGTACCGCCCGGCCCCTTGCCGGGCTGGACTTCGAGGCCCTTGAACACAAACGGCCGCGCATCGGCCATCTTTGTAGCCGCGACCCAAGCGAGATTGTCGCTGGCGCGGAAGGGCAGGGATACGGTGACGGTGCGTCCCGAGACGGCGTGGCTGCCGCTGACGACGGCGGCTCCGACCTGCGGCGTGGAAGGCGCGCCGGGCGCCGGGGCGTCGGCCGGCTCGGGAGCAGTGGCCGGTTCGGAACCGGCTCCTGAACCACAGCCCGCCATGGAAACGCTGAGGAGGAGAATGATCGTGATGGCCGCTGCGGTACGCATTAAGGTCTCCGTCTGTCGTGCCGGGAACGTGGCACGGGAGCAAGGCGTCGGAAAAGGCCGGAGGCCGTCGATGAAGCTGAATCTCCTGGGCGCCGCAGCGGCCCTGCTGATGGCTGTTCCGGCTCTCGCGGCCGACTGGCCGGACAGTCCCGACGCCCTGGGCGGCACCTGGACGATGGACGGCCTGACGGAAGGCTCGGACTCCTGCGTCTTCCAGCTTGGGGTGGACGAGACCATCGGAGGCTGGACCATCAACCTGCCCAACACGTGCAAGCGGAGTTTCCCCGTGCTGACCGCGGTGACTGCCTGGCGGGTGAACCCGGAAACGGGCGCCATCGTGCTGGCCGACGCCGAACGCCATGCCGTGCTGGAATTCGAGCGCGCGGCGGACGGCGGCTATGTGGCGCACCCGGGCGATGGTTCGGACGCGACCGGGCTCGCCATCCAGAAGGGCGATCCTGCCGAGCGGCATCCGCCGACTCCTCAGGAGGCCATGACCGGGACCTGGCGCATCAGCGCGCTGGGAGCCGCCCACCTCTGCACCTTCGAACTCACGTCCGACGCCAAGGGACGCTCGGGTCAGATCACCGTCCGACAGCCCTGCAGCAGTGAGTGGGCCGGGCGGCCGTTCACCCGCTGGTCAATCTCCGGCAAGACCATCTCGCTCAACGACGCCCGTGGAAACTCGATCCTGGAGTTCCGGCGCGTCGACCAGTTCACCTTCGAGCGGACGTCATCTGACGATCCCTACTCGCGTCGCGGCGAGATGATGTTCTTCGGCAAGGTCTTCTGACGCCCTTACGCCCGACGGCGGCACGCGCTATCTGACCCGCGATGGCCAAGTCCGAGAGCCCTGTCGAAAGCTTCAAGCGCGCGCTGCAGCACGCCACCCGGTCGCTTGCCGAACAACCCGATCTGGAGGTCAGCTTCGCGTCCGACGGCCCGCGGCTGGCGGGCAAGACCGCCGTGCTGCCGCATCCTCCCCGGGACATGGGAGAACGCGACGCGGCGCGCATTCGCGGCGAGGCCGACCGGATCGCCTTGCGCATGGCCCACCACGACGAGGCGGCGCATAATCGCCTGCGCCCCCATGAGAGCCGCGCAGCGGCGGTGTTCGAGGCTGTGGAGCAGGCGAGGCTCGAAGCCATCGGCTCCAACGCGCTCGGGGGCGTTCGCGAGAATCTGAATTCGGCGCTGGAGTATAGGCTGGAACGTTCGGGCATGACCCGGCCGGGTCAGGAGCCGGCCATGGCGGACGTGCTCTCCCTGATGGTGCGTGAGCGCCTGACGGGCCAGACGCCGCCCGACGGAGCCAAGGCAGCGGTGGATCCGCTGCGCGCGGATATCGAAGCCCGCGCCGGTCGCCACCTGGACCAGCTTGAGGCCGCGATCGAGGACCAGGCCGCCTTCGCCCGGCTCGCGCGCGAGGTGTTGCGCGACCTCGATATCGAGGCCGGCGACGACCGGGGTGACGACACCTCCGACGAGGAAGACGGGGAGGACGAGAACCAGAAGGACGAGGCCGGCGGCGACGACAGCGACGCCGATGGCGAGGGCGACGGATCGGATGGCGCCTCGATGGAGCGCTCCGATAAGGCCAGCCCGGACTCGCGGTCGGTGGAGGACACCGCGGGCCTCGCGGAGCAGGACCTCGAGGCGCGCGACGCCGACGAGGGCGCCGACATGGCCGAGGGGCAGTTGCCCAATCGCCCCGATCTGAAGGGGGAGGGCGGGGTGGACGCCTACAGGGTGTTCACTCGCGAGTTCGACGAGGTCGTCGACGCCGATGACCTCTGTGACCCCGAGGAGCTGGAGCGGCTGCGCGTCTACCTGGACCAGCAGCTGGCCAGCCTGACCAGCGTGGTGTCGCGCCTCGCCAACCGGCTGCAGCGCCGCCTGATGGCCAAGCAATCGCGCTCCTGGATGTTCGACCTCGAGGAGGGCGTGCTGGACACTGCGCGCCTGACCCGTGTCATCACCGACCCCACCTCACCGCTATCCTTCAAGGAGGAGCAGGACACCGAGTTCCGGGACACGGTAGTCACCCTGCTGCTCGACAACTCGGGCTCCATGCGCGGCCGGCCGATCATGGTGGCGGCGGTCTGCGCCGACGTGCTGGCGCGGACGCTGGAGCGGTGCGGCGTCAAGGTCGAGATCCTCGGCTTCACAACCCGGGCCTGGAAAGGCGGGCAGTCGCGCGACAAGTGGATCAAGGAGGGCAAGCCGCTGCAGCCCGGCCGCCTCAACGACTTGCGCCACATCGTCTACAAGGCCGCCGACGCGCCTTGGCGGCGGGCGCGCCGCAACCTCGGCCTGATGATGCGCGAGGGGCTGCTCAAGGAGAACATCGACGGAGAAGCGCTGCTGTGGGCGCACAATCGGCTGATGGCCCGACCCGAGCAGCGGCGCATCATGATGGTCATCTCGGACGGCGCTCCGGTGGACGATTCGACCCTGTCAGTGAACTCCGGCCACTACCTGGAACGCCACCTGCGGCAGGTGATCGGCGAGATCGAGACCGCCTCCCCCGTCGAGCTCATGGCCATCGGCATCGGCCACGACGTGACCCGCTGGTACAAGCGCGCGCTGACCATCGTCGACGTCGAACAGCTGGGCGGGGCGATGGTGGAGAAGCTGGCGGAGCTGTTCGATGAACAGCCGAAGGAAGAACAGCGGGGCGTCCGGCCGCGGCGCAAGGCGGCCGCCTAGCGTCGGACATGAAAAAAGGCCGGCGTCGCCGCCGGCCTTTCGAGCCTTGGTCCCCCCAGGGCCCCGCGCGGACTAGGCCGCGGCGTTGGAAGCAAGCTTGGCCTTGACCTGGCGCTTGATGCGCTGGGCGCGGACCGAGAGGTTCTCGTCCTTGGCCTTGACCAGGAACGGGTCGAGCCCGCCCTTGTAGTCCAGGGTGCGCAGGGCGGCGTTGGAAACCTTGAGGCGGAACGACTGGCCGAGCGCCTCGGAGGCGAGCGAAATCTCGCGCAGCGACGGCAGGAAGCGGCGCTTCGTCTTGACGTTCGAGTGGCTCACGTTGTTGCCGACCAGCGGGCCGACACCGGTGAGTTCGCAGCGGCGAGACATGCTTGCAGAACCTTCAGCGGAAAACGAATGGCGCGGAAGATCGCTCTTCCGCGCGGGAGCGGCGATATAGTCTGAACGCCCTGCGCCCGTCAAGGCGGGCCCCGTCAGTCCGGCTTTCGCAGCAAAGCCATGATCAGATAGGGCGCAATGACCAGGCAGAGCAGGATGCTGATGGCCAGGGAGGGGGTGAACTGGCCCGTCTGCAGCGCCTGTCGTCCCCAGACGACGACGCCCGCCAGATTCGCCGCCAGGGCGACGGCGAAGACGACGATGGATTGGGTGCGGCTCAGTTTCACGGGCCCCTGATGCCATGCCCGCGAGGCGCGCGCGAGAGCCGTTGCGACGCCTCAGCGGCGAACCGACTTGAACGGCGGGCTCCGAGAGCCTTCATGCTGCGTTCAAGCTGGCGGCCTACAAACCGCCGCATCGTCGCGCTTGAAAGCGCGCAGGACTGCAAGGAACGACCAGACGATGAACCGCCCTCTCTTCCGCACCGGCCTCGCCGCCGCCGCCGGCCTCGCCGTGCTGGCCGCCCCGGCCGTCGCCCAGACCCCGGGCAAGTTCCGCATGACGCTCAACTACGACGGCAAGCTGGTGGTGAAGGTGCTGGACGTCACCATCACCCAGACCGCCGACGACAACGGCTACAGCTCGACCGCCCACCTCACGAGCTACGGCGTGTTGGCTGCCTTCAAGAAGATCAACCAGACCGCCACCGCGCGGGGCTCCATCGACCGCGGCGTCGCCCGGCCCGTGAGCTTCAGCCATCGCAACCAGGCCAACCCCAAGGGGCGCAAGATCGACGTGCGCTGGACCGGCGGCAATGTGGTCACCACTGCGGTGCCGGCCTACGGCAACATGGGCAGCCCCCCGGCCACCCTGGCGCAGAAGCTGGAGGCGGTGGACCCGGTGACGGGCCTGATGCGCCTGGCGCTGTCGGACCGGCAGGCGCAGCTCTGCGTCGGCACCCTGAAGTTCTTCGACGGCAAGCAGCGCTACGACCTGACCTTCTCGGGCCGCAGCCCGGCCACCCCGACCGCGCGCGAGAAGCGGCTGGGGCTGATCAACCCGGTGCGCTGCAACGTGGTCTACCGCGAGGTCGCCGGCTTCAAGAAGAAGCCGCCGGAGAAGCGCAACCAGGGCCTCAACAAGCCCATCGCCATGACCTTCGCCCAGGTCGGCGCGGGCGGCCCCTGGGTGATCTCGTCGATGACGGGCCAGACGCCGCTGGGCAACGCGGTGATCGAACTGGCGCGCGTGTCGACGTCCGGAGCCACTCCCGAGAACTAGGGGAACCACGACCGGGGTCGGATGCTTCCTTGCGGGCAGCGAGGAGCATCCCCCATGGCCGAGACCGAAACCCCCGAATTCGAACGCGCCGCCGGCGAGGCCGCCGGTGAGGCGCGCGAGATCCAGGCGCGCATCGACCGCGCCGAAGCCAAGTCCTTCAAGGGCCAGGACGAGGCGGACGATGCCCGGCCGCCCCGCACCGGCGCGCGCGACTACCCCGCGCCGCCGCTGCCGGACCAGCACCTGAAGAAGCCCGGCCATGAGGCGGACATGGCGCTCAAGCCCATGTACGACGCTCCCTTCTACCGCGGCTCGGGCAAGCTGCAGGACAAGGTGGCGCTGATCACCGGCGCGGATTCCGGAATCGGACGCGCGGTGGCGGTGCTCTACGCCCGGGAAGGGGCCGACGTGGCCATCGCCTACCTCGACGAGCACGAGGACGCCGAGGAGACCCGGGCCGCGGTCGAGGCCGAGGGGCGGCGGGCCATCCTGCTGCCCGGCGACGTCGCCGATCCCGCCTACTGCCGGACCGCGGTCGAGGAGACCGTGGCCGCGTTCGGCAAGCTGGACATCCTCGTCAACAACGCCGCCTTCCAGGAGCACGCAGGCTCGATCGAGGACATCAAGGATGACCACTTCCTGCGCACCCTGCACACCAACCTGGGCGGCTATTTCTTCATGGCCCGGGCGGCGGTCCCCCACCTTCGGGAAGGGGCCGCGATCGTCATGACCGGTTCGGTCACCGGCCTCGAGGGCGCCAAGGAGCTGCTCGACTACGCCATGACCAAGGGCGGCATCCACGCCTTCGCCCGCTCCCTGGCCTCGAACCTGATCTCGAGGGGCGTGCGCGTGAACGTGGTGGCGCCGGGCCCGGTGTGGACGCCGCTGAACCCGGCCGACAAGTCCAGCGAGCGGATCGTCGAGTTCGGCAAGCAGACCGACATGAAGCGACCCGCCCAGCCTGAGGAGATCGCCCCGGCCTACGTCTTCCTGGCTTCGCCCCAGACCTCGAGCTTCATTACGGGCGAGATCCTGCCGATCATCGGCGGCTATGGCGGCTAGGCCACAGGTCCGGAGGGCGGCGGCAGGCTATTTTCACTCGTTGGCGCCTCCAGGGCTGGCGGGACACATGATTTTCTTGCGTCGGGCGAGGTCCGGCGGGCCGTACTTGCACGTCTGAAAGCCTTTTCTCCCAAGGGAGAGCGGGACCAAGGCCCTATGGTCCGTTGATCCGTGGGGCGGTGTCAAACCGGCGCCCGGGCGGTCGAAAACGGTCGGGAATCCCCGGTCTGTCGGACAGGATCCTCGGCCGCTTGGACCCCCGATCGCGGTGCGACCGCTCGAAGGCCCGGCCACCTCAACACCTTTTCCGGTCCGGCTTCCGGAGCGCGCTCGTCAGGGCAGCAGGAAGCTGCGGCGGGCCTGGGCGGACATCAGCCGCTCGGCCGTGTAGCGGCGCAGCAGGACGTCCTTCTCGAACAGCTCGGGATTGGCCTCGGCGAAGGCGTCGAATTCAGTGTGGCCCTCCAGCCGCTCGGCGATCAGCGACATGAAGGCGACCGTGATGGTGTCATGGTACTTCTCGGGGTGACCGGCGCGGACGGTCATGGCCCTGAGCGCGCGGGCGAAACGGTCGACCGCCTCGGTGAACGGCGCGCGGCGGGCCAGCTCGTACCCCATGCGCACATGGTCCCGGTGGCTGAAGCACTCGGGACTGAGGTCGCCGGCCTCGAAGCGCTCGAGGGTGAGGGGCGCGGCCCCGGCGGTCGGGACGCTCACGGCGCCTCCTCCCGCAGGGCGTGGGCATGGGCCCTGTTCAGGTCCAGGCCGTAGACCTCGCGGAGCTTGGCGATCCGGCCAAGGGTTTCGTCCCCGAACACCCGTTCGCCGTCGAAGGCGTGCAGCACCATGCACTCGATCAGCTCGCCCAGGCTCATGTCGAAATGCTCGGCGAGGGCCTTGAGCACCTTGAGCATTCGCTTCTCGATGCGGACACCGGTCTGGACGCGTTCGATTGTTATCATGTTACCAAGATAACAGACCGGCGCGGCGGCGCCTAGAGCGTCAGCGTACGGGTCACGCCGATCGCCTGCAGGAACGCCCGGTCGTGGCTGACCAGCATCAGGGCGCCGCGGAAGCCCTTCAGCGCCGCCTCCAGCTGCTCGATCGCCGCCAGGTCCAGGTGGTTGGTCGGCTCGTCCAGGATCAGCAGGTCCGGCGGCTGGCCGGCGAACACGCAGGCCAGGCCCGCGCGCAGGCGCTCGCCGCCCGACAGGGTTCCGGCGACCTGCAGGGCGGCGTCATTGCGGAAGGCGAAGCGGGCCAGCACCGAGCGCGCGGCGAACTCGGTCAGGCCCGGATTGGTGCGGCGCATGTTGTCGAGGATGGTCGCGGCCGGCTCCAGCAGGCCGACGTGCTGGTCCAGCATGGCGACCCGGCCCGGGCGCCGCACCTCGCCCGCCGCCGGCGCCAGCTCGCCCGCGACGATGCGCAGCAGGGTCGACTTGCCCGCTCCGTTGCGGCCCGCAACCGCGATCCGCTCGGGCCCGCGCACCTCCAGCGACAGGGGGCCGAACAGGCGCCGCGCCCCGAAGCGCGCCTCCACCCCTGCCAGGCTCAGCAGCAGGCGGCCCGCCGACAGGACGGGGGAGGGCAGGTCGACGTGCAGGGGGGTGAGGATCTCCACCCGCGACCGCGCCTCGTCCAGCGCCTCGGCCTTTTCGCCGATCAGGCGCTCGGCCAGCAGGGTCTCCTTGCCCGCGCTCTCCTCGGCCCGGCGCTTCATGCCGCCCAGCACGATCTTCGGCGCGCTGCCGGACCGGGCGTAGGCGCGGCCCGCGGCGTCGCGGCGGTCGCGCTTCTCGCGCCCCTTCTGCACGGCGCGTTCGGCCGCCTTCAGGGCGTCGGCGGCGCGCTCCAGTTCGGTCTCGGCCCGCAGGCGCGCGGCGTCGCGGGCGGCCTCGAACGCCGACCAGCCGCCGCCGAAGACGGCGACCCCCACCGGCGTCAGCTCGACGATGCGGTCCACGTGCTCCAGCAGGGCCCGGTCGTGGCTGGCGACGATCGCCCCGCCCTTCCAGCGCGCCAGCAGCTCGGCGATGGCGGCGCGGCCGTCCGCATCGAGGTTGTTGGTCGGTTCGTCCAGCAACAGCAGGTCCGGCGCCTCGATCAGCAGCCGCGCGATGGCGACCCGGGTCCGCTCGCCGCCCGAGAGGGTGGCGATGCGGCGGTCCAGCGCCAGGCCCGGCAGGCCGACCTCGGCCAGCGCCTCGGCGATCCGCCCCTCCAGCGTCCAGTCCGCTTCGGCCGCGTCCTCCAGCGAACCGGCGCCGGCCTCCATGCGCCGCAACCGCGCCAGGCCGCCCGCCACGCCGAGCGCCTCGTCCACGGACAGGGTCTCGTCGGCGACCTGGGCCAGCGCGCCGACCGAGCCCCGGCGCAGGACCGAGCCCGCCGCCGGCTCGCCGCCGCTCGCGATGAAGTTCAACAGGGTGGATTTCCCCGACCCGTTGCGCCCGACCAGGCCGGTGCGCTCCCGCCCGAAGGCCAGCGTCAGGCCATCGAACAGCCGCCGCCCGTCAGGGGTGGCGAGGGAAAGGGAGTCGAGGGTGAGGAATGCGGACATGGAGAGCCTTGGTCGAAGCGGACGGGGAGCGCGGGGCGGTGGGCGTCGCGATGTCCATTTCGGTCTCCATGGGTCGGGTTGAGGGGGTGAGGTAGGGCGATAGGGGCCTGAGCGCAAGCGAGAGCCTTCCGCGAAGCTAACGTGGCCCGGCTTGCCGGGTCGGATGAGGGGTGTTTGGGGCGACCTTTCCGGATCGGGCGGCGTCAGCCCCCTCATCCGGCCGCTCACGCGGCCACGTTGGCTTCGCCGCCCTTCGGGTCTCCCGCCAGGGGAGAAGGGAGTGACCGGGGGGTGTCGGGGGCGTGGGGAGGCAGATCGTATGACCGTTTCCTTCTCCCGCGAGGGGAGGGAGTCGCCGGCGTGGGGGTCAATTCCTGGCGGCCGTCCAGCCGGGCCGGGCGGCGGCCTGCTTGATCCAGGCCTTGAGCTGCGCCTCGTCCACGGCCTCGTCCTCATGCCAGTCCAGGTAGCGCACTTCGGGATGCTTCGAGCCCCCGGGCGGCGGGGGCGTCAGTGCGGCGCCCTTGAAGAAGGTCAGCTTCACATAGCGGGTGAAGCAGTGGAACGAGAGGAACCAGCCCTGGCCCGGCAGGCCGTAGAAGGGAGAGTTCCACTTCACGGCTTTGGCCACGCCTGGCACGGCCTCGGCGACCAGGGCGTCGACGCGGCGGCAGACGTCCTGCTTCCAGCCCGGCACGGCGGCGATCCAGGCCTGCACCGGCGCGTCGCCGTCGCCCTTGGGGATCTGCGGATTGTCGCCGCTGAGCAGTTTGACGGGCTTGCTCACGCGGGCCCGCTCCGCAGCCGGCGCACGTAGGGCAGGAAGAACAGGTAGAGCCCGGTGACCAGCAGCAGGATCAGCGGAACCAGCGCGAACAGGCCCACCCACCAGGGCGGCGCGCCCCGGGTCATGACGACCATGTAGGTCACGACGCCGAGGGTGAAGGCGATCGAGGTCCAGCGATGGAAGCTGCGGATGAAAGGGCTCATGGCGTGTCTCCGTTTCGGGCGCGCGGGCGGGCTCAGTCGAGCCGGGCCAGCACCTCCTCCAGCTTGCCGAACATGGCGTTCCAGCCGTGCACCGCGCCGCCCAGCGCCTGCTTCTGATCGGAGCGGAAGCCGGTCTGCTCCATGCGCAGGTGCGTGCCGGTGGCGGTCGGCGTCAGGGTGAAGGTGACGGTGCTCTCGAGGTGGTAGGCTTGGTCGGCGTGCTCGTAGTTCCAGGTGTAGGCGAGGCGCTGCATCGGCTCGACCGTCAGCACCTCGCAGTCCAGCGTGCCGCCCCATTCGCCCTTGAGGCTGAAGCGGTGGCCGACGGCGGGCGCGAAGTCGTTCTTCATCAGCCATTCCTCCATCAGGTGCGGCTGGGTCAGGGCCCGCCACAGCTTCTCGGCCGGAAAAGGCAGGTCGCGTTCGAGCGTCACGGTGCGGATGTCGGGGCGGGCCTGGGCGTCGGGGCGGGCGTCGGTCATTGGTCCATCCTCTTCAGCAGGTCTTCCAGCTGGTCGAACCGACCCTCCCAGAAAGCCTTCATTTCCTGGGTCCAGTCGTTGAGCGGCGAGAGCGCGGCGGGGAGCGCGCTGTAGTGCGTCAGCCGTCCCGCGGGCCGGTCCTTCACCAGCCCGGCCTGCTTCAGCAGCGCCAGGTGCTTGGACACCGCCGGCTGCGAAACCCCCGCTCGCGCCGTCAGCGCGCCAACCGTCTGCTCCCCGTCCCGGCACAGGCTGACGAACAGCGCCCGCCGGGTCGGGTCGGAAAGGGTGCGGAACAGGGTGTCGATGGCGTCGGGCATGGGTGATCGATAACCAGTTGGCTATTGATCAGACGTATAACCATGGAGTGATGAGTGGAGTCAAGCGACAGGGCCTGAAGGTGATGGCTAGGCTCCAGGACCAAGAATGCGTGGGATAGTGTTCACGACGTTCGAAGTGATTTCCGGTGGCTGGGGCGCTCCGCGGGTAAAGCCGGTCTCCTGCTGCGCGAAAATGGCAACGGCAGCGTGCGTCAACACAGTGCTGCGGTCATTTTCGCCCGCCGATTCCACTAGCGCGCCAAATGACAGCAAGGCGTTCTGGCGGTGCTGATTGACCGCTTGATTATGACGGTTTGCCTGAAAGCTGCGCACACATACGCTCGCGATGTACGCAATTACCGCAGCGGCAAGGAGCTTGGCGGTGACAAGCTGGGCTCCTTGAACAGCCTTCATGCCCCCGTATTCAAAGTTTAGCGCTGCATCGAGGCTGTAGTAGGCGAACAAGCAGAGCATAAGACCAGAGACTACAGCTGCTATCAGCCAATTTCTGGCAGACGTTCCGAATTCCTTGGCTGCAGTCTCGAAATGCACGGCTTGCTTCGCAACCGTTGCCTCCCCGACCTGCGTGCGAAGTCCGTCAACTATCCTGTTGGCAGTTTCTTCGGAGTTCTTGAGACTTACTAGAATGTCGCTGAGTTCGGAATTAAACGTGTCGTATTTGTTCTGAGCGAGTTGATCGAGTTCGGTTCGCCGGCCGAGGTCGAATGCCGTGAATGGGATCACCTGCGCGACGGTTTGGTAGAACCCCATCCCTATGTTTCGGAGCTGCTCCTGCAATCCGTTACGAGCTGCGTCAGGATTTCCGTGACCCGTGGGATTGAACGTCGCGATCTGCTCGGTGACGTTCAGGAAGCTCGTTATGAGGGCGGACAGATCGTCTAAGCGCTCCTGCGGAACTAGTGACGTATAAGAGGGGTCGATCAGTCGGGCCAATGACTGCATGTAGTCGATCGACCTTGGTGCTTGGTCGAAAGCACCAAGCGTTCCCAAGTCAATAGAACGCGAGAACGACTTGGGATCTAGAGATAAAAGAGTGTCCCGGCGCTCGGCAAAATGGGTTGCGTTCGACCGCATAAATAGAACCCTCGCGAGATTAGGTTCGCCGTTCTACCCAAGCTGGAGCTGCTAAGCCACCCGTACCCTTGCCGCACTCTCCGGCAAATCCTCCCCGAACGCCCGCTGGTAGAACTCCGCCACCGTGGCGCGCTCCAGCTCGTCGCACTTGTTGAGGAAGGTCAGGCGGAAGGCCAGGGCGATGTCGCCGCCGAAGATGGTGGCGTTCTGGGCCCAGGTGATGACGGTGCGGGGGCTCATGACGGTGGAGATGT
>JAIBAU010000008.1 GCA_019695035.1 Caulobacteraceae bacterium | reverse complement strand
ATGGTGGACGCGACAGGGATTGAACCTGTGACCCCTACGATGTCAACGTAGTGCTCTCCCGCTGAGCTACGCGTCCGCTCCGGGGAGGGGGGATATAGACCGGTCGACCGGCTTTGCGCAAGCGTCGGACCACTGAAGCCCATTCGCGAAATTCACAGGTCTGCGGCTCCCGGGTCGCGGTGGCGCGTTGACTCCGGATGAAATGAGAACAAAATGTGAACAAATGGTCCAGCTTAGCCTCGTTCCCGCCGCCCTTCTCGGGCCCAGAGCCGAGCCCCCCCCGACGCGGGGCGAGCGACGGATGGTGCTGCGTGCTGTGCCGCCTTCCACGGTGTCAGGTTTCGCGCCGCCGCCGGCCCTCGCGGAAGGGCCCGCCTTTGCGCCCTGCCCGGGTCTGGAGGAGACCCAGGCGGCCGGATGCCTTGGCGCGGCGGCCAGCCTGGGTTTCCTGTTGGCCCGCACAGCCGCATCGACGGCGTCCAGGGACCGGCCGCGACTGATCGCCCTTGTCGCGCCTCCGGCGTGGCTGGCTGAGCGGGGACGGCTGATGGCGCGCGGCGCGCTCCGCTTCGGGGTTTCTCCCGAGCGGTTGTTGGTGGTGAGGCCGCGCACCGAAACAGAGACGCTTTGGGCGCTGGAAGAAGTGCTGCGTTCAGGGGCCGCGGATCTGGTCCTCGGCGCAGTGGAGGGGGCGAGCCTGACCCAGACCCGCCGTCTGGACATGGTGGCGCGCGAAACCGGAGCGACGGCCGCCCTGGTGCGGCTCAAGCCGGGCGAACCGCTGAGCGCGGCGCGGCGGCGCTGGCGTATAGGCCCGCTGCCCTCCGCCCTGGACCCCTGGGATGGACGCGCGCCGGGCCGGCCGCGATGGCGGGTCGAACTTGTGCGACGCCGCGACGGGCCGCCGGGATGCTGGGATCTGGAGTGGAACGATGAGACGTGTCGTCTCGATCTGGTTGCAGGACTGGCCGGTCACCGTATGGAGCAAGGGAGTCGGACGCGCGCCGCCCGCTGAGGACGTCCCGTTCGTTCTCGTCGACAAGGGCGTGCGCGGCCTGACGGTTTCAGGCCTGAACGCGGCTGCGCGCTCTCTGGGGCTGCGTCACGGCCAGGCCCTCGCCGACGCCTGCGCCATTGCGCCCGACCTGGTCAGTGCTCCGGCCGAACCCGTCCGCGCCCGGCAGGCGCTGGGCAAGCTCGCCCTATGGGCCGAGCGGTGGTCGCCGGCGGTGGCGGTGGATGCGGAAAGGCCTGAACTGGAGGGGCTGTTCCTGGACGTTACCGGCGCTCCCCACCTTTGGGGTGGTGAAGACCGGATGCTCGCTGATATCCGCACCCGGCTGGCAAGCGCCGGCGTGCGAGCGCGTGTGGCCATGGCTGGCACTGCCGGAGCGGCCTGGGCCCTGGCCCGCTATACGGCCTTTCCCGATCCTGTCGTCTCGCCCGGTGAAGAGAAGGCGGCGTTGGCCGAACTTCCAGTGGAGGGGTTGCGACTCTCGGCGCGCGCCGTGCAGTTGCTTGGCCGTTTCGGGCTCAAACGCATAGGAGCCCTCTATCCGCTGCCGCGCGGGAGTCTGGCGCGTCGCTTCCGTGGCGCGGAGGGCCAGGAAGTGGTCGGCCAGCTGGATCGGGCTCTAGGGCTCTTGGCCGAGGCCTTGGTCTGTGAACAGCGACCGGCCTCCTATCGCGCCTGGAGCGTCTTCGCCGAACCGTTGACCCTTAATGAGGCGGCGGCGGAGCGGGCTGCGGCCTTGGTCAACGATCTATGCGCTGTGCTCGAACGGGACGGCATGGGAGCCCGGCGGGTGAAGGTGACCGGCTTTCGCGTCGATGGCCGGATTACGGTGCTGGAGGCAGCCCTGGGCGCTCCTTCCCGTCAGGCCCGCCACATCCTGCGCCTGTTGCGCGAGCGCGGCTGGGAGCAGCTTGATCTTGGCTTTGGCGTGGACGCCCTGATGGTCTGCGCGCCGGTCACGGAACGGCTGGGCATGGTCCAGACCGACAGCGAGGCTGGACCGCGGGAAGCAGACTCGGCCGCCCGTATGGCGCTGCTGGACCGTCTTACGGCCCGGCTGGGGCCAAGGGCGGTCAGCAGTCCGGTGCTGGCCGACAGCTGGATACCGGAACGCAGCGAGGCGCTGGAGCCGGCCCTGACGGCCCCCCAGGCCCAAACGGCCGCGCCGGGGGCAGGGGACGCCCTTTCCGACCGGCCGCTCTTGCTGTTGCCCTCCCCCGAGCGGATCGAGGCCACCGCAGAACTTCCCGATGGCGCGCCGGCCCGGTTTATCTGGCGACGGACGACGCGCCGCATCGTACGGGCCGCGGGTCCCGAGCGCCTGTCGCCGGAGTGGTGGCGGCCCGGCGCAGCGGAACGGACCAGGGACTACTACCGCCTCGAGGATGACGGAGGCGGCCGGTACTGGGTCTTCCGGGAGGGATTATACAATCGCGAGGACAGCGGGGCTTTCGCCAATCGGCCCCCGAGTTGGTGGATGCACGGGATATTCGCCTGATGCGCCCATCCGAGCCCGCTGTTCCCTACGCCGAACTGGATCTCCGCACCAACTTCAGCTTCCTGGAAGGAGCCTCCCATCCTGCCGAACTGGTCGTTCAGGCTCGTTCCCTGGGTCTGGAGGCGATGGGCGTCGCTGATCGCAACTCCCTGGCGGGCGTGGTTCGGGCCCACGCAGAGGCCAAGAAGCAGGGGCTGAAGCTCCTCATCGGCTGCCGGCTGCAGTTCACCGACCAGACCGAGCTCATCGTCTATCCCCGGGATCGGCGCGCCTACGGCCGCCTTTGCCGGCTGCTTTCCATCGGCAAGAGCGGGGTGGGCGGCGAGGAGCCCCCGCCGGCGGGCCGAGAGCGCATCGTCAAGGGCGAGACCCTCCTTTCCTTCGATCAGGCGGCGGCCCTGGGGGAGGGGATGATCGCCCTGGCCCCCGCGCCAGCCGATCCCGACCCTCGCTTCGAGCGGCGCATCGCGGCCTGGCGGCAGGCCTGGCCGGACGATCTCTACCTGTCCGCCGCGCCGCTGCGGCGGGGGCGAGACAGGGCCCGGTTCGCCCAGCTCGACGCCATCGCCGCGCGAACCGGAGCGCCGATGGTGGCTACAAACGCGGTCATCTATCACCATTACGACCGGCGCCCTTTGCAGGACGTGCTGACCTGCATTCGCGAGAAGACCACGATCGACGCGGCGGGGCGCAGGCTGGAGGCCAATGCGGAGCGACATCTGCAGTCGCCGGCTTCGATGACGCGCCTGTTCCGTGGCTTCGAACACGCCCTCAGACGCACCACCCGGATCGCCGACGCCTGCACCTTTTCCCTGGATGAGCTCTCCTACGTCTATCCGGACGAGCCCGTTCCGCCCGGTTTCACGCCGCAACGGCGCCTGGTGCAGCTGTGCTTTCGGGGCGCGCGGGAGCGCTTTCCCGCCGGAGTGCCCGCCAAGGTGCTCAAGACCCTGTTGAAGGAGCTTCGCCTCATTCGGCGGGTGAACTACGCCGCCTATTTCCTGACCGTTCACGACATCGTCGCCTGGGCCCGCGATCCGGTCCGCAACATCCTGTGCCAGGGGCGTGGATCAGCCGCCAACTCCGTGGTCTGCTATTGCCTCGGCATCACATCGGTCGATCCGACCAAACAGGATGTTTTGTTCGAGCGCTTCATTTCCGAAGAGCGCTCGGAACCGCCCGACATTGACGTCGATTTCGAGCACGAGCGGCGCGAGGCGGTCATGCAGTACGTCTACGACCGCTATGGCCGTGACCGCGCCGCCATTGTGGCCACGGTCATTCACTATCGGCCCCGCTCAGCCATCCGGGACGTGGGCAAGGCGTTGGGGCTGACGGAAGACGTGACCGCGGCCCTGGCCAATACTGTCTGGGGCTCCTGGGGAAGCGAAATCGAGGACGACCACGTGGACGCCACCGGCATGCGGCGTGACGACCCTCGCCTCCGGATGGCGCTGGACCTGACAGCCCAGCTGATTGGTTTCCCCCGCCATCTGTCTCAGCACGTGGGGGGATATGTCCTGACTCAGGGACCGCTTGTCGAAACCGTGCCGGTAGGCAACGCCGCCATGGCGGACCGCACCTTCATCGAATGGGACAAGGATGACATCGATGAACTGAAGATCATGAAGGTCGACATCCTGGCCCTGGGGATGCTGACCGCCATTCGCCGGGGATTCCACCTGATCCGCGACGCCTATGGTGAGAACTTCGACCTCTTCAACATCCCCCGGGAGCAGCCCCGGGTCTACGACATGCTCTGCCGGGCGGACTCCCTCGGCGTCTTCCAGGTCGAGAGCCGGGCCCAGATGGCCATGCTGCCGCGGCTTCTGCCGCGCGAGTTCTACGATCTGGTGGTGCAGGTGGCGATCGTGCGGCCAGGCCCCATCCAGGGCGACATGGTCCATCCCTACCTGACCCGCCGCCGGGAGCGGCGCGAACAGGGGTCGAAGTTCCATATCGACTACCCCCATCCCGCTCCGGAACATGGCCACCGGGACGAACTCAGGAATGTCCTCGACAAGACTCTCGGAGTGCCCCTGTTCCAGGAACAGGCGATGCGGATCGCCATGGAGGCGGCGAAGTTCACCGGCGACGAGGCCAACGGGCTGCGCCGGGCCATGGCCACCTTCCGGCACGTCGGCACCATTGGCGACTATGAGGTGATGATGGTGGGGCGCATGAAGGCGCGCGGCTACGATCCCGCGTTCGCCGAGAACTGCTTCAACCAGATCAAGGGGTTTGGCGAATACGGCTTTCCCGAAAGCCACGCCGCCGCCTTCGGCGAGCTGGTCTATGTGTCGGCCTGGCTGAAATGCGATTATCCCGAGGTCTTTGCGACAGCTCTGCTGAACAGCCAGCCCATGGGGTTCTACGCCCCGGCGCAGATTGTCAGGGACGCCATCGACCACGGCGTCGAAGTGGCCCATCCGGACGTCAACATGAGCGACTGGGACTGCACGCTCGAGGCCCGCGCCAACGATGCGCGGTGCGCCCTGCGGCTGGGCCTGCGCCAGATTGGCGGTTTCAAGCGCGACTGGGGACTGGCGATCATGGGCGCGCGGCACATGCAGGGTCCCTTCGCGACCCTCGACGAGTTGCGCAGCCGCGCCGACTTGCCGGCGGCGGCCATCGACGCGCTGGCGGAGGCCGACGCCCTTTCGAGCCTTGCCATGAACCGGCGAGGCGGGCTCTGGGCTGCACGGGGCCTGCCGCGATCAAGAAGCGCCGCGCCACTGTTCGAGGCGGTCGGCCTCGATGAAGGGGATCCTGACGGCTTCGCCCATCTGCCTCAGGCGGCCCGGTCGGAAGAGGTGGTCGCCGACTACCAGACCATCCGCCTGTCCCTGAAGGACCACCCGGTCAGCTTTCTGCGCGAGGATCTGGCGCGCCGAGGCGTCATTCCGGCCCGGGCGCTCGAACGGGTCGGCGAGAAGCGCAAGGCCGCCGTGGCCGGGGTGGTGCTGGTCCGCCAACGGCCAGGATCGGCCAAGGGGGTCTGCTTCATGACCCTGGAGGACGAGACGGGAGTCGCCAATGTCGTGGTCTGGCCCAAGGTCTTCGACCGCTTCCGGCCGGTGGTCATGGGTGCGCGGATGGTCCTGGTCCGCGGCTATGTGCAGCGGGCCGAGGATGCGCCCGAGACCGACGTCATCCATCTGGTGGCCGAGAGCATCGAGGACCGCACCGCGGACCTCGCGCTCCTTTCGGACGAGACCTTCAATCCGCCCCGCTCGCCGGGCGACGCCGCCGCGAGTTCCGCACCCGCGAAAGGCGAGCCATCCCCGCCCCGTTCCGAGCCGCGTCGCCATCGCCACCCGCGCGACGTCCGCGTAATTCCGCGCTCGCGCGATTTTCACTGATGACGCCAGCGAGACCGAGCGGTCGCCCGCGCCAGGGCGATCTCACTTGGCCGGGGCCCAGGGGCGGCTTATCTTCCCCGCACAGTTCAGGGGGCGGGTTGTCGATGCTGATGCGCAGGATTCTGGCGTGTGTCGCCGCGGCGTCCGTCGCCGCCTCTCTGGTCGCCCCGGCCGTCGCCGCCGACGCGCCCGCCCCGGCTGAACGCGCCAGGCCGGAACGCCTTCCCGCCGAGGCCAGCGTGCGTCAGTCGCTGCGTTTCGCAAGCGGCAAGACGCTCAACTATACGGCCTATGCCGGCGCCCTCCCGGTCAAGGACAAGGACGGCGAAGTAATCGCCGAGGTAGCCTACACAGCCTTCATCGCCGATGGGGAGCATGTCGGAAGGCCGATCACCTTCGCCTTCAATGGCGGTCCCGGCGCCGCGTCGGTTTATCTCGACCTTGGCCTCGTCGGCCCCAAGATGGTGCGTTTCGGAGCCCAGGGAGACCTGCCCTCGTCAGCGGCCCAGGTCGTCGACAACCCGGACAGCTGGCTCGAATTCACCGATCTGGTGTTCGTCGACCCGGTCGGCACCGGCTTCTCGCGCGCCTACGTCCCCGAGGACAAGGCGAAGAAGGCGTTCTTTGGCACGGAGCAGGACATCAAGTACCTGTCGCGAGTGGTCTACGACTGGCTCCTCAAGAATGGCCGGATGGCCTCACCCAAGTACCTTGTGGGCGAGAGTTACGGCGGCTTCCGCCTACCCCGACTGGCCTATGCCCTTCAAACAGAGCTCGGCGTGGGGATCTGGGGCATGACCCTTGTCTCGCCCCGGCTCGACTACACCGTGCCGGGTGGGCGGGACATTTCCCCGCTGCCGTGGGTAACGACCCTGCCGTCCATGGCCGCGGCGCGGCGCGAACGCGAGGGCAAGCTGCTGACCGCTGCGGACATGGTCGACGTCGAGGAGTACGCCCGCACCGAGTTCATGGTCGATCTCCTTCGCGGCGCCCGAGATCCAGCGGCGCTGGAGCGGGTGGTCCAGCATGTCGCGCAATACACCGGTCTCGATCCTGCGGTGGTTCGTCGCTATGGCGGCCGGCTCGAGCTCAACACGTTTGCACGCGAGTTCCAGCGCGACCGTGGTCTGATCTCCAGTCGCTACGACGTGAATGTCGGAGCCTACGACCCGTTCCCGTGGTCGCCTCAGACCCGCGCCGGCGACCCCATCCTGGACGCCATCATCGCCCCGACGACTTCGGCGATGGTCGACTACGTCACAAGGGTGATCGGCTGGAAGGCGGAGGGATCCTACCAGGCCCTGTCGGATGACGTGAGCAACGCCTGGGAGCGCGACGCCACAGCCGAGTCGTCGACCGCCCTGCGGCAGGCGATCGCCCTCGACCCTTCGATGAAGGTGTTGATCGTGCACGGCTTCACCGACATCCAGACCCCCTATTTCGCCAGCCGTCTGATCATCGACCAGATTCCGCCCATGGCCGGGGCCGATCAGGTCCGACTGCTGGTCTATCCCGGCGGCCACATGTTCTACTCCCGCCCCGACAGCCGCACGGCGATGCGCAGGGACGTGCGGTCGATCTACCGTTAAGGGGGGTCAGACCACCGGCTGGGGTTTGTCTCGCATCCATTGCGACAGCACCCACTTCTCACCGCTGGTGGGCGGCGTCCCGGCGTGCAGGGTGCGCGGGTCGGGCTTTCCGTCTTCCGTGACGTTGAAGAAGATGAGGAGGTCACCCGCGTCCCCCTTGAAGGCGTAGCCGATCTCAGGGAAGTCCGTTTCGCCGCCCTCGTAGCCATCGTTCAGATAGATCAGCGCCGTCGCTGTCCGTTGTCCGCGCTGGGCCAGATCGTTGGCGAAGTGGCTGACGTCGGGGTCGACCCAGTCGTAGTGCGGGCTGAATTTCTGACCGGGGTCGTAATGCAGCACGTTGACCGGCTCGAACATCACGAAGCTGATGCCGGCGGCCTCGGCGATACGGAACCTCGTCAGGGCGATCACCAGGTCCGAGTTCCAGAGGCCGAAACCAGCCCCGGTGTTGGTGCGCATGTCGTTGGTTGATCGACCGCCAAGTTCCGCATCGTAGGTCCGGGCAGGCTCAAGCCGACCCTTCGAGCGTTCCCGGATCCAGGCGCAGACCTGCGGCGAGCAGAATTTCTCCGACACCCAGATACGCGGGTCGGCAGAGGTTACGACGTGGCTGACGGGAGTTATCAGACTGTCGAGGTCCAGCGCGCCCTGCTGGCCGTGGAAATCTGCCTCGGCCTTCAGCACCTCGAGCTGGTCGGCCGCCCCGGGGTGTCGGCCTTCGATCGCCTTGCGGAGCCACTCAAGGGCCTGTTTCCAGTTGGATTCCCGCCCGACTCCCATCGCATTCAGAACGGCAGCCCTCGCGCACGCCTCGGCATTGCCCCCTTCGGCCGCCTGGAACGTGAGCCGGGCCCCGTGAATAGGCGCGAACGGGGCCGCCTGGCCCGTCAGGAAGCGAACACCAAGATAGTTGGCGGACATCACATGCCCCGCCTCGGCGGCCTTCTGGAGCCATCCGACGGCGAGGTCGTGCTTTCCTTCGCGGTCAAACAGGCGCGCCAGCATGAACTGGCTGTCGCCATCGCCGTCCAGGGCCCGCCGATGTATTTGTTCGACCGTCAATTGAGACATGGGCGTTTCCTAAACCAGGGGCCGGGCGCGGTCACGCTTCCGTCGCCAGTGCGCCGGCCCCCAGCCTTTCGCACGGCAGTCAGCGGGCGCCGCGTCCCCGAAGGGGCGCGCCCGCAACCGTTGGCCCCGGCGGTCGCCGCCAGCGCCTCCCGGTGAGTTTGTTCGACCGTGGGCTGGGTCACCCGAGCCTCCCCAAGCGCCTCTTTTGCACAGCCAGGGGCGGGCGGTGAAGGGGTCGCTTTGACAGGGCGCATGAGCGCGCGGCATTTAGCCGTTTCACGGCGGGGAACAGGCTTGGCCAGGAAGACCGCGGCGCGGCAGGAAGTCTCGACCATCCAGACGGCGCGCCGCGTGCGCCGTCGCACGGTCCTTTACATTCACGGTTTCGATCCTCGCGGGCCGGGTGTCTACCATTCCCTGTTCGCCGAGGAGGCCCGGCGATCGGCGGTGCTTTCTGGCCGAACCCTCACGGTCGGGCCGCGCCGACGGAGCGCGGGGGGCGCCGGCTGGAGTGTCGCCGGAGACGGCGTGGAGACCGCCTATGAGTTTCTGCGGTGGGACGATCGCGTTCGGGCCCGCTGGTCTCGAAACGAGGTCGCACTGCTCGGCGAACTTGCGGCCTGGGTCGGCAAGTGGGGGCGGCTGGGTTACTTCGGCAAGGCCCGCCGGGAGGCGAGAGCGCTTTGGCTGGCCATGCTTTCCACGCCTGTGGTGACGGCCTTGTACATGCTCTCGGCCCTGGCGGTTGTCGCGCTCGCGGGCGCCGTCGCGGGGGCCGCCGCTCATCTCGCCGACCTGCCGGCCTGGATCGGCGCAGCCCCGGCTCTCGCCTCCCTGCTCCTGGCTCCCCGCGTCTGGCGCTGGGTCGAGGAGAGACTCAACGTCTGCTGGCTGTCGCGCTGCTTCACCTACATGCGGAGGCGCGCCGAGGAGCGATCCGACGACCTTGACGAGCGAGACCAGCGCTTCGCGGCCGCAATCGCCGACGCCGTTGGGGATCCCGCCTGCGATGAGGTGCTGGTGGTTGGGCACAGTCTCGGCGCCTTGCACGCCATTTCGGCCCTCGCCCGTGCCCTGGAAGCGAACCCCTCTCTGGGTCAGGATGGCCGACTTGCGCTGATGACCCTCGGCCAACCCGTCGCTCTGTTCACCGTCCAGCCGGAGGTCGAGACGTTTCGGCGCGAACTGGCGACCTTTGCAGACGCCCCACAGATCCCCTGGCTGGATGTCACGTCTCCGTCGGACCCGGCGTCTGCTTGCGCCATCGACCCGCTCACTGACGTCGAGGCGCCGGCCAGGCGACTGCTGCAAAGGTCGCCGCGCTTCCACCTCTTCCTCACCCAACCGCATTTTCAGACCATCCGCCGCGACCCCATCAGTTTTCACTTCCAGTACCTGCGGGCGCCAGACATTGCCGGCGGTTTCGACTATTTCGACATGGTGGCCGGCCCTGCCCGCATGATGGATCACCCCTGGGTGCGTGGCGCATGACCAGCCTGTTCGTCCCGCCCAAGCCCCGTCCCCTCCCCCAGAAGGCGTCCGTCTGGCAGCGCCTCAGCATAGGTCTGCGTTCGGGCCTCTCGCTGTTCCTTGGCGGCAGCTACACGGACCTCGGGGTAGGGCGTCACCGCGTGCCTACCCTGCCGTATTTCCGCATGCGGGAGCTCTTCACGGTGCGGGATCCGGACCTCATCCGGGAGGTCTTGGTGCGGCGCTCGGAGGAGTTTCCAAAAAGCGGGCTCATGGACGAGATGCTCCATGAGCTGATCGGCTACTCCATCTTCGTTTCCAACGGGGAGGTCTGGAAGCGGCAGCGCCGGATCATTGACCCCGCCCTGGAGGGCGCCCGGGTCAAGGAGGTGTTCCAGCGGATGGCCGATGCGGTGGAGGCCTGCGTGGCGCGCTTCGAGGCGCATGCCGATCGAGCCGATTCGACAACGGCTCCGATCGACGTCGACATCGAGATGACCCACTTCACCGCCGATGTGATCTTCCGGACAATCTTCTCCGAGGCCATGACCGCGGAGGGAGCTCGCCGCATCTTCGCTGCCTTCGAGGTGTTCCAGCACGTCGCCTACGCCCATGGGATGTTGAGGCTGACGAATTTCCCCGTGAATCTTCTGCCCGGCAGCGGGCGGGCTCGTCGGGCGGCGCGGGAGATCCGCGAAGTGCTGAAGGGGCCGATCGACCGTCGGCTGGCCCTGGTCGCCCGGGGCGAGGAGCCTCCCCGTGACATTCTCTATTCCCTGATGACTACTCCGGATCCGGTCAGCGGCACCTGCTTCGATGCGGACGAACTGCTGGATCAGGTGTCGATGCTGTTCCTGGCGGGCCATGAGACATCGGCGGCGGGACTGGCCTGGACGCTCTATCTGATCGCCTCGTGCCAGCACATCCAGGACCGGATGCGCGACGAGGCCGACCGCATCCTGGAGGATCGCCCGCCCGCCTTTGGCGACATGAAGAAGCTCGAGCTCACCCGCGACGCCTTCCGGGAGGGCCTCCGGCTTTATCCGCCCGTTCCCTTCGTGGGACGTGACGCCACGCGGACGGAGCGCATGAAGACCCGCGACGTGAAGGAAGGCGACATCGTCTTTGTCGCCCCCTGGCTGATGCATCGGCATCAGAAGCTCTGGGCCCAGCCGGACGCCTTCGATCCGGACCGCTTCTCCTCGGACGAAGCGCGGGAGAGCATTCGTTGCGCCTACCTGCCCTTCTCGATGGGCCCCCGTGTCTGCCCGGGCGCCGCCTTCGCCCTGCAGGAGGCGACTCTGGTGCTGGCCGAACTGGTCCGCCGATTCCGGATTTCGCCAACCCCGGGACACGCCCCGGATCCGATCGCCCGGCTGACCCTCCGGTCGTCCAACGGCGTTCCGCTGATCGTCACCCGCCGCTGAAAAGGCCCGTATCGCGCCGCCCGGAACCTGCTTAAGGTCGCGGCCGATAACAGAGTCCGGGGGGATCACCGATGGCGTTCTGGAACCGCCGCAAGCCGATCGACAATGAAGAGCCGCTCGAAGAGCACCATACGCTCAAGCGCACGCTCAGCTGGCCGCACCTGGTGGCGCTCGGCGTGGGCGCGATCGTAGGCACCGGCATCTATACGCTGATCGGCACGGGCGCCGGTCTGGCGGGTCCGGGGGTGATCCTGTCGTTCGTGGTGGCCGGGGTGGTCTGCGTGTGTGCGGCCCTGGCCTACGCCGAGATGGCCACCACCATCCCGGCGTCGGGCTCCGCCTACACCTATTCCTACGCCGTCCTGGGAGAGCTGCTCGCCTGGATCGTCGGCTGGAGCCTGATCCTCGAGTACACCGTGGTCTGTTCCGCCGTGGCGGTCGGATGGGCCGGTCACGCCAACGAGTTCCTGCACGGCCTCGGCGTTCACTTGCCGACCTGGCTGTCGACGGGCTGGATGGCTGACCACCGTTTCGGCGAGGCTTTCGCCTTCGATCCCGCCAAGGGGCTGGTCAGCCTGCCGGCGATCTTCATTTCCGTGGTGGTCGCTGCGCTGCTGGCCGTGGGCACGCGGGAAAGCGCCACCGTAAACAGCTTGCTGGTGGTGCTGAAGATCGCCGCGCTCGTGCTGTTCGTGGCGCTGGCGCTGCCGCACTTCGACGCCAGCCATTTCCAGCCCTTCGCCCCCTACGGCTTTGCCGCGCATGAAGAGGTTCGCGACGGGCAAACGGTGAAGGTCGGCATCATGGCGGCCGCGGCCATCATCTTCTTCGCCTTCTACGGTTTCGACGCCGTTTCGACGGCCGCCGAGGAATGCAAGAACCCCGGGCGCGATCTGACCATCGGCATCGTCGGCTCGATGATCGTGTGCACCATTCTGTACATGGTCATCGGCGCGGCCGCTCTGGGCGCGATGACCTATACGGACTTCGCCCGCAGCGATGCCCCCCTCGTGCATATCCTGCAGTCGCTGAACCAGCCCCAGGCCGGCGCCATCATCGCCGCCGCGGCTGTGATCGCCCTGCCGACGGTCATCCTCGCCTTCATGTACGGTCAGAGCCGCATCTTCTTCGTGATGGCGCGTGACGGACTGCTGCCCCGGGGTATGGGAACGGTGTCCAAGAAGACCGGCACGCCGGTGGTGATGACCGTCTTCACCGCGATCGTGGTCTCGATAATCGCCGGGGTGTTTCCCCTGGGGGAGATTGCTTCCGTGGCCAACGCCGGGACCCTCGCGGCATTCATCGCAGTATCCGCGGCGATGCTGGTGCTGCGGGTGCGCGAGCCGAACCGACCGCGCGTCTTCAAGGCGCCGCTGCCGTGGCTGATCGGGCCGGTCGCCATCGCCGGCTGCATCTATCTGTTCACGAGCCTGAGCCACACGGCGCAGATGGCGTTCTTCGTGTGGAACGCAATCGGCCTCGTGGCCTACTTCGTTTACGCCATGCACGCGAGCCGGCTGAAGGGGCGTTAGGGGCCGTCAGCCGCACCCGACGCGGGGGCTTAGTGACGGTTGCGTTGCTTCAGGGCGTCGCGTTCGGCGTCCGTGAGGCGTCGCACCGCCTTGACCGCACACCGCAGGGGCGGGCCCATGCCGTCCTGCGGGACGATCAGATCCACGTCCATGCCGGTGCAAACGAAGCTTGACCCCCGCGTCTCAAGGCCGAGATGCTGGGTCCAGTCGACGTTCGGACAGCTGCCAAGGACCTCAAGCTGATAGGTCCGGCTGGCGCCGACCCTCACGTAGATCACGTCATCGTCGTCGGCCTGAAAGCCAGAGACGGAATTGACATTGAAGCAGTCGCGCTCCGTTTCCGCTGTGGCGGCGGGAGGCTGGACGGAGAGGGCCGCGGTCAGGCCGATCGCAGCCGTCGCAAAGGCAAGGCGGGGGAAAAAGCCGCGCATGGAAACTTCCTCATCATAAGCGTTCCCCTGCCATCTCAGGATAGAACAGGGTCGGCTCCAGCGGAAGTGGCGGAAGGCCTTGTCGGTTCCAGGCGTCGGCCCAGGTCGTCAGGAAGCGGCGAGGGACGGCCGACGATCCGGGCCGCCAGGTGTTCAGCGAGCAGGGGAGCGGTCGTGAAGCCGCGGGCGCCCAGGCCGCCCAGAACCCAGAGGCCCGGCGCGAGCGCCCCGGCGTAGGGAAGGTGGTCGGGCGTCGTGGCGCGAATTGCAGCGCGAGCCTCCAGGCTGTGGCCCGCAAGCTCGGCCGCGAGTTGGGGGCGAACCTGGGCGAGCGTTTCGAGATTCCGCTGGTTGTCCGCCTCCCGCGCCTCGATACCGGTATCGTTTCGGTCGAAGGTCGCGCCGAAGAGGAGGCCCTCCCGGGTGGGAACGACGTAACCTCCCCAGGCTGCAGCCGCGGCCGCAACGTCGCGGACGAGAGTGACTTGCCCGCGCGCGGGGGTCAGTTTCAGGTCTGGCCGCAAGGCGCCAAGGCCCCAGCCGGCCGCGAGAACGACCGCGTCCGCCACGGCGATCTCGCGGCCTTCGGGATCGCTTAGACTCCATCCACGTCCATTGCGGCTTATCGCGGCGACGTCGGCGATCGACACCGCGCTCCCGAGCCAGTCCGCCAGGACCGCCTGGGGTTCGACTACAAAGCCGTCTTCAAGCCAGAGACCCCCGCGCTGCGACTGCTCGCCAAGTCGCGTCGAAGCTTCGTAAGGTCCAACACGGCTAAGGCTCCGCGACCGCCAACCGGGCTGACCCGCGATCTGGTCGAACCGCGCCGGATCGCGCGGCCCCGACTCCAACTGGATTACGCCCCTTGCGAGTACGGCGTGCGGGGTCTGGTCATAAAGCGCCACCGCGCGCGCGAAGGCCTGGACGAAGAAGGCCGCGCGGGGGCCGCCACCGGCGTCGAAGCGGGGGGTGACGAGAGCTGCACGGTTCCCGGAGGCCCCGGCCCCGGATCCTGCCTTGTCGAAGACCACGGGGGTGACGCCTTCGGCCCGCAAGGCCCGACACAGGGCCGCTCCCGCGATCCCCGCGCCGAGGATGGCCACGCTTGGACGCGACGCTTCCGTTGGCCCGCCGGGCAACACCGCTTCCAGCCGCTCTCGCTTGCGCCCGAAGCCCGGCCGCTTTTCGACCTCGAAGCCTGCCGCCTGCAGTCCGCGCCGCACCGCGCCGGCTACGGTGAAACTCGCGAGCCGAGCGCCGGGCGCAGAGCGGGCGGCGACCAGCCCCAGAATTTCGTCGCTCCACATGCCGGGATTGGTGGAGGGAGCGAAGCCGTCCAGAAACCAGGCGTCGGCCCGCCCGGACCAAAGCGCAAGAGCGTCACGGGCGTCCATGACAGCCACGTCGAGGACAGCATTCCAGGGGGGAAGGTCAATCCGATGGAAGCCCGGCGTGGTCGGCCAGACGGCGGTCAGGGCGCCGGCGGCCGTTTCAAGCTCGGGCCAGCGCGCCAGGGCCCGAGCCGCGTCGGCGGCCGGCATCGGATAGCCCTCCACTGAGAAGACGTGAAGCCGAGCGCCTTCCGGCCGGGTGCGAGCCCAGAGTTCGAGCAAGGCCGCGATGTTCAGCCCGCTGCCGAAGCCCAACTCGGCGACCGTGAAATGCGGGCGGTCCTTCCACGCCTCGGGGAGCCGGCTGCCTGCCAGGAAAACGGCCCGCGATTCCCCCAAGCCGTCCTCTGCGGAGAAATAGACGTCGTCGAACCGGCGCGATCGCGGCGCGCCGTCCTCGGTCCAGATCAATTGCGGATCGTTGTCGGGCATCAGGCAAAGAAAAAGGGCCGCTCGTGAGAGCGGCCCTCCATCTCTTACCCCGTGAGGGGCGTCGAGATTACTTCTTTTCAGCCGGGGCAGCGGCGTCGGCAGCCGGAGCGGCAGCGGCGTCAGCAGCCGGAGCGGCAGCGGCGTCGCCAGCGGCGGCGGCGGCGTCACCAGCGGCGGCAGCGGCGTCGCCAGCGGCTTCCGTGGCGGTGGCCGAAGCGTCAGCGGCGGTGTCGGCGGCGGCAGCGGCGTCAGCAGCGGCGGCTTCACCGGTCGCAGCTTCTTCCTTCTTCTGGCAAGCGGCGATCGACAGAGCGGCGACGGCCACGGAGGCAACGAGGATCTTGCGGATCATTTCTCAGGGTCCCTTCGAGAAAATGTTGGCGAAGCCCCTCGAAAGAATCTCGCGGCTTCGGTCGGGGAGATAACGCGTTTTTGATGCGCGCGGCAAGCGCGTTCTCACGGGTTCGTGATCACATTTTGAGCCCGGCGAAGCTGGCCGGAAGGGACGGCCGCTGCATGCTCGGGGCTTGTTCTACAAAGGCTGCCGGCGTGATCACCTGCCGAACTGGCCTTGAAATGCAGTATGGCGGAAATCGGGCCGCCCATGAGGGCGGCCCGACCCGTCAGGTTCAGATGAACCTTAGTGCTTCTCTTCGGCAGCCGGAGCCTCGGCAGAGGCCGAAGCGTCAGCGGCCGGAGCAGCGGCGGCGTCAGCGGCCGGAGCAGCGGCGTCGGTGGCGGCGGCGTCAGCGGCCGGAGCAGCGTCGGCGGCCGGAGCAGCGGCGGCGTCAGCGGCCGGAGCGGCGGCGTCGGCCGGAGCTTCTTCCTTCTTCTGGCAGGCGGCGACCGAAAGGGCGGCGACGGCCACGGAAGCGATGAGGATCTTGCGGATCATGTCTCTGGGTCCCTTGAGAGATGTAGTCGGTAAGCCGCCCGAAGAACTCGAGAAGCCCCCGGGGGCAGAGAACGCATACTTTCGCCCGGCGGCAAGCGGATTCTCACGCCCGCGTGATCGTTTCGCGAGCGGGCGTGTATATCCCCCCGCGGCAAGGCTAGGAATCACAAACGAAATTGACGACCCGCCCGGAGGAGGCGGGCCGCCAGATTTTTTCGCTGATACGCGACTACTTCTTTTCGGGGGCGGCCGGGGCGCCGCCCGAAGCTTGCGTTTCGGCCGTGCCGGCCTGGGCGGTCTCGTCCTGGGGGGTCGACTCCTCTCCGGGGACCGCTTGATCGCCCGTGGTGGTCGGTGAGGTCGTCTCTTCCACCGGCGGCTGGGCGGGCGCTTCGGGAGCCTTGGGCGTGCAGGCGGCCGCGGCGAGGGCGGCGATGGCGGTGGCGGCGACGAACAGCTTGCGGATCATGGGGGTTCCTTCCGGGTTGCGGAGACGCGCGAGACTGCCTCGCTGCTCCGGCCTCAGGAGGCCGGTCGAATGTGGCGAGATCACGCGGCCGTGATCAAGCCGTGATCGAGATTTTGAGGCTGAAATGCGAACGCCGCCAACGGGTGGCGGCGTTCGTCTTCGCAGATGGGCGGCAAGTTCAGGCGGCGGCTTCCATCGGAGCCGCCGACAGGGCCTCCTCGAGTTCGGTGAAGCTGGGCTGGGCGCCCGAGGGCACCGAACCGCGGCCGATCTCGACGGAGATCTGGGCGGCGTTGCCGTGCAGGTGGGCGACCAGAACCTGCTGAATGATCTTGTAGAACTGGCCGTCTTCGTCGACGACCTCCTTCAGCCGGGTGGCCATCGGGCCGACCAGGCCATAGGCCAGGAAGACGCCGAGGAAGGTGCCGACAAGCGCGCCGCCGATCATGCCGCCCAGGATTTCCGGCGGCTCGGTGATGGCGCCCATCGTCTTGATCACGCCCAGCACGGCGGCGACGATGCCAAGCGCCGGCAGGGCGTCGGCCAGGTTCTGCAGCGCGTGGGCCGGAGCCTGGGCCTCGTGGTGGTGCTTCTCCAGCTGCTTTTCCATGGCGTCCTCGATCTGGTGAGGATCTTCGAGGTTCATCGTCATCATGCGCAGGGTGTCGCAGATGAAGTCGAGGGCGAAGTGATCCTTCACGATCTTGGGGAAGCGATTGAAGATCGAGGAGTCGTGCGGCTTCTCGATGTGGCTTTCCAGGGCGATGACCCCCTTGGACTTCATGGTCTTGGTGAGCAGGAAGAGCAGGGTCAGCAGGTCGCGATAGTCCTGCGCCTTGAACTTGGGACCGCCGAAGATCTTGCCGAAGCCGCCCAGCGTTCCCTTGATGGTCGAGACCTTGTTCGAGATCAGGAAGGCGGCGATGCCCGCGCCGAAGATGCACATCAGTTCGTGCGGCAGGGCGTGCAGGATGACGGCCATGTTGCCGCCCGAGATCAGGAAGCTGCCGAACACGAGGCCGAACAGCAGCACGATGCCGATGATCTGAAACATGGGTAGTCGCCGCCCGATTTTGGTTAACCGGGCGGGACTGTGCGCCGTTAATGCTTAAGGGGGCGTTGCCGTCGCCGCACCCTAGCCCCGATGCCGTTCCAGATAGCCCAGCGCCAGCATCACATGGGTGCGCACGCCCACCTCCATGGCCGGTTCGTAGGTGTCGAACATGGGCGAGTGGTTGGGGGGGGCGTCGGCCTGGCTAACGCCGGGCGGGGTGACGCCCAGGAAGACGAACACGCCGGGGATCTGCTGCTGGTAGTAGCTGAAGTCCTCCGAAACCGTCGTCGGCAGGATGGCGTTGTCGACCATGTCGCTGGAGCCGGCGGCGAGGCGCAGGTCGGGCAGGATCTCGTCGGCGAGCGCCGGGTCGTTCCGGGTCACGGGACCGCTTTCGACGAATGAAACGTCCGCCGTGGCTCCCCAGGCGTCGGCGATGTCCTTCGCGGTCTTGACGATGCGGGCCTTCACGTCGGCGCGCTGGGCCGCGTCGAAGGTGCGAAGCGTGCCGGTGAGGGACGCCTCCTCGGGGATGATGTTGTAGCGCACGCCGGCGTTGAAGGTGGCGATGGTCAGCACCAGCGGGATGCGCACATCCATCTGGCGCGAGGCCACGGCGTGCAGGGCGGTGACGATCTGGCTGCCGACGCCGACGATGTCGATGCCCTGCCAGGGCCAGGCGCCGTGCGTCTGCTTGCCCTTCAGCTTGATGTGGATCTGATCGGCGGCGGCCATCAGGGGGCCCGGCCGATACCACAGGGTGTTGGCCGGCTGCTTGAGCGAGTGGATGCCGAAGATGGCCGTCGGCGCGGGATTGGCGAGGGCGCCTTGCTCGACCATGACCTGGGCCCCGCCGCGCTGGCCGGCCGGGGGGCCTTCCTCGGCGGGCTGGAAGATGAAGACGATGGTTCCGGGGATGTCGGCCTTCATGCCGGCCAGCACCTCTGCGGCCCCCATGAGCATGGCGACATGGCCGTCGTGGCCGCAGGCATGGGCGACGGGCACGGTCGCGCCGTTGAAGGTTCCGGTGGCGCGCGAGGCGAAGGGCAGGCCGGTAGCCTCGAGCACCGGCAGGGCGTCCATGTCGGCGCGCAGGGCCACGACCCCGCCGGGCTTGCCGCCCCGCAGCACGCCGACCACCCCCGTGCCGGCCACCCCGGTGCGGACCTCCAGACCCAGCTTCTTCAGGTGATCGGCGACCAGCTTGGCGGTGCGGACCTCGGAGTTGGCCAGCTCCGGATGCTGGTGGATGTCGCGCCGCCAGGCCACGACCTTGGGCTGCTCCCTCGCCGCCGCTGCGCGCACGGCCTCGACCTGGGCGTCTGACAGGGCGTATGCCGAGGGCGCGACGAGGCCCGACAGCAGCGCCGCGAACCCGGCCGCCGCTCCAAATGTTCTAAGACCGCCCATGCCCGAAATTCCCCCACCTGAGACGGCGCACCATGCAACCGCCAAGCGCCCGCCTCAAGGGCGGAAAAAGGCGGCGGCCCCGGCGCCGGCGAAGGGCCTGTCGAACACGGCCTTCGCCCTGGTGTTCGCCGCCCTGATGACCACGGCGGCGGGCGGGAACGCGCTGGTCACGGTGATGCCGGCGATCGGGCGCGAGATCGGAATCGGCGACACCCTGATCGCCTCGGTCTTCTCGCTGTCCGCGCTGTTCTGGACCGTCACGTCGCCGTTCTGGGCGCACCAGTCGGACCGGCGGGGGCGCAAGGCGATGATGATCGTGGGCCTGGGGGGCTTCAGCCTGTCGATGCTGCTGTTCGGCGCCGTGGTGCTGGCCGGCCTGGCCCAACTGGCGACCCCGCTGGCCATACTGGCCGGCATGGCGATTGCGCGCTCCATCTACGGCCTCATCGGGGCGGCGGCCAACCCGGCGGCGCAGGCCTATATCGCGGACCGCACCAGTCGGGCGCAGAGGACGGGGTCGATGGCCCTGCTGGCATCGGCCTTCGGCCTGGGAACCATCGTCGGTCCGGCGCTTGCGCCCTTCTTCGTCCTGCCCGGCATAGGTCTCGCGGGTCCCATGTTCGCCTTCGCGGCGGTGGGGGGGACGGTGACCCTGCTGATCTGGCGTCTCCTGCCGGCCGGCGACTTCCGGGCCACGGCCCAGGGGCGCCGACCGACCCACGCCGCGGCCCCCAAGACCTCGATCTGGCGAGATCCGCGGGTCCAGCCCTTCATCACCTACGGCTTCGTCATGGGATCGGCCCAGGCCCTGAACACCCAGGTGCTGGGTTTCCACATCATCGACGCCCTCGGCGAGACGCCGGCCCATGCCCAGGCCTTCATCGGCATCGCCATGTTCGCCGGGGCCGCCGCGGCCCTGATCGCCCAGTGGGGCCTTATCCGGATGCTCGACCTCGGGCCCAAGGAGCTGATCCGCTACGGGGCCATGCTGGCGGCGGCGGGCAACGTGCTGCTGATGATCGCGCCCAGCTACTTCTCGGTGGTGATCGGCTTCGCCTTGCTCAGCCTGGGTTTCGGCTTCACGCGTCCCGGATTCACGGCCGGCGCCTCCCTGGCCGTGAAGGCCGACGAGCAGGGCACGGTCGCGGGCGCCGTGGCCGCGGTCAACGGGGCGTGCTGGCTGGTGTCCCCGATCCTTGGGGTGGCGCTCTACGAGTGGCGGAGCTTCGCCCCTTACCTGATGAACCTGGCGGCGCTGCTGGGCCTCGTCTGGTTCGCCTACGCCGACCGCGTGTTGAAGACCGCGGGCGTGGTGGCGGTCGAGACGCCCGGGCCGAACCCGGGCGCGCCGGTCTGATCAGCGCCCGGCCGCCTGCGCCGTGATCTGCGCGATCAGCGCCGAGGTCAGATAGCCGTCCGGAATGATGTGATTGGCCCGCTGCCAGGCCTTCACGGCGTTGCGGGTGTCCGGACCGATCTTGCCGTCCGCGCCGTTGGTGTTGAAACCCATGGCCGTCAGCGCGCGCTGGGCGGCTGCGACGTCCTCGACCCGGAAGCGGGTTTCGGCCGGCCAGGGCTTCGATGGGCCGGGGCGTCCCATCAGGCGGTCCGCCACCAGCCCGACCGTCATGGCGTAATGGGGCGAGGTGACCGAACCGTTGTAGCGGCGGATCACGAAGTGATTGGGCAGGGCCAGATAGGCCGGACCATTGGCGCCGGCGGGGAGAATAAGCACAGCCGGAGCCTGGGCGTCCTTGGCGGACCAGGGCTGGCCGTCCACCCGGCGCACGCCCATACGCTCCCATTCGCCGGGCAGGCGGGCGGGACCATCGACGAGCTCCCAGTCGAAATTGGCGGGCAGCGACACCTCCTGGTGCCAGCCTTCGCCGGCGCGCCAGCCGTCGCGCTGCAACAGGGCCGCGGCCGAGAACAGGGCGTCGCGGGAGGAGCCGCGCACGTCGATCCGGCCGTCGTTGTCGCCGTCCACGGCCAGGTTGAGGATGTGGGTCGGCATGAACTGGACCTGGCCCACCGCCCCGGCCCAGGACCCGCGAAGCTCCGCCCGCGTCAGCTTGCCCTGGTCGATCGCCTTCAGCGCCGAGACCAGATAGCCCTCCATGTCGCGGCGACGCGCGGCTGTGCGCTCGGGCGAGGCGCGCTGGCTGAGCGCCGACAGGGTGGCCAGGGTGTTGACCACGTCATAGTTGCCCGGATTGCCGCCCAGATCGGACTCCTGGCGCCAGATGCCGACCACGATCTCGGCCGGAACCCCATAGCGCGAAGGGATCTCGCTCATCCATGGAGCCATCTTGGCGCGGGCGCGGTTGACCGTCGCCTCGCCCGTGTCGCGCTGGATATATAGGCCGGCGCTGGTGGAATACTCGGGCTGGGCCTGGTCGAGGCGCAGGGCGTCGGCCTCGACGGTGATATTGGCCAGTTCCCGCTCGGCGGTCTCGCGGCGCACGCCCTGGGCCACGGCGCGTTCGATGAAGCCTTGGCGCCAGGCCATCAGGGCGCCGGCGTCGCCGGCCGGACTGATCGCGCTGTAGGGCACCGGCGAAGACGGCGTCGCCGGTCCCGTATCGGAAACCATGACCAGGGCCGCGCTGGCCCCGACCGGGGGCAGCTCGGCGTGCGCCTCGGGCGAGGTGCTCACGCTCGACGCCGGGTGGGCGCAGGCGCCCAGGGCCGCGATCAGGAACAGCTTCAACTTCATGGGTCGCAGCCTAACCGCCCGAGCGGCTGAGCTTCAATCACAAGGCTGCTATTTTCGTTAAGGCCGTCCGGGCGTTCAGCCGGCCGCCGCCGGACGCGCGCAGTAGGCGAAGAACGTCTCGACCTCGGCCTTGCCGGCGGCGGTCGAGACCAGCGGGACCGAAGCTCCCTGCGCGCCGACCCTCAGGCTCTCGCCGCCGCGCAGGGCCCTCAGCACCGGATGGTCGGCGGGAACGCTGTCACCGGATCGCCAGGCGGCTTCGGCGGCGCCGGCGCCGACCGTGGCGGGGCCGGGCTCGCCCTCCCAGCTCACCTCGACCTTGCCCGAGCCCGGCAGGCACGAAAGGTGGAAGTCGCTCTCGCCCTCGGCCCAGTCCCCGTCGCCAAAGTCCAGGTCCGCCGATCCCCCGTGCTCCACCATGCGCCAGTCGTGGGGCCGGGCGGCAGGCGCGGGGGAGCCTTCGGTCTGGGGCTCGGAGCCCGGCGGGGCGAGCTCCTTTTCGGCGGCGGGCCGGCCGCAGCCGGCCAGGAGGGCGAGCGCCGTCGCCATAAGCAGGTTGCGGAACATGGACTCGTCTCCAGCGGCCGGCCGTTCGCCCGGGGCGGGACCAGCCTAGCGCGCTTCGCCGCCGCGGGAAGGGGCCGCGGGCGTTGACTCCGGCGATCCCGGCGCCTATACCCCCGCGCTCGCACCGCTCGGCGCCGGAATGGCGAAGGGCGGCGTTTGTTTTCTTAAGGTCGAAGACGATGAAAGTCCGCAGCTCGCTGAAGTCGCTGAAAACTCGCCACCGCGACTGCAAGGTCGTGCGCCGCAAAGGCCGCGTCTACGTCATCAACAAGACCGATCCGCGCTTCAAGGCCCGCCAGGGCTAGGACGGGGAGGCGGTCGCCGGACCGCCCTCGAAGGAATTCAGAGCCGCGGTCCGAAAGGGCCGCGGCTTTTTCCATGCCGCGACCGGACCGTCGTGAAACCGATAACAACGGGGTTCATGGAGCCAGCCGCCCGCTCGCGAGTTTAGGGCGGTCCAGCCGGGGAACAGCAGTGTCAAAGTCCGAGTCGCCCACCGCGTCGCCGCCGATCACCGAATTCACCATCGTCCACTTTCCGGACGGCTGGCGCATCCTTGTCGACGGAAAGCGCTGGGGCCGGTTCCCGTACCGCGTGGACGCCGAGGAGGCGGCCCTGCGCCTGACCGAGAAGGTCCGGGCGGAGGGCGGGCAGGTGCGCCTGCTGGCCCAGGGCCTGACCGGCGAGATCGCCCAGCTGCGCATCGCCTGAGCCTTATCCACAGCCGGCGCGCCGCACTCCCCTGCTTAAGCGGGGCGCGGTGGTTGAGCGGGCGCCGGCGGCATGGTTAGCAGTCCGGGACTGTTCCCTGCCTTTCCGGAGCCAGCCCGCCATGGCCGACGACGCCGCCTTCGCCTCCCACCCCGACGTCATGACGGCCACCGCCCAGGGCCGCCTGAAGACCATCATCGAGCGCATCGAGCGCCTCGAGGAGGACAAGGCCGCCATCGCCGGGGACATCAAGGAAGTGATGGCCGAGGCCAAGGGCGAGGGCTTCGACACCAAGATTCTTCGCAAGGTCGTGCGCCTGCGCAAGCAGGACAAGGCCAAGCGCCAGGAGGAAGAGGCCATCCTCGACCTCTACCTGTCGGCCATCGGCGAAATCTGATCTAGCCTGACCGGGTGCAGCGAAAGCCACCCAGACCGGGCAAACCGGCGAAACCGTCAAAGCCCGGCAAGCACCCTGCCGCCCTTGCGCGCGAGCGGGTGAAGAAGGCCGCCATCAATGCGCTGAAGAAGGCGGAACGGATCGCGGCGCGGACCGGGGTGAAGCTGTCGGACTGGGAGGACGAGTTCCTGGGGTCGGTGGCCGAGCGCATCAAGACCTACGGCCGCGCCTTCGGGGACGCCGACAAGGGCGACCTGTCGGCGCCGCTGTCCATGATGCAGGGCCGAAAGCTCAAGGAAATCACGGCCAAGGCGAAGGGCGAGGCGCGCGGCTTCCCGCCGCGCCGGGGCGGCCGCAAGGGGCCGGCCAAACCGGACTGAGATGGCTCATCCCGGAATCGTCGGCTGATCCGTCGTCCAAGGTAAAGAGTTTTTATTTTTCAGTCAGTTAGCGCTGAAAAAGGCGCGAAAACACGGTCTGATGAGACCGCTTTTGGGTTCGAGGGATCGCATCGCCGGCGCCTCGGTTTCGGCCGCCGGCTCGATGAACACCCGGACGTCCCCGCGTCGGAGGGCCGGCGAGGACCCATGCGGGGCCCTCGCCGATCGGTCAGGCCTCACTCGCCCCCGTCGTCATCACCCCCGTCGTCCTCGCCGCCGTCGTCGCCGCCGTCGTCATCCTCGCTGTCGTCGCCGTCATCGCCGCCGTCGTCATCCTCGCCGTCGTCGCTGTCGTCGCCGTCATCGCTGTCGTCGCCGTCATCGCCGTCGTCGCCGTCGTCGCCGTCATCGCCGCCGTCGGCGTCGTCCGCGTCATCGGCCTCGTCGACGTTCTCCTCGATGCTCTCCGAGTAGGTCTCCTCGTAGGACTCCTCGATGGAGACCTCTTCGCTCTCGTAGGACTCGGTGGAGACCTCCAGGCTTTCGCCGTAGGTCTCGGTGTATTCCTCGACGTAGGATTCGTAGGTGACCTCGGTGATGGTGGTCTCGTAGGTGACCTCGGTCCAGCTGACGGTCTCGTAGGTCACCTCGACCCAGGCGCCGCCGCCGCCGGTCCAGGTGGTCGCGGTCCAGCCTGCGAGCACCGCCGGGGCCAGGCTGACCCCAAACTCGTAGACATCGCCGGTGAAGGTGTTGCCCCGTGAGCCGCGCTTCACCCGCTTGGCGCCCGGCGCCCAGCGCACGACGTCCACGCCGATGATCTTGCCGTTGCGGCCGTCGACGACGACCTGCAGCTCGTTGCCGCTGCGCCCGGTGGCGGAGACCACGTAGTAGGCGCCCTTCCGCTTCATCGACTTGGTGTGCAGCTTGGCCGACGTCATCAGCGCGGCGACCCGTGCGGGCGAGATCACCCGGCTGTTGTGCGGGCTGGCGTAGGCCGCGCCCGACGGCGTCGCGCCCATCAGCAGCGCCGACAGGGATACGACCGCCCGTGCGGCCAAGGCTCCGATTCTCTTCATGGCGATCCCCCAAATGCCTGTAGGCGCAGGTCAGTGCATGCGCGCAAGCAACGGAGTAGCCGCGCAAATGTAACAGGCGTCAATCCACCTGTTGAAACACAGGGTGTGGCCGGCCCTGCCGTCGAGCGCGAGCGCCGCCGCCGAGGACGGTTCCGGGCCATGCCGCCCCCGCCCATCCCGCTCCCTCGGAGGCCGGGCCCGCGCCAGGGGCGCGCACATGACCGATTTGAAACTCGGCGGTTCGCGGGCAGGCGTCTAGGTAGGCTTCAGGAGCCTGCCCAAGGAGCCCGACATGCGCCGCCTCGCCGCCGCCGTCCTGACCACCACCGCCATCCTGGCGGTCAGCTTGCTCACCCAGCTCACCGCCCGCGCCCAGACCGAGGGGGCCGCGCCGGCGTCGCCGGAACTGACTGCGACGCTGGAGCAGCGGGATGCGGAACTGTTCGCCGCCTTCTTCGACCGCTGTGACGTCGCAGCGGTTCGGGCCATGGTCACCGACGACATGGAGTTCTTCCACGACAAGGGCGGGCTGGTGACGGCCAGCGGCGACGCCTTCGCCGAAGATCTGAGGGGTCACTGCGAGCGGGTGAAGACCGGCGTGGATTTCGCCGCCCGCCGCGAGCTCGTGCCCGGGTCGGTCAGGGTCTATGTGCTGAACAACTACGGCGCCATGACCATGGGCGAACACCGCTTCTACCGGCTGACCCCGGGCAAGCCCGATGAAATGACCGAAACCGGCAAGTTCATCATCGTCTGGAAGAACGACGGCGGGGTGTGGAAGCTGGCGCGGGTGGTCAGCTACGACCACCATCTGGCGCGTCCCGGCTCCTGAGGCGTCAGCAGCCCGCGTCGCCGCTGGCGCCGCGGTGTCGGAGCAGCCGCTCGACCAGCTCGAAGTCGACCTGCTCGGGCTTCCTGAATCGCATGCAGCCCTTGCCGTCCAGCGCACCCGCGGCGGCGAGGCCCAGAGCGTCGGCCGAGCCGCGCAGGCCGTAAAGCGAGATGTACTGCTTCTGGCTGGCGAAGGAGAAGCGGCTCTCGCCGCCCACGGTGTAGCAGGGCATGCCGTACATCATCTCCTCGAGGTGGCCGGGGAGGTTGGCCCGGGCTGCGGCGCGCAGCTTCTCGAGGCAGGGCCGGCGGGCGGGGTCGGCTTCGGCGAGGTAGGCGTCCACGGTCTTCGCGGTCGACATCGCCATGCGAAATGTCCTCGACGGATAGTGCGAAACGGCCAAGTCTCGCCCCCGCTGGGGAGGCGGCCATGATCCTATTCCGATATCTCAAGCTGCTCTACGTCCAGGTGCTGATCGGTATCGCCCTGGGCGTCGCGGTCGGTTTCTGGGGCGTCGAGCTGGGGGCCCTGGCCGGCCTGCCGGCGGGCAAGAACCTCGGCGTCGAGCTGAAGCCGCTCGCCGACGGCTTCATCGCCCTGATCAAGATGATCATCGCCCCGGTGGTCTTCGTCACCGTGGCCTCGGGCATCGCCCACATGGGCGACATGAAGAAGTTCGGGCGCGTCGGGATCAAGGCCCTGGTCTACTTCGAGGTGGTCTCCACCCTGGCGCTGCTGATCGGGCTGGCGGTCGGCAACCTGCTGCAGCCGGGGGCGGGCTTCCACGGGGCGGCGTCGGCCAAGGACATCGCCTCCATCACCGAGGCCGCCGAGAAGGCCCACGACATGACCATCGTGAAGTTCCTCCTCGACATCATCCCGACCAGCTTCTTCACGCCTTTCGCGGAAGGGGCGCTCCTGCAGGTGCTGCTGATCGCCATCCTGACGGGCTTCGCCTGCACCCGCCTCGGCGCCTTCGGGGCCAGGGTGGCCCACTTCCTGGACGACGCCGGCAAGGTGTTCTTCTCGATCATCGGCATCATCGTGAGGCTGGCGCCCATCGGGGCGTTCGGCGCCATGGCCTACACCATCGGCAAGTTCGGACTGGGCGTGCTGGTCAACCTGGGCTTCCTGATCGGCTGCTTCTACGTCACGGCGGCGCTGTTCGTGGTGGTCGTGCTGGGGCTGATCGCCAGGGTCGTCGGCTTCAACATCTTCCGCTTCATCGCCTACATCCGTGACGAGCTGCTGATCGTCCTGGGCACCTCGTCGAGCGAGAGCGTGCTGCCGCAGATCATGCAGAAGCTGCAGCGCCTGGGCGCTTCCCGGTCGGTGACCGGCCTGGTCATCCCGACCGGCTATTCGTTCAATCTGGACGGCACCAACATCTACATGACCCTGGCCATCCTGTTCCTCGCCCAGGCGTCGGGCGTGCATCTGGACCTGGGTGAACAGCTGGCGATCGTCGGCGTGGCCATGCTGACGTCCAAGGGCGCGAGCGGGGTGACGGGGGCGGGGTTCATCACCCTGGCCGCGACGCTCGCCATCGTGCCCGACATTCCGATGCTGAGCCTGGCGCTGATCGTGGGCATCGACCGCTTCATGAGCGAATGCCGCGCGCTGACCAATCTGGTCGGCAACGGGGTCGCGACGCTGGCGGTGGCGCGCTGGGAGGGGGAACTGGATCGCGAGCGGCTCGGCGAAGAGCTGAAGCGCGGGCCACGGGCGCACACGGATGTGGAGATGGACGACCTGCTGGCCGTGGGCGGCAAGGCGGACTAGGCGAGGGCGGCTCCCGCCCCCTCATCCGTCCGCTCTCGCGGACACCTTCTCCCGCGAGGGGAGAAGGCCAATTACCCCGCGTCCTTCAGATCCACGTCGATGCCCTGTTCGCGCACCTTGCGGTACAGCGTCGAGCGGCCGATGCCCAGGCGGCGGGCGACTTCGCTCATGTGGCCGGCATAGACGTCGATGGCGTGCTGGATGAGGTCGCGCTCGACCTCCTCGAGGGTGCGCAGGTGGCCCGCGTTGTCCAGGAACCGGACCGGCGCGTCGGGGGCGCCGGGCAAGGCCGTGGCGCTGGCGGCGGGCGGCGGGGCGGCCTCGCGGGGCGCGGCTTGCGGCATCGGCGCGGCGACGCCGCTGATGGAGGGGAAGTCGTGCGGCTGCAGGTACATGCCGTCGCAGAGCACGATGGCGCGATAGACCGCGTTCTCCAGCTGGCGCACGTTGCCGGCCCAGTCGTAGGCCTGGAGCAGGGCGAGGGTCTCGGGCGTGGCGCCGACGATGCGACGACCCTCCTCGACATTGAAGCGGCGCACGAAGTGCTCGACGAGCGCCGGGATGTCCTCGCGCCGCTCGCGCAGCGCCGGGGCCTCCAGCGGGAAGACGTTCAGGCGATAGAACAGGTCCTCGCGGAAGCGGCCTTCGGCCACGGCGTTGGACAGGTCGCGGTTGGTGGCGGCGATGATGCGCACGTCCACCTTCACGGCGCGCTTGGAGCCGACCGGGTCGATCTCGCGCTCCTGCAGGGCGCGCAGCAGCTTGACCTGCATGTCCAGCGGCAGTTCGCCGACCTCGTCGAGGAACAGCGAGCCGCCGTTGGCTTCCTGGAACTTGCCGAGATGCTTGTCCGTGGCCCCGGTGAAGGAGCCCTTCTCGTGGCCGAACAGGATCGACTCCACGAGGTTGGCGGGCAGGGCGCCGCAGTTGACGGCCACAAAGGGGCGGCCGGCGCGGTCGGAGTCGCCGTGCACGGCGCGGGCGATCATCTCCTTGCCGACGCCGCTCTCGCCCAGGATCAGCACGGGGATGGAGCTGCGCGCGGCGCGCTCGCCCAGGCGCTTGACCATGGTCATGGCGGGCGATGAGCCCACCAGATCGTCGAATCCCGTGCGGCCGGCGGTGTGCTTCTTCAGGCGATCGACCTCGGCGACCAGGTCGCCGGTCTGCAGGGCGTTGCGAATCGAGATCAGGATGCGCTCGGGGCTGGCCGGCTTGACGAAGAAGTCCTGCGCGCCGGCCTGCATGGCCTTCACCACCGTGTCGATGCCGCCCGTGGCGGTCAGCACCACGAAGGGCACGCGCACGCCCGAGGCGCGCGCTTCCTTGAGCGTGTCCATGCCGGACAGGCCGGGCATGACCAGGTCGAGCAGGACCACATCGACGTTGGCCCCCTGCTGCAGCCGGTCGAGCGCCTCGCGCCCGTTCTCGGCATGCAGCACCTGGTAGCCTTCGCGATCCAGCACCGCCTGGATCAAGCGTCGTTGAGTCGGGTCGTCGTCGACGACCAGGACCGTCTTGGCCATTTGAAACACCGTCCACCATGAGCGCCCGGACATCTGTCGGCCCGGGTCGTTGCATGACCCGTTTTAGGACGGTCGGGTGAAGATCGGGTTAGTGGGACCCTTATGCTTTCTTAAGTTCCGGACGGCGTCGGTGAACCGGCGGGAAAGGATATGCCGCCACTCTTCCCGCGCGATGATCAACGCCTCGGACCTTCCAGTCTGGAATCTGAGCGGCCTCTACAAGGGCCGCGACGATCCGCAGATCGACCAGGATCTGGCCGAGGCCGGCGTGCTGCTGGAGTCGGGGGCGGACCACCCGCGGGCGGTCAGCCTGCTGGCCCGCCTGCACGCCTTCGGCACCCTCTACGACGGGGGCCGCAACGAGGGCGCGCTGCACAAGCGGGTCAATGCGGTGGCGTTGCGGTCGAAGGTCGCCGATCCGCCGCCGCCCGGCCCGGCCCCGGGCGTCGACGCCCTCTGCACCCAGGTGGCCATGCGGGGGGCCGACCTGTGGATCGCCGCCGGCCGGCCCGATCCGCATCCGGTGACGCGCCAGTGGAGCTGGGAGGACGCCCGCGCCCTGGTGGTTGAGGCGGCCGGGTCGCTGGCGCCGGCGGCGGGCCAGGCCGTGGACCGGACCTTTCGCGAGGAGCGCGTGCACGCGCGCCACCCCGGTTCGCCCCTGACCCACCCGGCCGGCGACCGCGGGCCCTATGTGCGGCTGGACTACGACGGGTCGCTGAAGAGCGTGCTGACCCTGGCGCACGAGATGGGGCACGCCGCGCACCAGATGCTCAGCCGGCCGCTGGGGGTGATGGCCTGCGATCCTCGCCCCGCCCTGGCCGAAACCGCGGCGGCGGTGAACGAGCAGGCGACCCTGCGGCTGCTGATCGCGCGGGCGGGGGACGTCGAGCGGCAGGGGCTGATGGCCTGGCGGCGGCGCAATCTCGCCGACGTCATCCTGCGGCACGTCATGCTGCACCGGTTCGAGATCGTCTCCCGCGGCCGCCCCGACGATGCGGTGTGGCTGCGCATCGTGGAACAGACCGCGGGGCTCCGCGCGGCGCGGGCCGAGAAGGGCGACGGCTGGCGCGCCTATCCGGTCCTGACCCGGGCGCCGGGCTCCGCCTGGACCTACGCCTTTGCGCGCCTGACCGCCCTGGCCCTGCTGGCCCGGCGCGAGGCCGACCCGGCCGCCTTCCCGCGCAAGTGGACCGAGTTCCTGTCGGCGGGGGGGACCATGGACGAGCGCCCCGCCCTGTGGCCCTTCCTGATCGAGCCGGCGGCCTCGGCCTACTGGCAGGACGCCGTCGAACTGGCCGTGGCCGAGGCGGAGACCGAAGCGGCGGGCTGGAACCGCCGGCTGAGCCTGTCGCGGCCCTGGCGCTAGCGCCGGCCCCAAGACGCCCTTGAGCCCGCCGCGCGCATGGCTATAGTCCGCGCCAATTCGAACACCCCCTCCGGAGAGCGCCGGCCATGGCCGACAGCAAGCACGAGTACCACCGCGGCGAGATGGACATCTCGGAGCAGGAGGCGACCTATTCGCTGTTCATGGGCCTGTCCAAGTGGGGCTCGCTGCTGATCGCCGCGTCCCTGGTGCTGCTGACCATCTGGTTCTGCACCCCGATGGGCTTCTTCACCGGCGCGTTCGGCTTCGTGGTGGTGATGGTGCTGGGCTGGTTCCTGCTGCGCAGCAAGCCGCAGGCGCACTGAACGCGAACTAAGCCGGGATAACCGCGAAAAGCGGTTTCCACTTTCCAGATTCCCGTCCTAACGTCCCGCCCAACGGATTCACCTTTGGGCGAGGCGTCGGCGTGGCATTTACGATCGCTGTGATCAGAGAGCGCCGCGCGGGCGAGACGCGCGTCGCGGCGACGCCGGATACTGTCAAGAAATTCAAAGACATGGGCGCCATGGTCCTGGTCGAGGCCGGGGCGGGGACGGCCGCCTCCTATCCCGACGAGGCCTACGCCGAGGCGGGCGCCAAGGTGGCCAAGGAGGTCCTCGACAAGGCCGACATCGTTCTGTCCGTACGCGGACCGGAACAGGGCCAGGCCTCGGCGCTGAAGAAGGGCGCGACCGTCGTCGCCCTGCTGGATCCCCATCGCGAGAAGGACTTGCTGCAGGCGTTGGCCAAGGCGGGGGCGACCGCCTTCGCCATGGAGTTCGTGCCCCGAATCACCCGCGCCCAGGTGATGGACGCCCTCTCCAGCCAGGCGAACCTGGCCGGATACCGGGCCGTGATCGAGGCGGCGGAGGCCTACGGCAAGGCGTTTCCGATGATGATGACCGCCGCCGGAACGGTCGCCGCGGCCAAGGTTTTCATTGTCGGCGTGGGGGTGGCGGGGCTGCAGGCCATCGCCACGGCGCGTCGCCTGGGCGCGGTGGTCACCGCCACCGACGTGCGCCCGGCGGCCAAGGAGCAGGTCGCCTCGCTGGGGGCCAAGTTCGTCGCCGTCGAGAACGAGGAGTTCAAGCAGGCCGAGACGGCCGGCGGCTACGCCAAGGAGATGAGCGCCGAGTACAAGGCCGAACAGGCGGCGCTGATCTCGTCCCACATCGCCAAGCAGGACGTGGTGATCACCACCGCCCTCATCCCCGGCCGACCCGCGCCGCGGCTGGTGTCGGCCGCCCAGGTCGCCTCGATGAAGCCCGGTTCGGTGCTGGTCGACCTGGCGGTGGACCAGGGCGGCAACGTGGAGGGCTCGAAGCCCGGCGAGATCGTGGAGACGAAGAACGGCGTGAAGATCGTGGGCATCTCCAACCTGCCCGGCCGGCTGCCGGGCGACGCCTCGGCCCTCTACGCCAAGAACCTGCTGGCCTTCACGGGCCTGCTGGCCAAGGACGGCGCGGTCGCGCCGGACTTCGAGGACGAGATCCTGAAGGCCGCCCTGGTCACCCGCGGCGGCGCCATCGTGCACGACGGGCTGAAGAGCTGAGGATTGAAGGTCTAGCCATGGAACACGTCGATCCCACAGTCTTTCGCCTGGCCATCTTCGTGCTGGCGATCTTCGTCGGCTACTACGTGGTCTGGTCGGTGACCCCGGCCCTGCATACGCCGCTGATGGCGGTCACCAACGCCATCTCGTCGGTGATCATCGTGGGCGCCCTGCTGGCGGCCGCGACCCTGGCGCAGGACGCCACGGGGCCCGCGGCCTGGATCTCCAAGGGGGCGGGGGCGGTGGCCGCGGCGCTGGCCAGCGTGAACATCTTCGGCGGCTTCCTGGTCACCCAGCGGATGCTGGCCATGTACCGCAAGAAGGCGCCCAAATGACCGCGCTGATGCCCTTTCTCGATTACGCCTGCCTGATCGCCGCCCTGGCGGCCATCGGCGGCTATGTGCTGGCCTTCCTGCGCAACCGGCCCTACGTGCGGCCGCTAAACAGCCTGGGGCTGCTGCTGATCGGCGCGGCCCTGCTGGCCGCCCCCACGGTGGTGGGCCAGGCCGCCGCGGCGCCGGGCGCGCGGATCGGGCCGATCGTCTACATCGTGGCGCTGCTGGTGGCCTCGGTGGTTTTCCAGCTGATCGCCGCCCTGCGCCGGCGCAAGCAGCGGGCGGCCGAATGAGGCGGCCGGCGGCGGGGGCTGGACTGGCGGCGGCCGCGCTGGGGGCGACCCTGGCGGCCGGACCCGCCGCCGCCCTGCCCCAGGGCCTGCCCTACCGCGTGCAGGCCGAGCGGGGCGCCTCCTACGTCCTCGACTGCAAGTTCCGGGCGATTCGGGTGCTGGGCGCGGCCCGCATCAACCAGTACCGGGTGCAGTACCGCGGCCCGACACAGGGCAACCTTCCCAGCGACAACGCCCGCTGCGTCCTGACCAAGGTGTCGGGGCCGGGCGCGGTGACCTTCACCCTCGTCAAGAACGGCCAGAGCCGATCGGTGACCGCGGCGCGCGCGGGGACGCCGGTGAAGCTGACGGTGCTGTGAGATGGGGCCGGCCAGGGGGATGGCCCGGGACGGGCGGGCGTGAGCGGATGGACGCCGCAGCAGATCGCCGAGGCCGGGCTGTGGGCGAGCGCGGGCCTGGGCGGCGCGCTGGTGGCCTACGCCTGGATCGCCGAACGCCGCCGCGAGGTGCGCAGGCATCGGCTGAACGACTGCGGCTTCGTGCTGCTGTTCGGCTCCACCCTGGTGATGACGGTGATCGGCGGCGGGCCCCAGGACGCCTGGGACTGGTTCGTCGTCATCGTCAGTCCGATCATGATCGCCGCCGCCCTGTGGCGGCTGTTCCACACCCACGACGCGCCCGACCGCTGAACCCCGAGAGAGCCATCGCATGAACGCCAGTTTCGCCGCGCTCGCCTACCTCGTCTCCGGGGTGCTGTTCATTCTCAGCCTGCGGGGCCTGTCGAGCCCCGAGACCAGCCGCAAGGGGAACCTCTACGGCATGGTCGGCATGGCCATCGCCATCGGCGTGACCCTGGCCACCCTGTGGTCGACGGGCGCGCTGGACGCCACCACCGTCGGCATGATCGCAGGCGGCGTCGCGGTCGGCGGGGTGATCGGCGCGGTGATCGCCCGGCGGGTGGCCATGACCGCCATGCCCCAGCTGGTGGCCGCCTTCCACAGCCTGGTGGGCCTGGCGGCCTGCCTGGTGGCGGTGGGCGCTGTCTATTCCCCGGGCGCCTTCGGAATCGCCGAGACCTTCGGGCCGCTTGCCGGGATCAAGACCATCTCGATCGTCGAGCTGAGCCTCGGCCTGGCCATCGGGGCCATCACCTTCACCGGCTCGGTGATCGCCTTCGCAAAGCTGAACGGCAACATGAGCGGGGCCCCCATCATCCTGCCCATGCGCCACCTCATCAACATCGCGCTCGGTCTGGGCATCGTGGCCCTGATCGCGGTCATGCTGATGAGCCACGGCACCGCGATCTGGGCCTTCTGGCTGCTCTTCGCCCTGGCGCTGACGCTGGGCGTGACCCTGATCATTCCGATCGGCGGCGCCGACATGCCGGTCGTGGTGTCGATGCTGAACAGCTACTCCGGCTGGGCGGCTGCGGCGCTCGGCTTCACCCTGGAGAACATCGCCCTGATCATCACCGGGGCCTTGGTCGGCTCGTCGGGCGCCATCCTCAGCTACATCATGTGCAAGGGGATGAACCGCAGCTTCTTCTCGGTGATCCTGGGCGGCTTCGGAGGCGAGACGGCCGGCGGGGCCGGGGGCCACGTCGAGACCCGGCCGATCAAGCAGGGCTCGGCGGACGACGCGGCCTTCATCATGAAGAACGCCTCCAAGGTGATCATCGTCCCGGGCTACGGCATGGCGGTGAGCCAGGCCCAGCACGCCCTGCGCGAGATGGCCGACAAGCTGAAGGAGGAAGGGGTGGACGTGAAGTACGCCATCCACCCCGTCGCCGGCCGCATGCCCGGCCACATGAACGTGCTGCTGGCCGAGGCCAACGTGCCCTACGACGAGGTGTTCGAGCTGGAGGACATCAACTCCGAGTTCTCCACCGCCGACGTCGCCTTCGTCATCGGCGCCAACGACGTCACCAACCCCGCCGCGAAGACCGACCCGGCCTCGCCCATCTTCGGCATGCCGGTGCTGGACGTGGAGAAGGCGGGCACGGTGCTGTTCGTGAAGCGCGGCATGGGCTCGGGCTACGCCGGGGTCGAGAACGAGCTCTTCTTCCGCGACAACACCATGATGCTCTTCGGCGACGCCAAGAAGATGGTCGAGGGAATCCTGAAGGGGTTGTGACGGCGCGCGGGGGCGGCGGGACGGCCGCGCCACCCAATCTGGGGATGTTGCGCTGCACAGAGGCAAAAAACCTTTGCAGCGCCATGATTTTGAAGATCGCCGTTATCGGGACCGCCCGAAGGGTCTCGCTGCGACGCACAAATCCCTGGGGAATAAGAGAGAATAGGTCCGTTAACGGTGCGTGGCCTATCAGTCACTCCTGCGCGACCTATGAGCAACATTTCAGCTGTGCGCTGCCGCATTTGAGACTAATTGAACAAAACCCGGCCTGCGGCGTTGGGTCGGCTTTTGACTCTCGGCATTATCCCTCATATACACCCCGCCACCCCGCGACTGTTGGTCGGACACGCCTCGTTAAACAAGGTGGCGGCTCGGGTTTTGCTTATAGTGTTCAACAAGTGAAGACAGTACTGAATGCAGTCTATTGCACTACTGGCGCATCGGTTTGGGCGTCTCGCCGGTCTTGGCGCGGTCGGACTACTTGCCGCCGCCGGCGCGATTAACACCGCGGTCGCGGAATCGCCCCTCGTCACCGGTCCCTCGCCGTTCGCCGCGCCCGCGCCCGTCGTCCAGACCCTGGACGCGCCGGTCCCGGTGGTCGTGCCCCAGTACGCCTTCGAAAGCCCGATGCCGGGCTTCCGCATCAATTCCCGCTTCGGCTTCCGCAAGCTGCCCGGCGAGCGCGGCCGGATGCACGAGGGGGTCGACTACGCCGCCCCCACCGGCGCGGCGATCAAGGCCGCGTCCTCGGGCACGGTGCTGCGGGCGGGCCTCTCGCCCACCTACGGCAACTTCGTCGAGGTCGACCACGGCGACGGGGTCACCACCTTCTACGCGCACATGTCCCGCCGCGCCGCCGCAGCCGGCGAGCCGGTGAAGGCCGGCGACGTGCTGGGCTATGTCGGCTCGACGGGCCATGTCACCGGGCCCCACCTGCATTTCGAGGTGCGCAAGAACGAGCGCCAGTTCGACCCCATGCGGGTGCTCGGCCAGACCTTCGCCAGCCTCAAGGATCTGCCGGCCGCCGGCCAGGCCCGCCTGACCCGGGCCTCGCAGACGCCCACGGCGCCGGTCCCCTACCGGGTTCTGTCCAGCGGCCGCGTCTCGGCCACCCTGCAGTAGCCGCCGCGATCCGAAAGTCCTGACAGCCCTCCGCGTCCGCGCGGGGGGCTTTTTTTTGGCCCAAGCGCCGCCGTATTCGCGGTTAAGCTGCCGCCGTCGTCAGCCCGGAGCCCCCTGTGATCCAGTCCCGCCGCCGCGTCCTCGCCGGCCTTCTCGCCCTCGCCGCCGCCGGCCCCGCGCTTGCGGCCGGCAAGAAGTCGGTCGAGGTGGCCAAGGTGTTTCCCTACCTGGAAAACTACCTGAAGCTCCCGGCGGCCGAGCGGTCCCGCTTCACCCTGGCCTACTATCTCCAGCGCGACGGCCGGCCGGCCGCGGGGGTCAAGGGCGCCCTGGTGCAGGGCGAGGTTCGCACGCCGCTCGCCGTCAACGCCGCGGGGCGGGTCTCGCCCCTGCCGACCCTGGCGCAGATCAAGGCCAGGGCGATGGTCGAATTCGACGTGCCGGAGAACACCCGCTTCTCCATGAGCCTGGCGATCGAGCCCCTGATGAGGCCCGCCGCGGAACTGAGCGCGGCCGAGCTGGCGCTGGCGGTGACCCAGGCGGCCAAGGGAACCAAGAAGGCTGCGGGCCTGATGGGGGTCGCGATGCCCGCAATCACCGCGGTGCACTTCAAGGGCGCGGCCGGCGGTCAGGCGATCGATGCAAATGGCCGCGCCACCGCCCTGCCGGTGGTCTCCGGGGCCCCGGTCTTCGAGCCCGCCAAGTACAGCAACGCCCGCACCGTGCGCTTCTCGCGCGCGCCCACCCAGATGAGCCTGGGCCCGGCCAAGGCCTAGGACAGGGGCTCCTCGTCGTCGCGGCGGGGCGCGGCCGCGCGCAGCTCCTCGAAGGAGGCGTAGCGGGGACGGGTAATGACGGGCTCGGGCGCGGGCGTTTCCTCGAACAGTTCGGCGTCGGCGTCGGCCTCGGCCGGGGCCTCCGCCTCGATCGCCACAGGCTCTTCCGGCTCGGACGCCGCCGCCGGGGTGGCCCACGGCGCCGGTCGCGGCGCCGGCTTGTGCTCCGGCGCGTCGGCCTCGTCCTCGAGTTCGGGATCGCCGGCCCACAGGCCCGCCAGCCAGGCTGACAGGCCGATCACCACCAGGGAGACCGCCACCAGCCAGAGCGGGAAGCGGCTCATGACCTGGCCCAGCAGGGTGAGGGCGGCGAACAGGCCGCCGGTGGTCCAGGCCGCCCAGCGCGCGTGAGCGATACGCGCGCCGAGGAAGCCCCCGGACACCGCCGAGAGGAAATAGGCCAGAAGGGTTCCCAGCAGTCCGAGCGCCGGCATGCGGGCCATGATCTGGCCGGCCTGCACCGGATCGGCCGGGTCGAGCCCGGCCGGCGCGAAGGCATAGTCGGCCAGCAGCCACTTCAGGAACATGGAGGCCAGCAGCGCGATCGCCACGCCCACCAGTATGCCGATGACCTTCCTGGCCAATTCCGTTCCTCCCGCCCCGCCCGCAAACTAAGGCCGGGGTCCGGGGCGTCAACTCGCCGCTTCTGTAAGATTTTCCGTAACCGACCCTGCTAGGTAAGGGAGAAGCCGGGAGGCGAGTATGGATTCGGCGTTGAGTCTTGAAGGAGTCTGGAAGCGCTACGGACGCTTCGAGGCGGTGAAGGACCTGAGTTTCCAGGTCGAGAAGGGGACCATCTGCGGGTTCCTCGGCCCCAACGGCGCCGGCAAGACCTCGACCCTGCGCATGGTCCTGGGACTGTCCGAGCCCAGCGAAGGCCGCATCAGCGTGCTGGGGGCGACCGACGGGCGCATGGTGCGCGACCGCATCGGCTTCCTGCCCGAGGAGCGCGGCCTCTATCGCAAGATGACGCCGGTCGACGCGATCGCCTATTTCGCGGCGCTGAAAGGCGTGCCCATGGGCGAGGGCCGCCGACGCGCGCGCGCCCTGCTCGAGGAGCAGGGTCTCGGCCCGTCCATGAACAAGAAGATGAAGGACCTGTCCAAGGGCATGGCCCAGAAGGTCCAGCTGATCGCCTCCATCGCCCACCAGCCCGAACTGGTGATCCTCGACGAGCCGTTCTCGGGTCTGGACCCGGTCAACCAGCAGGGACTGGAGGCCATGATCCGGGGTCTGGCCGAGCGAGGGGCGACGGTGGTCTTCTCGACCCACGTGATGCAGCACGCCGAGCGCCTGTGCCGGAAGGTCGTCCTGCTGGCCCAGGGCCGCAAGGTCTTCGAAGGTACGGTGGACGCCGCCCGCAACCAGGCCCCGCGCGCGCTGGAGCTGGAGGGCCGCATCCCGGCCGAGGCGGCGGCGGGCCTGCCGGGCGTGGCCTCGCTGGAATCCCAGGCTGTCGACGGCGAGGAGGCAGGCGTCTACGCGCACCGGGCCGCCCTGGCGCCCGACGCCGATCCGCAGGCGGCCCTGAAGGCCGCCTTCGCCCGCGGCCTGGACGTGCGCCGCTTCGAGATGAAGCAGCCTTCGCTGCACGACGCCTTCATCGTCCTGACCGGAGGCGACCGATGAGACGCCTGTTCCTGATCGCCCGCCGCGAGTACTTCGCCTACACGCGCACCGTCGGCTTCTGGCTATCCATGCTGGTGCTGCCCGGATTCATCCTGCTTGGCGGGATGCTGCCGGCCTACATGAAGAACGCCGCGCCCACCCGGAACATTGCCATCGTCGACCTCAGCGGCCAGCAGATGGGCCCGGCGCTGAAGGCCGCCATGGACAAGAACCGCCTGGAGGAAGACGCCGACGATCTGCACGACGCCGCCCTGCCGGAGGCCGGCCGTGAGAAGGCCGACGCATTGGAGGAACTGACCCGTCACCAGGGACTGCAGGCCGGGCTGGAGCGCCTGCGCCAGGTCGCGCCGCGCGCGGCGGCGGCGTGGAAGCCGTCAAAGCAGTCGGTGGTGGTGGTGGCGACGCCTCCCGCCGCCGCGGCCGCGGCGAGCGTGGCCGAGGCCGAGCGGGCGCTGCGGCCGCTGATCGACGGCGACGGTCGGAACAGCAAGCCCCTGCTGGACGGCGCCGTGATACTGACCCTGCAGGACGGCGAGCCCGCCGGCCGGTTCTGGTCCAAGGGCGTCACCGATACGCGGGCCGAGGACGCCGTTCGCGACGGCCTGATCGAGGTGGTGCGCGGACAGCGGTTGCGGGCGCTGGGCGTCAGTGACGATCAGGCGCGCCGGGTGGACACGGTGCAGCCGGCCCTGGACGTGTTCTCGACCCGCTCGGGCCGCAACGAAGCGGTGGGCTTGAGGGACCGGCTGCCCGGCCTGGTCGGCTTCGCCTTCGGCATGCTGCTGTGGTCGACCATCATCACCGGCGCCTCGATCCTGATGAATTCGGTGATGGAGGAGAAATCCAACCGGGTGCTGGAGGTGCTGCTGAGTTCGGCGTCCACCACCGAGATCCTGGGCGGCAAGGTGCTCGGCGTGGCGGGGATCACCGCCACGGTTCTGGGGGTGTGGACCGCGATCGGCGCCTGGGGCCTGTCGACGCTGGCGGCCGTGGCTCCGGGGATTGTCGGCGACTTCGTCTCGGTGCTGACCCAGGGCGGGCTGATCTTCTACCTGCTGGCCTATCTGGTGGGCGGGTACCTGATGTACGCCTTCCTGTTCACGGCCGTGGGCGCCTTCTGCGAGACGCCGAGGGAGGCCCAGACCCTTCTCGGCCCGATCATGATCATGCTGTCGGCGCCGATCATCGTGCTGCAGCTGGCCATCCGCACGCCGGACATGCCCTTGGTGAAGGTGCTGAGCTGGGTGCCCCTGTTCACGCCCTTCCTGATGCCGGCGCGTATTCCCTCGGAACCTCCGCTGTGGGAGATCGCGGGCACGATGCTGGGCATGGCCCTGATGGCGGCCGTGATGGTCTGGATCGGCGGCAAGGCGTTCCGCGCCGGGGCCCTCGCCACCGGAAAGCTCGACTGGAAGAACGTTCTTGCGGCGATGCGGGGCGAGCGGAGCTAGGCGCGTGCGCTCCCGCCGGGTTCGACGTGAGGTTGAACCGGTTTGACGCGACCCGTCTCCACCCCGAGCATGGGGCGATCCGGGGGGAGAAATCGCCATGAGGCGCGCCGCCTGCCTGTTCTTCCTTGCCGGCCTGATCGCCGCGCCGGGAGGCGCCGCCCAGGCGCGGCAGTCGGGCTGGGAGCCCGCCGCGCCCGCCCAGGCCGGGGACGCCAGCGGCTTCGTCGATCCCTGCTACCAGGCGGAGCCGCCGCCCTTCTGCATCCCGGCCGAGGCCACGCCGGGGCCCGTTCCCCCCTTCGATCCCTTCAGCGCCTGGAACGGCCGGTCGGCCGGCGAACGCATCGGCGGCCGCTCCATCTTCCAGGCGCTGGGCCTCCAGGCCGGCGAGTTGAGCGCCGTCGAGCGCGGTCCGCGACTCCAGGACTTCGGCGTGGTGAGCCAGATCCGGGTCCAGGGCGACACCGACGAGACGGGCAAGGCCTGGGCGTTCGAGGGGCGGGCCTGCGCCGGATGCCGGTCGCTCTACCTGATCTACGAGACGACCTCGAGCTGGCGGATGGAAGTCGTGACGACCGATCCGTCGAAGGTCGGGCCGGGCGAGGAGCAGTTCTGCATCTGGCCCAATCGCTTCTACAATTTCTCCTGGCAGTGCTGGGTCCGGCCCCGCACCGTGCTGGCCGCCGCCCCGGACGCGGGCGCCTGGCAGCGCATGCACCAGACCATCCTGGACCTCATCATGGACGCGGAGCCACACCCATGGTCGCCGTACCGCTAAGGCAAGGGCCCGAGGGCCGGGGCCCCGGCGCCGAACCCGTCCATGCGCGTCGCCCGGGGTTGATCAACCTCGGGCGTGCCGGACCGGGCGCCGTCTCGTCCGCAACTCGAAAGGCTGGCTCATGCGCCGGATCATCCTGACCTTCATCGTGGCGGGCTTCGTCGGCTGGGGGCCCCTGGGACCCGACGCCGCTTCGGCCTTGCCGACGTCCGCCACTGTCTATCCCCTGGTCTGCCCCGGCAACGCGGTGGCCGACGCGCAGGCGGGATGCGTGTGCACCGAGGCGGGATTCCAGTACGACAAGGCGTCCAATCGCTGCGTCGAGCCGACGCCCTGCCGGTCCGCCAACGCTGAAGGGACGACTGGCCCGACGGGTCCGCTCGTCTACTCGTCGCCGCCGCCGAGCAATGGCCGCGGCCGGACCGCGTCGCCGGGATACCAGTGGGGGCAATACGATGTCCGGACCTGCTCCTCCACGCCCCCTGGCAACACCAACGGTTCGAGCGTGAAACCGAGCCGGAAATCGCCGGCAGGGACGAGCCAATAGGCGCGGCCGGCGTAGCAAAAAGGCCGCTCCTTTCGGAGCGGCCTCTGAATTCCTGCCGGACTGTCCGCCCTAGCGCTTGGCGCGGGGCTTCGGCGCGGGGGCCAGGCCTTCACGCTGCAGGCGCTTGCGGGCCAGCTTGCGGGCGCGGCGGACGGCTTCCGCCTTCTGGCGGGCGCGCTTTTCAGAGGGCTTCTCGTAAGCCACGTGGCGCTTCATCTCGCGGAACGAGCCTTCGCGCTGCATCTTCTTCTTCAGGGCCTTGAGGGCCTGATCGACGTTGTTGTCGCGGACGAAAATCTGAACCAGGGTCGTCTCTCCATTCGTCGGCCCGCCGCTAGCCTGCGCGGCAGGCGGGCGAATAAGTTATCGCTACCGGAGGGCGGGGCCCGCCGGATTGGTGGCGCGGGATACATCAAGCCCGGGCCGCTGTCCAGCCGCGACGGCTTGTCAGGCTTGGGATATGTTGCCGCCATGACACCCCGACCCAAGAAGTCCCCCGGCCAGGCCGCGCCCGACCCCGAAGCCTGGGCCCAGCGGACCGAGCAGGCGCTGCTCGACGCCTTCCTGCGCCTCGCGCCCGCCCGGGGCTGGAGCGCGGCGGCGCTCGCCGCAGCCGGCGAAGCCTGCGGGCTCTCCGCCGGAGACGTGGGGCTGCTCTGCCCCAACGGCCCCCGCGACATGGCCGCCCTCTGGTCGCGGCGCTGCGACGCCGCCGCCCTAGCGGCCCTGCAGGCCATGGATCCGCCGCCCGCCAAGATTCGCGAGAAGATCGCCGCCGGCGTTTCGGCCCGCCTGGATGCGGCCCTGGCCAGCGAGCCCGCCGCCCGCCGCTGGGCCGGGTTCCTGGCCCTGCCCGTGAACGCGCCGCTGGGTCTCAAGCTGGCCTGGGAAAGCGCCGACGGCCTGTGGCGCTGGGCGGGAGACGTGGTCACCGACGAGAACCACTATTCCAAGCGCGCCATCCTGGGCGGCATCCTGATCCCCGCGCTGATGATCAGGCTTGCGGAAGGCAAGGCCGCGGAAGATGCTTTCGTGGCCGCAAGGATCGAGAATGTGATGCAGTTCGAGAAGTGGAAGGCGGGGGTGAAGCCCTCGGAGCACCTCGACCGCATCGCCCGCACCCTGTCCCGGATGAGATACGGAACCCCCGCATGAGCCTGAAGACCTTCGTCGCCCTGGCCGCCGCCGGCGCGCTGCTGTCCGCCGCCGGCGCGCAGGCGCGCCAGGCCGATCCCGTCCTGGTCCCGTACAACCCGGCCTTCGCGGTGGATCCGGCGGCGCTGCGGAACAGCTGCGCCGATGAGCCGGTGCGCCTCAAGTTCGGCGAGACCCTGATCGCCGCGCCCCGGGGAGCCCTGGTCAGCTTCACGCCGCTGCGGGTCGGGGTGGTGCGCGAGAACGACCAGCCGGTGAACCTGAGCTTCGACGCCGACGCGGGCTGCGCCGCCAATCCCATCGCCGTGGCGCATGCTACCTTCCGCGTCGAAGGCCGGACCGAGACGGTGATGCTGGCGGTCAGCCAGACCCGCGACGGCATGTCCAGCGCCGCCCGGTCGGTGATCTACCTCCGCGACAACGGCCGTTGTCCGCACGAGGGCAAGTTCACCGTCTGCAAGGGCAGCCAGGACGTGAACGGCCAGAAGATCGAGACCTACGCCTTCATCGGCGATCAGAACACCGGCGCCTCGCCGTCCGGCGAACCATGGTTCGCACTCTGCGAGGGCTCGCGGTGGCAGGCGGCGTGCGAGGTTTCGGACGAACTGCCCGGCGGAGTGAACTTCCGCATCAAGCTGCCCAAGGGCCAGCCGAACATCGAGGACATCAAGGCGGCCCACGCCGCCGTGCGCGCCCTGATGGACACGCTGAAGCCGGCCTAGGCGAACAGGGCGACGGTCTGGCGCGACAGCACGACCGGCTTGCCGCTGGCGGTCCAGAGGCCCATGGCTTGGGCCGAATACCCATCGGCGACGGCCTCGCCGCGGCTGGCGAACAGAAACCACTCGGCGTCCGGTTCGGGCTCCTCGACCAGGTCGAGGCTCCAGGTCATGGTCGAGATGGGGGCGGGCTCGTGGAACATGGCCATGGCCGCGGGCGGGGCCACGTCGCCCAGCGCCACCAGCGCCGCCTCTCCGGTTCCGGCGGCGGGATCCCGGTGCTTCAGCCAGATGAGAATCTCGGGCTGGGCCCGGCTGACCAGAGCATGGCCGCCCGCCAGCCGGACGTCGAAATGGTGCGAGAAGTTGGGGCCGCCCCCGCCGCCCCCGAAGAAAGGCGCGCCGTCCTCGAGCGGCAGGGCGGCCGGCGCGGGGGCGTCCGCGTGTTCATAGGCCGAGACCCGAGCGGCGGCGAAGGTCAGGATGGCGCGGGTGGCCAGTCCCTGCTCGCCCAGCATGTCGACGCCGACGAAGACGCTGGACTTGCCCTGCCGCAGCACCGTCGGAACGATGCGAACCGGGCCGCCGGCCGGGCCGATGAAGGCGAACTGGGCCGAGCGCAGGCGCGGCAGGCCGGGCAGGGCGCGGCGAGCCGCCTCCACGCAGAGCGCGCCGGAGAGCCCGCCGTAGGTGGTGCGGCCCTGCATCCAGTCGGGTGAGACCTCGGCGGTGAAGGCCTCGCCGTCCGCGGCGATCCCCTGCATCAGTCGGCTGAACGGCGTCATCGGGCCAAGGTCGCCTGATTGGTCCTTCCCAGGCAATGCGCAAAATGAGGCGGCGGTGGCGTCGGTCGTTGCGGACGGCTAGGGGTGGCCCATGGCCGATCCCCGCCCCCAGTCCCGGCTAAGCGCCGCCGTCGTCGGCGGGGGCCCGGCCGGGCTGATCGCCGCCGAGACCCTCGCGGCGGCGGGCTGGTCCGTGACGGTCTTCGAGCGCATGCCCTCGGCCGGACGCAAGTTCCTGATGGCCGGACGCGGCGGCCTGAACCTGACCCATGCCGAGCCGCTGCCCGCCTTCCTGGGCCGCTACGGGGCCGGCGGCGCGCGGCTGCGCGAGATCGTCGAGGCCTTCCCGCCAGCGGCCCTGCGCGACTGGGCCGATGGTCTGGGGGCCGAGACCTTCACCGGTTCCAGCGGCCGGGTGTTTCCCAGGGCCATGAAGGCCTCGCCCCTGCTGCGCGCCTGGCTGTCGCGGCTCGAAGGGCTGGGGGTGTCCATCCGGACGCGGACCGCCTGGACCGGCTGGAGCGAGGACGGCGCCTTGCGCTTCGAAGGCGAGAGCGGGGTCGAGACCCTGCGACCTGCGGCGACAGTGCTGGCGTTGGGCGGAGCAAGCTGGCCGCGCCTGGGCTCCGACGGGCGCTGGGTCGACCTGCTGGCCGCGCGGGGGGTGGAGATCGCCCCCTTCCGCCCCTCCAACGCAGGGCTCGAGATCGACTGGTCGGAGCCGTTCCGGCAACGCTTCGCGGGCCAGCCCCTGAAGGCGGTCGCCCTCAGCTTCGGGGAGCGGGTCGTGCGGGGTGAAGCCGTGGTGGCCGGCTACGGCCTGGAGGGCGGAGCGGTCTATGCGCTGTCCGGCCCCCTGCGCGACGCGCTCGCGGCGGACGGGCGGGCCGAGCTGACCCTCGACCTGGCGCCGGACGTGACGGTCGAGACCCTGACCGAGCGGCTGTCGCGCGGGCGAGCCGGCGACCCGCTGAGCAACCGCCTGCGTAAGGCGGGGCTGTCGCCGGTCGCCGTCGGCCTGATGCGCGAGGCGCGTGGGGTGGCCCTGCCGCCGGAGCCGGCGCGGCTGGCGCGCGTCGCCAAGGGCGCGCGCCTGCGGGTGAACGGCATGCGCGGCCTGGAGCGCGCCATCTCCAGCGCCGGCGGCGTGGCCTGGGACGCGGTCGACGACCAACTGATGCTGAGGCGCCTGCCGGGCGTGTTCGTGGCTGGCGAGATGCTGGACTGGGAGGCGCCCACGGGGGGCTACCTGCTGCAGGCCTGCTTCGCCAGCGGCCTGGCGGCGGCGAGGGGCGTGCTGGCCCGCGAGGCTTCAGTCTAGGTCGGGCGCAGGCGCGGGTAGACAACGATCACGGCGAGCCCGGCGAGCACCAGCAACGCCGCCAGCAGCTTCCAGCCGGGCAGCGGCTCGGCCAGCAGCAGCGCCGAGGCGCTCATGCCGAAGACCGGCACCAGCAGGGCGGCGGGGGTGACCACGGCCGCGGGATGCCGGGCCAGCAGCCAGCCCCAGGCGGCGAAACCGAACATGGTGTTGCCGACGGACTGCCACAGCACCGCGCCCCAGGTCATCAGATCGGCCCGCATCAGGCCCTCGCGAACCGCCGGCCAGCCCTCGAACACCAGGGTCAGTACGATCAGCGGCGGGATGGAGAACAGACTGGCCCAGACCACATAGGCCAGGGCGTCCACCTTGCCCGAGGCCTTCATGACCATGTTGCCGCCGGCCCAGGACAGGGACGCGAGCAGCGTCAGACCGAGGCCGAGCGGCGTGGTCTGGGCGTCCGTGTGGGCCGCGATGACGGCGAGGCCCGCGCCCGCCAGCGCCAGGGCCGCCAGCTGGAACAGGCGCACCTTCTCCTTCGCCAGCCAGACGCTGAGGCCGATGGTGAAGAACACCTGCATCTGCATCACCAGCGAGGCGAGGCCGGGCGCGATGTGGCCGTTCATGGCGATGAACAGCAGGCCGAACTGGCCCCCGCCGATGAAGAGGCCGTAGGCGGCCAGATGGCTCCAGGGAACGGCGGGACGCTTCAGGAAGAAGACGGCCGGCAACAGGGCGAAGGTGAACCGCAGGGTGCAGAACAGGAGCGGCGGCAGGTGGTCCAGGCCGACGCGGATGACCACGAAGTTGGAGCCCCACACCGCCACCACCGCCAGGGCCAGCAGGACGTGGCTCCAGGGCAGAACGGTGGAAGGGGGAGGTGCGGCGAACCGCTGATCCGTCATGCCGCGCCTTTCGACAGGTTCAGGATGCGAACGACTGTATCGCCGGGGCTGGGGAAATCCTCATCCTGAAGCTGCCGAAGGACGAGGATTTCGCTCATAGCGCTCGTCCAAGCCGGTTGACATGACCCATCTTGCGGCCGGGCCGGATCTCGCCCTTGCCGTAGAGGTGCAGCCGCGCGCCGGGTTCCGCGGCGATGGTCTCCCAGGCCTCCGCTTCGTCGCCGAGCAGGTTCTGCATCTCGGTTTCGAACAGCGCGCGGGGATCGCCCAGCGGCCAGCCCGCGACGGCGCGGATGTGCTGTTCGAACTGGTCGCATGCGGCCCCGTCCTGGGTCCAGTGGCCGGAGTTGTGGACGCGCGGGGCGACCTCGTTCACCAGCAACGACCCATCCCCCATGGCGAACAGCTCGACGCCCAGCACGCCGACGTAGTCGAGGCCTTCGAGGACCCGCCGGGCGAAGGCTTCGGCCTGCGGCTGCACGGCCTGCCAGCCCGGCGCCGGCGCGCGGGTCAGGTGCAGGATGCCTCCGTCGTGGCGGTTCTCGCCCACCGGATAACAGGCGACCTGTCCGTCCCTCCCGCGCGCGGCGATGACCGACAGCTCGCGGACGAAATCGGCCCGCGCTTCGAGGATGGCCGGCTTGCCGCCGATGGCCGGGAAGGCGGCCGCAGCGTCGTCGGGCGCCCGCACCCAGGCCTGTCCCTTGCCGTCATAACCCTCGCGGCGGGTCTTGAGCAGGGCGGGGGCCCCGATGCGCTCGAGGGCGGCCGGAATCTGGTCGGCGGAGTCGATCGGCGCGAAGGCGACCGTGGCGCAGCCCACCCGGTTGAGGAAGGTCTTCTCGACCACCCGGTCCTGGGTTTCGCTGAGCGCACGCGAACCGGGAGCCACCACCGCGTCCATCGCCGCCAGCCGGTTCAGGGCCTCGGCCGGGACGTTCTCGAACTCGAAGGTGATGACGTCGCTGACCGCGGCCAGGGCCTCGAGCGCGTCGCCGTCGGTGTAGGGCGCAACGATGGAATGGGCCGCGACGCGCGCGTCAGGGGCGTGCGGGCGGGGCGTGAGGACGGCGGTGTCGAACCCGAGCCGCGAGGCCGCCTGGCATAGCATGCGCCCGAGCTGCCCGCCGCCGAGGATACCGATGGTGGAGCCGGGCGGCAGGGGGAACGCGGACAAGCTCAGTCCTCGACGCTTTCAGGCACGGAGGCGGTCTGTTCCGCCCGCCAGCGGGCGACCCGCTCGGCCAGGGCGGGATCGGAGAGCGCCAGGATCTGGGCGGCCAGCAGCCCCGCGTTGCGGGCGCCGGCCTCGCCGATGGCGAGCGTGCCCACGGGGACGCCGAAGGGCATCTGCACGATCGAAAGCAGCGAATCGTTGCCCGACAGGGTCTTCGACATCACCGGCACGCCCAGCACCGGCAGGTCGGTCATGGAGGCGCACATGCCCGGCAGGTGGGCGGCGCCGCCGGCCCCCGCCACGATCACGCGATAGCCCGCCGCCTTGGCTCCGACCGAAAAGTCATAGAGCCGCCTGGGCGTGCGATGGGCGGAAATGACCTTGGCCTCGACGGGCACGTCCAGCATTTCGAGCACCTCGACGGCGCCCTTCATGGTGGGCCAGTCCGAACGGCTGCCCATGATGACGGCGACCAGCGGATTGCTCACCGGATGCGTTCCCCAAGGCTGGAATGCGGCTGAGTATAGGAGGGGTGCGGCCCGTGCAACCGGGGGAAGTGCGCCGGACCTGTCGCGCGCAGCGACGGAACTGCGCCTGCGGCGTCGCGGCGGCGGCGAACCCCTCCCAAAGCCTGCGGCATTCGGGCACAACAGCCCGGTCATGTCCGCCGACCCCGCCCGCCGCCGCACCGACGCCGCCCCCGCCACCGCGGAGGAGGCGGCCCTGCGCGCCGAGGTGGAGGCGCTGAGATCGGAGATCCGACGCCTGGAGGCGCTGGCCGACCGGGACGTACTGACGCCGCTCTACAACCGGCGCGCCTTCCTTCGCGAACTCAACCGCGCCATCGCCTTCTGTCAGCGCTACGAGGCCCCGGCCTGCCTGTTGTATCTCGACCTGGACGGCTTCAAGGGCGTCAACGACGCGGCCGGACACGCCGCCGGCGACGAGGCCCTGAAACGGGTCGCCGACCTGATCCTGGCCAACATCCGCGAGTCGGACGCGGCCGCCCGACTCGGCGGCGACGAGTTCGGCGTGCTGCTGCTGCAGGCGGGCGTGGACGAGGGCCAGGCCAAGGCGGCGGCGCTTGGCGCGCTGATCGGCGAAATCGACGTTGGCGCCGGTGTGCTGGGCGGCGCCTTCGGCGTGCGCGCCTGGGAGGGTCACGAGGACGCGGAGCAATGGCTCGCCGAGGCGGACGCGGCGATGTTCGTCCGGAAGCGCGCTCGCTAGGCGATGATGTCCGGCAGGATGCGGTCCTGCAGGCGGATGATCTCGTCCTTCAGGGCCAGCTTCTTGCGCTTGAGGCGGGCGATCAGCAACTGATCGGGCAGCGGCAGGTTCTCCAGGGCGCTGATCGAGGCGTCGAGGTCCGCGTGTTCCTGCTGCAGCTCGGTGACGCGGCCGTTCACGACCGTGAGTTTCGCGCCGGTGGACGGTCCGTCGTCGTTCATTCCAGATGGGTCTCAAGCGGTTGGTCCGGCAGCGCGGCCGGTCGGCGGATCATAGCGGAATCAGGGGGCGTCCGGAAGCAACTCGGCCAAGGCCTGCAGGCGGAGGCGCGGGGTCGGGCCGCCCCAGGCGCGGGCTGCGGCGACGAGGGCGGCCTCGACGCTGTGGACCTTGCCCGAGTCGGCCTCGGGAACGGCCTGCAGCGCCGCGAGCGAGGCGCGCTCGGCCGACAGCTCCACCGTCTTGATCTCCTGGCGCACAGCCTCGCGGGCGGAGGAGTCGAGATCGGGGACGCCCTTCTTGAGGGTTCGGCGCAGGCCCCGCAGCGGCCGCACCACGTTGTCCTCCCAGGCCCGCGCCAGATCGACCGCCTCGTCGAAGCTGTCGGCGTCGAGGCGGCGGCCGGACTGCCCGGCCCACGCCGCCCACAGCAGCAGGCACACGTTCTGCTCGTTCACGTCCTGCAGATCGAGCAGCAGCTCCCTAACCCGCGGGTCCGCATAGGCCCGCAGGGACCAGTCCCACAGCGCCAGGGTCATCCCGCGCCGCCTCCGGCAGGTCCCACGTCGCGGCCCCAGCGCTTCACCCGCGCCCAGTCCAGGCCGAAGATGTCGAGCGAGCGGCCCACCGCCTGGTCGATCATGTCCTCGATGGTCTGGGGTCCGGCGTAGAAGGCCGGCAACGGCGGGGCGATGGTCGCGCCCATCTCGGCCAGCCTGGTCAGGGTGCGCAGGTGACCAAGGTGCAGCGGGGTCTCTCGCACCATCAACACCAGGGGACGGCGTTCCTTGAGGGTGACGTCGGCGGCGCGGGTCAGCAGGGACGAGGTCACCCCCGTGGCCACCTCGCTCATGGTCCGCACCGAGCAGGGGGCGATGGCCATGCCCAGGGTGCGGAAGGATCCCGACGCGATCACCGCGCCGATGTCCCCGACCTTGTGCACCACGCTGGCCCGAGCGGCGACTTCGGCCAGAGTGAGCCCCGTCTCCTGGCCCAGCGTCATGGCCGCCGCCTTGGAGACCACGAGATGGCTTTCCACGCCCAGCTCCGCGAGCGCCTCCAGCATGCGCACGCCGTAGACGGCCCCCGATGCGCCGGAGATTCCCACGACCAGACGGTTTGCGGCGTCGCTCAAGCCAGGCTCCGTAACAATTCTCTCACAATCGTGACTCCACAGAGCCGCGATCCGGGTGTGTCATTCCAATGCTGCTAACCAGAAGGAGGCGCAACCCATGGCGATCGACGCACGCCTGCGCGAACTCAACGCCAGGCACCGCTCACTCGAACAGGCCATCGAGGATGAACTGTCCCACCCCGGAGCGGATTCGCTCCACCTGGTCGAGTTGAAGCGTCGAAAGCTGAGGCTGAAGGAAGAGATTGAAGGGCTTCGCAGCCCCGCCCATTAAGCCTCGTCACGAAAAGGGCCGCCCCTCAGGGCGGCCCGATTGCTATCCGGCAGGCGCCTTCCCGGCGGGGAAGGGTGAAGCGGCCTACGCCTCTTCGTCCTCCTCCTCGCCCTGCCAGGCATCGGCGGGCTGATCCTCGTAGTCCTGCGCCGCGCCCTGTTCGCTGACCAGGTCGTCGTCCAGCGGCATGGCCGCCTCAAGGGCGGCGGTTTCCGAAGCGGGGGCCAGGGTGGCGCCGTCGCCGCCCTTGCGCGCGGCCTCGCGGGCCTTCTTCTCGGCAGCCTTCTTCACGACAGCGTCCAGCTCGAGCTGGCCCACGAGGCCCAGGCTCACCGGATCGACCGGCTTGATGGCGCCGATGTTCCAGTGGGTGCGGTTGCGCACCTGGTCGATGGTCGCCTTGGTCGTGCCGAGCAGCTTGGAGATCTGGGCGTCGGTCACTTCCGGATGGTTGCGCAGGAACCAGGCGATGGCGTCCGGGCGATCCTGGCGGCGCGACACAGGGGTGTAGCGCGGCGCCTTCTTGGTCACCTTGAGCAGGTCCTGGTGTTTGCCGACGAGCGCCTTCATCCGGTAGGCCGGGTCGGCCTCGGCCTTTTCCAGCTCCTCGCGCGAGAGCTGACCGTTCGCGATGGGGTCGGCGCCGCGGATGTCGCGGGCCACTTCGCCGTCGGCGATGCCCTTCACTTCCAGGTGGTGCAGGCCGCAGAAGTCGGCGATCTGCTCGAACGACATGGACGTGTTGTCCACGAGCCAGACGGCGGTGGCCTTGGGATAGAGAATTTGGTCGCTCATTGCGGCGCTCCAGAAACGACGGCGCCCGGCCTTGCGGCCGGGCGGGTGTGATGACCTGAGGCTATAATCGCCTTTCGCGCGCAAGGAAACCGGCAATCATGGGCCTCGGGCGACGGCCTAGAGCCGCCGTTCGCCTGCGGCCCGGTCGAGGCACCGGGCCAGCCGCGCGCGCCAGGTCGCCGAAGCCGGCGAGTCGGACAGCGCCGCGGCCAGGTCGACGTAGGCCTCGGCTTCCGGATCGGCGCGGAAACGGCGCCTGGGCCCCACGCAGGTGAGGCGCACCTGGTCGCCGGGGCCGGGGATGGCGATGACGGCGACGTGCAGGGGCAGCTCGAGCGGCGGTCGGGTGCGCAACTGGGCGCGCACGCAGCGGATGCGGTCGAGGCTGCGGCCGCACGCCTTCAGTCTCTTCACCGCCAGGCGGGCGGGCCGGGCGTCGATCAGACCCTCGTCGGACAGGCGGGACACCAGGCTGTCGATCCGTTCCGAGGTCCCGAAGGGGACGCCCGGCCCTTCGACCGTCACCACCGCCAAGGGCAGGGGCGCGGCCTTCGCCGGCAAGGCCAGGGCGAGGGCGAGGGCGAACAAGGCGGCGCGATGCATGGGAGGAGATGAGCGGCCCGGGGTCCGGCGGTCAACCGGGAGCGAGAGGCTCAGGGGACGAGAACCACCTTGCCCACATGACCGCCGCCTTCCAGGGCCGCGTGGGCGCGTGACGCTTCGGCCAGGGGGAAGGCGACGTCGATCACGGGCCGGAGGAGGCCCGCCTCGATCCAAGGCCACACCGTACGCTCCACCGCCACGGCCAGCCTCGCCTTCTCGTCGGCGTCGCGGGGCCGCAGCGTCGAGCCGGTGACCACCGCCCGTTTGGCCATCAGCCGGAAGACGGGCACGACGATCTCCGCCCCGCCCTGGGAGGCGATGTAGACGATGCGCCCGCCCGTATTCAGGGCCGCCAGGTTCCGTTCGAAGTAGGGCCCGCCCACCATGTCGAGGACGACATCGACGCCGCCGAAGGCGCGCGCCGCCTCGCCGAAGTCCTCGGCCGTGACGTCGAGGGCGAGGTCGGCGCCGAGTTCGCGGGCCTTTGCCGCCTTGCCCGCCCCGCGGGCGGTGGCGATCACCCGGGCGCCGGCGGCCTTGCCCATCTGGATGGCGGTGGTGCCGATGCCGGAGGTGGCGCCGTGGACCATCAGCGTCTCGCCAAGCTTGAGCGCGCCATGCTCGAACACATTCGCCCAGACGGTGAATACCGTCTCGGGAAGGGCCGCAGCCTGTTGAAAATCGAACCCTTTCGGGACCGGCAGGGCGTGGCGCGCGTCGACTCGGGCCAGTTCGGCGTAGCCGCCGCCGCCCAGCAAGGCGCAGACATGGTCGCCCTCCCGCCATCGTCCCGCGCCCTTCACCACCTCGCCGGCGATCTCGAGGCCAAGGGTTTCGGGCGCGCCGGGCGGGGGGGGATAGGCGCCCAGACGCTGCAGGATGTCGGGTCGGTTGACCCCCGCGGCGCGGACCCGGACGAGGATCTCGCCGGGCCCGGGTTCGGGCGCCGCGACCTCGACGATCTCAAGGTTTTCCGCCGGTCCGGCTCCGCCCCGGACGGCGATCGCGCGCATGGTCTCGACAGGCATGGGTTGCATCCTTCTCGCGGCGGCGTTCCAATAGGGCTTGTTCGGGATCGAGCAAAGGGAGACGCGTCCGTGTTTGACGAATCGCTTCCCCGCCCATCGGGCCGTGGCGCACTGCTGGCGGAACTGGGCAAGGAGGACCTGGACCTCTACTCGGTCGAAGAGCTGAACGAGCGCATTGAGGGCCTGCAGGCCGAGGTCGAGCGTTGCCGCGCCAAACTGGCCGGCAAGGAAGCCCGAATGAGCGCCGCCGACGCCCTGTTTTCATTCAAGGGCGCGCAGTAGAACGGGTTGAAGGGGTCGGCCGCGTTCCCGGGCCGGCGACTGGCACAGGCGTTGCACAGCCGCAGGTCATTCCTGGCGGCGCGTTTGCCGGCCGATAGAGGGGCGTGAGTATGGCTGAGTCAGTCGCGGAAGTGTCTACCGCGAGAGCCGAGGTGGTGCGGGACTTCGCGCGCTCCGAGCTGTTCGAACGCACCTTCTCCGAAGGCATGGAGCTGGTCGAGGAGACCGCGGCCTACCTCGACGGCGAGGGACGTCGCGACTCGAAGCTGCTGTCCCGGGCCGGGGCCCTGTCCTACGCGGGCGAAAGCATGCGGCTGACCACCCGTCTGATGCAGGTCGCCTCCTGGCTTCTGGTGCAGCGGGCCATCCGCGAAGGCGACATGGACCCCCGAGAAGCCTGTCTGGCCCGCTACCGCATCGGCGCCCAGTCGGTGTGCCAGGGCGAGTCCGGCGAAGGCCTGGAAGAAATGCCGAGCCTGCTGGTCGACCTGCTGGGCCGTTCGGCGCGCCTGTACGAGCGTGTTCTGCACCTCGATCGCCGCATGTTCCTCGACGAGGAGGTCACCGAGCAGTCGCATCCGGTGCGCTCGCAGCTGGAACGCCTGCAGGCGGCCTTCGGGCGGTGAGCGGCGAGCCGCCGACCGACGAGACGCCCCTGCAACGCGCGCTTCGCCTCAAGAAGGAGAAGCTGGACGCCCGGGTCATGCCCGACAAGGGCCGGGGCCGCGACGCGCCCCGTCATCCGGGTGCGACCGCCAAGCCCTGGATGAAGAAGTAGGGGACTGATCCTCCTCCCGTGCGCGGGGGAGAAGGGCCTAGCCGTTCGCCTTTTTCTTTTTCGAAGCGAAGGCCTTCTTGGGGGCGGCCGGCTTGTTGGCGGCCTCCCACTTGGCGCGGGCCGCGGCCTCGGCCTTGGGCTTGCCGGCCCATTTGGGCTTGGCGATCCACTTGCCCTCCGGATTGGGCTTGCCCTGCCATTTCGGCCTGCCTTCGGCCGCAGGAGTCGGCGGCTTGCCCCGCTTGGCCTTTTCGGGACGGGGCGCGTCCCCGCGGGACTTGGGCGGCGCCGCCTCCCACGGCTTGCGGTCGCCGTCGGTGCGGGGGCGGGGCTTGAAGTCTCGGCGCGGGCGGTCCTGCAGGCTGGGCGGCGAGGTCGGCTCGATGCGGACGTCGCCTTCCGCCACGCCGCGGACAACCTCGGCGAACTTTCCGGCGGCCGCCTTCGAGATCTCGAACTTGGTCTCGCGATCGAAGATCCGGATCACGCCGATGTCGCTCTTGGTGACGTGGCCGAGCCGACAGATCAGGGGCACCAGCCACTTGGGATCGGCGTTCTTGCCGCGGCCGACGTTGAGACGGAACCACGAGGCGTCGGAGGCCGGGACGAATTCGCGCCTGGGCTTCAACGGCGTTTCCTGCGCCGCCTTCAGGCGCGCGTCGTCGTAGACTTCTTCCGGCGAGGGCAGTCGGGCGCGGCGGGCGCGGACCACCGCGGAGGCCAGCTGCTCGGGGGTGCGCTGAGCCAGCAGGGCGGCGACCAGCGCTTCATCCTCGGCTTCGCCGTCGCCGGTGTCGCTGAGCGCGTCGGCCAGCAGCCGTTCATTGTCCTTCACGCGGACTTCCTCCGCGGTGGGCGGACCGGACCAGGCCGGGACGACATTGGCGTCGACGAAAAGGGTCTCGGCCTTGCGGCGGCGGGTGTAGGGCACGAGCACGATGGAGACGCCCTTGCGCCCGGCCCGGCCGGTGCGTCCGGAGCGGTGCAGCAGGCCGGCCTTGTTCACGGGCAGCTCGGCATGGAGGACGAGGCCGAGGTCGGGCAGGTCGAGGCCGCGCGCGGCGACGTCGGTGGCCACGCACACCCGCGCCTTGCCGTCGCGCAGCGCCTGCAGGGCGTCAGAGCGCTCGCGCTGGGTCATCTCGCCGGACAGGCTGACGACGTCGAAGCCACGCTCGCGCAGGCTCATGTGCAGACGGCGCACGCTTTCGCGGGTGGAGCAGAAGACCAGCGCGCCCGGGGCCTCGAAGTAGCGCAGCACATTGACGACCGCGTGCTGGATCTCGTTGGGGGCCACGCGCATGGCCCGGTACTCGATGTCGCCGTGGCTTTCCTCGTGGTTGACGGTGTCCAGGCGCAGGGCGTCGCGCTGGTAGGTCCTGGCCAGCCTGGCGATGTCGCGGGCGATGGTGGCGGAAAACAGCAGGGTGCGGCGCTCGGCCGGCGCTGCATCGAGGATGAACTCGAGGTCCTCGCGGAAGCCGAGGTCGAGCATCTCGTCGGCCTCGTCGAGCACCACGACCTTCAGTTCGGCCAGGTTCAGGCGGGAGCGTTCCAGGTGGTCGCGCAGGCGGCCCGGCGTACCCACCACGATGTGGCAGCCGGCCTCCAGGTTGCGCTGCTCGGCGCGGGAATCCATGCCCCCGACGCAGGTGACGATGCGCGCGCCCGAAGGGGCGTAGAGCCAGCCCAGCTCCCGGGCGACCTGCATGGCCAGCTCGCGGGTCGGGGCGACGACGAGGGCGCGGGGCGCGCCCCCGCGATCAACCCGCGCAGCCTCGCCCAGCAGGTCCTGCGCCATGGCCAGGCCGAAGGCGACGGTCTTTCCCGAACCGGTCTGGGCCGAGACTAGCAGATCGCGGCCGGGGGCGTCGCCTTCGAGCACGGCCGCCTGGACCGGGGTCGGCTCGAGATAGCCACGGTCGGCAAGGGCCCGCGCGAGCGCGGGATGGGTCGTCGGGAAGGGCATGAGGGGTCCTGGCCGCGCGGGGAGGCGCGTGCGCCTTATAGAGGTTGGGCGCGCCTAGACCATGCCGGCGCGTTCGAAATGAGGCGAAGGGCCTACGGCCCGACGTCCCCGGCCACTGGCCGCTGCGCCTCGATCAGCTGGTCCATCGAACCCAGGCCGAGCGCCTTGGCCAGCTTGTCGTCGCGGCCATAGACGTCCTTGCGGAAGGAGATGCGGCCGTCGCCGTCCAGGAAGGCGGTCCAGTAAAGCAGGCGCACCGGAATGGTGCGGCCGACCATCACGCGGGTGGTCTGGCCCGACGCCTGGGCGGCGTCGAACTGCGCGAGGGCTTCGGGGTTGAAGCCCAGCACCATGCGCGCGAAGGCGACGGCGTCCTGCACGCGGATGCAGCCGTGGCTCAGGTGCCGGTTGGTGTTGGCGAAGAAGCGCTTCGACGGCGTGTCGTGGAGGTAAATGGCGTAGGGATTGTTGACCTCGAACTTGACCAGGCCGAGCGCCGAGTTCGGGCCCGGACGCTGAACCACCCGGCCGCCGGTCATGTACATGCCCCGCGCGGCCATGTAGCCGGCGCCTTTGGGGATGATCTCCTTGGCGGCGATGCCGGCCGGAACGTTCCACGGCGGATTGGCCACCACAGAGTTGAACGGCGCCTCCAGCGAGGGCGTCTGGGTCTTGGTGGCGCCGGGCACAACGCGCGTGCCGTAGAACGGCTTGCCATCGCGCCAGTAGACCAGGATCGCCGCCGCGACATTGACCTCGATGCGTTCGGGGGCCAGATCGCGGGCCAGCCAGCGCCGCCGCTCCATATTGGTTGCGATCTGCCGCATGCGGTCCTTGGCGGTCGCCTGCAGTTCGACCTGGGTGTCGTCGCCGATCACCCCGTCGGGTCCCAGTCCATGGCGGGTCTGGAACTTCTTCACCGCCGCAACCAGGGTCGGGTTGTAGGTCTGGGGCGAGACGCCGGCGGGCGTGATGGCCGCTTCCGGCGTCAGGTCGCCCTCAGCGACGAGGCGGGCGGCGAGGGCGGGAATGCGGGCATCGTTGGCGCCCGGTTCGACCTTCACGCCCGGCCTCCAGGCCGGCCAGCCGCCGCGGGTGGCGATGTCGCGATAGCGCAGGAAGGCCGTGGTCAGGCCCTGGTACCCGCGGTCCGTGGGAGCCAGCTGGTCGATCCAGGGCTGCAGCCCATGGGTGCGAATGGCGCTGTTCAGACCGGTGGGAAGATCCGCCGTGTGGCCGCGCAGGGTCCAGATGTCCTCCTGCGTGGTGGGGTCGATGCGGCCGAAGCTGAGCGCCGAACCGTAGGCCATGGCGGCGCGGGTGAGGCGGATGTCGCGCTGGATCGCATCGGTGGCGCCGGCGGGCGGCAGGAAGTCGCGCGGATTGAGCCCATGACGCTCGGCGTCGTTGATTGCGTTGAGAAGGACGGTCTCGTCTTCTCGCGACCAGGCCCGCTCGTAGTTCCGCTGGGCGTAGAAGGCCCGCAGGTAGGTCGATTCGGGCCCAGTCCCGGTGGCCAGCACCGCGGCCTTCAGCGCGGCGTCGACCGGCGCCACGGCAGGGGGTGGCGGGGACACGGAGACCGGAGCCTGGGCGCTGCCGCTGTAGGGCTGGGGCTGGGCCGGCGTGGACTGGGCGGTGGCCTGGCCGGCGATCACCGCGAAGGCGCCAAGTGCGACTAGAGTTCTACGCATGGCCGTTCCGCTCATTCGCCCCACAGGTTCAACGTTGATCACCAAAGCACGTTTTCGGGCGAAAACGGAAGGGGAGGCGTGGCCCTGTCGCCCAAACGCAAAAACGCCGGCGACCCAAAGGGGCGCCGGCGCCACAGGTCGCGCTCGCGCGCGGCCCTACTTCTTCATGAAGCCGCCGTACTTGGCCGCGAAGCGCGACACGCGACCGCCGCGGTCCAGCAGGGTCTGGTTGCCGCCCGTCCACGCGGGGTGGGTGGTCGGATCGATGTCGAGGTTCAGCGTCGCGCCTTCCTTGCCGTAGGTCGAGCGCGTGCGGTAGGTCGTCCCGTCGGTCATCACCACGGTGATGAAGTGGTAGTCGGGGTGGGTGTCCTGTTTCATCGGGCTTCGGCCTGCAGGGGCGAACGTCAGTCGCGGAAAATGGAAATGCCGCCGTGGGTCCGGCGGCGAGCGCGGGTCTATACACAAAAGGGGTATAGGAAGGCAAGGGCCGATGGCGGCCTGACTGAGTCGGCCGAATCAGGCCGGCGGCGGCGGGAAAGTGCGAGATGAGCGAAGTTAACCCCGCCCAGACCCGGGATCCGGTCGCCGAGGGTCGCCCGGGCGCCGGAGCGGTGCTGGCCGAGAAGCTGTCCGAGGCCGCCGCCCGACGCGCCAAGAGCCGCGACGTCCGGCCCCTGAAGCGGTTGTTGCCCTACCTCTGGAAGCATCGGGGCGACGGTTTTCTGGCCGCCGTGTTCCTGCTGTTCTCGACCGGCGCGACCCTGGGCCTGACCGGAGCGTCCAAGCTGGTGGTCGACCAAGGGTTCGCCAGCGGCCAGGCGGAGGCCCTCAACCGGACCTTCTTCCTCCTGGGCGCGGTGGCGGTGGCCCTCGCGATCGCCACGGCGCTCCGCTACTTCTACGTCACCAAGCTGGGCGAGCGGGTCGTGGCCGACCTGCGCGAGGCCCTCTACGCGCACGTGCTCACCCTTGATCCGGCCTTCTTCATGCGGATGCGGACCGGCGAAGTCCTGAGCCGCATGACCACCGACATCCAGCTGGTCGAGAGCATGGTCTCGACCTCCATATCGGTCGCCCTGCGCAATTCCCTGGGCCTGGCGGGGGCGCTGGTGCTGATGGTGCTGGTGTCCCCGACCCTGACCGGGCTTGTGCTGCTGATGCTGCCCGTGGTGCTGGCGCCGATGTTCCTGTTCGGCCGGGTGGTTCGGCGGCTGACGGTGAAGACCCAGGACCGATTCGCCGAGGCGGTGGGCTTCGCCGGCGAAAGCCTGGACGCCCTTGAGACCGTGCAGTCCTTCGGACGCGAAGCGTCCGCCTCGCGGCGCTTCTCGGAAGCGGTGGAGGCCGCCTTCGGCGCCTCCATCCAGAGGGTGCGGGCCCGGGCCGTCATGACGGCGCTGGTGATCGCCCTGATCTTCGGCGGGGTCACGGTGGTGCTGTGGCTCGGCGCCCAGCAGGTGACGGCGGCGACCATGAGCTCGGGGTCGCTGGTGATGTTCGTCTTCCTGTCGGTGATGGCCGCCTCGTCGGTCGGATCGCTCGGCGAGACCTGGGGCGACGTCCAGAAGGCCGCCGGAGCCATGCAGCGGATTGATGAACTGCTGCAGGCCCAACCCTCGATCCGGCCGCCCGTCGACCCGCAGCCCCTGCCGCAGCCGCCGATCGGCGAACTGGCCTTCGAGGACGTCGTGTTCCACTACCCCGCCCGACCGGACCTGCCGGCGCTGAACGGATTCACGCTGAAGGTACGGCCGGGCGAGACGGTCGCCCTGGTGGGCCCTTCCGGGGCGGGAAAGACCACTGTGTTTCGCCTGCTGCTGCGATTCTACGACCCTGAAAGCGGGACGGTTTCGGTCGACGGCGTGGACCTGCGGCGGGCCGACCCCCGCCAGATCCGCGAGCGCATGGCCAAGGTGGCGCAGGACGCCGCCCTGTTTTCGGGCTCGCCCGGGGAGAACATCCTGTTCGGGCGCGAGGCCGCGGGACCCGACGAGGTGCGCGAAGCCGCGGCGGAGGCCCAGGCGTTGAGCTTCATCGAGGCCCTGCCGCAGGGCTTCGACACCCCGCTGGGCGAAAAGGCCAAGTCGCTCTCGGGCGGCCAGCGGCAGAGACTGGCCATCGCCCGGGCGCTGATCCGCAATGCGCCGATCCTGCTGCTCGACGAAGCGACCTCGGCGCTTGACGCAGAAAACGAGCGGCTGGTCCAGGAGGCCCTGGAACGGGCCATGTCCGGTCGGACGACCCTGGTGATCGCCCACCGGCTGGCCACCGTGCTGCGCGCCGACCGGATCGTGGTGCTGGACGAGGGCCGAGTGGTGGAAGAGGGCAGCCACGCCGAGCTTGTGCGCAGGGGCGGCCTCTACGCCCGCCTCGCCGAGCTGCAGTTCGACGGCGCGCAGTAACCGCAGCCGCTCGGGCGCAATCGCCCTAATCGACCGGCGCAGGCTCCGGCGGCGGTCCCGGGCAGCGGGTGTACCAGACGCTGGCGCCGGCTTCCTCGCTGTTCACCCAGCGGGATTCATCGATGAGCAGGGTCCCTTCGGCGGTCCGCGAGGTCCAGGTCATGTGCCGGCCGCCCTCGAGACGATAGGTGACCGTCAGGTCCGGCTCGCCGAGATTCACCTCGAGCTTCATTCGCAGGTCGCCGTTGGAAAGGCGCCGCGCGTCCACGACGTAGAACGGCTCGCCATCGGTTCCCTCGTAGTCGATGTCGAGGACGTAGCCGTCCTCGTCGACGCTGAACTGTTCCCAGGCGTTGCCCGAACCGGCCGGGCGCGAGCAGTCCTGGGCCGACCAGCCCATCAGCCCGGCCTGTTCGATGACCCGGCGGATCTTGGCCCTGTTGGGCGCGGCGTCGGCCGGCGTCGCGACCAGGGCGGCGACACAGGCGGCCAGCAGCAGCCCCGATCTCACGGTTTGGGGGCCTTGTGCAGGTCGCGCGCCGGGTCGGCCGCTTCGACGTCGTCGCCGGCCGGCGCGGCCGACGGCGTGGGCCGTCCGTTCGGACAGCGGTAGTACCATTCGCTGCGCTGGTCGCCGCCCGCGAAGACGCCGCGGGTGATCAGCTTTTCGCCCCTGCTGGTGACCGACGACCAGGTCATCTGCTTGTCGCCTTCGATCCGATAAACCACGGTGATCTGGTTGTAGGCGTCGGCTTCCGGATCGTCGCCCTCGGCGTCGGAATCCTCGTCGGGGATCAACACCATGTCCATCTGGACGTCGCGGCTGTTCAGCCGTCGGGCCGAAATGATGTCGTAGGTCGAGACGTAGTCGTCGCCCCCCTCGACCGACTGGTAGACCCCGCGGGCGTCGGCGGCGATGGTTTCCCAGTCATCGGAATTGACGTCATCGCAGTGGGTCCCCCAGACCCCCACGAGGCCGGCTTCGTTGAGCACGCGGCCGATACGGGCGTTGTCGGGCGGGGTGACGGCCGCGGCCGGAGCGGCGGCGACGAGGGTGAGGGCGGCCAGGGCCAGGAACGCTGTTCTCATGGGGCCATCAGCGCCCCAGACCGGGCTCCGGTCAAGCGTGCTCAGCGAGTCGAGGCCGCGATGCCGGGAAAGTCGCTGAATACGCCGTCGACGCCGGCTTGGCGAAAGGCGCGGATTTCGCCGGCCAGGTCGCCGTGCAGGCGCATGAAGTCCGGACGGAGCGACAGGCCGCTCCGGCGCTCCAGGGGCAGGAAGAAATTCTCGGCCCGCAGCGTCCAGATGTGCACCTTCAGGCCGGCGGCGTGGGCGTCCGCGACCAGCGGCGTGGGGGCGAGAGACCGTCCCTCGGCGTCCCGGGGCAGGACCATGGTCTTTTCGACGCCGACGCCATCGGCGTAGGCGGCGATGGCGCGCAGGCCTTCGGCCCGCGCCATGACGGCGTAGCTCCAGTCCGGGTGGTCGGCCGGCCCGCCCTCCTCGCCCATCAGCTGGATCAGGGGCGTCTCGATCCGGTGATGAAGCCTCTCGAGGGGGCCGACCTCGAAACACTGCACGAAGACCGGCGCGGTCCGACCGGTCCAGCCGAGCCTGGTCAGCGCCTCCACGAGACGGGACTCGGGGTCGAAGCCAAGGGACTCGAAGTAGCTCGGGTGCTTCAGCTCGGGGTAGACGCCGATGGTCCGGCCGGTCCTCGCCGTGGCCTCCCGCGCGATGGTCGCCACCTCGTCGAAGGTCAGGATTTCGTCCCTGCCGTCGTATTTCGTATTGCCTGGCCGCAGTTGGGGAAGCCGTTCCTTCGCCCGCAGGGTCTTCAGCTCCGCCAGTGTGAAGTCCTCGGTGAACCAGCCCGTGAGGGTCTGGCCGTCGATCACCTTGGTCGCCTTGCGCCCGGCGAACTCGGGATGGTCGGCCACGTCGGTGGTCTCGCCGATCTCGTTCTCGTGGCGCACCACCAGGGCGCCGTCCCTGGACATGACCAGGTCCGGTTCGATGAAGTCCGCGCCCTGCTCGATGGCCAGCAGATAGGCCGAGCGCGTGTGCTCCGGCCGTTCCCCGGACGCGCCGCGGTGGGCGATGACGGTGAAGGCAGGGGGAAAGGCGGCGGGCGCGGTCATGGCGTCTCCGGCGAAGGCCAGGCCGATCAGCAGCGGGATCAGGGCGCGAAGCATGGCGGCGAGCTTAGCCGCGCCGCTCCGCCGCCGTCATCAGGCCCCGCGCAGCTTTTCCAGCAGCACCGGGTGCAGGTCGAGATTGGCGGCGCAGATGGACGAGCCGGAGAGCGCGCTCTGGCCCTCGTCGATGGCCGAGGTCATTCCGCCGGCCTCGCTCATCAGGATCAGGCCGGCGGCCACGTCCCAGGGCTTCAGGTTGCGCTCCCAATAGGCGTCGAAGCGCCCGGCCGCGGTCCAGGCCATGTCCAGGGTGGCGGCGCCGAGGCGGCGAACGCCGGCGACTCGCTGGCCGACGGTGTGCAGCTCCTTGAGGAACTGGGCGTGCCCCGGGCGCCCCGCCCACGGGATGCCGGTGGCGACCAGGCTCTCGTCGAGCTGCTTGCGCAGGGCGCAGCGGATGCGGGTGTCGTTCAGGAACGCGCCGCGGCCCTTCTCGGCCCAGAACAGCTCGTTGAGGATCGGATTGAAGGTGACCCCGGCGACGATCTGGCCCTCGCGCTGCAACGCGAGGCTGACCGCGAAGTGCGGCATGCCGTGAATGAAGTTGGTGGTGCCGTCGATGGGGTCGGCGATCCAGGTATGGGTCTTGTCGGAACCCTCGACCAGGCCGCGTTCCTCGCCATGGAAGCCATAGCCCGGGCGAAGCTTCTGCAACTCCTCGAAGAGCGTCTGTTCGACCTTCAGATCGGCCGCCGTGACGAAGTCGGCCGGCCCCTTCTTGGCGACCTGAAGCGCCTGCACCTCGCCGAAATCGCGGGCAAGGCCGCGCGACGCCTTGCGCACGGCGCCGATCATGGCCTGGAGCAGAGGGGAGGGGGTGCTCACCTTAGTCGGCGCGACGGACGTATTCGCCGGTGGCGGTGTCGACCACGATGCGCTCGCCGGCGCTCATGTACGGCGGGATCATCACGCGGATGCCGTTCGACGCCTTGGCCGGCTTGTAGGAGGAGGAGGCGGTCTGCCCCTTCACGGTGGGCTCGGTCTCGGCGACTTCCAGCACGACCTGGTCGGGCAGGCTCATGCCGATCGGGCGCTCCTCGTGGAACTCGATCACCACGACCATGCCGTCCTGCAGGTAGGGGATGCGGTCGTCGCCGACCCATTCCTTTTGCAGTTCGATCTGCTCGTAGGTCTCCTGGTCCATGAACACCAGCGCGTCGCCCTGCTCGTACAGGAAGGAGAAGTCCTTCTGCTCCAGCGTGATGCGCTCGACGCCGTCTTCCGAGCGGAACCGCTGGTTCAGCTTGGTGCCGGTGATCAGGTTCTTCATCTCGACCTGGGCGAAGGCGCCGCCCTTGCCCGGCTTCACGTGCTCGGTCTTGACGACGGACCAGAGGCCGCCCTCGTACTGGAGAACCATGCCAGGCTTGATGGCGTTGGCGTTGATCTTGGGCATTGGATGTCTTTGGGAATGTCTTGGAAAACGGGCGCGGAAATGCGGGCGCGATACCTATAGCCCGCGCCCTTCGCTGGCAAGGGAGGCGGGCGCCGCCCGGGCCCGGGGGCGGACCCGCCGCGGCCCAGGCCGCCGGGACGGGGCAGGATCTTGCGCGGCGCGGGCCTGGGCCGCCCGGACGATTTCCCTGATATTTCCCTGTTATTCCCTGTTATCGAAAACAGGTCCGGCGAGGCCGCCGGGGCAAAATATTGCGCGGCCCCCGCCCGGGCAGCCCGCCCAATTCCCCTGTTATTCCGCTGTTATTCCGCTGTTACCGAAAACAGCGCCGCCCGCCTCGCCGGGTAAAATCTTGCGCGGCCGGGATCCCCTCACGCCGTCGATGTCAAAGACCGTCCCGGAAGAGTCCGTTGATCCGGGGCGGTGGGTCAAGCGGGGGCGGCGGGTGCGGAAACTGGGGACACACACTCTCCTGGCGTTGAGGCCAGGAAGGCCAGCGCCGCGACTGGAGAGTGTGTGTCCCCATTTTCTGGTCGCCGGAGGATCCTGCACGTCGAGGCCACCGACCAGCCGACCGCTGAGTGGCTGGCCCGGGCAATCACCGAAGCATTCCCATGGGATGAGGCGCCGGCATTCCTGGTCCGCGACAACGACGGCGCCTATGGCCTGAAGTTCCGGCGCCGGATGCGGGCGATGGGCATCCGCGACAAGCCCACCTGGCCGCCGAGGTCGCCGTGGCAGAACGGTTGGGTCGAGCGGCTGATTGGTTCGATCCGGCGCGAATGCCTGGATCACCACATCATCTGGAGCATCCCTCACCTGCGGAAGGTGCTGCGGGCCTATGCCGACTACTACACCAACGACCGGACGCACCTGGCCTTGAGCAAGGACGCGCCGAATTCACGCGCGGTCGAGGCGGTGGGACCGGTCAGTTCGCGACCGATCCTGGGTGGGTTGCACCACCGATATGGGCGCGAGCCGATGAAATGAGGTTTTCGGAAGGGACAGTCAAATACTCATGTTCGACAATGTAGTGTACGAAGTTTTAGGAAGGGATAGCTGTCGCCGGCTGAAGGTGACTGTGCTTGGGCGGGCGCTTGGGTCGTGGCGGTCAACCTGACAATGCTGACGGAATCCGTCGAAGTGAGGTTTTGAGAAGGGACAGCATCGGAATTTAGCGCCCGGGAAAGAGGACGACAGCAAGATATACCAACAGTACCAGACCTAATACCGCGCTCAGATAGACAAACTTCAGCGCGTATGGCGAAGAATGGTCTGTCGCGAAAAGCAATGTAAAGCTAATCAGGGTTCCGCCGGCCAGAACAAATCCAACGAGTGTTCGCCAATTTGGCCATCTGAACTTGCCTGGACCCACGCCCTCTCGGGTGAAACGGTTTCCACCTCCGAGTGCGACTGCCCACCCCCCCACAGACATGAGAGCTAAGCCGATAGTCCGGCCAACCTGAGTAGGCCAGCAAGCAAATGTCAGTGCGCCCGCTAAAATGATGGCTCCGTATATCAATCGCTTCGAGTCCGGCAATTCGGCTCCCTCCTAGCGGCGAACCACACAGTATCTTTGCAGATCGGCGAATGTACCGCGCGCCTGTGTAGATAGGCCAGTCAATCTTTCGACGAGGCCCACCAAACGGCGAGCGCCGGGGACCTTGCGGGCCACCGCTTCATCACCAATCTTCCCGAGTTGTTCGATATTCCAATCAAAGAAAGGGGGACACACGCTCATTATTGTTATTCGATATTACGGTTATTCAATAAATAGTGTGTGTCCCCATTTTCCCGTCTCTCTAATGAATAGAATCCAATGAAAACCAGTATTCAACGGCGTCAAGGATTCTGCCCGAACGCGCACCATCCCTCACCGTAGCCAACAGGATGTTTCTGCATATCGTTATTACAGCAGCTTCTTCTCCGGAGTCGAAGCCAGCAATAACTGGATGATTCGCAAAAGGAGTTTCGGAGTTCCCAATATCCCATCTCAGCCCTTGCGCCGATCGGCATAGCGATTCGCCGAAATAGAACCCGAGCTTTGCGAACCATCTATTCATATCAAACTCAGAAATCTTTCCGAATTCGTTTATCGCGACATATCGAATTGCTTGAATTACCGATGCCTTCGAAAAATCTAAATCAATCTCGTCAATCTCAAGTTCCGCAAAAACCCGCCGCTCCAATTCCAAGTAGGCACGCAACACCTCGCGCGCTTCGTCGGCATTCAGTTCAATTAACTCTCTGTCCATTGTAATATTTTCAATGTACCGCATGGGGCCAATTCTCGAACGAGTGACGCATCACTAGCATCACAGAGTTTTGGGGCTTTTGCACCAGTTCTGGCTGCGGACATCGCCGGCAGAAAGGGGGACACACACTCATTATTGTTATTCGATATTTCCGTTATTCAATAAAGAGTGTGTGTCCCCATTTTCCTTAACCTGACAGCGCTAGCGCAACCGATGAGCCAGCTTCTCCTTGAACCCCATCGCCGCCGCGACCTCCTTGCGAGAAATCCGGGTGAACGAATCGAATAGAGCATCGTTAAACTCGCCTTTGCGATGCCAAATTTGACCAATCGATTCGCCAGCAGACGAATGAAGCATTTCATCCTCGTTGGGATCCTGGGCAATTTGAATTAAGGCTTGTAAGGCCACGGCGTCATCATACTCAGAAAGATCCATCGCGGCGTCGTCTCTGGTTCCGAGTGACTCGTCTTTATCAAGTAGAGCAGCTGCTAAACTCTCCGCGGTTGCCAAGTTCATTCTCCCATCAGTACTCTACGGAAGGGGGACACACACTCATTATTGCTATTCGGTATTGCCGTTATCCAATAACAAGTGCGCCCATTCCTGCCCACCCTACTCCCCGCCCGCCTTCGCCGTGCGCCGCTTGAGCGCCAGCAGGTCCACCACCAGCCACAGGAGCGCCGGGCCGCCGTAGATCGCCAGCGCCCCCAGGAAGTCCGGCCCGGAGCCGTCGGAGCGGCCGAACCCGGCCGCCACGGTCGCGACGCTCAGGCTGACCAGGTGGGCCAGGATGATCCTGCGGGGGGTGTCGCCCATGGCCTTCAGCAGCCACAGGACCAGCCGGCTGAGCAGCCACATGGCCACCGTCGCGCCGATAATCGAACCGATCAAGCTCGCCATGGCGTCCTCCCGCTGCGCCAGCATAACCGGAAAAATCGCAGCGGAAAAAGATGCGCGTTTAACGCGTTTCGCGGACCGACATCCCCGAACGATCGTCCTGTCGCTTGTCGCCCCGGGCGCCCGTGGTTTCACGCCGCCGCCGGCGCGCCTGCCGCCTTGACAACCCTGTTTGATAACTCTGTTGTTGCCGGAAACGAAGGCAAGATCGAGCCAATCGATCTGCGACCGGGGGGGCATCCATGGCGAAGATCAAGCTTCTGGCTGGGAACGACGTTTGGCCTAACGGCGTCGACAACAGCGGCGACGACACCATCAACGGCGGCGATGGAAACGACGTCATCGACGGGGGCGCGGGCGCGGATCGGATCTTCGGCGACGGCGGCGACGACATCCTGTTCGGGGGCGACGGCAACGACACTTTCGTGAGCGGAAGCGGCGGCGATCAGATGGACGGCGGCGCCGGCTTCGACACGATGGATTTCCGGGGTTCGGCCGGGTTTGTGACCATCGCCGGCGGCGCCGGTGCCTCGGGCGATGCGGCCGGCGACAGCTTCATCAACATCGAACGCTATCTGCTCAGCGCGTTCGGCGACGCCTTCGCCGGGGTGGAGGGGCTTGGACAGGCCTACACGCTCTACGGCTACGGCGGCGCCGACACGCTTCAGGGGGCCGAGATGGCCGACCTGCTGTTCGGCGGGGACGACGCGGATGCGCTGTCGGGATCCGGCGGCGACGACAAGCTCTATGGCGAGGCCGGCTCGGATACGGCGAGCGGCGGCGCAGGTGTGGACCTGCTGGACGGCGGCGACGGCGACGACCAGCTTTCGGGCGAGGGCGGCGCGGACCGACTGGTCGGCGGCCTGGGTAATGACTTCCTCTATGGCGGCGGGGACGCGGACCGGCTGGAAGGCGGCGCGGGCGACGACTATTCCGACGGCGGGGATGGCGACGACACCTTTGTCGGGTCCGACGGCGCGGACACGATGGTGGGCGGGCTCGGTTTCGACACGGTCGACTACAGGGCGGCCGCAGGCGCGCTGATCCTGGGCAGCCGGGGCTCCAGCGGTGACATCGCCGGCGACACCTTCTTGGGGATCGAGCGCTTGTTGCTGTCGTCCTTCGGTGACGCGGTCGATCTCTCGGGCGTCGCGGCGGGCATGCGGATCTACGCCTACGCCGGTAATGACAGCGTGACCGGAACCGGGTTTGACGACCAGCTCTGGGGCGGGGACGGCAACGACAGCATGGCCGGCGGCGACGGCGCCGATACGCTGCAGGGCGAGGCGGGCGACGATGCGCTCGACGGCGGCGCTGGGAACGACAAGCTCTACGTCGGCGCCGGAACCAACTCGGCCCAGGGCGGAGCCGGGGCCGACTACCTCTACGGAGGTGACGGCGTCGACGCCCTGTCCGGAGGAGACGACGCCGACCAGGCGTTTGGCTACGGCGGTTCGGACAACCTCGCCGGTGACGCCGGGGACGACGTCCTGCGCGGCGGCGACGGGACGGACACCCTCAACGGAGGCGACGGCGCGGACACCCTTTTCGGCGACGAAGGCGATGACCTCGTCTATGGGGGCGCCGGCGCGGACTCGCTGGTGGGCGGCGGCGGGGCCGACCGACTGGAGGGCGGCGCTGACGGCGATCGGCTCTACGGCGGAGACGGCGACGACATTCTAATCGGCGGCGCCGGCGACGACTTTTTCGATGCGCACGAAAGCTGGATGGGATCCGACCAGTATCAGGGCGGCGACGGGTTCGACACCGTCAGCTACCGGGGTTCGTATTCTGTCTATATCTCGCTGAGGTTCGGATCCTCCTTCAGCGCCTATGGAGACACCTTCTCGTCCATCGAGCGCTTCTGGCTGGCGCCGGGCAGCGACTATTTCTACGGCGACAGGACGGCGGTGGAGGTCTGGGGCGTCGAGGGCGACGACCAACTGTGGGGGTCATGGGAGAACGACCGGCTAAACGGCGGCGAGGGCAATGACACCCTGACCGGCGACATGGGCGCGGACGAGTTCGTGATCAGCGCCGACGGCTCGGGGTCGGACTACATCACCGATTTCCAGAAGGGCGTGGACCACATCCGGATCTATGGCGTCACGGGCTGTGACGATTTTTCCGACCTGATGATCGTGCCGTGGGGCGCCTACACGCTGGTGACCTTGCCGAACGGCGCGCATATCACGCTCTCCGGCGGCCTGGCCTCCGTGCTTAACGCCTCTGATTTCATCTTCGGGGCGCCCTGAGCCCTAGATCACCGGCTCGTCGTCCTCGAAGGCCAGCGGCCCCTTCTTCGGCGCGGGCTTCTCCGCCCGGGTCCGGGCCGGCTTCGCCTTGGGCGGGGATGCAGCCTCCACGTCGCGATAGCCGCCGATGGCGTTGTCGAGGTAACGGCTGTTGGTTTCGCGGACTTGCGCCGCCGCATCGTCGTAAAGGAAGGGCAGATAGGCGAAACGCTCGCCTCGCGTTACCGGGACCACCCTGTGCAGCAGGTTGCACGAGAACACGACCGCCGCCCCGGGCGGGATCCTGTACTGGTGGTTCGAGTACTCCGGGAACGACAGGGTGCCGCCCTCGAAGTCGTCGTTCAGGTTGATCGAGACAGCGAACCGCCGGTGGGCCGTGCCCTTGGTGGTGTTGTCGCGATGGGCCCGGAAGTGAGCCGCGTCCTCGGCCAGGTAGCAGGCCACGATGTCGCGCTCGATGCGCGTGACCTCGAACTGGTAGGCCTTCTTGATCTCGGGCGCGACGCGGCGGCGGATGCGCTCGCGCGCCTGGTTCATCAGCTTCTCGTCGTCGACCGGGGCGTCGCGGCGGCGCTTGTGGTTGGGGTCCAGCACCAGGGTCGTCTTGCCGTCGATCTCGCGCATGAAGCCCGAGGGTTCGCCGCCGGTCTTGCGGTAGTGGGCGATGAGCGCCTGGCAGAGATCGGGCTCAAAAACGCGGGGGATGAACAGGATCGGCGCCTGCGCCTCCATGCCGCCATGGCGTTCCGGCGCCGGCAAACCCTCGATCACCGCGCGCAGGCGCTGGATGGCCGCCTCGTCTGCAGGGGGAGGAAACACCGCCAGTGGCCGCAGGGTCGGATCGAGCAGGAACCACAGCGGCCGATAGGCTTCGGCCCCGTCCGGCGCCGGCTCGACGGTGGCCGCCCCGTAGGCCCGGCTGACCTTCAGGTTGAAGTCCCAGAAGACGTTGAGACCCGGCAGATCCGCCTGCACCCGTCCGCTGTCTTCGTCCCGCGGGTCGACGCTGACGGCGAACGCCAGCAGCTTGTTGACGTCGAACAGGTCCTTCAGCTTGCCCAGGGCGTCGACCGACCGCTGCCCCGTCCCCTCATGGGTGGACCCGATGAAGGCGAGCAGCACGTAGCGGCCGGCGACCGTATCGAAATTGAAGGTCGGATTGTTGGCGGCGCGGGCCCGGAAATAGGTCGCCGGATCGCCGGGCAGCAGATTGCGGAAGCGGACCTCCGGCGTCTCAGCCGCCGGTGGCGGAGCTGTCGGCTTGGATTTCATGCATCGCACTCTGCAGGTAGTTGGCCTCGCCCATGGCCTTGATCAGGCCGAGCTGGGCTTCGAGGAAGTCGATATGTTCCTCGGTGTCCTTCAGGATATCGGTCAGGATGTCGCGGCTGACGAAATCTCCGGCCTGCTCGCAGAGGGGAATTCCCTTCACCAGCAAGGCCCGGCCGTTCACCTCCAGCTCGAGGTCGGCGCCCAGGCATTCCGGCACGGCCTCCCCCACGCGCAGCTTGTGAAGGTCCTGCAGGTTCGGCAGGGCTTCCAGGAACAGGACGCGCTTGATGAGCTTGTCGGCGTGCTTCATCTCGCCGATGGACTCTTCGTAGATCATCCGCCCGAGGTGGTGGAACCCCCAGCTCTCGAACATCCGCGCATGCAGGAAGTACTGGTTGACCGCGGTCAGCTCGTTGGTGAGCACCGCGTTCAGCAGTTCGATGATCCTGGTGTCGCCCTTCATGCCGCGCTCCTATTCGGCGGCGAGAGCAAGGACCTCTTGGGTTTCCTGAATCATCTGCCGCATGTCGCAGACGCATTTGGCGCAGCGGGGCTTGGCCTGGCAATGGCGGAATATGTCGGCGGGGCGGCTGGCGCCCAGCTCGATGGCCGCGCGGGCTTGCCGTTCGCGGATTCCGTTGCAGTTGCAGATGTACACGCGGCCGATCCGAATTCTTCGCGACTGAGAACCGTTCGCATCTAGCACGGAGTCGCACTTCTGCAAATCGTTCTCATTCGCGATGATGACGCCGCACGCCGCGGGCGTCAGCTCCGGGATAATACGCAGGGGCGGCGCGGCGATTGCCGCGGCGCGGCGGTCGCGTCACCCTGGCCGCCTGCCGGGGGAGACTCGCGTGGCCGACACCTTCATCGACCTGTCGCACACCATCGAGGATGGCATGATCACCTACCGGGGCCTTCCCGCCCCGCTGATCTGCGATCACCTCAGCCGGGAGGCTTCGCGGGGAATCTACGAGCCGGGGACAGAGTTCCAGATCGGTCGCATCGACATGATCGCCAACACCGGCACCTACATGGACACGCCGTTCCATCGCTTCGCCGACGGCCATGACCTGACCGGGCTGGCCCTGGAGCGAATCTCCAACGTCCCGGGTGTGAGAGTGCAGGTCGCCCCCGGGCCCCGGGCCATAGGACCTGACGCCTTCGACGGTCTGGCCCTGCATGGCCGGGCGGTGCTGGTGCATACAGGGTGGGATCGCCACTGGCGCACGGACGCCTACTTTGAGGGACACCCGTTCCTGACACGGGAGGCGGCGGAACGGTTGCGCGACGAGGGCGCCGCCCTGGTCGGCATCGACAGCTTCAACATCGACGACGTGTCGGGCGGGACGCGCCCGGTGCACACGGTCCTGCTTGGGGCCGAGATCCCGATCGTCGAGCACATGACCAACCTCGGCGCCCTGCCCCCTGAAGGGTTCCGCTTCACCGCAACGCCGCCGAAGATCGCGGGCATGGGCACCTTCCCTGTCCGCGCGCACGCCCGCTTCTGATAGAAGCCGCCGCATGCCGCTCGCTCCCGACTGCCGCCTCTACCTCATCACTCCCCCTTCGATTCCGGACCTCGGCGGCTTCGCGGCGCAGCTGCAGGCTGCGCTGGGCGCCGGCGACGTCGCCGCCTTGCAGATCCGGATCAAGCCCGCCTCGGACGACGAGGTTCTGAGAACCGTGGACGCGCTTGCGCCGGCGGCGCAGGCCGCGGGGGTCGCGGTGATCCTGAACGACCGGCCGGACCTGGCGCGTCAGTCGGGTTGCGACGGGGTGCACGTAGGCCAGACTGACGCCTCGGTCGCCGACGCGCGGCGGGTCATGGGACGGGACGCCATGATCGGGGCCACCTGCCACGACAGCCGCCACCTGGCGATGGAGGCCGCCGAGGCCGGCGCCGACTACGTGGCCTTCGGCGCCTTCTTCCCGACCGGCACGAAGGACACCTTGCATCGACCCGATCCCGAGATCCTGTCGATCTGGCAGGAAACCATGTTCGCGCCGTGCGTCGCCATCGGCGGAATCACCCCGGAAAACTGTGCTGCCCTCGTCCAGGCGGGAGCCGATTTCCTGGCCGTATCGGCCGGGGTCTGGGCCCATCCGGAGGGCCCGGCGGCCGCCGTCCGGGACTTTGGGCGAGCCATCGCGCAAGCCCGCCAATCTTGATCGACGTTCACGGCTTCTTAGGCGGCGGCGACTAGGGTCTCGCGTGAAGAAACGCGCCTGTGGGGGGCGCGCAGTCCGAGCGGATCCGCCCTTGACCCTGGCTTACGCCGTCAGCGAACCCGATCACGGCGCCCCCCGCCGGGCGTCCCGGACCGCCGCAATGGAAGTGATGGGCCTGGCCGGATTGGGCCTCCTGCTCTTCGCGGCCAGCGTCCTAGCGGTGAAATTCACGCGCTTCGAAGCCCTTACCGCCATCTGGCCGACCAACGCAATCGCGCTCGTGGCCTTGATGCGCAGCGACTGGTCGCGAGCCGCCCTCGGCCGCCTCATGGGAGTGTTCGCCGTCGCCCTCGCGGCTCCGCTCGCCCTCGCCGGCGCGCCCCCTTGGGCCGTGCTGCCGCTCACCCTGGGCAATCTGGCCGAGATTGCGCTCGCCGCCTGGCTCGCGCGGATGTGGGTCGGCCGGGACAGCGCCGTTACGGGCCTCTGGCCGCTGGCCAAGCTCCTCCTCGCCGCCGCAGTCATCGCCCCGGCGCTGCAGGCCACGCTCACCGCGCCGATCTTCCAGGCCATTCCCGACGCGCTGGGCGAGCGCGACAGCTTCGGGAAGTTGTGGGTGGATTCCTTCACCGCCGACGCCCTGGGCATGATGCTGATCGCGCCCTTCGGCCTGGCGCTCCGCATACGCGAGGTCGCCTCCCTCGACTGGAAGCGGCGGGTCGAGGGGGTCGCCCTGTGGACCGTGATGGTCGGGGGCGCGGTCTGGATCTTCGGTCACGGGGTCTTCCTCGGACCGCACCACGAGCTCTACGACTCGTCCGACCTGATGACGTTGATCCTGCTGACGCCTCTGCTGATCCTGGCGTCGCTCCGGTTCGGCGTGCTCGGGGCCGCCGTCGCTGCCCTGACCGTGGGGGCGGTGGCCTTGGGCTTCACCGTCGCCGGCGAAGGGCCGCTGGCGGACCTGCGCGGCATGGACGCCCAGGCCCGCATTTACTGGCTTCGGCTCTATCTGGCGGTGGTCGGCCTCTCGACCTTGCCCGTAGCCGCCGTGCTGCGCGACCGCGACCGGTTCGCCGACGAGCTGGCGCGCCACCGCCGGCGCGCGGAGGCTGCCAGCGAAGGCAAGTCGCGGCTGCTGGCCAATGTCAGCCACGAGATCAAGTCGCCGGTCGGCGGCATCATCGGCATCGGCGAACTGTGGGCCTCGGGCAAGCTGGGCCCCATCACCCCGATGCAGGAAGAGATGAGCGAGATGCTCGTCCGCACGGCCCGGCAGATCGAGGCCCTGGCCTACGATCTTCTGGACGTGGCGCGCGCCGAGGCCGGCTCGGTCGCCGTCAACCTGTGCCCCGTCGAACTGCTGGGGGTGCTGGAGGACGTCAAGCGCGCCATGGCGGTGAAGCCGGAGGCGGCGGGTCTGACCTGGACGATCGAAGCGCCCCTGAACGACAAGCTGGTGGCCCGCGCCGACTCGGTCCGTCTCGGCCAGGTGCTCAACAACCTCGTCACCAACGCCGTGAAATACGGCAAGTCCGGCGGCGTGGTGATTCTCAAGCTGTCCCGCCCGCTCCCGGACATCGCCCGAATCGAGGTTATCGACCGTGGCCCCGGGATCTCGCCCGAGAAACAGGCCGAGCTGTTCGAGCCGTTCAACCGGCTGGGCATGGAGAAGAGCACGGTGGAAGGCCACGGCATCGGCCTGGCGCTGGCGCGGCGGCTGGCGGAACTGCAGGACGGCACGCTGGGCTTCGAGAGCAAGGTCGGCGAGGGTTCGCGCTTCTGGATCGACCTGAAGGCGGTCAGCTGATCCCCGCAGCCGCAACGAAACCGATCGGCTCCGAAGGCGTCAGCCTGGCCCCCGGCGAATAGAAGAAATCGACTTCTGGATCGCTGTCCGCAGGCCGAAATCCGCGCCGGGGCGTCGCGGCGTGAACGGGCGCCGCATGCGGTCCGCAGCCGTCGTCCGAGCAGAACCAGGCCGATCCGCCCACGGTGTCGACGTCGAGGCTGACGGTCCGCTCCCGCCCGAGGAGAGCGGCGGCGCTGGCCCGGCGGCGCCCTCCCGAGGTGCGGTCGATGCGCCGGGCGTGGGCGTTGCCGACGAGACCGATGACCAGCAGGTCCGGTCGCCCCGCGATCACGGCCTCGAGGTTCCCCGCCATGGTGCCGTCGCGCCCAAGCGCCGGGTCCCGCCGCTGTCGATCACGCGGACATCGACCGGCAGGCCCGATCGCCGCATCTGGCGCACCCGCTCGAGCAGCCGGATCATGGCCACGCCGACCCGTCCGTCTGAGTGATCCGTCCACAGTCCGGTGGCGCCCAGACCGTTCAGCGCGGCCGCCGGGTCCCGGGCCTGGAGATAGGCGTCGATCCGGGGCTGGAGGGTCTCGTCAAGCTCGAGGGCGATCACGACGGGCCCCTGCCGGGCGGCCTGACAGGCCGCATCCGCGACCATCGCCGGGATTTCGTTGGTTCCGTGGATTTCACCGAACATCACGAAGCGCACTGCGCCGCCCCTCCACAACCGCTCGACTCCCGGGAGCGGCCGGCAGCCGCCTCCGCGATCCGGGCGGGCGTGGACGGTCGACACGGAAAGGGCCGCGGCGAACGCCGCGGCCCCCGTCAGGCTGAGGATCGTCTGCCGCGCTCTCACGCCGCCTTTTCCATCCCGGCGTCGTACTCGCCCTTCGAGGCCAGGCCGTTCATCCTGGCGCGGTGGCCGAAGGCAGCCTGGGCGGCGGCGACGTTTTCCTTTTTGCCGGCCCACGCCTTCTGCGGCGCGGCCTGCAAGGCGCGGCCGTAGGAGTAGGTCATCTTCCAGGGGAAGCCGCCGATCTTGTTCATGGCGTCGAGGTGGGCAGTGGCCTCCTCGTCGGACTGGCCGCCCGAGAGGTAGGCGATGCCGGGCACGGCGGCGGGGACCGTGGCCTTGAGCGCGGCGATGGTCTTCTCGGCCACCTCCTGCACGCCGGCGCGGGCGCCGTTCTTCTTGCCGCTGATGACCATGTTGGGCTTCAGCACCATGCCCTCAAGCGCGACGCGCTGTTCGAACAGTTCCTGGAAGGTGGTCTTGAGCACCAGGCGAGTGACCGTGTCGCAGCGGTCGATGTCGTGGTCGCCGTCCATGAGGACTTCGGGCTCGACGATCGGCACGATCTGGTTGGCCTGGCACAGGGCGGCGTAGCGGGCCAGCGCATGGGCGTTGGCCTTGATGGCGCCCCAGGTCGGGACGCCCGCCGCGATGTCGATGACCGCGCGCCACTTGGCGAAACGGGCGCCGCGTTCGTAGTACTTGGCCAGACGCTCGCCCAGGCCGTCGAGGCCCTCGGTGATGGTCTCGCCCGGGAAGCCCGGCATGGGGTGGGCGCCCTTGTCGACCTTGATGCCGGGGATCGAGCCGGCGTCGGTGATCAGCTTGACCAGGGGCGTGCCGTCGGCGGCGTTCTGCCAGATGGTCTCGTCGAAAAGGATGACGCCCGAGACGTAGTGCTTCATCGCGTCCGACCGGAACATCAGCTCGCGGTAGTCGCGGCGGTTGTCCTCGGTGTTCTCGACTCCGATGGCGTCGAAGCGCTTCTTGATGGTGCCGGTGGATTCGTCGGCGGCCAGGATGCCCCGGCCGGGCGCCACCATGGCTTCCGCCACCTTGTTGAGAGCTTGCAGGTCCATCGCGTTTCCTCGGGTTCGGTCTAGTTGCGAAGCGCCTCGACGCCGGGCAGGGCCTTGCCTTCCATCCATTCGAGGAAGGCGCCGCCGGCGGTGGAGACGAAGGTGAAATCGTTGGCCACTTCGGCGTGGTGCAGGGCCGCGACGGTGTCGCCGCCCCCGGCCACCGCGGTGATGCGCCCGGCCTTGGCGAGCACGGCGGCTTCCCTGGCCGCCGCGACGGTCGCCCTGTCGTAGGGCGGCACCTCGAAGACGCCGAGCGGACCGTTCCAGATCAGGGTCTTCGACTCGGCGATGGCCGAGACGAGGGCCTTCACGGTCTCGGGCCCGACGTCGAAGACGCGGTCCTCGGTCCCGATATCGGCCAGATCTATGGTGCGGCTCTGGGCTTCGGGCGCCATCGATTGCGCCACCACCACGTCGACCGGCAGGATCAGCTTGCAGCCCTTTTCGGCGGCCTTCTTCAGAATGGCGCGCGCCGTGCCGGCCATGTCCTTTTCGCAGAGCGAGGATCCCACCTCGGCGCCTTGAGCGAACAGGAAGGTGTTGGCCATGCCGCCGCCGATGGCGAGGTAGTCCAGCTTGCCGACCAGGTTTTCCAGCAGCTCGAGCTTGGTCGAGACCTTGGCGCCGCCGACGATGCCGATCACCGGCCGCTGCGGATTGCCGAGCGCCGCGTCCAGCGCCTCCAGTTCGCGGCCCATGCTCTCCCCGGCGTAGGCGGGGAGGATGTGCGCGATGCCCTCGGTCGAGGCGTGGGCGCGGTGGGCGGCGGAGAAGGCGTCGTTGACGTAGAGATCGCCCAGTTCGGCCAACCGGGCGGCGAAGGCCGGGTCATTCTTCTCCTCGCCCTTGTGGAAGCGCAGGTTCTCCAGCAGCACCACGCCGCCCTTGTGGGCGTCGGCGATGGCGGTCTTCGCCTCGTCGCCGACGCAGTCGTCGCCGAAACGGACCGGCGCGCCGAGCAGCTTCGACAGCGGTTCGACGACGGGCTTGAGGCTCATGGACGGGACGCGCTCGCCCTTGGGCCGATCGAAGTGGGCCAGCAGGACCACCGTCGCCCCGGCCTCGCGCAGCTTCGCGATGGTCGGCAGGGCGGCCTTCAGACGCGTGTCGTCGGTGACCTCGCCGTCCTGCATGGGGACGTTGAAGTCGACGCGCACGAGGGCCGTCTTTCCCGCGAGGTCGGCCTGGTCGAGGGTGCGGAAGCTCATCTACGCCTTACAGATATTTGGCCATATGCAGGGCGGTGTCGCTCATGCGCGTCGCGAAGCCCCACTCGTTGTCGTACCAGCTCAGCACGCGGGCCAGCTTGCCCTCGATGACCTGGGTCTGGGGCAGGGCGGCCGTGGACGAAGCCGAGACGTGGTTCATGTCTATGGAGACGACCGGGTCGTTGGTCACCGCCAGCACGCCCTTCAGCGGACCCGACGACGCGGCCGCGGTCAGGGCCTCGTTGATCTCTTCCTTGGAGGTGTCGCGGCCGGTGACGACCTTGAGGTCGACGACCGAGACGTTGGGGGTCGGGACGCGGATCGACGAGCCGTCCAGCTTGCCCTTCAGTTCCGGCATCACCAGGCCCACGGCCTTGGCCGCGCCGGTCGAGGTCGGGATCATGGACAGGGCCGCCGCGCGGGCGCGGTAGAGGTCCTTGTGCATCGTATCCAGCGTCGGCTGGTCGCCGGTGTAGGCGTGGATGGTGGTCATGTAGCCGCGCTCGATGCCGAACAGGTCATGCAGGACCTTGGCGATCGGGGCGAGGCAGTTGGTGGTGCAGGAGGCGTTTGAGACGACGGTGTCCGCAGCCGACAGGGTCTCGTGGTTCACGCCGTAGACGATGGTCTTGTCGGCGTTGTCGCAGGGCGCAGAGACCAGGACGCGCTTGGCGCCCGCGTCGAGGTGGGCCGAGGCCTTGTCCTTGGAGGTGAAGATGCCCGTGCACTCGAAGGCGATGTCGACGCCCAGGTCCTTGTGCGGCAGCTCGGCGGGGTTGCGGATGGCCGTGACCTTGATCTTGCCCGCGCCGACGTCGATCCAGTCCTCGCCGGTGGTGACATTGGCGGGGAAACGGCCGTGCACGCTGTCGTAGCGCAACAGGTGGGCGTTGGTCTCGACCGGACCCAGGTCGTTGATGGCGACGACCTCGATGTCGCGGCGCCCGTGCTCGGCGATGGAGCGGAGAACCAGACGGCCGATGCGGCCGAAACCATTGATGGCGACGCGAAGGGTCATGCGGGGTCCAAGTCCTTTGGGTCGAAGGGTCCGCGCGGCGCGGTGGGGCGCGTGCGGAACGGAAGTACGGAATGGCGCGGCGTTTCGCCCCGGGGGGCGCCCAAGTCAACCCCGGGGCGTCCCGGACGGGTTCAACAGAGGTTTCGAATTTCTGCTCAGGCCCCGGACGATCCCGGCTTTCCCTGCAGAAGGGGCCCTACCCCAGGCACGCTGGCCAGGGCGTCGCCGAGCAGGTCGCGGCCGCTGCGGGAGCGCACCCATTCCTCGGCGATCGGGAGCAGGCGCCGGAGGTCCGCCTTGTCCACGCCCTGCTTGCGGAGCCGCGACAGCAATCCCATCGCATCGGCCATGGCGGCGCCGGAAAGCCCTCCGGCGGACCTTATCAGCCCGCCCAGCAGCCCGCCGCCTGGCCGCGGCCGCCCTTCCGGGCTCCCCGCCAGGTCTTCGGCTCCCGGAGCGGCGGCGTAGAGGGCGCGCATGCGCTCGGGATCCGCGTGCCGGTCGAGAAGCCCCAGCGCCCCGGCCAGGGCGGCGTGGACCTGCGGACGCCCAAGCCCGGTGCGCCGGACCGCGACATCGATCAGCTCGTCGACAGGCGCAATCTGCATGCGGGGATAACGCCCGGTGGCCGGCTCCGCTCCTTCCGGGGCGCGCGAGGGCGGGAGCCGGCTGGCTAACCCCGCGTTAACCCGTGCGGCCGAAGCTGGGCGAACCGTCAAGCTGGGCTGCATGCATCCGCCCGGGTTCCGTGGAGAACGTCCATGCGTCTCACCTTGTTCGGCTTCAATGCGCTGGCCTTGTTCATGCTGGTCGCGCCCGCCTTCCTGATCTTCACCTCCCTGAACGGCGCCGGCATGGGTTTGCCGAGCTTCCTCGGGGTCTTCGGACTGGGCTCGGCAGCGACGCTGGGAGGCATGGCCAAGCTGAGCATGAAGGGGGTGGCCGATCCCACACGGGGCGTGCTGCTGCTGACCTTCGGGGTGGTCCTGTTGACGGTCGGCTTCGGATGGCTATTCTTGGCTTCGCTCGGAGGTTGAGTTTTTCGCCGGGCTCACGCGTTCAGTTTCATTTTCGTCTTTGAGCCGCCTTGGGGGGCGGGCATCTCGGAGGGGTCAGTGATGCGCCTGTCGCTCGTCGGTCTGAATGTGCTGGCGCTCGCCGCCATGCTGGGAGCCAGCTGGCTCGTCTTCCAATCCACCGAACAGTTTGCGCCTGTCGAGGAGATCGGCCGCCAGGTCCTGCTCGGGGTCTTCGGTTTCGGCGCCCTGGCGCTGCTGGCCGCAACCGTGCAGTTCAGCGGCAAGCGCCGCATCCACGCCTGGGGCGCAATTACGCCCATGGTGGTCGGCTTTCTTCTGCTGGGCGGCGGGTTCGCCTGGCTGGTTTTCAACGCGACGCTGCCGCGCTGAACACTGCGACGCTTCCACCGCTTGAGAGCCTCGCGTCCCAAGGCTAGCGTCGGACGGGGTGCGGAGGGCGCGCATGTCGGCCAGAACCTGGATCGTTGGCCTGCTGGCCGCGCTGGCGCTGACCGCGCCGGCGCAGTTCGCGGCCGCCCAGACCCAGCCCCGCCCGGCTGTCGTCCAGGTCGATCCGCGCCGCTCCTCGATGAACGGGCGCGTCTTCGACGCGGTCTGGAGCCGCGTGAAGGCCGACTACTACGATGGAACGTTCAACGGCCAGGACTGGTCGGCGCTAGGAGCGGCCTATCGTCCGCTGGCGCTGCAGGCGCTGGACGACAACGGGCTCTATCGAGTCATCAACGAGATGCTGGACCGGCTCAATGACGCCCATGTCTCGGCCCAGACTCCGCTGCTGGCCCGTTACGAAGCGCGCCGCAATGAGCCCCGGCCGCTGTTGGGGCTCCAGATCCAGCGGGATGCCGACCGTTTCGTCCTGGAGGACGTGAAGCCAGGCTCTCCCGCCGAGCAGGCGGAGATCGAGTTCGGATGGGAGGTGCGCAGCTTCGATGGCCTGCCCTACGTGCCCGGCCGTCAGCTGGCGGCGGGCGTTCCGGTCAACGTCGAGTTCCGCGATACCGGCGGCGCGGTGCGCACCGTGCAGATCACCCCGGTCCTGATGGCCGCGCCCGTCAGGCGCGAGGTGCGCTGGCTCGAGCCGGGCGTGCTGCTGATCAGCTTCGACGAGTTCAATTTCGGCACCACCAGCTGGCTGAACAGGCAACTGGCGAACATTCCCGACGGATCCCGGGTGGTGCTGGATCTGCGCGGCAACCGGGGCGGGCTGGTCATGGAAGCGCGCAGCGTGCTGGGCTGCTTTCTGCCCAAGGGGCGGGTCTGGGCGCGCTATCACGGCCGCGGCGGCCAGGATCGCTCGCTGACCGTTAGCCGGGGGTGCCGGGCCTTCGACGGGCCTCTGGCGGTCATCGTCTCGGGCTCGAGCCGAAGCGCCGCCGAGCTGGTTCCAGGCGCCCTGCAGGAAGCAAATCGGGCGACGATCGTCGGCCGCAGGACGGCGGGGGCGGTGCTGATCTCCATTGAAAGCCGCCTGCCCGACGGGGGGCGTTTCAACATGAGCGTCGAGGATGTGCGTTTGGCGAACGGCGTACGCCTGGAACACCACGGGGTATCGCCCGACGTAGAGGCCTACACGACACTTGCCGACCGTCGCCGGGGCAGGGACCCGGCTCTTGAGGCCGCGCTCGCCGCCGTCAAGGCGACGCCGGTGGACCGCGTCGGAGGCTAGGCGCGGACCGGCCGGACGCGACCGGCGGCGTCCCGCGCCTGCTCCCGCGCCGCCTCGACCGTCGCAGCCCGCGCCAGGGCGACGCCCATGCGGCGACGCTCGAACGCCTCGGGCTTGCCGAACAGCCGGATGTCCGCCCCCTGGACCGAGAGGGCGTCAGCCACGCCTTCGAAGGCGATGCCCTGGGCGTCCATGTCGCCGTAGATCACGGCGCTGGCGCCCGGGTTGCGCAATCCGGTGTCGACGGGCAGGCCGAGGATGGCCCGGGCGTGCAGCGCGAACTCCGACAGGGTCTGGGTCGCCAGGGTGACCAGGCCGGTGTCGTGCGGGCGGGGACTGACCTCCGAAAACCAGACCTGATCGTCCTTCACGAACAGCTCGACTCCGAACAGCCCGTAGCCGCCAAGCGCGCCGGTGACCCGGGCGGCGATATCCCGCGCGCGTTCCAGCGCCGTTGCGGTCATGGCCTGGGGCTGCCAGCTCTCGACGTAGTCGCCCTTGACCTGTCGGTGGCCGACCGGCTCACAGAAGCGGGTCTCGGTCTGGCCGTCCGGGCCGCGCGCCCGAACCGTCAGCAGGGTGATTTCGAAGTCGAACTCAATTCGGCCCTCGACGATCACATTGGCTTCCGCGACCCGGCCCGCCGCCAAGGCGTAGTCCCAGGCCTTGCCGATGTCGGCGGCGCTCTCGACGTAGGACTGGCCCTTGCCGGACGAACTCATCACCGGCTTGACGAAGCACGGATAGCCGACGGACGCGGCGCCGGCGGCGAGAGCCTCGGCGGTCCGGGCGAAGGCGTACGGGCTGGTCGGAAGGCCGAGCTCTTCGGCCGCCAGGCGGCGGATGCCCTCGCGGTTCATGGTCAGCTGGGTCGCGCGGGCGGTCGGGATGACGGTCGCGACGCCCTCCCGCTCGACATCGGCCAGGACGTCGGTGGCGATGGCCTCGATCTCGGGCACGATCAGGTGGGGCCGCTCCAGATCGATCACGGCGCGCAGGGCGCCCGGGTCGGTCATGGCGACCACATGGCTGCGATGGGCGACCTGCATGGCCGGCGCGCCGGCGTACCGATCAACGGCGACGGTCTCCACGCCCAGGCGCTGGAGCTCGATCACCACCTCCTTGCCCAGCTCTCCCGAGCCCAGCAACATGACGCGGGTGGCGGAGGGGGAAAGGGGCGTGCCGATCTTCATGCACGCCCTATAGCCTAGCCTGCCCGCCGATAAAGCCCGCCAGGGCCATCCGGCGCCAGCACCTCCAGGGCCACGATGCGGCCGTCCTCGCGCACGAAACGCACCCGCCGCGTGGGATCGCCCCGGATGGCGAAGATGTCTGCGCCGATGGGATACAGGCTCCAGGCCGGTCGGCGTTCGCGCAGGTAGCGGAGGCCTTCCGGGCCCTGCTCGATCCGGACTCCGTTGTAATCCCCCGCATAGGGGGCCAGGTCGATTGACAGGACCGGCGGCGAGAGCGCCTCCAGGGCCCACCGGTTCTCGACCCGGTACACGCCCGCAAGGCCAGGGGCGGCGTGCTGCAGCGCCAGGGCCTGGGCTCGGGTCAGGGCCTGGTCGGAGGGAACCGGAACGTCCGGCGCCACGCCGTCGCCCTCCCAATTTCCGCCTGTAACCGGATTGCGGGGAGAGCCGGCGGAGATGAAGATCATGAAACCGCCGCCGATCGGGCCCTGGCCGCCCGGATTGGCCGCCCCCGCCGATGCCTCCCCGACCACGGTCGCCCTGCCGGCCGCCTTCATGGTGTAGGCGAACGACTCCGCGGCTGACCCCGTGCGCCCGCTGGTCAGGATGTAGACCGGTGCGGCGAGGTTCGGGTTGGGGTGACGAACCCGTGGAGCCTCGCTTTCCTGTCCGCCGCGAAAATGGAACACGTTGTAGATGTCGGCGTCCTTCGGGGTGAAGGCGCTGACCAGGTACCCCACCATGGCGGGCGATCCCCCGCCGTTGTCCCGGACATCGATGATGACCGCGTCGGTCCCCGAGGTGAGGGTGAGGGCGGCGTCGATGGCGCGCCTGGTCGGGTCGGCCGGGTCGTCGAAGTCGATGTCGGCGAATCCGCCAAGCGCGATGTAGCCGATGTTTCCAGGCAGGACGTCGACGGCTTCGACGCCGTAGTTGGCGCGACGCATGGCCAGGCGTTCGTCCGCCGAAGGACCCTGGCCCGGCTCCCCTGCCGGCCCGCCCTGGCCCGGCGGCGGCGGTTCAGGCGCGTCCGCCGCCCAGGTGACGGCGAAGTGCCGGTCGTAGGGCTGGAGGCGATTGGTCAGCTCGACCGCCAGTTCCCGCGGTTCGACAAACCGGTCGAACTCTCCTCGCGCGGCCGCGGCCCGCAGCGTGTCGGCGATCGCCTTGCCTCGACCTGCATCAAAAAAGTGCTCTTCGATCGCTTGGGCGACATTGGCAATGGTCTGGCGCGGAGCGGGCGGTCGCGCCGCTGCGGCTGCAGGGACCGGGGCCGTCTGGGCGGCGACCGCCATCGGCGCCGTGGCGCAAACGAGTGCGAGAATGGCGGCGGCGGTGCGGGACATGGGATAATCTCCGTTGAGGCCGCGCCAGACTGGGCGGCCCCGGCAACGGAAGCCAGTTACAGATTCTACATGTGTAGAATTTAATTCTCAGGCCGGCTGGATGAGATCCCAGCGATTGCCCCAGTGATCCTCGAACACGCCCACGGTTCCGTACGGTTCGTAGCGGGGGCCCTCCACGAAGCGGACCCCCTTTGCGGTCCAGTCGGCGTGATCGCGAGCCCAGTCGTCGGTGTGGAGGAAGAAGGCGACGCGCCCCCCGGTTTGCCCCCCCACGGCCGCGGACTGACGCGCGTTCGCGGCTCGCGCCAGCAGCAACTCGCAGGCGGACCCCGACGGACGGACCGTAACCCAACGCTTGCCGTTCTCGCGCGGCTCGTCGGCCGTCAGTTGAAAGCCCAGGACTCCGGTGAACCAGGCGATGGCTTCGTCGTAGTCGGGCACGACCACGGTCACGGCGACCAGAGAATGCCGGCTCACAGCTGGGCCCTCGCGGCTTCGACAACCGCCTCGGCCGTGATGCCGAAATGCTTGTAAAGCGCCCCCGCGGGGGCGGAGGCGCCAAAACCGGTCATGCCCACGAACCGGCCGTCCTCGCCGAGGAAGCGCTCCCAGCCCTGCTTGATGGCCGCTTCGACCGCCACCCGCGCCGGCGCGGCGCCGATCAGGGCCTTGCGGTAGGCCGCGGGCTGCCGCTCGAACAGCTCGAAGCAGGGAACCGATACGACCCGCGCGCCGATCCCTTCGGCCTGCAGCCGGTCGCGCGCGTCGAGAGCGATGGCGACTTCCGTCCCGGTGGCGAAGATCGTGACCCGGGCTTCGCCCTCGGCGGCGCGCAACTCATAGGCGCCACGGGCCGACAGGTTCTCGCCGGCCGGTTCTGTGCGGGCGGCCGGCGTGTTCTGACGGGACAGGGCCATGGCCGACGGTGCGTCCCGTGACTGGAGGGCCAGCTTCCAGCACTCCATGGCCTCCACCTGATCGGCCGGGCGGAAGACGAGCAGGTTCGGAATGGCCCGAAGCGAGGCGAGGTGTTCGACCGGCTGGTGCGTCGGCCCGTCCTCGCCGACGCCGATGGAGTCATGGGTGAGGACGTGGATGACACGCACGCCCATCAAGGCCGCCAGGCGGATCGATGGGCGGGAATAGTCGGCGAACACGAGGAACGTCCCGGCGTAGGGGATAACGCCTCCATGCAGCGCCATGCCGTTCATGGCTGCAGCCATGCCGTGCTCGCGGACGCCCCAGTTCACATATCGCCCGGCGTAGTCAGGCGCGTCGAAGGCGAGCGTCCCTTTGACCAGCGTGTTGTTGGAGCCGGTCAGGTCCGCGGAGCCCCCGATCATCTCCGGTATCCATGGGAAGACGGCCTCCAGGGCGGCGCCGGAGGCGGCCCGGGTGGCGAGGGTGGGCTGTGCGGCGGTCTGCACCACGATTTGCTGGTCGAGCGCCTCGAAGGCGTTGGACGGTAGCTCACCGTTCATGGCGCGGAGGAACTGGTCGTTGTCGTGGTGCGCCTTCAGCCGGGCCTCCCACTGACGGCGAAGACGACCGCCCTTGCGGCCCGCCTTCCTCCACGCGCTGCTGATGGCCTCCGGCAGGACGAACGGCGGGTTATCCCACTTCAGCGCGATGCGGGTCGCCGCCACCTCCTGTTCGCCCAGGGCGGCCCCATGGGTCTTGTGGCTGCCGGCCATGGTGGCGGCTCCCTTGCCGATCGCCGTGCGGCAGGCGATCAGTGTCGGCCGCGACTGGCGGGTGGCCCAGCTCAGCGCCCGCCGAATCTGCCCGAAGTCATGGCCGTCAATCGCCTTTACAGCCCAACCAGCGGCCTTGAATCGCGCCAACTGGTCGCCGGTCTCCGATAATTCGATGGAGCCGTCGATGGTGATGCGGTTGTCGTCCCACAGAACGCACAGCCGGTTCAGCTTGTAGCGCCCAGCCAGGCTGATGGCTTCGTGGCTGACGCCCTCCATCAGGCAGCCGTCCCCGGCGATGACCCAGGTCCGGTGATCGACGAGGTCGTCGCCGAAACGGGCGTTCAGGTGTCGTTCCGCCATGGCCATGCCCACGGCGTTGGCCAAGCCCTGCCCCAGCGGGCCCGTTGTGGTTTCGACTCCAGGGGTGTGGCCGAACTCCGGATGGCCCGCGGTGATCGAGCCCAGCTGCCTGAAGCGCGACAGCTGCTCGCCCGTCATCGCCTTCGAGCCGGTCAGGTGCAGCAGGGCGTAGAGCAGCATCGACCCGTGCCCGGCCGACAGCACGAACCGGTCCCGGTCGTGCCACTGTGGCCTGGCGGCGTCGTACTTGAGGAAACGCGTGAAGAGCACCGTGGCCACGTCGGCCATGCCCATGGGCATGCCCGGGTGGCCTGAATTGGCGGCCTGCACGGCATCCATGGAAAGCACGCGGATCGCGTCCGCCATCTGCTGTGGCGTCGCGGTCGAACCGGGGGCGGCGGCCATCGGAACTCCAGAAAAACTTGGGGGCAAAATGCCGGGGAGGGAACGCGGGGCGCTTTACCTGACGCGCGGCTCGCGTTCTATACGGATTCGTGACGCACTCTGAACGGAGGCGAAATTGAGCAGCTCTGCCGCCGATCTGGACGCCGCCATCGCCCGCCTCGACAAGGCCATGGGCGCGTTGGAGAGCCGTGTGCGCGACCTGAAGGCCCAGGCCCATCGTCCCGCCGTAGAGGGCCACGAGGACCTTTTCGCCCCGGACAGCGGCCGGGAAAAGGCGCTCGAGGCCGCCGCCCGGGAGGCCTCGCAGGCGCTCGACGCCGCCGCCGCCGAGATCCGCGCCGTCCTGGAAGGAGCCTGACCCATGGCCACGGTGACCGTCGAGGTGAACGGCCGCCCCTACAGCGTGGGGTGCGCGGACGGCCAGGAGGACCGGGTCCGGCAACTGGCCCGCCAGTTCGACGACCACGTGCGCCAGATCGCCCGCGATGTCGGGCAGGTCGGTGACCTGCGGCTGTTTCTGATGGCGGCGTTGCTGGTATCCGACGAGCTGGCCGATATCCGGGGCCAGTTGGCTCGCGCCCAGCAGGGGGCGGCCCCGGCGGCCGAAGCGGACTACGGTCCGGCCGTAGCCGCCATCGAGTCCCTGGCCGATCGCATCGAGAAGCTGACGCTCGAGACCGCCTAGGCCCACCGAGCCAGCCGGGGAGAACCCGCCGTTGACATTTTAATTCGAAGATTCTAGAAAAATAGAAACACAATTTGGGGCCTGCCATGAAGCGCATCCATCTCCACCTGAATGTTGACGACCTCGACCGTTCGGTTCGGTTCTATGAGACCCTGCTCGGCGCGCGCCCCTCGGTCCTCAAGCCCGACTATGCGAAGTGGATGCTCGATGATCCGCGCGTGAACCTTGCCATCAGCCAGCGAGGTCGCTCGCCCGGCGTAGATCACGTGGGCGTTCAGGCCGAGAGTTCCGAGGAGCTTGCCGAAATCGCCGCGCGGCTGAGAGCGGCGTCCGAGCCGACGGTCGACGAAGCGGCCACGACCTGCTGCTACGCCTATTCCGACAAGCATTGGGCGCAGGATCCGTCCGGCGTTCGGTGGGAAACCTTCTACACCTTTGGGGAGTCGACCACCTACGGCCTGGCCGGCGAGGCGCCTGCGACCTTCACCACGGCCACTGCAGTTGAGGCGGCGGCGCCCTGTTGCGGCCCGGCCGGAGACTGAAGGATTCCGCCGTCCGTCCGCAACGAACTCGCGCCGGGATACGAGCGCAGCATCGGTCGGGCGGCGGGAACGTCTTGGATCCGTCACACGATTCGACTATCGCGGAATTATGGAACAGCCCTCCGCCATCGCCGCGCTTTCCGCACTCGCCCATCAGGGTCGGCTGGAGGCGTTTCGATTGCTGGTGAAGGCGGGACCCGAAGGGCTAGCGGCCGGTGACATCGCGCGCGCACTGGGCTCCCTGCCCAATACGCTTTCCGCCAATCTGAATATCCTGAGCGCCTCCGGCCTGGTGACGTCGCAGCGGCATGGCCGGTCCATCCGGTACGCGGCCGACTACGCGCACATGCGGGCGGTCATCGCCTTTCTCATGGAGGACTGCTGCGCCGGGGCGGCGGAAATCTGCGGTCCCCTGGCCGAGACGGCTCGTCGGGCCTGCGCGTGAAACGCTTCGCCGCTGAATTCGTGGGAACCGCCCTGCTGCTCTGCACCGTGATCGGCTCAGGGGTCATGGCGGAGCGCCTCGCCGGGGGCAATCTCGCCGTCGCCCTGTCAGCCAACGCCGCCGCGACCGGAGCGATCCTCTACGTGCTGATCAGCCTGTTCGGGCCGATTTCAGGCGCGCATTTCAATCCGGTGGTCACCCTTGCCTTTGCGCTGCGCGGGGAGATCGGGCCCGGTGTCGCGGCCGTCTATGCGGGCGTGCAGGCCGTGGGGGGGATCGTGGGCGCGTGGCTGGCGCATCTCATGTTTGAGCTTCCGGTACTGCAGGTCTCGGATCACCCGCGTGAAGGACCCGCCCAATGGCTCTCCGAAGGAGTCGCCGCCTTCGGCCTCGTGCTGACCATTCTTGGGGGCCTTCGCTGGAGGTCAGAGCGCGTACCGTCGCTCGTGGCGCTTTACATCTGCGCCGCCTACTGGTTCACCGCCTCCACATCGTTCGCAAACCCTGCAGCCGTGTTCGCGCGGACGCTGAGCAATACCTTCGCGGGTATCGCGCCCGCTTCAGCACTGCCCTTCGTCCTCGCCCAGGTGGCCGGGGCCGCGCTGGCGGTAGGGGTTGCCCACTGGCTTTTCAGACCGGAGTCCGCCCAATGAGCGATTTCCCCGTCACCGTCTTCCACAACCCGGCTTGCGGCACCTCGCGCAATGTCGTGGCGATGGTGAAGGCCGCCGGCTACGAGCCCGAGGTGGTGGAGTACCTGAAGGCCGGCTGGGGCGCGGAACAGCTCCGCACGCTGTTCCGCGACGCCGGGCTGACCCCGCGCCAGGCGATGCGAACCAAAGGGTCACTGGCGGGCGAGTTGGGTCTGCTCGAGGAGGGTGTTTCGGATGACGCGATCATCGCCGCCATGGTCGAGCACCCGATCCTCGTCGAACGTCCCATCGTGAAGACCCCCAAGGGCACTGCGCTGGCGCGCCCTTCCGAGAAGGTCTTCCCCTTGCTCGACAAGGCGCCGGACAGCTTCACCAAGGAGGACGGCGAGGTAGTGCGGCCCTAGGCCGCCAGTCGGAACTCCGGGTCGCGGGCGTAGAGGCCGCGGCGGCCCGGCGCCGGTCTGAAGGCGTCGGAGTCCATTGCCGTCTCCGTGACGCCGAGAAAAAGGAAGCCGTCCGGAGCCGTCACCGCAGCGATCTTTTCAAGCACGGTGCGGCGCGTGTCGGCGTCGAAGTACGGCAGGACGTTGCGGCAGAATACGATGTCGAAGGGACCCAGACCGCGGAAGTCCCCCATGAGGTTCTGCTTGCGCCAGTGCACCGACTGCCGCAGTCGGGCGTTCGCGCGCCACATCTCGTCCTGCTTGTCGAAATGCTCGACCAGCTGGCGAATGGGCAGGCCTCGTTGGACTTCGAACTGGGTATAGACGCCGGCGACCGCTTTCTCGAGGCAGCGTTGGGAGAAGTCTGTACCCAGGATTTCGAGGTCCAGGCCGGCGGCGGCGCCGAGCATGGCGATGGAATAGGCTTCCTGTCCGGTCGAGACCCCGGCGCACCAGACCTTCAGGCGACCGCCGGCGCGGCGGCCGGCCAGGGCCGGGGCCACCTCGTCGCGCAACAGGTCGAACGGCGCCTTGTCCCGGAAGAAGGTGGTCTCGTTGACGCTCATGGCCTCGGCCACGGACCAAATCAGCTCCTCGTCCGGCTGGGTGCGCAACTTGCCGAGCACCTGCTCCACCGAGGCCATGCCGTACCGGCGGGCGACGGGCGCGAGCCGGGGCTCGATCAGATAGTGCTTGTCCGGCGTCAGCACGAAGCCGGACACGGCCTTCAGCACGGCCGCCAGGTGTTCCACGTGGGCGGTGGCGAAGGTCGCGGTCACACCAGCCCCGTTTCGGCAAGCTTGGATTCGAGAATGTCGCCGTCGAAGGGCTTCATCATGTACTCGTCGGCGCCCGCGGCCAGGGCCTCGCGAATGCGGCGAGGTTCGGTCTCGGCGGTGCAGAAGATGACCTTCGGCGATCGGCCGCCGGTTTCGCCGCGCAACTGGCGCAGGAACGTCACCCCGTCCATCACGGGCATGACCCAGTCCAGCAGGATGGCGTCCGGCATCTCGGAGCGGCAATAGGTGAGCGCCTCCGATCCGTCGGCGGCCTCCGCCACCTCGAAGTCGAGCTCCTCCAGGATGCGCCTGGCGACTTTCCGGATGATCCGGCTGTCGTCGACGATCAGGCAGGTCTTCATGCTCAGGCGCAGGCTCCAGACAAGCGGAGACGGGCGCGGTCCCCCGGCTCTCTCGGCCATGGTGCGCGGCCACGGTTAAGGAGTCGTGTGGGTTAAGGCTGAATCGGCAGGCAGATTGTCGCTGTTGCGTCCGGCGGGGCGGTCCGCTCAGGCCGGCATGCGAACCGAAATCGAGACCGACTCGTCGCCAACGTCGAGGGTCAGGACGCCGCCCGCCTCCCGCACCACGCACGAGAGCCAGAAGCCCTGGATCCACTGGCCGGCGAGTCCCTCGTTGAGCTGCTCGCCCTTCAGCCCGGTGATCATCTCGGCCTTCAAACGCGCCCGGGGGCCGTTGCAGGCCGCGGACATCACGACCGTATCGTCCTCCTGGCTGGCGGAGATGGTCGCCTCGCCGCCCATGGGCAGGGCATGGCCGCCGATCTGCGCAAGGTTGAGGAAGGCGCGCGCGACCGGCTTCTCGAACACCGGCAACTGGACGTTCCAGACCAGCGCCGCCCGCATCTGCGAGAAAGCGTCCTCCACCAGCTTCTTCAACTCGCCGGCGTCGAATCGCTCGGAGGTCGTTGCCGCGCCGTAGGCGACGCGCGCAAAGTGGACGATCTGGACCAGCTTCTGGGCCGAGGCGTCGATCAGGCTCAACGCATCGTCCCGCATGTCCTGGGCGGCCGGGTCCTTCAACAGATCAAGGCCGGAGACGATGGCGCCGGCGGGGCTGATGAAGTCATGGCACAGCTTGGCCGACAGGTAGCTGGCCAGAGCGGTTTCCCCGAGCGCTTCCTGCGCGACCGGAGCGGTCGCCGAATCGGAGGTATCGGTGTTCGGATGGATCGGTTCGGGAAGGGTCATGCGGCGCCTCTGCAACGCTGGAGAAACTGCGGTGATTTGCACCTGTTTCAAAGTCCGGCCCTGTCCTAGGGTTCGCGAGTGAACGATTCCGCAACAGCCGCCCGCACGGGCTCCGCAGACATCGCCGAACTGGGCGCCATCCTCGCAGCCATCTGTGAGGAGGCCTCGGCGCTCATCATGCCGTTCTGGCGCGCCCAGGTGGCGGTGGACCACAAGGCGGATTCGAGTCCGGTGACCGAGGCGGACCACGCAGCCGAGGCCTTGATCCTCCGCCGTCTGGCGGAGCGCTTTCCGAAGATTCCGGTGATTGCCGAGGAGGAAGTCGCCAAGGGCGGGGCGCCGGCGACCGCGCCCAAGGAGTATTTCCTGGTCGATCCGCTGGACGGGACCAAGGGCTTCCTCCGGGGCACCGAAGCCTTCACCGTCAACATCGGCCTGGTCCGGGACGGAAAAGCGGTGGCCGGCGCGGTGGCGGCCCCCGCCTCGAGCCTGGTCTGGTTCACCGGGGACGGCGGCGCCTTCAAGCGCAAGTTCGGCGAGACCGGCGCCCGCCCGATCCGCGTCCGCGAAAAGCCGGCGGGCAAGGGCCTGGCCTTGCTGTCGCACACCGTGGCCGAGGAGGAAGCCAACCGGATCGCCGCGAAGTACGGCTGCTCCGATTGGCGCGGCATGGATTCGTCCGTGAAGTTCTGCCTGATCGCCGAAGGCCTGGCGGACATCTATCCGCGCCCGGGGCGCACCATGGAATGGGACACCTGCGCCGCCCAGGCGGTGCTCGAGGCGGCCGGCGGCCGGGTCATCACGGAGGCCAACGAGCCGCTGGGCTACGGCAAGGCCGAGCGCGGCTTCGACAATCCCGGCTTCCTCGCCGTCGGCGGCTAAACCCGAGGTTCGCCACCCCGGCGGCAGCCCCAGCCGTCCCTGTTCTTCGAGGTTCAGATATCGCGGAGCGCCGGTCCGCAAAGGGGGATTCCTCTCAGGCTCTGGCGCCGCGACCGCGTCTGGCCCATCTATTCCGCTTCCAATCCGGGAGCCTCATGATGACCGACTTTTCCGCCTACACCGCCGCGCGCCACAAGAAGGCCGGCCGAGGCAAGGTCTACGAGTCGATCCTGGACACCATCGGCGACACGCCCCTGGTGCGCCTGCCTCGCCTTTCGGCGGAAGAGAAGCCCAAGGGTGAGGTGTTGGCGAAGCTCGAGTTCTTCAATCCCATCTCGTCGGTGAAGGACCGCATCGGCGTGGCCATGATCGAGGCCCTGGAGGAAGCGGGCGTCCTGAAACCCGGCGGCCGGATCATCGAGCCGACCAGCGGCAACACCGGCATTGCGCTTGCCTTCGTCGCGGCGGCCAAGGGCTACCCGGTCACCCTGGTGATGCCGGAGTCGATGTCCATTGAGCGGCGCAAGATGCTCGCCCTGCTGGGGGCCGAGCTCGAACTCACGCCGGCGGACAAGGGCATGAAGGGTGCGATCGCCCGCGCCAACGAGCTTCTGGAACAGACACCCGGCGCGGTGATGCCCCAGCAGTTCGACAACAAGGCCAACCCGGCCATCCACCGCGTCTCCACCGCCGAGGAGATCTGGAGTGATACGGCCGGCAAGGTCGACGTCGTCGTCGCCGGCGTGGGCACGGGCGGCACGATCACCGGTGTCGGCCAGGTCCTGAAGGCCCGCAAGCCTTCGGTGCGGATGATCGCCGTCGAGCCGGAGGCGTCGCCCGTGCTCTCGGGCGGCCAGCCCGGACCGCACAAGATCCAGGGGATCGGCGGGGGCTTCATACCGGCCATCCTGGATCGCGACGTCATCGACGGGGTGGAGCAGGTGTCCAATGAGGACGCCTTCGCCATGGCGCGCCGCGCCGCCGCCGTCGAGGGACTGCCCGTCGGCATTTCGTCGGGAGCGGCCCTGACCGCGGCCTTCCGTCTGGCCAGCCGCGACGAGTACGCGGGCAAGACCATCGTGGTCATCATTCCCAGTTTCGCCGAGCGCTATCTCTCGACTGCGCTCTTCGACGGCCTTTAGGCGACCGACCGGCCCACACCAGCCGTTAACGGAGTTCGGGTCTGATCGGCGGTGGCATGCCGAACCCGGTCCGTGAGTCAGGGGACAGATCCGACCCCGCCGCCCCGCCTCCGTCGCGGGCGCGCCGCGCCTTGCTGAAGCGACTGGCGGACGTGGTCTCCCTTCCGGCCAGCCGCGTGAACGCCTTCGAGCGGGCGATGACGGCGGACCTCCTGGTCGAGATGCTGCGTGAAGCCCACCCGGACGAGCGCGCCCGGGTCGCCGCGCGGGTGGCCCCGCTGTCGGAAATTCCGAACTCACTGGTGCGGCTGATGCTGCGCGACGAGGTGGCGATCGCCCGCCTTCTCATCGACGACTGCACCTCGCTGACGGATGCGGATCTGGTCAGCTGCGCCATGGAGACGGGGCTTGAGCATCGCGAGGTGATCGCCGAGCGAAAGGGCCTCTCCGAGGTAGTGGCCGAGATCGTGGCCGGCGATCACGAACCGAGCGTTCTGATGGCGCTGCTCAACAACATGACGGCGCGGCTCTCGCAGCCGACCATCGAGATCATGGTGGCCGTCACCCAGGGCGCGCCTGAACTGATCCCCCAGCTCCTGCGGCGTCCCGAGCTTCGGCCCTCAGGCGCCTACATCATGTTCTGGTGGTCCGACGCCGAGGCCCGCCGCGCCATCCTGCAGCGCTTCGCCGTGTCGCGTGAAGTCCTGCAGGAGGCCGTTGACGACATCTTCTCGCAGGCGGCCGGCGAGAACTGGTCCGATCCCCTGACCCGCAAGGCGCTTCAGTTTATCGAGCGTCGCCAGCGCAACCGCGCCGCGGTCGAGAAGTCGCCGTACGACAGTCTGGAGGACGCGATCGACGCCGCCGGCCGGGAGGGGCTCGACCGGCTGCTGGTGCAGGAGATCGCCTATCTCTCGGGGCTCAAGCCTCCAACCTGCGCCAAGGTGCTCGGAGACCGGGGCGGGGAGCCCATCGCCGTGTTGTGCAAGGCGACCGGCCTGCCGAAAACCGCGGTGCAGACGCTCTGGACGGCCCTGAAACGGCCCCTGCAGACCCCGGACGGCCAGGTCGATCCGGACCTCGAGCGGGTTCTCGTCACCTACGACATGCTGGCGGTGGACCGGGCGCAGACGGTCCTGCGCTACTGGAACTGGGCCCTGTCATCGGCGCTCACGCCAAGTCTGATCAAGGCGATCCGTGACGGTGACGCCGGCGCGCTGGACGAATATTCGGTTCCGCAGCGCGCCGCCATGCTGGCGCTCGGTGACGACTTCCGAAGCTGAGCCGAAATTTCCCTAGCGTCAGCATTCCGGATGAGCATTTGGCGGCCCCGCCCGGCGCCTTTGTTTGGAAACTGTTTCGAAGACCGGTGAAGCCGCCCGCATTAACCAATACTATTGTTCGCAAGGCGGTTTATCGCTATCGAGGGCGCGAACGAACCAAGTCTACGGACCGATTCGCCCTCCCTGATTCGATCAACGGACCATCCCCATGGACGACAAAGCTGAAATCATTGAGATGACCACGGACATCGTGTCGTCCTACGTCAGCAACAACACTGTCTCTCCGAGCGATCTGCCGAACCTGATCCAGAGCGTACACCGTGCGCTATCGACGGTTTCGACAGGCGTCGACACGTCCACCCCGGCTCCGAAGGATCCGGCGGTTCCGGTGAAGAAGTCGATCACGCCGGACTATCTCGTTTGCCTGGAGGATGGCCGCAAGTTCAAGTCCCTGAAGCGCCACCTGCGCACCAAGTACAACATGAGCCCCGAAGAGTACCGGGCCAAGTGGGGGCTGCCCAAGGACTACCCTATGGTCGCCCCGAACTACGCCAAGGCGCGCTCGGACCTGGCCAAGCAGATGGGCCTGGGGCAAGGCGGCCGGAAACCGGCCCGCAAGGGCCGCGGCTGACGTCGGCTCGCATTTCCGACTGCGGAACGCCGGCCCCCCGCGGGCCGGCGTTTCTGTTTTCCAAGGGGGGCGGCGCGAGCGAGTCCATCGGTCGCGGGGCGTTAACCCTTTTCCGCTTGCCGCCGATTCGCGAAGCGCCTCATACGGAACCCAGGGTTTGTTCGGGGTTTGTCGGGGGATGCTTGCGCAGGTCGCGGCGCCGGCGTCGGCGGTCAGGGCGTTGGAGGAGATGTTCGCCTACTGGGCGGGCCTTCGCCGCGGCGGCCGCCTGCCTGCCCGGGCCGACATCGACCCTAACCGTTTCAAGAGGCACCTGCCCACGATCAGCCTGATCGACGTGCGGCCCAACCCGACCCGCTTCCGCGTCCGCCTCGCCGGCACAGGCCTCTACGGCCTCTACGGTCGGGAGACGACGGGACTCGAACTGGAACAGGTCTATCGCTCCGCCGAGGACGCCGCCTACTGGCAGGGCGAGCTTGAAAAGGTGGTCGCCGATCGGCGACCGAACTTCGGGCTCCGCTCCCTGGACGCGAAGGAGGCCGGCGGCCTGAAAGTGCTCTGGCTTCGCCTGCCGCTGGCCGGCGACGGCGAGAACGTCGACATGCTCCTGGGCTACGACGCCCTGGTGGGCGATCTGAAGATGCCGGCGAGCGGAATTCGCGCCGCCTAGGCGGCGGCTTCGCGGCGGATGCGTTCGACCATGGCGGCCAGGCCGTTGGCCCGCTGGCTGGTCAGCATCGAACCCAGCTTCAGACGATCCACCGCCGTCTGCGGATCGAGCGCCCGGATCTCCTCGGGCCGGCGACCGGAGTAGAGTTTGAGCAGAACGGCGATCAGGCCTTGGGGAATCTGGGCGTCGCTTTCGGCGCGGAAGGCGAGCCGGCCGTCATCGGCCCGCTCGCTCACCACCCAGACCTGGCTGGAGCAGCCGCGCACGCGATTGGCGTCGCTGCGTTCCGACTCCTCGAGGCGCGGAAGGGCGCGGCCGAGGTCGATGACGTACTCGAGCTGGCTTTCCCAATCGTCTAGCAGGTCGAAGTCTTCGGCCAGGGCGTCCAGCTCTTCGGCGATGGTGGTCATGGCGGCGGCATAGAGCCCGGGCCGCCCGAAGGCTAGCCTGCGCGACGCAGGGCGATGGTGGCGGTGAGGCCCCGACCGGGCTCGGCGGCTATGTTGAAGCCGCCGCCCATGGCCTGGCAGAGCAGGCGCACGATGGCCCAGCCCAGCCCGGCGCCCTGGTGGCGGCGGGTCAAGGCGTTCTCGCCCTGCTGGAAAGGCTCCATCAGGCGGGGGAGCTCGGAGGGATCGAGACCGGGCCCGTCGTCGGCCACCTCGATCAGCACCAGCGCGCCGTGCGCCTTGCCGGTCAGGCGGATTTCGCCCCCGTCCGGCGAGAAGGCGACGGCGTTCTGGACCAGGTTGGCCAGGGCCGTGCGCACCGCGCGTGCGTCAGCGAGCACCAGGGGAACTGGCGTCGGCAGGCGAACGTCGACCCGCAGGTTACGGCCGACGGCCTCTTCCCCCAGCCCAGCGGCGGCGTCGTCGAGGATGGCGTCGAGCGGCTCAGGGCGCAGGTCGAGGTCGGCGGCGCCGCCCTGGAGCTTGGCCACCTCCAGCACCTGGTTCACCAGCCGCAGCAGCTTGTGGCCGGAGACGCGGATGACGTCCGCGGCCTCCCGGTACTCGCCCTTGAGGGGCCCGTACATCTCGTTCGCGATGATCTCGGAGAAGCCGATGATGGCGTTCAGCGGGGTGCGCAGCTCGTGGCTGACCATGCGCACCAGGGAGCGGCGCGAGGGATCGGCGGCGGCGTCGAGCGGTTCCGTCGCGGGAGCGCGGGCGGCGTCTGGGCCGGATATGTAGGCGGGCTGGGCCATGGGCCGGGGCGTCCGGTTGAAGCAAATCCTTGCCACGCCCGGCTTAAGGGGCGGTTTCGCAGCAGGATGAATTTTTCCCGAACGCCGTAACTCCACCCCCAAGGGAGGCGGCTCGCGTCGAGGGCCGGGCGGGTCTAGCATCGATCTTCAAGTCGTCACTTCAGGCGCGATTCTCTCTTGCACGATCCCGACGCCGAAACCCCAGCCCCTGACGCCGCCGGTCCGCCGGCCGCGGGCGTTCGGGCCCGGGACGGGCTGCTGGCCGGTGCCCTGGGGTGGCGGCTGGTGTGGAGCGGGGCGGTTCTGACTGGACTGGCCGCGCTGGCGCTCGGCTTCCAGGGACTGCCCGGACCGGCCTGGCTGGCCTTGCTGGCCGGCGCGGCGCCGGGGCTCGCGGGTCAGCTGTTGCGCCGTTGGGACGGCGAGAACGCCCGCATGATCGAACTGGGAGGCTGGGCGCTGGGCACCGGCCTTGCGGCGGGTCTCACCGGCGGGACCGCCGGGCCCCTGGCGCTGTGGTGCGCAGCGCCGCTGGCGGCTGCGCTGACGCTGGACAACCGCAAGCTGGTTTCGGGCGGGGCGGCCCTTTCGCTGGTCCTGCTGGCCACCTCGCTCTGGGCAGCGGTGGCCAACACCGCCGCCGCCCCGCCCCCGGGCCTGTCGCCCTGGCTGTCGGGTCTGTGCGCCCTGACCACCATCGGCGGCCTGGCCTGGGCCTTGCCCTTGAGCATGCGCCGTCGCGCCGACCGGGCCGAGCGCGCCGAGGAGGCGCAGGCCCGTCTGGAGGCCCTGCTGGCGGGCCAGCCTCATCTGGTGATCACGGTCGACGCCGTGGGCAAGCTGGGCTCGGCCTTCGGGGCCGCGCCGGCGGGCGTGCCGGTCGACGCCCTGTTCAGCCATGGCCTGGTGGCCGCCGCCTGGCATCCCGACCGGGCCAATGTGCAGACGGCCATCCTGCGCGCCGCGACCCGCGGGGAGGCCGAGACCGGCTTTGCGCCCCGCGCCGCGCCCGACCGCTGGGTCGAGCTGTCGCTGCGCCGCCTGCCGGACGGGCGGCTGGCGGGGGTGATCTCGGACGGCACCATCCGCCACTCGCGCGAGATGGCGCTGGAGACCGCCCGGGCCGAGGCGGAGAGCCTCAACGCCTCCAAGTCGCGCTTCCTGGCCAACATGAGCCACGAGCTGCGCACGCCGCTGAACGCGGTGATCGGCTTCTCGGACATCATGAAGCAGCGCTTGTTCGGCCCGATGCCGGACAAGTACCTGGAGTACGCGCGCCTGATCCATGAGAGCGGCGGGCACCTGCTGGCGCTGATCAACGACGTGCTGGACATGTCCAAGATCGAAGCCGAGCGGTACGAATTGTCACGCACCGTCTTCGACGCGCGCGAGCCGGTCTCGGCGGCGCTGCGGCTGGTGCGTCTGCAGGCCCACGAGGCGGCGGTGGCGCTGCGCAGCGTGCTGCCGCCGGAGCCCGCGACGGTCGAGGCCGACGAGCGGGCGATCAAGCAGATCACCCTGAACCTGCTGTCCAACGCGCTGAAGTTCACGCCCGCGGGAGGCTCGGTGACGGTCACGGTGGGGGCAGGCGACGGGGTGCTGGAGATCGCCGTCTCGGACACCGGGGTGGGGATCGCGCCGGAGGATCTCGACCGGCTGGGACGACCCTACGAGCAGGCGGGGGACGCGACGGGCCGGGCTAAGGGAACGGGCCTGGGCCTGTCGCTGGTGCGGGCCTTCGCCGAGCTGCACGGCGGCTCCATGGCCATCGAAAGCCAGCAGGGCGAGGGGACGGCCGTCACCGTGCGCCTGCCCGTGCTGCTGAATACGGCCGTCGAGGGACGGCCGCAGGGGGCCGAGATCATTCCGTTGAACGTGGGGCGCTAGCGCCCGCCGGCGCGCGCCGGAGCCGCGCCGGCCAGGAAGGCGCGGCCGGCGGCGAAGTCGCCCACCTCGAAGGTGGCGGTGACGACGCGATCGCCGGGGAACAGAAACTCGACCGCAAAGCGCTCACGCGGATCCAGATTGGCCAGGGCTTCGGCGGCGCGGGCCGGGAAGCGGAAGGCGACCCCGGCGGTGGCCGGGGCGGTCAGCAATCCGGCTTCGGCGGGGGCCTTGCCCTCGGCGAGGATGACGCTGGAGGCCGACCGCGGCGGCAGCGGGCGCGTGGCGGGCGTGCCAAGCCAGGGCAGGGGCGCGCGCGCCTCGTCCCGCATCACCAGCCGGGCCGAATAGGGCTGCTGGCCGCTGAAGCCGGCCACGGCGACGAGCGCGTTGCGGTCGAGGTTTCCGGCGATGCCGAAAGTGGTCGGGACACTGCCGGCGCGGCCGGCCTGCTTGAGCCGCCACTGCACCGATCGATACTGCGAGCGGTCGGCGAGCCAGGGCGCCCGTTCGCCCGGGAATGTCATCTTGGTCAGCCTGGACCAGGCGTCGAAGGCGGTGCGCACGCGCGCGGCGGCCGTCGCCAGGTCGGCGGAATTGCAGGGGGTGGCGGCGGCCCTTGCGAGCGCGCGCGCCCGCACGGCCTTGACGTCGGTCAGGGGCACGCCCGAGCGCAGGGCGGCGCCGCGCGCCTGCTGGGCGCCGGCGTTGAGGGCTGCGGCCACCGAGGGGGTGAACAGGTTGCAGCGCTGGCCGGCGGCGGCCATCAGCGAACGTTCGTAATAGACCGACGAGGGATGCGCCGCGGCGGCGACCGCGGGCGCCGCTACGGCGCAGGCCGCCGCCACGGCGGCCGCCGTCTTCAGTCCGCGGCGCGAAGCGCTGCCCATCGATCCGATTTCCCCGTATCCTTGAACCCTGCCACCTTAGCCGGCCGGCCTTGCGGTCCGGTTTCCATTCAGGGTTAAGCGATTGCTTCTACCGACCGACGTCTGGACCGGCGCCCTGATCCGCCGCGCGGAGCTGGGCGGGGCCTTCGCCATGGTGCTGCGCAAGGGCGACGCGCGCGCCGGAACCGTTCTGGTCAAGGTCATCGACCGTCGCGACCGCTCGGTCCGCCTCTACGCCGAAGCGTTCCGGGGCGACGGCGAGCGGGTGTGGATGCAGCCGATCCAGGCCGGCGGCGAAGGCGAGGTCGACGCCTACGTCGAGCGGCAGGCGCGCATCGACCCCGACCTGTGGCTGGTCGAGATCGACGATGCGGAGGGCCGCCACTTCCTCACCGAGGCGGTCGAGGAGGGGTCCGGCGGCGGGGCTTGAAACCGCGGCATGGACGAAGCGTGCCCTGATCCGAGGGTCGCCATCAAGATGCAAATATTTTCAGATAGTTAGGCCTGAAAATCAGGCTAATTCGCGGTCATTTCACCCGCCCTTCCGGCGCCATGGACAGATTTTTCGGCCGGTTGAACAGGATCGACGGCGCCGAAGTGACCACCGTCGCCCGGCCGGACCTGGGGGCTTGACCGGACAGGCCGGATCAAGGGGCGATAGGGGCGGCTGGGAGCCTGCGCCCCGGTCGGAAATCGTTAACCGCGTCCGTGAACCGGATCGCAAGCGGGGCCGGTTAGTCTTCACGCTCGTAATCGGGCGTACAGAAGGTCACCCCTTGCTCTTCCTCTTGAACGACACCCTGCTGAAGATCGAACCCGCGCGCATGGCCTCGCCGCTGGACGCGCGGCGGTTCGACGCCGTCAGCCTGTCCTACGTGGTTCAGCTGGGCAAGGAGCTGTTCTCGGAGGAGCCCCTGCTGCCGACCGCCGAGCCCGAGCGGGCGCGCCGGCTCGCCTGGCTGCTGGCCCAGAAGCAGCCGGAACTGAACGCCGCCCTGTTCGTCTCGCCCGGCCGCGGCTGTCCCTCGTCGCAGGTGACGGTGCGGTTCTGCGCCCTGCCGGTGGAGACCATCGCGCAGCTGCACGCCAAGAACGAGGCCGGACTGCTGGACGGCGCCACCGCCGACCGCGAGGTCTGGCGTCGCCTGGCGGCCTGACGCCGACTGCGACGACGCTACGCGCCATTATTGCGAAAAAGACATTTGCCCGACACGTAGGGGTGCGATCAGTTCCCCCGCAATCAGAGCGGTGGAAGCGCCGCCAGGGGAATGTCGTGAAGTTCAAGTTTGTTTTGCTGGCGAGCGCCGCCGCGCTGCTCGTCCCGTCCGCCGCCCTCGCCCAATCGCCGCCCGCAGACCCGCCCGCCCACGGCCAGACGCGCCGCAAGCCGCCTGAGAATGCGACCGCGGTCGAGGGCGTCACCGTCACCGCCGACCCCAACGCGGTGCGCACCGACATCGACCGGCGCAGCTATTCGCTGGCCAACGACCTGCAGGCGACGACGGGCTCGCTGGCCGACGCCCTGCGCGGCGTCCCGGGCGTGCAGGTCGACGTGCAGGGCAACGTCAGCCTGCGCGGCGACCAGAACGTCACCATCCTGGTCGACGGCAAGCCGTCGGGCATGTTCAACGGCGACGGCCGCGGCGACGCCCTGCTCAACATGCCCGCCGACCAGATCGAGCGGGTCGAGGTGATCACCAACCCCTCGGCCGCCTTCAGCCCGGAAGGCACGGCCGGGGTCATCAACCTGGTCACCAAGAAGGCGCGCCGCAACGCGCCGCGGACCGCCACCGTGCGCGCCAACGTGGGGACCGACGGCCGTTACAACGGCGGCGTCTCCGGCTCGATGATGCAGGGCCCCCTGACGCTCTCGGGCGACGCGGGCCTGCGCCACGACCGGCAGGAGTTCGACGTCGACATCGATCGCGCCCGCCTCGACACCGGCAGCGGCTCGTTCATCGAAAGCCGCCAGAGCACGCACTCGGACGGCGAGGGCGACATGTACAATCTGCGGGGCGGCCTGGACTACGACCTGGACGACAAGACCCGCTTCAGCGCCGAGGTGCGCCGCCGGGCCATGGCCTTCGACGGCCGCACCGACGAAGCCTATGAGGGCGAGGACCTGCTGGGTTCGGTGGTTTCGGCCTACGCCCGCGCCGGGGACACCGAGTTCGAGCGCTCCAACACCGGCGGCTTCGCCCGCCTGCGCCGTCAGTTCGACGGGACGGAGCATGACCTGAGCGGCGACCTGTCCTACGAGCGCACCACCTCGGATCGCCGCAGCCAGACGGTCACCGACTTCCTGCTGCCGGCCCTGCCGGATCTCTACGAGGACATCCGCACGGGCTTCACCGGCGACACCTGGCGGCTCAAGGTCGACTACAACCGGCCGATGCCGCTGGACGGGCGCCTGCGGGCCGGAACAGAGATCGAGTGGACCTCGAACGACTACGACAACCGCGGCGCCAACGGCCCGGCGCCGGGGGCGTTGACGCCGGTCCCGGCCCTGACCAACCGCTTCCTGTACGACCAGGACATCCAGGCCTTCTATGTCACCTACCAGCGGCCCCTCGGCCCCCTGACGGCGCAACTGGGCCTGCGCTTCGAGGCGGTTCAGATCGACATCAACCAGGTCACCTCGGCGATCACCGACGAGAACAGCTACCTCGGCCTCTATCCGACGCTGCACCTCAGCTACGACCTCAGTGACAGCCAGCAGCTGACGGCCAGCTACAGCCGCCGCATCCAGCGTCCGGGGCCGCAGGACCTGAACCCCTATGTGATCTACCTCGACCCCTTCAACCTGCGGGCCGGCAACCCGGACCTGCGGCCGCAGATCACCGACAGCTACGAGGCCGCCTGGCAGCGGCGCGAGGGCCAGACCTTCTACCTGCTGACCGCCTACTGGCGCGACAGCCGCGACGGGGTCACCGACGTGGTCGAGGACCTGGGCGGCGGGGTCTTCCTGACCACGCGCGAGAACCTGGCGTCGAGCCGCAGCGGCGGCCTGGAGCTGGTCGCCAACGGCAGGCTCACCTCGACCCTCAGCTACAATGTGACGGGCAACGCCTTCTGGCAGGAGATCGACGGCGCCTCGATCCCCGGCGGCCAGGACCGGTCCGGCTGGACGGTCCAGGGCTACGGCCAGCTGAGCTGGCAGGCCACGCCCAACGACTTCGTCCAGGTCTCGGGACACCTGATGGGCGACCGGCTGATCCCGCAGGGCGAGGTGAAGGGCGGCGGCATGCTGAACCTGGGCTACCGCCACAAGTTCAATGATCGGCTGTCGTTCGTGATGACCGCCCAGGATCTGCTGGGGACCGCGCGCTTCGAGCAGGTCATCGACACGCCGGAACTGCGCGACCATTCGGTGCGCGAGATGAACTTCCAGTCCGTCTACGTCGGCTTCAGTTGGAGCTTCGGCGCCCCGCGCCGGCAGCCGGAGCGCTTCGACTTCGGCGATCCGGGGGCGGGGCCGGGCGCCCCCTAGTCCGGCGGACTATGAGATGGGCGGGGCTCGTGCTATCCGCGCCCGCCCATGTCCAAGCTCACGCCCGCACAGCAGGCCGCCCGCCGGCGGACCTTCGCCATCATCTCGCACCCCGACGCGGGAAAGACGACGCTGACCGAACACCTGCTGCTGGCCGGCGGGTCGATCCGGGCGGCGGGCCAGGTGCGGGCGCGCGGCGAGAACCGGCGCACGCGGTCGGACTGGATGAAGATCGAGCGCGAGCGGGGCATCTCGGTGTCGTCCTCGGTGATGACCTTCGAGAAGGACGGCCTGGTCTTCAACCTGCTGGACACCCCGGGCCACGAGGACTTTTCCGAGGACACCTATCGCACCCTGACCGCCGCCGACGCGGCCATCATGGTCCTGGACGCCGCCAAGGGCATCGAGCCGCAGACGCTGAAGCTGTTCGAGGTCTGCCGACTGCGCGACATCCCGATCGTCACCTTCATCAACAAGATGGACCGTGAGGCCCAGGACCCGATGGAGCTGCTGGACGAGATCGCGTCGAAGCTGCAGCTCGACCCCGCGCCGCTGTACTGGCCGGCCGGATCCGGCGGACGCTTCCGGGGCATGCTGAACCTGCAGACCGGCGCCTTCCAGCCGTACGCCAAGCTGGTGGGCGGCCAGGCGGCCGAGGGCGAGGGCCATCCCGAGGCCCTGCCGCTGGCCCAGGCCGACGCCCACTTCCAGGACGGCGAAAAGGCCGAACTGGAGGAACAGGCCGAGCTGATCCAGGGCGGCTATCCGGCTTTCGAGCGCCAGTCCTTCCTCGAGGGACACATGACGCCGGTGCTGTTCGGCTCGGCGCTTCGCCATTTCGGCGTCGACGAACTGCTGGCCGCGATCGGCGAGAACGCCCCGCCGCCCAAGCCGCTGACGGCCGAGAAGGCCGGCGAGACCGAGACGGTGGAGCCGGGCGCTCGCGAGGTGACCGGCTTCGTGTTCAAGGTGCAGGCCAACATGGACCCCAACCACCGCGACCGCATCGCCATGCTGCGACTGTCGTCGGGCGAGTTCAAACGGGGCATGAAGCTGAAGGTGCAGAACACCGGACGGCAGCTGTCGGTCAACGCGCCGATCACGTTCTTCGCCTCGGACCGCGAGCTGGCGGAAGAGGCCTTCGCCGGCGATGTCATCGGCATTCCCAACCACGGCGTGCTGCGGGTGGGCGACAGCCTGTCGGAGTCGGGCTTGATCCGTTTCGCCGGCCTGCCCAACTTCGCCCCGGAAATCCTCCAGCGCGTGCGGGTCAAGGATCCGCTGAAGGCGAAGCACCTCAAGAAGGCGCTGGAGGGTCTGGCGGAAGAGGGCGTGACACAGCTGTTCCGCCCCGAACTGGGCTCGGACTTCATCGTCGGGGCGGTGGGGCAGCTGCAGTTCGAGGTGATGGCGGACCGTCTGGCCAACGAGTACGCGCTGGAGTGCGTGTTCGAGCCGTCGCCGTACGCCGAGGCGCGCTGGGTGGCGGGCGAGCGGGCCGACCTCGAGGACTTCGCCTCCAAGCACAAGACCGCCATGGCGCGCGACATCGACGATGCGCCGGTGTTCCTGTCCAAGTCGGCCTGGGAAACCGGCTACATCGCCGACCGCTATCCGAAGGTCACCTTCACCAAGACCCGCGAGCGGATGTAGCTCGCTGGGCCGCCTACCAGCGGCCGTTGTCCTCGTCGCGGAAGAAGCCGGGGCGGTGCTCACGGGCGCCGCCGCCGTAGCGATGGTCGTCGCCCGGCCCCGCGCGCCGGGGGTTCTGGTCGGCGTCGCTCAGGGGATCGCGCCAACCGGTGTCGTCGTCATGGCCGCGCCAGTCGCCGCCGTGGCGTCCGTGACGCTCGGACTCCTCATGGTCCATGCGCACGCGGCGCTCGGCCTCGCGGTCGCCCATCCAGGCCCGGAACTCGTCGCGCGCCTTGCGCCACCAGCTGCGCGCCTCGTGCTCGCGCTCGTGATCGTAGCGGTCGTGGGCGCGGGTCTCGAAGCCGCCCTCGGCGTAGCGGCTGGCGCCCGCGTAGCCGCCGGCCGCCTGGCCCGCGGTGTAGCCGCCGCCCCGCTGCCGGACCGCCTCGTCGCCATAGCCGTATCCGCGGTGGCGGCCGCCGCCCGACCGGTCCTGCTCGGCCGAGCCACGGTCGCCGGTCAAGGGGTCCAACCCTCTGCCGCTGTGGGCGTCGCCCGGATGATTGATCCCGCCCAGATCCTTGCGATAGGGCTCGCGGCCTTGCCAGGAACGGTTTTCGTCCGAGCGGTAGGCGCCGTAGCCGGGCTCGCGGCCGGGGGCGCCATAGTCGTCGGCTCCGCCCAGATCGCCGCGCCGGGCCTGGTCCCGCCCGCGCAGGGCGCGCTCCCGGGCGCGTTGGCGTTCCTGTTCCTCGTTCCAGCGGTAGCGCTCGTTCATGGCGGCCTCTCTTCTGTCGGCGGCGCACAGGCCGCGCTTGTTCACGGGAGATAACCGGCCGTCGCCGCTCGAGGTTCCTGAGATTGACCCTCCCGCGCCAGCGCGCAAAGGTGGCGCCCGGGGAGGCAACACCATGAAATTGCGTCTTGTTGCGGCGGCCACGACCGCGGGCGTGTTGCTCTCCATGGACGCAAGCGCCGACGAAGCGACCGCCGTCATGAGGCTGGAGCCGGATCCGGCCGACGCCGTCGCCGCCTTGCAGCTCGCCGACGCCAACCTGGAGGCGCCGGGTTCAGCCGATCTGCAGTGCATCGCCAGTGCCGACGGCGCCCTCACAGGATGCCGGCTGCTGGGTGAGAACCCGTCCGGCTCGCGCCTGGGCGAGGCAGCCTTGTCGCTCGCGCCCAACTACCGCGCGTCGAGGCCGGGAGACCTGCGAGTGACGGTGTCCTTCAAGGCGTTCGTCCCGGCCCGCCGGACCGAGCGGCCGGACGCATCCCTGTTCATGCGCGCGTTGCGCAAGGCCGGGATCCAGGGGGACCCGAACGGCAAGGCCCAGCTCGACTGCCTCGTCGGGACGGACGGGCGGCTGATCTCATGCCGGGTCGTGTCGTCCACGCCGACCCCCCAGTATGGCGCGGCCGGCATGATGGTCGCGTCGAACTTCCGCTTCCGGCCGGCCACCTACGGGGGGACGCCGGTCCAGTCCCGCACCAAGATTCCCCTGAACTTCGATCGCGGCTGGTCCTAGGCGGCGAGCGTGCCTTCCTGCCGGCGCAGGCGCCAGAAGCGCAGGGTGCGCATGGCGGTCTCGCGGGGCAGGGCGGCGTACATCTTGCCGTACTCGTGGGCGCGCGCCATGGCGTCGCCCTCCTGACCGAGCAGCACCACCACGTAGGTCAGGAACAGGGCCCGGTCGAGATCGGCGGCCTTGCAGACCACCCCCAGAGCATCGAGCTCGCGCTTCTCGACGATGTGGCGGGCGGTGTGGAAGTCGATGTCGGCCAACTGACCCAGCGCCACCAGGAAGTGGGTCATGCCGCCCGAGCGCAGGAAGCGGGCCAGCACCTTGGGCGACAGGTCGCCGGCGGCGCGTAGCTCGGTGATGTAGGCGACCGCCTCGTCGTAGTCGGGCGGCAGGGCGCCGTCCTCGGCGGCCACGCGAGCGCGGCCCCTGGCGAGCGCCTGTTCCAGCAGGGCCGGATCGATGCGGGCGTTCTGCTCGAGAATGCGCTGGCGCAGGCGGGCCTCGGCCACGAAGTACATCTCGTTCAGCAGATCCGGCGGCAGGTCGCGGCGATTGATCACCGCCTCGTGCAGGTCGCGGTTGCGGGCGGCGCGGTCGACGGCCTTCTCGCTGGCCCCGCGGGACAGCTTCGCCCCTTCGTTATTGAGCAGCACGCCAAGGGTGTGGTCGTCGCCCCGGTCGACGATGACCTCGGACACCGCCTCGGACACCGCCTCGCGCTTGGAGACCGCGCGGAGGTGGTCCTGGCCCTGGGTGCGGACGACGTCGAGCAGGTCGTCCTCGGAGAGCACCTTGGAGGTCGACAGGATGGGCGCGGCGACGGCGATCGAGTCCTGGGCCAGCTTCTTGACCAGGCCGCGCGGGGCCTTGGACTCGGGCGCCACGCGGGCCCCCAGCTCGGCGCGGACCGCCTCCTCCATCTCGTTGGAAAGCTGCACCAGCAGGGTGTCGAAGAGGGCCACCTCGGGCTCGCTCTGCGGGCCATGGGCGGAGAAGAACAGGTCGGTCATCTCGCGCAGCAGCTCGCGCCGCTTGGCGGACGAGTTTTCCTGGGCGAGGTCGATGAGGTCGAGGAGTCTGGAGCGGGCCATTCTGGTTGCTCGTGGCTTTGGCTACTGGCCGGGCGCCGGCCCGTCAGGGTCGGCGGCGGCGGATCGCGCACGACGTTCATCGCGCGCACTCATGGTCGGAGGGGGCGGGGCGGCGAGGTCCTCGCTGGGACCCAGCTGGTCGAGATAGACCGGCTCCGGCATGGCGGGATGCTCGGGCTGGCGGCCGTACTCGCGGTGAACGGAATAGGTGCGCGGGGCCTCGCCGCCCGTGCTGGCCGGCCGGGCGGGGGCGCTCATCGGGCGCGAGAAGTCGCGGTAGCTGCGCGGCGGAGCATCGAGGGCGTTGGGATCGACCGCCACGGCGGCCGCGGATGCAGCCGGGGCGGCGACCGCCGGTTGGGCCGGGGCTGCGGTCATTGGCCGCGAGAAGTCGGCATAGCTGCGCGGCGGCGCGTCGGCGGCGTTCGCGTCGGCCGGTCGGGCGGAGGCCTGCGGTACGGGCGACTG
>JAIBAU010000055.1 GCA_019695035.1 Caulobacteraceae bacterium | reverse complement strand
GGCTGGAATGGCGCTGACAAGATCTACGGCGGAACGGAGAACGACACGGTCGACGGCGGCGCCGGGGCCGACACCCTGCTGGGCGAAGCCGGCGACGACACCCTCAACGGCGGCGACGACAACGACAAACTCCAGGGCGGAGCCGACCAGGACACCCTCCATGGGGATGCCGGGGCCGACAAGCTCTACGGACAGGCGGGCGCCGATCATCTGTACGGCGACGACGGCGACGATATCCTGGACGGCGGCGCGGGCGGCGACGATTTTGACGGCGGCGCCGGCTTTGACACGGTCAGTTATCGCTCGGTGGCCGGGGGCATCACGGTCGACGTCGACGGCAACAGCGACACCGGCGACGCCGCAGGCGACTGGTTCGTCAGCATCGAACGCTACTGGCTGGGCACGGGCGGCGACACCTTCTACGGCGGCGCCGCTGCCGTCGAGGTGTGGGGCATCGAAGGCGATGACGTTCTGACCGGTGGCACCGCAGACGACAAGCTGAACGGCGGGATCGGCAACGACACCCTGGCCGGCAGCTCAGGCGCCGACGAATTCGTTTACAGCTCTGGCTTGACCGGGGCGGATACAATCGTGGATTGGGCGGGCGGCGTCGATATCATCCGCATCTATGGCGGCAGCGCGGATGAATTCAGCGATCTGGTCATCGCCGACAGCGGTGGCGACACCCTGATCACGTTCCCGGACGGCTCGACGATCACGCTGTCGCACACTGACTTCAACACCATCGACGCCAACGACTTCATCTTCGGACCTTGAGGCGCGCTGGCTGACGACAGGACAACGCCCGCGTTGCGAAGCGCGGGCGTTCTTTCTTCTTGGTTCGATCAGCGGGCGGTGGGAGCCGAGGCGGGACGCGCCTGCCAGCGCTGCACTACCGCCGAGATTGCCGATCGGACCGCCGGCGTGAGCTCGGTCCCCTGCGCGGCTCGTACCTGAAAGCGACGGTCCTTGATGTCGACCACCGTCATGCCGCCGGGCGCATTGATGAACAGCGGCACGTGCAGCTGCATCGGGACCCGGTCGTCATACTCTCCGGGCACGAGAGAATCGCGCTCGCAATAGACGCCCTGGAGCTGGCCGGTGGTGGCGGGAGGGGTAAGGCGGTCCGTGGTGTTCAACAGCACCAACCAAGGCGCATCGTCCTTGTCCAGCTTGGTCTCGCGCCGGATCAGATAGCTGCAACTCTCGGCCGTCGGGACGATGGAGTTCCCCGCCGCAGGGGTCGGCGACGGGGCCGGAGAGGCGGTCGGGGCCTGGCCTCCAACCGGGGTGGGAGAGTTCGCCAGGGCCGGCGTCGCCGCGGCCAGAAACAGAGCAAGGAACAGGGGGCGCATGGTCGATCCGACGAATTCGCTGCGAACGCTATTGGATCGTCGAAATGGCGGAAAGGGGGCGCCGCCCGGCGGGAGAGTCCATCAATCGGTCTGGTCGGCTCCGCCCGGGGCGCCGGACTTGGCCGCCTTACGACGGCGGAGATTGTTCCGCAGGGCGGCGGCCAGCTCGGCTTCGCGGCGGGCCTTGGCTGACGGGAGCTTCGGCGCGGTTTCGTCGGGCTTGGACATGATCCCGGATCAAACCGCCTGCGACAGACGCGTCAAGGCGCGCAATTAGGGCTTTCCTCAAGCCGCACGATTGGCTATCAGGCCCGCCTCTCAGTTGCCGCCGTAGCTCAGTGGTAGAGCGCATCCTTGGTAAGGCTGAGGTCCGCAGTTCGATCCTGCGCGGCGGCACCATCTCCCTCAAATTCCTTCCACCCCAGTGGGGATGACCGGTTGAAGGCGTGCGTGGCGGCGCGCTAGATACCCGCTTCCATTTCTCCCAACGGCCCTCGGCCCAATCAAGGAGCGGCATGGACCGCATCGCCATCGAAGGCGGCGCGCGGCTCGAGGGCGAAATCCCGATCAGCGGCGCCAAGAATTCGGCCATCAAGCTGATGGCCGCCAGCCTGCTCACGTCCGAACCCCTGCGGCTGACCAACATGCCGCGCCTGGCCGACACCCGTTTCCTCGGCAAGCTGTTGAGGCGACTGGGGGTCGAGATCACTGAGACGGACGGGGAACAGGGTTCCGAAACCCTGTTGCACGGGGCGGAAATCGTGTCCTCCTTCGCGCCCTACGATCTGGTGCGGCAGATGCGCGCCTCGTTCAACGTCCTGGGACCGTTGCTGGCGCGGACAGGGCACGCCAAGGTTTCGTTGCCGGGCGGCTGCACCATCGGGGCGCGTCCCGTGGACCTGCATCTTCAGGCGTTGTCGGCGCTGGGCGCCTCCATCGACATGCATGAGGGCTACGTCTACGCCCAGGCCCCCCGCGGTCTGCGCGGAGCCGAAATCGAGTTCCCCGTCGTCTCGGTCGGCGCGACCGAACACGCCCTGCTGGCGGCGGTTCTCGCCGAAGGCCGGACCGTGTTGAAGCGCGTGGCCCAGGAACCCGAGATCGAGGACCTGGCTCTCTGTCTCAACGCCATGGGGGCGAAGGTGGAAGGAGCGGGAGCCGACACGATCATAGTCGAGGGTGTGTCCAAGCTGCATGGCGCGACCTGGTCCGTCATTCCCGATCGAATCGAAACCGGAACCTACGCGATGGCCGTGGCCATGGCTGGCGGCGAAGTCAGGCTGACCGGGACACGCTTCGACTTCCTTGAATCCCTTTGGGACCGGATGCGCGCCGCGGGCGTCGACGTGGCGGCGACAAATGACGGGGTCGAGATCAAGCGCAACGGGGCCCGCCTGAAGGCCGTGGATCTGACGACCGAAGTCTATCCAGGGTTCGCCACCGACCTGCAGGCCCAGTTCATGGCCCTCATGACCATGGCTGACGGCGAGAGCGTGATCCGCGAGACCATCTTCGAGAATCGCTTCATGCACGCGCCCGAACTGGCGCGTCTCGGCGCGGACATTTCCGTGCACGGGGGCGAGGCGAGGGTCACGGGCGTGGACCAGCTGGTCGGCGCCGAGGTCATGGCGACCGACCTGCGCGCATCGGTCAGCCTGGTCATCGCGGGTCTCGCGGCCAAAGGCGAAACAATGGTCAGCCGGGTCTACCACCTCGACCGGGGATTCGAACGGCTCGAGGAAAAGCTGGGCGCCTGCGGAGCCAAGGTCCGGCGCATCAAGGGCGACGGCGAGGAGCACTGACGTGGCCCAGAGCGCGCCGCCCCTCAAGCTGTTGGCGCAGGACGCCGACGATCTGAAAGTGCTGTCGGCGGCATTGCAGGACGCCGTGGGCAAGGTTGGCGACATCGCCTTCGAGGCCCGCAAGCGCCAGCTGACCATCGCCCTGAACCGTTTTCGGTGGGAATCGAGCGGCCCGCGGGAGCGGGTCCGCTCCGCGGTTCAGGTGGGCGGGGTCATGGCCGTCAAGGCTCGCAAGATCCGCAGGGAGGCCAAACGCGCCGTCATCGAACTGCTCGCCGTCACCTTCGAGGCGGGGGAGGCGCCCGGCGGCGCGGTGATCTTCGAGTTCGCGGGCGGCGCGGATCTGCGCTGTGAAGTTGAATGCCTGGACGTCGTGCTGGCGGATGTCTCCCAGCCTTGGCCCGCTGTAGCGGAGCCGACCCATCAGGGAGCCGGAGGGTGAGCAGCCATCGCCTTTCGAGGGTGTCGCTGGACCCCGGCAGCGTCGGGGTCGCCTCGCCCGAGATCGAGCATGAACGCCAGGTCGCCATCTTCGACCTGATTGAAAAGAACAGCTTCCACCCCGAGGGCGCGGAGGCCGGTCCCTACGAGCTGGTCCTCGGCTGCGAAGAAAACCGCCTCGTGCTTGAGGTGACGGGCGCCAGCTATGGCAAGCGGCACATGCTGTCGTTGACGCCGTTCCGAACCATTCTGAAGGACTATCAGATCGTCTGCGAAAGTTACTATGAGGCGGTGCGCGGCGCTTCCAGCCAGCAGATCGAGGCGATCGATATGGGCCGGCGCGGGCTGCACAACGACGGGGCCGTGCTCTTGCAGCAGAGACTGGAAGGCAAGGTCGCCATGGACCACGAAACGGCCCGGCGGCTGTTCACCTTGGTGAACGCCCTGCAACGCCGCGGCTGACCAGACTGGTCCGACGCGTTCCCCCCGGTTCCCAATTTCCGCGAAGGCTGTTATTTCGCGCTCCGTTCCCGCGGGAGAGGGCCCGCAACCAGGTGAGGCCGTATGGCGAAGGAAGAATTGCTCGAGTTTCCGGGGGTGATTTCTGAACTGCTCCCTAACGCGACCTTCCGCGTGAAACTCGAAAACGACCACGAGATCATCGCTCACACGGCGGGCAAGATGCGAAAGAATCGCATTCGTGTGCTGGCCGGAGACAAGGTGCTGGTCGAGATGACTCCCTACGACCTGACGAAGGGGCGGATCACTTACCGCTTCAAGTGACGGTGGGTTCCCCCCTTGTCCTGGCGAGCGCTTCGCCCCGCCGCCTCGAACTGCTCAAGCAGATCGGCCTGGTCCCGGACGCGATCCGGCCCGCCAACATAGACGAATCACCCCTCACAAATGAAACGCCGCGCCGGCTGGCGTTGAGGTTGGCGCGAGAAAAGGCCTCCACGGCCGCCGCCGCCTCGCCGGGGGCGTACGTGTTGGCGGCCGATACGGTGGTGGCGGTGGGACGCCGCCTGATGGGGAAGGCCGAAACCGCGGAAGAGGCCCGGCAATGGCTCAATCTGATGAGCGGCCGCAATCATCGCGTGCTGACCGGCGTGGCGGTCGTCGCGCCGGACGGCCGGGCCGCTTCGCGTGTCGCCGAGGCAAGGGTCGCGTTCAAACGCCTCTCCGCGTCCGATCTCGACGCCTACCTCGCGACAGATGAATGGCGAGGGAAGGCGGGCGCCTACGGCGTCCAGGGCGCCGCCGGGAGCTTCGTGACCGGGATTGTGGGCAGCTACACGGCGATCGTGGGCCTGCCGCTCTACGAGACGCGATGCCTCCTCGACGGCTTGGGATATCGGCCGTGAAGCGATCGATCTACCTGGACACCTCCCCCGGCGAGCGTCGCGGCGTCGTGCTGCTCGACGGCAAGCCCGAACGGCTTCTCGTCGAGCGCGACGCCGACCCGGAAAGGCCCCGGATCGGGGAGATGTGGCGCGGACGCGTCGGGTCCTATGCCCCTGCGTTCCGCGCAGCTTTCGTGGAACTGGGGGCGGGGCAGGCGGCGCTTCTGCCCCGCGAGGCCGGAGAGCCGGTCATCGAAGGGGCGATCCTGGAGGTCGAGGTCCTGGCCGAGGCGCGGTCCGGCAAGGGCCCCGTGGTCCGCATGGTGCGACCCGCAAGCGGGCCGCCTGGCCGCCTGACCGCCCAGCCCGACCTGCCCACGCAGCTTCAGGGCCTGGCTCCGGGCGCTACGCTGCGCTCGGGCTGGGAGGCGCGGCACGTCGCCGACCTGGCTGAAGAACAGTGTCTGGCTGTCGAGCACCTGCAGCCCGGCGGGCTGAACCTCTCCGTGGAACAGACGCGCGGGCTTGTCGCGATCGACGTCGACTGGAGCGGCGCGAGGGCCGGCAAACATTCCATCCTGGAGGCCAACCGCCGCGCTTTGCTGGAGGCGGCCCGGCTCCTGCGGCTGAAGGGAACGGGCGGCCTTGTGATCGTCGATCTCATCGGCAAGGCGAGCGAGCACGCTTCAATTCTCGCAGCCGCCAAGGCCGCGTTCGAACCGGACCAGCCGGGTGTGGTGTTCGGTGGGTTGAGCCGGTTCGGCGTACTCGAGTTGGCGAAGCCCTGGCGTGAGACTCCGCTGGCGGAGCGATTGCTGGACGATGGGGGCGCCCCCTCGACCGAGACCCTGGCGCATCGTGTCACCCGCGACCTGGAGCGGGCGGGGCGGGCGGACCCGGGTGCAATGCTGGTGGCCGTCTGCCATCCCGGGGTGGCCGCCGCGGCCGAGCCTCTAGTGAAGGCGCTGGGGCCGCGATTCGGCGTGCGGGCCGAGGCTGGAAAATCACGCCTCGATGCTGATATCCGGACGGCATGACCCAAAGGACCTGTCCCATCTGCGAAAAGGCGCCCCCTGGCGAGGGCTACACGCCGTTTTGCTCGCGCCGGTGCGCGGACGTGGATCTGCAGCGCTGGTTTTCGGGGCGCTACGCCATTCCCGTGGTGGAGGACCCGGACAAGCCTTCTCCTTCTGGCGAATTCGAAGCCGACTGAGGCGTCTGGACAGGCCATGGCCGCTCGCCTATAGACGCCGCTCTCTCGGCGGCGGCCGCTTCGGCCGGGCCCGGCGCCTGGGTAGCTCAGTTGGTAGAGCAGCGGATTGAAAATCCGCGTGTCGGTGGTTCGAATCCGCCCCCAGGCACCA